>JAHZEA010000021.1:28094-34450 GCA_019422065.1 Lachnospiraceae bacterium | reverse complement strand
ACTTGACTCAGTCTTTGGAAGAAGCCGGGTTTGACAGCCGTATAAGAGGCGAGGCATTAAGTGTTGAGCAGTTCGCTCTTTTAGCAGACATAATGGACCAAAAAATAAAAAACAAGTAATTATTATCTTAGAAAAGTTAGAAAAGACGAAAATTAGTTTTTCGTCTTTTTTTATACAATAAATAACAATACATATATTGCATATATTAAACGTTTCTTAAAGTAATTGTTAGAGTGGGCGTTTTGTGATATAATTATCTCGATTTTTGTAGTTTAAACAGGAGGATTGAAAATGGCTAAAACAGCTGTTGTAACAGACAGTAACAGTGGAATTACACAATCAGAAGCCGAAAAACTCGGCATTACTGTTATACCAATGCCTTTTACAATAAACGGCGAAACTTTTTTTGAGGACATAACACTTACACAGGAACAGTTTTATGCAAACCTTGAAAATGACGCTCAAATAGGCACATCCCAGCCGGCTATAAGCGATATAACCGATATATGGAACAAACTCCTTGAAGAATACGACGAAATAGTTCATATTCCTATGTCAAGTTCTTTAAGCGGTTCATGCCAAACAGCCATTATGCTCTCTGATGACTATAACGGCAAAGTGCATGTTGTAAACAACCAAAGAATATCCGTTACTCAAAAACAATCCGTTTTAGATACACTTGAAATGATTTCAAATGGTATAGACGGCGAAAGAATTAAAAACTACCTTGAAAAAACAAAGCTGGATTCCAGTATATACATAACCCTTGAAACGCTTAAATATCTTAAAAAAGGCGGCAGGGTTACACCATCTGCGGCGGCACTTGCTTCTCTTTTAAAAATAAAGCCTATACTTCAAATACAGGGTGAAAAACTGGACTCTTTCTCTAAAGCACGCACCAAAAAACTGGCTAAAAAAATAATGCTTAACGCCGTATTAAGCGATATGAAGGAACGCTTTAACTGCGGCGAAAGTGATGAAAATGTATCACTTCATGTGGCTTACAGCGGCACAGACCCTTCTGAGGCCCTTGAATTTAAAAAAGAGATACAATCTCAATTTCCTTCTCAGTCTGTTATTACCGACCCGCTTTCATTAAGCATTGCCTGCCATATAGGTTCCGGCGCACTTGCCATAGCCTGCACTAAAAAACTAAATTTAAACGATGTATAAACAAAAACAGCACATAATTCTTAACTGATAAGAATTTGTGCTGTTTTATTTTATTACTGCTCTGCAATAACGTCTTTCTGTTCTGTCTCACAGTCTATATCAACTATTACTTCGTCAGTTGAGTTATAAACCTTTACATTGCTTACGCTTTGCGCCTGAGTGCTGTCTGAATAAGGCACGAATGTTATTTTAGGCGGTTCTATTCTTTTTGTTAATTTAACATCTGCGCCTGTGGTTGTATCTTTAGCGCTTACAACTACCTTGTCCGCCTCGCTTTTATCTGTAACAGCTACAACAGCGCAAGGAATATCATCTACTACAGCATTGGCATTTACAATAACGCTCTCATCTGTGCTGTATAGTATAGAATCAACATCATATGACCCTCTGTTGTTATTGCCTAGTATTGCAAGGCCCAAACCTTCTTTTCCGCTTTCATCAGTATAGTTAAAAGCGCATACCTTGTTTTCGTCTTTATTTTCGTATGAAAAAACCGAAATATTATTTAAACCGGAATTTTCGCTTATAATGCTTTCTACTGCGCTTGTTTTGCTTGTACCGCCTAAAAATACAACTTTAACAAGCACTATGCATATAACACAGGCTATTATAAATCCGGTAAAAAATTTTTTATCTTTTGGACTCATAGCATATCCCTTTCGTATTTAAGCTGATGCTTCAGCTTCTTTTTTAAGACCTAACTTGCCCAAAGAACGTTTTAAGAAGAATATACTTAAAATCATGGCTACTAATTCCGCAACAGGGAACGCAAACCAAACTACTGAAAGACCGCCTATTTTGGAAAGTATAAAAGCCGCCGGTATAAGCACAACTACCTGTCTGCCTATAGATATATAAAGGCTGTAAAGGCCATGGCCGAATGCCTGACACACAGAGCTTGTTATAATACAGAAACCGGCAAAAATATAGCTTAAGCAGATTATTCTTAAAGCATGGACACCTATTGTAAGCATATCATCAGAAGCGTTAAAGAGCAACAATAACTTGTCCGGGAATATCTGGAATATGGCAAGGCCTAAAAGCATAATGCATATAGCATATGTAACAGCCAATTTAATTGTTTTGTGTATTCTGTCGCCTTTTTTAGCGCCATAGTTAAATGCAAGTATTGGTACCATTGCGTTGTTTAAACCAAATATAGGCATAAATACAAAGCTCTGAAGTTTAAAGTAAACACCGAATACAGCTACTGCTGTAGGTGTAAATACTATAAGTATTTTGTTCATGGCATAAGTCATAACAGAGCCTATCGAAATCATAAGTATTGACGGTATGCCTATACCAAGTATTGTTTTTATAACACTCCACTGTGGAGCTAAGTTTGAAAGCTTAAAGTTTATATCCGGGTTCTTTTTAATATTAAGTATAAAAGCCATTAAACCGGCTACGCACTGGCCTATAACAGTAGCATAAGCCGCACCGGCTACACCAAGCTTAGGCGCACCTAAAAGACCAAATATAAGTACAGGGTCAAGCACTATGTTTATAACTGCGCCTGTTGTTTGTGTAAACATAGTATAAAGTGTTCTGCCTGTAGCCTGAAGCAGTCTTTCAAATGTAAGCTGCATAAAAATACCAATTGAAAAAATACAGCATATGCGTACATATTCCGTTCCGCCCTCATATATGCTGGCTATATTTGTTTGGCTTTTCATAAAAAGACCGGCACAGAATATACCAAAAACAAGGAATATAACAAAACTTATTAAATTTAAAAGAACTCCCTGCATTGCTGTTTTGTCTGCTGCTGACTGTTTCTTTTCGCCTAATGCCCTTGAAAGCACAGCGTTTGTACCTACACCTATACCACTTCCCATAGCAATCATAAAGTTCTGTATAGGGAAAGCCATAGAAACCGCCGTAAGCGCATCTTCGCTTAACTGTGAAACATAAATACTGTCTACTACATTGTAAAAGGCCTGAACAATCATAGAAATCATAATTGGTATGGCCATTGATAAAAGAAGCTTATTTACGGGCATGGTGCCCATTTTATTTTCGTTTGTACTGCTGTTTTCCATATTTCCTCCTAAAAAACAAATCCCTTTTAAAATTTAAAACCGCCTAATATTTGTTATTTTTTATTGCTCAGCACTTTGGTGAGCATGTTTTGATGCACTTCTTTGAGGCATAAATAATCTGTCTTTATCCGATATAAACAGGCCTGTAAATATAAGGCCTATACCGCACAACTCCATTAATGTAATGCGTTCTTTTAAGAATATAACAGAAAATATAACCGTTACAACAGGTATAAGGTATATGTATACGCTTGTTTTTACCGCACCAAGTATTTTAAGGGCACTATTCCAAGTTACATAGCATATTCCTGAGCCTAAAAATCCAAGAAAGGCAAAACTGAGCAAAACTTTGCTGTCATATAACTCATGTAACTTCACATCAAAGCCCATAAAGCAAAGCACAGGAATACAAATTATAATAGCGTAAAAGAATATGTGCCTTGTCATAGGTACAGCTTTAATGCCCCATGAGCTTATTTTTTTAGTTATGGTAGAGTAAACCGCCCAACTTAAGGCCGCGCCGCAGGCTAATATTAAGCCTTTAAAATCCAACGCACCTTCAACACCGCCGTTAAGGGTTACAAGTGTAATACCTGCCATAGCCAATACAAATCCTGCAAAAAAATACCTTTTTGTTCTTTCGCCTAAAAATACTCTTGATATTAAAGCAGTAAAAAACGGGGATACTGAAACAAGAATGCCTACTGCCGATGCGGTTATATACGTAAGGGCGGTATTTTCAAAAAGGAAATACACCACAACACCAAATAATCCCGCTGAGGCAAACATTAACTCTTCTTTAAAGCTTTTTGTCTTTACTCTGCTGTGGTCAAGTATCATAAGCAGTACCCAAGCCGCCGAAAACCTTGTAAAAAGTATCTCTGCCGGCGTAAATTTATCCAGCAGTACTTTTGTTACCACAAATGTAGTTCCCCAAATAAGTATGCTCCAAAGAGCGCATAAATGGCCTCGTGTACTGGCCTTTTCCATTTGAAATATTCCCCCTCTCTTTAACGTAAAATATATTATATTAAAATTAATTAATATATTCAATAGATTTATGTAAGCAAACTAACAAAAGCCAATAAAATTGCCTTTATTAACATTTAACAGGTATAAAAAAAGCTCTTTTACAATATTATGTCACTAAAATATTACAGCAATATTTATAATATTTGTTCAGCTGCATTATAAATATAAATATAACAAAGTTAACATGTATACAAAATTATGTAATATTAAACAAAATTAAGCCGCAGGCAATTAAAACCTGCGGCTTATAAAAACTTATATTAAATTTGCGTTATTAGTGGTGGAAAAGCCTTATGCCAGTAAAGCACATAGCCATATTGCAGTCATTTGCTGTTTTAATTACAAGGTCATCTCTAATAGAGCCGCCCGGCTGAGCCACATATTTAACACCGCTTCTGTAAGCACGCTCTATATTGTCACCAAACGGGAAGAACGCGTCTGAACCAAGAGCTACGTCTTTCATGTTAGAAAGCCATGCCTTTTTCTGCTCCTGAGTAAATACTTCAGGCTTTACTTTAAATATATTCTGCCATTTGCCTTCTGCCAAAACATCCATATAGTCCTCACCTATATAAAGGTCAATGGCATTATCCCTGTCGGCACGGCCTATAGTATCAACAAACTGCAGATTCATTACATTAGGGCTCTGGCGAAGGAACCAGTTGTCTGCCTTGCTACCTGCAAGCCTTGTGCAGTGAATACGGCTCTGCTGGCCTGCGCCAATACCTATAGCCTGTCCGCCCTTTGCAAAGCATACTGAGTTTGACTGTGTATATTTAAGTGTAATAAGAGCTATTATAAGGTCAATCTGGGCTAAGTCAGGTATTTCTTTATTTTCTGTTACAATGTTTTTAAGAAGCTCTCTGTCTATTTTAAGCTCGTTTCTGCCCTGTTCAAATGTAATGCCGTAAACCTGCTTTCTTTCAACAGGCTCAGGCTTATAAGATGGGTCTATCTGTATAATGTTGTAGTTGCCTTTTTTCTTTGTTTTAAGTATCTCAATAGCTTCCGGCTCATATCCCGGAGCTATTACGCCGTCGGATACTTCTCTTTTAATAATATTTGCTGTAGATACATCACAAACGTCTGAAAGTGATATAAAATCACCAAAGGATGACATTCTGTCGGCGCCTCTTGCCCTTGCGTAAGCACATGCCAAAGGTGAAAGCTCCCCTAAATCATCTACCCAATATATTTTTTTAAGTGTATCATCCAAAGGAAGGCCTACTGCCGCACCTGCCGGTGAAACGTGTTTGAAAGATGTAGCCGCAGGAAGACCTGTAGCCTCTTTTAATTCCTTTACAAGCTGATAGCCGTTAAAAGCGTCAAGGAAGTTAATATATCCCGGTTTTCCATTAAGGACTGTAATAGGCAGTTCCCCATTTTCAATAAATATTCTTGACGGCTTCTGGTTTGGGTTACAGCCGTATTTAAGAGCAAGTTCCTTCATAACACAAATTACCTCCCTTTATTATTTGTTTTTGTTAATTATTCTTGTTTCGTATTTGCCTGTAGCTATATCAATAAATCTTACAAAAAGAGAAACCTTGTTATCCTCATTAAGGCTTGACCAAATCATGTCTGTAAACTCGTCAATGTTGCCTTTAATTTCTACTCTCTTAGGCTCGCCTTCAAAGCTTGGAAGCGGATTTTCGTTTCTTGCATAAGTGTGAATAAATCTGCCTTCGCCGTTTATAGGGTTGTTGTAAGCAAATGTAAAACGGTCACAGCTTTCCGCTCTGCCGTTATCGCTTTTAAGTATGCTCATGGCATAGTTGTAATTTCCGTTTTCAACATGCATAACACCTGAAATTCTCGGTGTATAGTTAGGGCCGTCAGGCTCAAACTCTCTGCCTCTTAAAGACTGCTCAAATGTGGACTGCTTGTCCATAAGCTCATAAATTGTGTCTGTCTGGTCGCCGTTTGTAACTATTGTTTTATTGCCTAAAACTCTTACTGGAGCGTAAATAATAAGGCTTGGGTCCTCTAATTTAGAAGGGTCGAAAGCCTCTGTGCGTATGCCTTCGCCATCCTCAACAAAAACTCTGTTACGGCTGTTTGAGCTTCTTCCCATTATAAAATATGCTGTAACGGCTGTTTTGCCGTCTT
>JAHZEA010000021.1:0-28084 GCA_019422065.1 Lachnospiraceae bacterium | reverse complement strand
GCCTATTACAATACCCCTGCCCGGATATGGGTTAGACATAAGTTCTTCTTTTAAAGATATAAGCTTCATTTAAAAACCTCCCCAGTATACTGTATATAATAAACGTTCATGTGTCTATAAGTGTTTATTTATACCATATTATATAAAATTTGCTGAAAATTCAACCCTATATTTTTTAACTGCCTATATGCGGCAAAGAGTAAAAATAAATCTTTTGAGCTTTATAATGCGTCATTTAAAACATACTCCACTGAATAATGCTTCTTTATTTTTTATAATTGCGGCTTTATTTTAAATATGGTATTTTATAAATATAAAAGCTTAAATCTGCTTTTTAAAAGGAGGCGGTTAAATGCTCTGTCCAAAATGCGGCAAAGAAATGAAAAAAGGCTTTTTATGCGGCCGTGGATACAATTATTTTCTTCCCGAAGGCGAAAAAGCCCCTAATCTTTTATCAAAGAAAATACTTGAAAAGAAACATGCTGTTTTGCTGCCTCCAGATGATATTTGTATTGCCTTCTGCCAAAACTGGCCAAAGGCCTTTTGGTGCGGCAACTGCAAAATGCTTATTGCTGATTATTCGGAGCTTATGGAATAAATATTTTATATAACAAAAAACCGGCTGACTTTACAGCCGGATTTTTTATTTTTGCAGAAAGGCTAGTACTCCTGTGCCTGTTTTTGAGTTTCTATAAACCACCTGTTTTCTTCCAGAAATATATATTTTTCGTGGTTTTTAATTCGGCATGTATACCGCAAACCGGCTCCTCCTGTTTTAAGAGCCGCCATTTTTCTTATGCTCAGCACCTTATCTATTTTATATACAATGCCGTTTTCGTATTTAAAGCTTATGGGCATTATATTGCCGTTTTCGTCAAATTCAGCCGTCATATCTATATAAACCTTTCTTGCCTGCATAAAAAATTTCACCACCATTTATTTTTTTATTATTTAAAATATGCCGTTGGGAATATTACATTATCCGTTTTAGGGCTTATGGCTGTAATGTCCCCGTTTATAAGCTCTGTCCCTCTTACAACGGCTTTAGGGCCGAAACGATTTCTTATTAAATCAAGGGATTTATCAAGACTGCGGCGTTTTTCCCTTCTTAAATCCGTTCCGAAAATATCCATCTGAACGGCTTCGGTATTTTCTACTAAATCAGATATCCTTACACCTAAAGAACGTATAGGCTTTTGCCAGTTATAGTTTGAAATAAAAAGCTCATATGCGCCTTTTAAAATTTCGTCGTTTATATCTGTTGAAAGTTTAAGCTTCTTTTGTCTTTCAAAACTGAAAAGACCATTGTCACGCACACTTACTGCCACAACACTGCCCTTTAAACCGTGTTCCCTTAACCTTGCCCCTACAGATTCTGACAAAAGCGCCAAAGCGGCAAAAACCTCGCCATTTGTGTTTAAATCCCGAGGAAGCGTAAAGCTGTTGCCTATGGATTTAATGCCGGCATGGGAGCTATACTCTCTTACAGGGTCAATATCGTATCCATTGGCAAACGAATGAAGCACATACCCCCACTTGCCGAAATGCTTATGCAGAAACTCCCTGTCAGCTTTTGCTATATCACCTATTGTTCTTATATTTAAAAGAGCAAGACGGCGTTTGTTTGCCCGGCCTACATAAAGCATGTTTTCTGCCGGCTGAGGGAACACCAGTTTTTTATAGTTTTCTCTGTCAAAAACAGTTACAGCATCGGGCTTTTTATAGTCACTGCCAAGTTTGGCATAAATTTTATTCCAGCTTACTCCAATACTTACAGTTATGCCCAACTCTTTTTTTATTTTACATCGTATTTTTTCTGCCGTTTCCTTTCCGCCGCCAAAAATTTCTTTAGATGCCGTACAGTCCAGCCAAGCTTCATCAAGACCAAAAGGCTCCACAAGATTAGTAAATTCCAAATAAATTTCACGGGTCATTTTAGAAAAACGCATATATTTTTTAAAATCCGGCGGTATAACAACCAAATCCGGACATTTAAGTCTGGCCTGCCAAAGGGCTTCACCTGTTTTAATACCGTATTTTTTGGCTATATAATTTTTAGTAAGTATTATTCCATGGCGCTTTTTTTCATCTCCGCCTACGGCAACAGGTTTATCCCTAAGCTCTGGATGATAAAGGCACTCCACGGAGGCATAAAAGCAGTTGCAGTCTGAATGAAGCACTATCCTGTCCATACAAAACACCTCTGTAAAATATATGCAAATATTCATTCTTATTATTACGAATATTTGTTCTTATATTATACCCCTTGCATATACCTAAGTCAACACAGTGTCATATGGTAATTTATGGTAAAACATGCTATATATTTTTTGTAATCAAGTTGTATTGACAAATTAAACTGCCTGTCGGATAATTTAATCAGTAAGCCCGCCAAAAGTCGGCGGTAAGTAGATAATAAATATAGAGAGGTTAGAATATGAGACATTTAATTGACCCGTTGGATTTTACTAAGGAAGAAACAGAAGAACTTCTCGTACTTTCCGAGGATATACGCCGCAATCCTGAAAAATATCAGGATAAATGCGCCCACAAAAAAATAGCCACTCTTTTTTATGAGCCAAGCACACGCACAAGGCTCTCTTTTGAGTCGGCAATGATTAATCTGGGCGGCAGTGTAATAGGCTTTTCAAGTGCAAACTCATCAAGCGCATCTAAAGGCGAAAGTGTAGCTGACACAATTAGGGTAATAAGCGCTTTTGCCGACATAACGGCTATACGCCACCCAAAAGAAGGCGCACCTATGAGAGCAAGCATGTTCTCATCTATACCTGTTATAAATGCCGGCGACGGCGGACACCAGCACCCAACTCAGACTCTTGCGGATTTAGCAACTATCCGCCGCAGGAAAGGGCGTCTTAATAACCTTACAATAGGTCTTTGCGGAGACTTAAAGTTCGGCAGAACAGTACACAGCCTTATAAAGAGCATTTCTCGCTGGGACGGTATTAAATTTATTCTTATAAGCCCAACAGAGCTTAAAGTACCGGACTATATTATAAACGAAGTGCTTAAACCTAATAATATAGAGTTTGAGGAAACAACAGACCTTGAAGACGCTTTAGGCAAGCTTGACATACTTTATATGACACGTGTGCAGAAAGAGCGTTTCTTTAACGAGGAAGACTATATAAGACTTAAAGACAGCTATATACTTACAGAAAAGAAAATGGAACTGGCTAAAGAAGACATGGCCGTTCTTCACCCACTTCCAAGAGTAAACGAAATAGCTCTGGCAGTTGACAAAGACCCAAGGGCGGCTTATTTTGAGCAGGTTCAAAACGGTATGTATGTAAGAGAGGCCCTTATACTTAAATTATTAAACTTAGCGTGAAAGGAGCCCAAGTATGCTTAATATAGATGAAATTCAAAACGGTGTTGTAATAGACCATATAAAAGCCGGCACCAGCCGTACACTTGCCGATGTAGCCGGCCTTGATAACCTTGACTGCGGTGTTGCCATAATCAAAAACGTGCGCAGTACAAAAAGCGGCAAAAAAGACATTATAAAAATAGAAGGCGAAGTATCTTCAATTAACTTTGGTGTGCTTGCCTATATAGACCCGGACATTACAATAAACTATATTAAAAACGGAAAAATAATTAAAAAAGAAAAACCTGTTCTTCCAGAAACACTTGTTAATGTAATGCGCTGCAAAAACCCTCGCTGTATTACAAGTATAGAGCATGAGTGTGACCATATATTCAAACTTACACCAAGCGGAAAATACCGCTGCCTTTACTGTGAGGAAGAATTCCAGAAAAACAAAAATTTAAAATAAGATTTAGAAAAAGTTAGAAATAGTTAGAAAAAATTAGAAAAAATTAGAAAAAGTTGTTTAATAAAAAAGCAGTGAACTTTAGAAAAAATAAAGCTCACTGTTTTTTATTTGCTGTTTTTATACTTTTCAAAAGCTACCCATATAGCAATATTTAAAACCAGTATTATTAAATGCGGAATATACAAAGCTATATCAACACTGCCGCCTGTTTTTAAAGTCATATAAACAGAAAACGCCACCGCAAACATATACATAATAATATATATGGACCTTAAAAGAGTTCCGCCGTACATAAGACTAATAAAAGTCATAACAATTGCGGTTATATAAGGCATTGTTATATAAGGATTTACTATCTCCGCAATACGGTCACTTAAAGAATACACAGGGCTTATCATTGTGTAATAATAAAATAAATAAAGCATCATAAACACAAGCGGAAAAGCCGGTTTAAAATATATATGGTTATTATATTTTTTATATATGGATTGAATAAATTCCATATAAACCTCCATTAAACTGTTTAAGCCCATTAAATTTAAAATTCTGCTTAAGTCTAATTATATTCTACCTTAGGCAATATGTAAATTAAAATTAAAATTAGAAATTATGTATAAATAATAAAACAATATTTAAACATGTTACATATAAAATACATGTTGTTTTCAAACTATTTCAAACTATTTCAAACTATTTTTAAGTAATCCTAAATAACTTATATTTTTTAATTCTTAAATATCTTATTTACTATTGTTATACTTAAGCATGGCTATTTCCCCTGCACTGCTTAAAACATTTATATAATAAAAAGCGCTGAAATATCTGTATATACAAATAATCCAGCGCTATGTTTTTAGTTTTATTTATTAAGTCAAAACAACTGCCTTACTAATTAAAGTACCAGTGAAGGTGCCGCATAAACCCTTGCGGCAAGCTCGTTATCAAGCATATAAAGTCCTTTAGGGTCACTGCCGAAAAGAGTAAACTTTTTAACAAGGTCTTCGGCGTTTTTCTCCTCCTCGCCCTGTTCTTTAACAAACCAGTCTAAAAACTGCATTGTACGGAAATCCCTTACACTGTTTGCGGCATCATATATATTATGTATAAGGCTTGTAACATACTGTTCATGTTTAAGGCCTTCATTAAGCGGGTCTATAAACTCTTTAAGCTCAACATCCGGTTTTGCTATAGCCTCAAGAACTACTTTTTCGCCGTTATTCTGAAGGTATGTAAGCATAAGCATTGCGTGGTCTCTTTCTTCCTGAGCCTGTATTTTGTACCAGTTGCCAAAGCCGTCAAGACCTTCATTATAATAATAGTTAGAAAAATCAAGGTAGAGATAAGCCGAATAAAATTCTTTGTTTACCTGTTCATTAATAAGATTTGCTACTTTTGCATCAAGCATTTTATATTCCTCCCATAAAAACATATCTTAAGCGTGAGGTATATTAGTATAATCGCTAATCTCACGGTTTATTGTGCATAAATCATTTACATTAAGGTCGTGTATATCATAATGGCCTGTTATTCTGGCAAATGTTCTAAGCTCGTCAAATGTAGTATTTAAAAAGTTAGCTACCCTTAAAGCGGCTTTGTCGCCTTCAAACCTTGCTCTTAATTCCGGATTCTGAGTTGCCACACCTACAGGGCACATACCGCTGGAGCAAATTCTGTACTGCTGGCATGCGGCCGCTATTAAAGCAGATGACGCTATGGCAACAGCATCTGCACCCATAGCTATAGCTTTGGCAAAATCAGACGAAACTCTTAAACCGCCTGTAATAACCAGCTCTATATCGCTTTTAACACTGTCTAAATACTTTCTTGCTCTGTAAAGAGCGTATATTGTAGGCACACTTGTAGACTCCCTTAAAAACAGCGGGCTTGAGCCTGTAGCGCCGCCTCTGCCGTCTATTGTAACAAAATCCGGCTGGGCATAGACACAAAATTCAAGGTCTTTTTCTATTCTTCCGGCGGCTATTTTAATACCTATAGGCCTTCCGTCGGATTCATTTCTTAAATAATCTACAAGCGCCTTTAAATCCTCTTTTGTGTTTATGCCTTCGTACTTAGAAGGGCTTAAAATATCATGGCCTAAAGGTTTTTGGCGTATAGCGGCTATTTCCGGTGTTACTTTTTCAGCCGGAAGATGTCCGCCCATACCCGGTTTTGTGCCTTGGCCTATTTTTATTTCTATAGCGTCAGCTTTTTGAAGGTTCTCTTTTGTAACGGAATATTTGTTAGGTATATACTCAAATATATACTTATGCGCCGCCGCCATTTCTTCCGGCAGTATTCCGCCTTCTCCGGAGCACTGGGCTGTTTTAGCCATAGCACTGCCTTTTGCAAGGGCTATTTTTGTTTCTTTAGAAAGGGCACCAAATGACATATGCGAAATATACACAGGCCCGGCAAGTATCATTGGCCTTTTGGCGTTTTTGCCAATAACAGTTGTGATATTAACATTTTCGTGCTCAAAAAGCGGCATAGGATTAAGCTGTGCACCAAGAATAAGTATATCATCCCAAGAAGGCATAGGCATTTTAGTACCCATAGCGGCGCTTACGGTTTTTCCCGTAACAGCCATTTCGTGTATTTCTTTCATATAGCGGCAGGATAAATCCACCCTCGCATAATCAGAAGGATATGCCAAATCAGACGTATATTCGGCTTCTGCCTGCTGAGCAACACTGTTTTCAGTTCCGGTTTGTTCAACAATTACAAATTTTTCAGGCCCCGCACTACATACAGGACATTTTTCTAATTCCGAAAACGGTTTTCCCTCTTTTTCTTCATCGTAAACATAACCGCATACAGTACATTTGTAAACTGCCATAAAGTCCCTCCTTAGTATTAAAAATATCAGTCAAAAAGCCTTGTACTAAAGTATCTTTCTCCAGTATCCGGCAGAAGTGTAACTACTCTTTTTCCTTTGCCAAGCTTTTTAGCCAGTTTAAGAGCCGCTACAACATTTGAACCGCTGGAAATACCGCATAAAAGTCCTTCATATTTTGCCAGCTTCTTGCTCATCTCAACAGCCTCGTCATCTGTTACAATGCATATTTCGCTGTAAATTTTCTGGTTAAGGTTTTTAGGTATAACTCCGTCGCCTATACCCATTTGAATATGTGTGCTTACTTTGTGGCCCGAAAGTATAGCGGCATTTTCCGGCTCAACTGCCCATATTTCAATATTAGGATTAGCTTCTTTTAAAGCTTCTCCTATGCCGCTTAATGTGCCGCCTGTTCCAACGCCTGAGCAAAATCCGTCTATAGGTCCGTTTACCTGAGAAAGTATTTCTGCCGCTGTATATTTTTTATGGGCCATGTTATTATCCGGGTTTTCAAACTGCTGAGGAACATAAACATTAGGGTTTTCAGCTTTAAGTTTTAAAGCTGTTTCAAGGCACATATCTATGCATTTTCCTATATCACCGTCATCGTGAATAAGCACAACCTCAGCGCCGTATGCGGCAACTATTTTGCGTCTTTCCTCACTTACAGAATCCGGCATTACAATTTTAACTTTATAGCCTTTAACAGCGCCTACAAGGGCAATGCCTATACCCTGATTTCCGCTTGTTGGCTCCACAATAATTGTATCTTTATTAATAAGGCCTTTTTTCTCGGCCTCCTCTATCATGTTAAAAGCTGTCCTTGTTTTAACAGAGCCGCCTATATTTACGCCCTCGTATTTTACAAGTACTTCCGCCATATCATCTGTCACAAGCCTATTAAGTCTAATAACGGGAGTATTTCCCATAGCCTCAAGAACATTATTAAATATCAAAATAAACGCCTCCGAAAAATTAGTTTGTATTTTAAAACACTATTATATATTATAGAATATAAGCAAAATTTGTTCAACCATAATTAGAATTTGTTTAAGCACTATGTACTTTTAAAAATCTGAAGTTTTACGCTTAATACTGCGGCACATACAGCAAAACGGCACGAATTATTTTGTTTACACAAAAATTCCGTGCCGCTTTTAATTAACTTTTATTTAACTCAGCTTAACAGATGTTTATATATTTAAAAACTCATGTTGTCGGCAAATGTGCTTTCGTAAAGTTCATAAATGTCCTCCGGTTTTCGGCCTTTTATTTCTCTTTCGTAAAAGTCATCATAGCCTGCCGCTTCATAATACATAGTAAGAGCATCTATCATGTTTTCAAGTGTCATTTCCATGTCACAGACCTCCTTTTTAAAAAAGTTCTGCCAGTTCTTTTGGTGTATCAACTACCACTATAGCTCCTGCACTTTCCAGTTCTTCCCTTGAACCATAGCCAAATGTAACCCCAATGGCCTCTATAGAAACTCTTTTGGCGCCTTCTACATCGTAATGTCTGTCACCAATCATAATAGCTGTGCTTTTATCAGTAACACCAAGGCCTTTAAGTGTATGCTCTATAACCTTCCATTTTACCATTCTGTCTTCTTCATAACTGCTTCCGCCTATAAAATCCATATATTTGGAAAGGCCAAACATATCCATAATCTGCTGTGCGTAATGTTCCGGTTTGTTTGTGCTTAAAGCAAGGCGCTTGCCCTTTCTTTTAAGCTCCTCAAGCATTGGAATAATTCCGTCTATCACTCTGTTTTCTTTCCAGCCTTTGTCGCTGTAATAATCGTGATAAAAATCTATTGCTTTATCAAGTGTTCTACCCTCAAGACCGAAGTGTGTTGTAAAAGAATATGTCATAGGCGGGCCTATAAATTCCAAAAGCTCCTCTTGTGTAGGTATTCTTATACCTAACTTCTCGCAGGCATAGCATACAGCATTTACTATACCGTCTATTGAGTCGGTAAGTGTTCCATCTAAATCAAAAAGCAAAACATCATAATTCAGTTTATCCATTGGCAAAAAATTCCTTTCTTTGGTATATACAAACTAAGCCTGTGCCAATATCAGCACAGGCTTATAAATATTTATTTGTCTAAATAACTCATTGCATGAAAAGTAATCATTTGTGCTATACATGGTACTGCTGATTTTTATTATATGCATATTTACTAATTTTCAATCTGTTCAAAACACCTATTTTCCAATTTATCTTTACCTCTATAAGATATATGATATATGCTTTAGAGTTTGATAACAAATATTTATGTAAAAAATATAAAACTGTATTTTTTTATTCTACACTGTTTTAAAATACAAGTCAATACCTTTAAAGTCACAGCATTTACCATAAAAATAAGACTTATGTCTGCTCATAAATTTATAACTGCTATCTTTTGCTAATCAAATTATTTTATTTAATCCGTATATATTTTCGCAAATAAATCATATCTATCAGCTTCACACCACCATCATAAATTGGGTGGTCATAATTATCAGTAAAGAAGTTCTTAATAACATGAGAACGGATAAAACCGCATTTTTCATAAAACGGTATTGTTGATGGGCTCTCACCCGTTCCAACCTGTAATATTGCATAATTTTCCTGATATTTTTTTACAATAAAATCAATTAATGCTTTACCATAGCCCTTACCGTGAAACTGTGGAGCTGTGGCAATGTTTTTTATTTCAAGCACTCCGCCGCCAACATCTAAAACAACACATTCTGCTTTAACTCCATTATCCTCTAAAATATACATTGTACCATTTGTCAGATATCGGTCTATCATATTTTCCTGCTCATCTGCCAATAACAGCAAATTAAGATATTGCTTTTTCCCTTCCTTTACCTCTTTAATATTCATAGTTCTCACCTTATACAATATTGTTTCTTTTTATTTAAAAACGGGCAATCCCAATAAAGGACTGCCCATTTATTTCGTTCATTATGCGATTTTTCAGGCTCAGTACACTTTTCTTAATCAAATAATGTAAATTTGATGTAAAAGTGTACTTTCGAGGCTTTTTCTGACTATGAAGTACATACCGTTTTATTAATAGAGTTTTGCGCCTGCTGGTATATGGCTGTCTACCATCAAAAGATGAAGTCTTTCTTCGCCTTCTTCACTGTGTACTGCTGAAATCAGCATGCCGCAGGAATCAATACCCATCATTTTTCTTGGCGGAAGATTTGTAATAGCAATACAAGTCTTGCCAACCAGTTCTTCTGGCTCATAATACTCGTGAATACCGCTTAAAATCACTCTATCTTCAGCTGTGCCGTCATCTAATACAAACTTTAAGAGCTTTTTGCTCTTTGGTACAGCTTCACATTCTTTTACCTTTACAGCTCTAAAATCAGATTTGCTGAATGTTTCAAAATCTACAAAATCCTTGAATAAAGGCTCAATTTCTACTTTAGAAAAATCTATTTTCTCGCCTGTTTTTTCTTCTGTTTTTGGTGTTTCTGTATGAGAGAGCACACTGCTTTCTTTCTTTGCACCATCTAAAGGACGCATTGTAGGGAACAGAATTACATCTCTTACAGATACCTGACCTGTAAGAAGCATTACCATTCTGTCTATACCTATACCTAAGCCACCTGTAGGCGCCATACCATATTCAAGAGCTGTCATAAAGTCCTCATCAATAAGGTTTGCCTCATCGTCGCCCATTTCACGCATTTTAGCCTGATGGTCAAAACGTACCCTCTGGTCTATAGGGTCGTTAAGCTCGGAATAAGCATTTCCGTATTCCCTGCCTACAATAAAAAGCTCAAAACGCTCTGTATATTCTGGTTTATCTGGTTTACGCTTTGTAAGAGGTGAAACCTCAACAGGGTAATCCATTATAAATGTAGGCTCAACAATATTCTTTTCAACAAATTCCTCAAAGAAAAGATTTAATATATCGCCTTTAGCGTGTCTTTCCTCAAACTCAACGCCTTTTTCTTTAGCTATTTTTCTTGCTTCTTCAGTGTCTTTAATCTCATCAAAGTCAACACCGGAGAATTTCTTAACAGCGTCAACCATTGTCATACGGTTGAATTTCTGACCTAAATCAATGTCATATCCGCCGTAAGTTAATTTTGTTGTGCCGTTTACTCTTTTAGCTACTTCACGGAATATTTCTTCTGTAATATCCATCATTCCGTTATAATCTGTGTATGCCTGATAAAGCTCCATAAGAGTAAACTCAGGGTTATGTCTAAGGTCAATACCTTCGTTTCTGAATACACGTCCTATTTCATAAACTCTTTCAAAACCACCTACTATAAGACGTTTTAAAGGAAGCTCAAGAGCTATACGGCAGTACATGTCTATATCAAGAGCATTATGGTGTGTAATAAACGGTCTTGCTGCGGCGCCGCCCGGTATAGTCTGAAGTACAGGTGTTTCAACCTCAAGGAAGCCCTTTTCGTCTAATATATTTCTTATTTCTTTAATAATGGCGCTTCTTTTAAGGAATACATCTTTAACCTCAGGATTTACTATAAGGTCTACATATCTCTGGCGGTATCTAAGCTCTTGGTCTTTAAGGCCATGGAATTTCTCTGGCAGTATCTGAAGGCTCTTTGAAAGGAGCACAACCTCATGAGCATGAACTGAAATTTCGCCCATTTTTGTTTTAAATACAAAGCCTTTAATACCTATTATATCGCCTATATCGTATTTCTTAAAATCGGCATAGCTTTCTTCGCCTATGTCGTTTTTGCTAACATAAGCCTGAATTTTGCCGTTTCTGTCCTGAACATTGCAGAAGCTTGCCTTACCCATAACACGCTTAGCCATAAGACGGCCTGCTATAACTACGTCTTTACCTTCGTACTGTTCAAAATTTTCAAGTATGTCGCTGCTGTGTGTGTCAACCGGATATTTTACAATTTTAAATGGGTCTTTGCCCTCTGACTGAAGCTTTTCAAGCTTTTCCCTTCTTACTTTTAAAAGGGCGCTGAGTTCTTCTTGGCTTACCTGTGTACTTTCAGTATTCTCATTAGTATTCTGCGCCACTGTTTTTTCCTCCTTACTTATTTATATCAAGTACTTTAAATGAAATTTCGCCGTCCGGTGTTTCTATAACTACATTATCGCCTATTTTATGGCCTAAAAGTCCCATGCCTACAGGTGATTCATTTGATATTTTGTTTTCCATAGGGTCAGCCTCGGCTGAGCCTACTATTGTATATTCTACTTCTTCCTCAAACTCGTTGTCGTATACTTTTACTCTGCTTCCAACGCTTATTATATCAGAGCTTACTTCCTCGTCATCAATAACCTCGGCGTTTCTGAGCATTTTTTCAAGAAGTGCTATTCTTGCTTCTATTTCGCCCTGCTCCTCTTTAGCCGCGTCATACTCGGCATTTTCTGAAAGGTCGCCCTGACCTCTTGCTTCTTTTATTTTTTCGGCTACTTCTTTACGCCTAACGGTTTTTAATTCCTCAAGTTCTTCTTCTCTTTTCTTAAGGCCTTCGTATGTTAAAACAACTTTCTTTTCCGCCACAAAAAACAGCTCCTTTTAATATAATAAACGAATTTAAAAAATCAAACAAATAAAATTGTGTACGCCTAAAACGGCTGCTCAGATATATTACATACCCACAGCCGTTTTCATATCCACAAATTATACAATAGGCAGTCTGTATTGTCAACTTTTTACTTGGGTTAAGCCTTTTTAATGCTTCAAAAAGGCCTTAAGTTAAAAGAATTAACACATTCCGCCGCATTTTTTAATCTTGTCGGCGTAACGCCATTAAATATCATTTCCCTAAAATATTTATTTATTACACATAACGCCGCCTCGGCACAGTTTGGCTTTAAACTGGTGTTGTTATAGTCTATTTTAAAATCCCGCATAACGGAAACATCTTTTCTTAGGCGCATAAGCCTGTTTGTATTGTTCCTGTCATCTGCAATATCTATATAAACCGCATTTTTGCTTAAAGAGCCAAAATACTCCCCGTTTTTGTTTAAGTTAATTACTATATCGGCATTTTTCAAAAGATAGCTGTTAAAAGATGAACATACACCTATACAAAGCCCTGTTTGAGCAAATATATCCTCTAAAAGCGGCTTAATATAATCATACCTTAATGTATAAAGCCAAATTTTAGTTGCCTTGGGCGAAATAACATTAAGCAATATATCCGTAAGACTGTTTCCGCCGTCTATAACGGCGATGTCTGCTTCTTCAAAGCTTTTTTGCCGCTTAATACAGCTTCGGCTTACTAAATAATTGGACAGCATACAAATAAGACTTCGGCCCGTTAAAACCTTAAACCCTTTAGGTATAGGCATATGCTCCTGAACGGAAAAAAACTCCACGCCTTCTTCTTTAAGGCGGCAAAACTCTTTTTGTATGTATTTTTCAAGCAAACCGCTGTTTTTTTCGTTTAAATAAAAGGGAAGCCTTAAAATAACGCCTTCTGCCGAAAAAAGCTCAGCTTCTTTATAAACCGGCCTGTAAACTTTTAAATAATAAAGCTCCCTTAAAAACTCAGGCAAATTATCCCATAAAACAGAATAGGATGTATTTTGCCTGCCATAACATATTTTGGCAAACTTCATAAGCATCATACCTTTTTTATAAAAGTCTATGCTTATCCTAATACATCATATACCCAAAAAATACCTGTTTACCAGTGTTTTAATATCTTCAAAATTCATAACCGTATTAATTTCTGCACGCATTGCTGCTGCCTGAGGCATACCCTTTGTATAATAAGCCAAGTGCCTGCGCATTTCTCTTACGCCTATATACTCGCCTTTGAAATCTATAAGCATTTTGGCATGAAGCAGCACTGTTTCGGTTTTTTCATTGGCAGAAGGCTCCGGCAAAAGCTCACCTGTATTAATGTAATGAGTTATTCTTTTAAATATCCATGGATTGCCCTCTGCTGCACGGCCTATCATAATTCCGTCGCAGGCAGTATAGTCAAACATAGCTTTGGCACTTTCAGGTGATGTAATATCTCCGTTACCTATAACAGGTATATCCAAAGCGTTTTTAACTTCTTTTATTATGTCCCAATCAGCTTTTCCGCTGTAATACTGCTCACGTGTTCTGCCGTGAACGGTTACAGCCGAGGCGCCGCCTTTTTGCGCCGCCAAAGCCACTTCAACAGCATTAATGCTTGAATCATCAAAGCCTTTTCGTATTTTTACAGTAACAGGCTTTTTTTGAGATGAAGTCATGGCTGAGACTATTTCACGCACTAAATCAGGATTTTTCATAAGAGCGCTTCCGTCGCCGTTTTTAACTATTTTAGGCGCCGGACAGCCCATATTAACATCAAGTATGTCAAAGGGCATATCCTCTATTCTTTTTGCCATAGAGCCCATTATTTCTGGCTCTGAGCCAAAAAGCTGTATTGCGTATGGCCTGCTGTTTTCGTCACATTCCATAAGCTTTTCTGTGTTAGTGCTGTTGTAAAAAAGGCCTTTTGCGCTTACCATTTCGGAATAGGTAAGGCCGCAGCCCATATTTATACAAATTGTTCTGTAGGGCTTATCAGTAACGCCTGCCATAGGCGCCAAAAACACATTATTTTTAAGCTCAACATTTCCTATAAACATATAAACCTCATAATTCTACTTTGCCAGTTTTAAGCAGTTCTTCTTTTACTTTTTCGCCGTCTGGTGTTTTATATATTAAATACCATATTTTAAGCGCTTTAAGAAGCTCGCTTTTTTGACGGCGTATTTCTTTTATTTCAAGCTCTGCGCCTATATCGTCAAAATCAATGGCATCTTCGCTTTTTACTATATCAAAATATATATCCCCATCGCTGTAAAAGCCCATTACAAAAGTACACATAAGCTTTTGAGCAATTACAACACATACTGTCTGCACTTCCGCCTTAATACTATCCGGCAGAGAAACAAACTCCGGCGCTATATAGTATTTTTGTTTTTCAAATGACGCCGCCGCCATTACGGTTTTTTCCAATTAATACACTCCTCTTACAGATACTTCTCCTGAAAATACAGATAGTTTCTCCCCGTTATCTTTTAAAACCACCAATTCACCGTTATCGTCAACTTCAACAGCCAATGCCTCAAATCCGCCGTCGCGGTTAATTATATTAACCCTTTTGCCTATGTTTATGCAGTTTTTCTCATACTCGTCTTTAATTGCTTTAAATCCGTTTTCTGTAAAGTCAGCATATATTTTGTCAAATCTTTCAAGAACGGCTTTAGCTATAGGACTGCGTTTAAACTTTCTGCGGCTTATTAAAAACATAGATGAGGCCTTGTCCTTAATTTCCTCTGGAAAATCTTCGTTATTAACATTAATGCCTATGCCAACAATAACAAAATCCACCTTTTGCAGCTGGCCTGTCATTTCAGTCAGTATTCCGCATATTTTTTTCCCGCCGCAGACTATATCGTTAGGCCATTTTATGGCTGAGTCTATATCAAAATCGTATTTAAGCGCCTGACAAACTGCAAGCCCGGCACAAAGTGTAACAGAAGGTATTTTAACCGGGCTTATATCCGGCCTTAAAAGTATGGACATATAAACGCCTGTGCCTTTTTTAGACTTCCATACACGGCCTAAACGGCCACGGCCTGATGTTTGTGTGTCTGACACAACAACTGTGCCTTCTTCACTGCCGTTTAAGCCAAGCTTTTTACATTCCTCATTTGTAGATGTGACCTCGTCAAAACAAATTACTTTTGAGCCAATAAGCTTATTTGTTTTAATTTCGGCAGAGTTTATAACATCGCCCACATCCCGTATCATGTAGCCCCTGTTTGTAACAGCGTCTATAATGTATCCGTCTTTTCTTAAAGCACGTATTTCCTTCCAAACCGCTGAGCGTGAAACACCTAATATTTCCCCAAGCTTTTCGCCTGAAACATAGTCCTTTGATGATTTAAGATAATCAAGAAGATTTTCTTTAAGCATACAAAACACCGCCTTAAAATTAAATAAGCCGCAGGTGTAAATACCCACGGCCTGTTTTAAATAAAAGCTCTTTTAATCTCCGAGAGTTGCAACCATAACAGCCTTTATGGTATGCATACGGTTTTCCGCCTCGTCAAAAACTACAGACTGCGGGCCTTCTATAACCTCGTTTGTAACCTCATTGCCTCTAACAGCTGGAAGGCAGTGCATAAATATTGTGCTGCTCTTTCCGCTTTCTTCCATAAGCTTCTGGTTTACCTGATACGGTCTGAGTATAGCGAGTCTTTCCTGTGTTTTGTCTTCCTCACCCATTGAAACCCAAACATCGGTATAAATTACATCGGCGCCTTTAACAGCCTCATCTATATTATCTGTTATTGTAATAACAGCGCCGCTTTCTTTAGCGTATGTACGGCAAAGCTCAACTAAATCCTTATCCGGGAAAAGACTTTCAGGCGATGCTACTGTATAGTTTACGCCTACTTTAGCACAGCCTATCATAAGGGCATTTGACATATTGTTTCTGCCGTCACCGCAGTAAACAAAATTAAGGCCTTTTATTTTGCCGAATTTTTCCTTCATAGTCATAAAATCGGCTAAAACCTGTGTAGGGTGGTCTTCGTCTGTAAGTCCGTTCCATACAGGCACACCGCTGTATTTAGCAAGTTTTTCAACTGTTTCCTGTGAAAAGCCTCTAAACTCTATTCCGTCGAACATTCTGCCAAGAACTCTTGCTGTGTCCTCTACAGTTTCTTTATATCCAAGCTGAATATCGTTTTTGCTTAAATATTCCGGATGAGCGCCTTCATCTACAGCACCTATTGTAAAAGAACATCTTGTACGTGTAGAAGGCTTTTCAAATATAAGAGCCACGTTTTTATTAAGAAGATGTTTTTCAAATATACCGGCTTTTTTCTTCTTCTTAAGGTCAATTGCAAGCTCAACCAAATACTCTATTTCCTCAGCGGAGTAATCTTTTAAAGTAAGAAAGCTCCTGCCTTTAAGATTTACTGACATTTCAATTCCCCCGAACAAGTTTGTGTTTATTATTTGTTTTTCTTAATGTTTTCAACGAACTTAGCTACATTTACTATAGCTCTGCCGTGAGTGCCTTCGCCTACTTTTGTTTTCTCATCGTATACTTTTACGTTAAATGTAAGAAGCTTTCCGTTAACTTCTGCTATTTCAACGCATACACGTACAGTCATACCCATAGGAGTAGGAGCCATGTGTTTTACATTTACAAATGTTCCAACTGTGTCATAGCCTTCTGGAAGAACCTGCTGGCAGAGTTTAAGACATGTCTGCTCAATCCAGTTAATCATAACAGGTGTTGCAAAAACAGGGCAGTCATGGCTGAAATGCGCTGTTGTTGCGTCTTTTGTTACAACATATTCCATTTCATTTGTCATACCAGGGCGTACATTATATTCCATTTATAATCATCCTTTCGTTTTATATATTAAGTTTTTATTATTCTTCTGTGTTTTTTGTGTTTTCCTGTATATCACTACTGTCTGTTGACGCGTTATTTACAATATCAACGCCTTCTGATTTATCAGCACTATCTTCAAATGTTGTTTGAGTACTTGAATTGCTTTGAGAAACAGCATTTGCATTTTCTGCATTTTCTTTATTTTCTGCATTTTCAGGCATGTTTTCTTCAAGTACTGCTTTTGGGTTTTGAAGTATTTTTCTGAACTCATCGCCTGTAAGCTTTTCTTTTTCAACAAGGAGCTTAGCTGAAGCATGGAGCGCGTCTATATTTTCAGTTAAAATTCTGATAGCTTCGCTGTAAGCTGTATCCATCATTTTCTTAACTTCTTCATCAATAGCCGCTGCTACTTCCTCGCCGTAATTTCTTGAATGAGCTATCTCGCGGCCAAGGAAAACTTCGTCTTGGTCATCACCAAACTGTATAGGTCCCAGTCTGTCGCTCATACCATATTTCATAACCATGCTTCTTGCCATGGCTGTTGCTCTTTGTATATCGTTTGAAGCGCCTGTTGTTACGTCTTTAAATATAATATATTCCGCAGCGCGTCCGCCTAAAAAGCTTATTATTTCCTGTTCCATAGCTTTTTTAGTTATATACATTTTATCTTCGCCAGGAAGCGGCATTGTATAACCGCCTGCCATACCAGTAGGTATAATAGAAATACTGTGAACAGGGTCGAGCTCGCTTAAAAGTTCAAAAAGCACAGCATGGCCGCTTTCGTGGTAAGCTGTAATAAGCTTTTCTTTTTCGTTTATCTTTCTTGATTTCTTTTCTGTACCTATGCCGACTTTAACAAAAGCCTTCTGTATTTCTTCCATATCAATCTTCTTTTTGCCGTCTCTTGCAGAAAGAAGAGCAGCTTCATTAAGAAGGTTTTGAAGGTCTGCACCTGTAAAGCCTGATGTTGTTTTAGCCACAACGCTTAAATCTACATCATCAGCTAACGGCTTGCCCTTTGCGTGTACTTTAAGTATAGCCTCACGGCCTTTAACGTCAGGTCTGCCTACATATACCTGTCTGTCAAAACGTCCCGGTCTTAATATAGCAGGGTCAAGTATATCAGCTCTGTTTGTAGCCGCTACAACTATAACGCCTTCGTTAATGCCAAAACCGTCCATTTCAACAAGGAGCTGGTTTAATGTCTGTTCTCTTTCATCATGTCCGCCGCCAAGGCCTGCACCTCTGCGTCTGCCCACGGCGTCAATCTCATCTATAAATACAATACAAGGCGCATTTTTCTTTGCTTGGTCAAACAAATCTCTAACACGTGAAGCACCAACACCAACAAACATTTCAACAAAGTCTGAACCTGAGATAGAGAAGAACGGCACTTTTGCCTCTCCCGCTACAGCCTTTGCAAGAAGTGTTTTACCTGTTCCCGGAGGTCCTACAAGAAGAACGCCTTTAGGTATTCTTGCGCCTAAGTCAAGGAATTTTTTAGAATCTTTTAAGAACTCAACAATCTCGCTAAGCTCGGCCTTTTCCTCATCAAGACCGGCTACATTATCGAATGTAACTCTGTTTTTATCGTCTATTGTAACTTTAGCCTTGCTTTTGCCGAAAGACATCATCTTTCCGCCGCCGCCCTGCATTTTCTGGAACATAAACGAGAAAATAACAACGGCAAGTATCATCATAATAAGTGATGGAAGTATAGAGCCAAGCATATTAGTTTTTGGTATATCCTCAACTGTTACATCAAGGTTATCCTCAACTATTTTCTGGTCTATATATTCCGAAAAACCGCTTAAAGAAGGGACATTGCTCTGTATAACCGTACCGTCTTTAAGCTCGGCTTTTACTGTTCCATAATTAATAGCGTCAGAGTTGTTCTGAATATAAATTTTAGAAACTTCCCCTGCCTCTATTTTCTGGAAAAGGTCACTGTATGTATACGTCGTTGTCTGCGGCGCAACATAACCTTGATTTATAAACGCCAGAATGCTTAAAACAATAATGAAAATAATGGCATACAGGCCAAAACTTTTGTAGTACTTTTTCAACTTCATGCCTCCTAAGTAAATATATTTTTCTGAGAATATGTCAAACCGTGCATTTCATCCGGTTAAGCTCACATTCAGGCTGAAAACAAGTAAAATATAAACCTCTTTCCAACCAATAATTTAATATTTTATCATAATTAATTTGCAAATACAACTTAAATCAGCGGCCTTAAAAAAATTTAACACAGCTTTACGGTATTTTATTGCATATATATACAAAATAATACCTTTCATCGTTTTTAAGCGCCTTTTGGCATAACAAAAATATTACCGCCAAAATTTAATTAGGCGGTAATTTATTTTGCTTATTTTTTTTAATTTTATTCTTCCTCAAAAGAAATAATGCCTATGTAGTCAAGATTTCTGTATTTTTGAGCATAATCAAGACCGCAGCCTACAACAAACTCGTCAGGTATTTTAAAGCCTGTATAGTCTATATCCACATGTGAAACCCTTCTGTCCGGCTTATCAAGAAGTGTGCATATTTTAAGGCTTGCAGGTTTTCTAGCCAAAAGTACATCCTTAAGTATGCTTAAAGTCCTTCCTGAATCGATTATATCCTCTACAATAAGCACATCTTTACCCTCTATAGACTCGTCAAGGTCCATAAGTATTTTTATATTGCCGCTGCTTTCTGTAGAATTGCCATAGCTGGATACATCCATAAAATGCATATATACGTTTTTATGTATAGCCCTTGCAAGGTCTGTCATAAAAACAACACCGCCTTTAAGTATACAAATAAAATGTATGTCTTTTCCGGCATAATCCTTTTCTATTTCCGCAGCTATGTCAGCTATTCTTTTATTAATCTCGTCTTTTGAAATAAGTGTGCTTATTTTTTCAATCATAATTTTTCCTCCATGCGTGAATAAACAATTCATTTTTTCCGCGGCCTTCCGGCAGAAAATATGCGCTGTCACGAATACCCCAAACAGACATTATGTCATTGCCGGAAACTATAACGGCAATGGTATCCCTTTCGTCTTTAGGTATTTTTTTATCAATAAAAATATCCTTCAGCTTTTTTGTTCCACCGTTTTTGTTAGTAATTATTTTGTCGCCGTTCCTTCTGTTCCTTATTTCAGGATTAATAGATATTTTATCACAATCAAAGACTTTAGTATACACGTTATTTGGTTTTTCGTTTATTTTTTTGTCGTTTTTAGTCATTAAAAAGTACATTCCGCATTCTTTAACAAATACAGGTTTGTCAAGCTCAAGCTTATATGAAAAATCTTGTACCTGTGCCCTGCCATTTCTAAGCTTTAATATACCACAGCTAGTATCAGCACAAAAGCCTGACGGCATATCTGTATGTCCGCCTTTTTGAGCTGTTTTAAGCACACTATCAACATGGCTAAGTGATATATCCTTTATATCTTTTTTAAGCATAATCAGGCCTAAGCGAATTATGCGCCTTTGCAAAACTTTATCAATTTCACATAGCTTTACTGCATTTAAAGAAATGGCGTTATTTTCTTTTTTAACTGTAATCTCTTTTAGTTTTTTCAAAGCCAAAGAATTAAGATAATCATCTTCTTCCCTTAATAAAACAGCGCTTTTGGCTATGTTTTCCATTGCGCCGCTGTTAATCTGGCTTGAAAGATACGGTATTACATTTAGGCGTATTCTGTTTCTTGTATAGTCCTCTTTAAAATTAGTGCTGTCGTTTATATATTCCTGATTATTAAATGCAAGATACTCCTCTATTTCGCTTCTGAAACAGTCTATAAGCGGGCGAATAATGTTTCCTCTTACAGGGCGTATTCCGGCCATACCCGTTAAGCCGCTGCCTCTGCAAAGGCGCATTATAACTGTTTCGGCTTGGTCATTCATGTTATGGGCTACAGCTATAAAATCGGCTCCGCGTTTTTCAAGCTCCTCTCTAAAATCACCATAGCGCACCATTCTGCCGGCTTCTTCCTCAGAAATGCCCTTTTCTTTTGAAATACCCTTTACGTCGTGATGTTTTACGGTACATTCCACATTTAGCTTTTTACACAAAGCCTCAACAAAGCGCATATCTCTGTCGGCTTCATCGCCTCTAATGCCATGATGCACATGAACAGCGTAAACCTCTAAGTTATAGCTTTCTCTTAAAGAACATAAAAAAAGCAAAAGAGCTGTTGAGTCTGCACCGCCTGAAACACCTGTTACAACCTTTGCGCCCTTAAAGAGCATATTATATTTTTTAACCGTATTAACAGCTTTTATATACATACCGGACATTTTAATACCTCCGTAAAAAAAGACATACCCTAAAGAGGATATGTCTATAATACATTATAGCCTATCGTTTTTCAAATATTTTAACGCATACGCAAAGCATATCGTCTTTGCATCTGCCATTTTGCGCCTTAACAGCTTCGTTAATAACTGCCTGTGAAAGTGTTGAAATATCACTGCTTCTGTTTTTACGCACAGTTTTTTCAATAAATGATTCGTCGCTTTGACTTCCGGTAAAATCAATAACCCCGTCTGTTACCATAAGCAGTATATCGCCATCGGTTAAATTAAACTCCGTTATGTCCGAGTCAACATCTTTAAGTATTCCTATAGGCAATGATGTAGAGCGAATAGAAGTTACTTTTCCGTCCCTGATTATAAAAGCCGTTGAACCGCCGTTTTTAATAAGGCGCCCTCTGCCTGTATACATGTTTATACAGCATACATCAAGGGTTGTAAAAAGCTCCCCGTCGCCACGGCCAAGTAAAACAGTATTTAATATTCCAGCCGAAAGGCCTGCGTCAAAGCCTGAGGATGAAAACTTGCTTAACAGCCTAAGGGCTTCCGAGCTTTCGTCTTTAGCCGCTTTACCAGAGCCCATTCCGTCACTTACGGCAACTGTAAGAATACCGTTGGAGTTTTCTTCAACCAAATAGCTGTCCCCTGATACATCGCTGTCGTAACGCTTTTGAGCGCTTACGCTGTATTTAAAGCCAAAGCTGTCGGCCTGCCTTAAAGTTATTGTGCATAAATCGTTTCCTTTTCCGCACATGGCAGAGCTTTTAACAAAACTGCCTGAGCAAACGGAATTAACTATAGGCAGTATAACAGCTGTGCAGTCACCGCTTTCAAAGGCGCATTTTTTACGTTTTATATTTATAATACGCCTTCCGGAAGGCTCTTTAAAAACATATACCTGCTCCGCACTAACCCCTGCTGAAACAATGCGCCGTTTAATCTCGTCAGCTTCCGCCGCTGATGGTATATCGTCTATTTTTGCATTTTTAGCCATTCCGTCTATAATATTTGCAACTGAATAAAGCTGTTCGGATATAACGCTTCTGCTTTTTACAAAACGACTGTACCAAAGGGCGCTATTTTTAAGCACACGACAGGAAATATTAACAGCTTCACACAGCTTTTTAGGTTTAATGCAGTAAAGCTTAAATTCTTCAGGCATTTCGCTTTCATCGGCCATGCCATTTTTGTCGTACTGGCCTATAAGTGAATAAAAGCCGCTTAATGTCTCACAGCTTTTAATATTCCAGCAGTAAACACTCATTGTGCAGTCACGGCATACCCTTCCTGCGGCATCGTCTATAATTGCATCGTTCTTTTTGCGAGGTGTCTCAGTTGTAAGCTCTTTTTCCGGCTCAAAGGCTTCAGCAAGACTGCGAAATGCTGAGGCAAAGTTCCTGCTTTGGGTATCAAACAAATCTTTGGCATTTTCCATATACATCGAAACATCCTCGGCTTTTGCTTCGCTTAATTTTTTTAATACTCCAAAAACTCTCTCCGGCGCAATAAGAAAAATACACGCTCCAAGTACAGCCGAAACAGCCATTGAAATATCCGATGTCATGCCTGAATAAAAAGCCGCTATAACACCGCCTGAGGCAAAAGATATAAGAGAAGATGTTTTGCTTCCCCTGCTAAAAAGCCCGCACATAAGGGATGAAAGACATATCATGCCAAAAAACGCCTCATCAGCTCCGCCGCTTAATAGAAGCACAAACCCAAGCATTACGCCAAAAGCCGCAGCAGAGAACGAAAATGATATTCCTACCGAAAGTATAACAAATACACAAATAACCGTTCGCAAGTCAAACACAGCTATTTTAACACCTGTAAATGACGCAGCAATTAAAGCTGTTATAAACAAAACAATAGCCTGATTGCTTTGTGTAAGCGGCAGTTTAATACCTTTTTCGGCTATTTCGGTACCCTTATAAAACACAAAATACAGTCCGGCACAAAACACCGATTCAAAAACAGATTTAATTATTATGTACGTGCCACCGGCATATAAAAAATATACTATTCCGCCTAAAAATACACATATAGCCGGAAATACGGCTTTTTTTAAATTGCTTAGAGCCTGTATTCTTTTTTCTAAAGCAAAGCCCAGTATAATAACAAAAAAAAGCGATGACATATACTGTATTAAACCTTGTGAACCCTTGGACATATACCCCAAAAGCGAAAACAAGCATGCCGGATAAAACAAAGTACTCTTTCCCGTTAGTGCCCAGCAAAAGGCAATTCCCGCCGGGCTCATGCCGCCTATTAAGCTTAGCCTGCCCATAAGCAAAGCAAGGGTACAGCATAAAAGCGGCTTAATAAAAAGCTTTATATTAATTAAAGCGGAACTTGTTTTAACGCATTTTGCATCCGCTGTGTTTTCCGACAGCCCACCGGTATTTTTTTCAGCCGTTTTAATCATAATTATCACCTCTATGGGTATTATAATTAAAGGGGCTGTCATAATTTGCCGAAACAAAAAAGGAATATATAAAAAATATATATCCCTTTTTAATGCCTGTAAAAAACAGTTAAATAAATAGTGCTCTATTATAATCAATAATCATAATCGTCGTCAAAATCCATAAACCGGCCTTTTGTCTGCTGCATCCCCCTGCTTTTTTTGTTTTTTCTGCCATAACCTATGTCAGATTTTCTCTTTTCCGCCTCAGCCTCTTTTTCAAGCCTTTTCATTCTTTCATACCTGTCAAACTCAGATATTTTCTTTGACACTTTTTTCCTCTCCCTAGTTTGTAATATATTTTCATACTTAATTAAAAAATAAATGTGTGTTTATGCTTATTTATTTCATAAGTATAGACACCCATAAAAAACTGCACTTAAACATTAAATCTATTAAATAAGACCGTTTCAGAGTATGGCATAAATCAGCACTTATACAAAATTAGTATGTTTAATTAAAAAAATTACTTTAATTATTGTTCAAAATATTAAAATTGTCAATATTTTATTTAAAATCTATTGATATTCTGAAAAATTCGTATATACTAAAAATATAATTACTCAGTAAAATAATGTTCTTTAAATAAACTATTTTGTTAGGAGGTAAAATTTATGAAGCAAAAACCGGTTTCATTATCAAAGGCTGACTATGCTATACTAAACTCGTATAAAATACTGGCCGAAGGTCTTGCTGAGTATTTAGGCGAGGGCTGTGAAATAGTAATTCACAGCTTAGGAAATCTTGAACATTCTGTTATTAAAATTATAAACGGGCAGCATACAGGCAGAAAAGAAGGCTCCCCTATAACAGACCTTGGTCTTTCTATGGTTAAAAGTCTTAGTGAAAACGAATCTCAAAAACACATGTCGTATTTTAATAAAACAATGGACGGCATACCGCTTAAAAGCTGCTCTATAGCCATTATAGGCGAAAAAGGATATATAATCGGTTTACTTTGCATTAACTACTATCTTAATACTCCTCTGTCAGACGTACTTGCTAAATTCAGTATAAACAGTTCAGACAGCCATAATACCGCTTTTGCCGAAAGCTTTGTTGATGATGTTGATGAATTACTTAAAATTTCGCTTAAAGAAGCCTCTGACATAGTATATAACGACCGTAACATTACAACATCCAACAAAAATAAAGAGATAATAGCCATACTTAACGATAAAGGCATATTTAACTTTAAAGATTCAGTAGTAAAAATTGCTGATATGATGGGCATATCAAAAAACACCGTATATATGCACATAAGAAACATATCCAAAAAAGGCTGATTTTTAATTTAAGGTCGGCGGTTTAAATTTTAGGCTGTGCAAAAAATTTTAGTCCCAACAATATTTATTAAACAACATTAAAAACCATACCAAAAAAGAAGAGAGAGTAAACAAACCGAAATACAAAAAAGCCATGCTTTAAAGCACGGCTTTTTTATTATTGTTTAATTATTTCTTCATTGCAGCTATAATTTCTACTTCGCAAAGAAGTTTTTTAGGTAAATCCTTAACAGCAACACATGAACGTGCTGGTTTGCTTACGAAATATTTACCGTAAATTTCATTAAATGCGCCAAAATCATTTATGTCTGCAAGGAAGCATGTTGTTTTAACAACATCTTCAAAACCAAGACCATTAGCCTCAAGAATAGCTTTAATGTTCTGGCAAACTCTTTCTGTCTGCTCCTCAATTGTCTTGCCAGCGATTTCACCTGTACCAGGCATAAGAGCAACCTGACCTGAAGCAAAAAGAAGACCGTTTACCTCTACAGCCTGTGAATATGGTCCGATAGCTGCAGGAGCGTTTTCTGTTGATGTAAATTTTAACATTTTTCGCACCTCTCTAAGTAAAAAATTTTAATAGTTTTAATAACTTATAAAATTATTTTATATCTAAAAATTAACTAAGTCAATACAACCTTTTCCAAACATACAACAAAAATAAAGCATTATTTTCGTAACTTTTTTTATATCTTTTTCATTAATTATAAACTCAACATTTTGTAAAATACTTAATTATGCATTTTTGAGCTTTTATCCCACTTTCCGCTTTTTAAGTAAATTGTATATACCGTATTAGAAAATATAGGCGCTATTATCCATGCCACTGCCGCTCCATAAAAGCCTAAACCTAATACCTTTGCACAAAAATAAGCTACTGGTACACGTATAATAAGCTGTGCCGCTATTGTGTTAAGCAGTGTAAAAACAGCGTTTCCCGTTCCTTTAATAAAGCCCATAAGCGGGTAGTATATGGCATAAAAAATATACATTATACATGATATTTTAATGTATTTGTGAGCCATATATATTACATTTGGGTCTGTATTAAATAAACAAACCAGCTTTCCGCCAAAAAAGAACATAACAGCCATAAGGAATATATTAAACGGAATAAGTATTTTTCTTCCTACTTTAATGCCTTTAATTGCCCTTTCTTTTTGACCTACACCTAAATTCTGACTGCTTACAGCCGAAACTGCATCATTAACTGCACTGCATGGCAAAACGGCAAAGCTGTCCAGCTTTACACATATTCCATAAGCCGCACTTGCATAAAGGCCATAACTGTTTACTATACCGTTTAATGCTACATAAGCTATGTTAACCGTTGCCTGCTGAAAAGCGCTGGGAAGGCCTATTTTTATAATATCCAGCGCTATTTTTTTATCAAAACAAAAATCCTTTGGGCTGAATGTTACAATATGCTTCTTCCTTCTAAAATATATAATGCTTAATACAAAAGATACTCCTTGACTTATAACAGTAGCATAAGCCGCACCTTCAACACCAGTATTTAAAACAGCAATAAATATGTAATCAAGCACAATATTTGTAATTGTAGAAGCCAGTACAAAATACATAGAGCTTTTTGAATCGCCAAAACCTCTTTGGATTGCACATACAAGATTATAACCTAAAGTAAATATCATTCCTGCAAAAACTATTCTTAAATAATAAAGAGCCTGCAAAAATGCCTCTTGGGGAGTATAAACAACCCTTAAAATCAAAGGGGAAAGCATTATTCCTGCTGATGACAGTATTACAGCTGAAATTAAAAATATAACAATAGCCGTATTAGCGGTCTTTTTTATTCTCTCATTATCCCCTGTACCCACAAGCCGGCCAAGTATAATTGTAACACCCAATCCCATTCCGGATACAGCCATTAAAAGCACATTCATTATAGGCCCACTTACAGAAACAGCCGCTGTTGCCGCAGTAGTAAGATATTTTCCAACAAAATACATATCAACAGCATTATACATAGCCTGAAAAAGATTTGAAATAATTATAGGCAGTGCAAACATGAAAATCTGAGTATTTAAGTTTCCCACTGTTAAATCTTTTTTAAGCGCCAATTAAAATCTCCCCTTAGTAAGGTACAAAACAAAATTATTTTTCATCTGTCAGTCCCAAAATATAGTCAGTACTTGTATTATAAAACTTAGCCAAGGCAATTAAAACAGCTGTAGGAATATCCCTCTGTCCCAACTCATAATTACTGTATACCTGCTGAGAGCAGTGAAGATATGCCGATACCTGCTTTTGAGTAAGGTCATTGTCTTCTCTTAAATCCCTTATCCTTTTATACATAAAATCACCATTAGAAGTATATAATACCGCATTATGCGGTATTGACTTTAACCGCATTTTGCAGTAAAATATTTTTATTAATTATGCTTTTATAAGGAAAAAATTATGCATACAACAAATAAGAGGTGTGAAAATGTGCATATTAAAAACAGTTTATATAACCGTGGCAAGCGTGCTGATTTCAGTCTTGTTACTGTCTTTTACTCAAACAAGCTATACAAAACATTACGCTATAACCTCAAAAAACGTAAAATTAAACAAGATAAATAAAATTAATACATATGATAACGGAGCTGTAATAAAGGGTGGAAAAGTATATATCAGAACAGATATAATTCAGGACATTAACTCTGGATGTGAAATTAAAAATCACAATAAATACATATTAATCAAAGAATCAACATAATCTAATTATGTGTCTAAAATGAAATAAATATAAAAAGCGCAGATTTTAAAACTGCGCTTTTATTATTTAAAAATAATAATCAAGTTATTAAGTAATGTCAAAAATTTTCTAAATTTAAAACAAAAAAAAATAAACCCTTTAGCATTTACTAAAGGGTTAAGTGCCCAGACTCGGAATCGAACCAAGGACACGAGGATTTTCAGTCCTCTGCTCTACCAACTGAGCTATCTGGGCAAAAACTAGGGTAGCAGGATTTGAACCTGCGAATGACGGAATCAGAATCCGTTGCCTTACCGCTTGGCGATACCCCA
>JAHZEA010000020.1 GCA_019422065.1 Lachnospiraceae bacterium | reverse complement strand
CCGCTGATTTTACTGCCACATCAAAAGACGAAAGCGCCACATGCCGAGTAACTGTGGATGAGTCTGAAGACAGTGATGTGGAAAAGCTGCCTGTTTCTGGTATCCTTAGATTTAATTTAGATGGGGGAGAGTTATCTAACGAAGATGTGATGATTACAAATTACACACATAAAACAGTAGGGTCTACAGTTGATTTAACAGAATATGTACCTGTAAAAAAAGGGTATAGCTTTACAGGCTGGTATGCGGATAAAAAATTGAAAGAGCCCATTACCAAAATTTTAATGAAGGATAAAATAGTAGTTTATGCGAGATGGGAAAAATTATAAACGTGAAAGTTGGTATTTAGTTATATTTTTAAAGGATTAAAAATTGTTATGATGTTTGCTTTAAAGAAAATAAGCGATTATTGTATTATATAGTTTAGATATTTCCTTATTGAAGAATATAATTATTTTATTGTTTCCTCAATAATGTATTATAAAGATATATTTTATTTTTGAAAAACATTAGGTGATTTTATATTCAATATTGACAGATACTTTTTATATTAGCTAAAAAGAATGCATTTAATATATAGACTAAAAAACATATATATGAGCTTTATTATTCCAGACGCTGGATTGCAGTAAGAAGCAGTCAGGCGTTTTTTTATTATTTTTCAAACAATACATTTACAATTCATAATTTTAAAATTGTAACAAATGATGCTATTATAATCTGAACAAGTGTTTCAGAAAGAATATCTTATATTCATTTCATAGAAAATTTTACGCTGATTTGAAGTAATAGAATTTAAAAACATATAAAAATATTAAAATAGCATAATGGTTTCCTTGGTAATTATGAATATTAAAAATCTACAGAAAATATTGAAAATAAAATTAAAATCTTAAATCTTTTTTAAAGGTATATTTGTTAATACTATAAAAGCACTTTTCATGGAAGGTAGGTGATGGACATAGAAGATTATATTTTAATAAAGCGTATTCAAAATGGAGATACAGAAGCTTTTGAAACGCTGGTACGGAAATACTATCAGAATATCTATAGCTTTTGTGTTCGTCGCTGTAATGGAGATACGACACTTGCTTCCGATTTGACGCAAGATACTTTCTTAAAACTGATAGAGCATATTCAGCAATACAAATTTACAGGTAAGTTTATTAATTTTCTGCTAACGATTGCGGTTAATACCTGTAACAACCATTTCAAAAAGAAATCCCATGATTTAGCGGGTATGGATGGGATTTCTGATGTTCAAAGCAATATAGATATTTCAGAAGAAACATTGCGTAAAGAATATAACCAAACTATACAACAAGCCCTTGACAGACTTCCCGATATACAAAAAGAAGTTGTCATTTTACGTTTCTACCATGACCGAAAATTAAAAGAGATTGCAGCCATTACAGGGGTAAGTCTGCCAACAGCAAAATCACGGTTAAAACAGGGGCTTGATAAGTTAAAGCGATATTTGTATAAGGAGGATTTTAAGGCGTGAAAGAGCAATATAAACTTTTTAAAGAAAAGTTGGGGACATATACTGTTGCGCCAGATGATGAAACAAATATACAAAAAACGATTTTAGCAGGAAAGCAACTTCTAATGAAAAATCCGGTACAAGAAGTATGCTGGTACAGGAAAATTATAAATCAGTTAAAGTATATATCCCCACTTTTGTGGCTTTCTCAATTGTTGATAATTGGATTATGTATTTTGCTTATTAGTCAAATTAATAGCAGTACAGATATTACTGCTGTTCTTTCGATTATTTCATTTATTGTAGCATTGCTTGGTGTAGTTGGCTTTCCCGAAGTTTGCAAAAGTTTCTCTTATCAAATGTGGGAATTGGAGCAAAGCTGCAAGTATAATCTTAGGCAAATTGTGGCAATTAAGCTTTCTATTATAGGAATAATTGATTTGCTTATTGTTTTAATAATTACTATTTTGACAAGTATACAGACAAATTTGCCTATGTGGGAAATGGCTTTATATTTATTTGTACCGTTTAACTTAGCTTGTATCGTATCTTTTTATATCACAAGTTTTTTTAGAAATAAAAATTCTGTACTTCCCATTTTTACAATAGGCTTTGGAATTTCTTTTATCATATTGTTTTGTACTAATCGGTTTTCGGTGTATCAAAGTATTTCCATACTTGTTTGGTTAATTTTTTGCTTTGTAACTTTTATTATTCTCATTTGGAAAATCTTTCAGTTTGTAAAAGGTTTGGACGAGGGAGGTTTGACTATATGCAGCTGACATTAGATAGACTTACAAAACAATATGGCAGTAAAATTGCCTTAGATTGTATTGATGCAATTTTCGAGCCGGGAATTTATGGTTTGCTTGGGGCAAATGGCGCAGGCAAAACAACTATGTTAAGATTGATTTGCGATATATTAAAGCCTACATCGGGAGAAGTAACCTTTAATAACACAAATATTCGTGAAATGGGAGAGAGTTACCGCGCTGTAATTGGCTACCTTCCGCAGAATTTCGGGTATTATCCAAACTTTACAGCGATGGATTTTCTGCTTTATATGGCTTCTCTGAAAGGTTTGAACGCCAGGTATGCAAAGGAGAAATCTTTAGAACTATTAAAAACAGTCAATCTTTTAGAAGTAAAGAACAAAAAGATTAAGACTTTTTCAGGCGGCATGAAACAGCGTTTAGGAATTGCACAAGCGTTTTTGAACGACCCACAGATTTTAATTCTTGACGAGCCAACAGCCGGGCTTGACCCTAAAGAGAGGGTAAAGTTTCGTAACCTTATTAGTTCTTTTGCCGAAAATAGAATTGTTATACTCTCTACCCATATCGTTACAGATGTTGAGTATATTGCAGATGAAATACTTATGATTAAAAATGGTACACTAATAAAAAAAGGGGCAGAAAATGACATTATACAAGAAATAACAGGTAAAGTTTGGGAGTGTCGAGTAACAAGGGAAGAAGCGGATTGTATTGAAAAGAGTTGTACCATTTGTAACAGCAGAATGGAAAATGGAGTAACTATATTAAGAGTTGTGTCAGACAATAAGCCCTGCAATGAGGCAACATTGGTATCTCCATGCTTAGAGGATTTATATTTGTATTACTTTCATGGGGAGGTGTAACCAATGGTTCGCATTATAAATTTTGAAATAAAAAAGCTGTTTTCCAATTCCATTGTAATTGGTTCTGTTGCAGTATTGATGTTCATTTGCTTTTTTATACTGCAAGCGTGTTGCTTTAATAATTCAGCTAACTTATCAGTTTTGCCAGACGGTACACAATTATCCGGCAGAAAGGCAATAGAATATAATCAAATGATTGCTGAAAAATATGCCGGAGATTTTACCGATGATACCATAGCAAAAATGGTTGCAGATTTTTCAAATGCCTATCCGAATGAATATTCTCAAATGGTTGAGGGCGATATTGCCAATTCAACACTACCTTCAACATATTTGTACCTTGCTATGTTTATTCCACCTGAAAACTATGATGAAATATCGCAAGAGGCTATTGCTCATGGTTCTTCCATACCACATTTGACAAATTCAGGGTTGGTAAGCATAGCGGACTATGGTACAACTTATGTTGATAAGCCTTTACAATATGGCTATAACGATAGTTGGGCATATTTTTTTACAGGATTTTGTGGACCTACCATTGCAATAGCTTTTTCCGCATTGATTGTTTTAGTGATTGCTATATCGACTATATTTTCAAGTGAGTACAGTAACAAAATGGACGCTCTTATATTGACATCAAAATACGGCAAAAATAAGCAGATTATTGCTAAACTTCTTACCAGCATTATTTTTACTACCGTATTAGTTGTTGGATTATTTATTCTTTATTGTGTTGTATTTGGGATACATTACGGTTTGCTTGGCTGGAACGCAGATATACAGACAAACTTTGGACTTTCACTCTTGTGTGTAGAAATTCCAATGAATAATTTTCAACTAATATTATTTGGGTTAATAATCATATGGTTAGCAGGTGTTTTTACAGCTGCCATTACAGTTATGATTTCTGCAATTACTAAAAGCCCGTTTTCTTCTTTGATTATCTCTTTTGCTATATTTATGGCACCGTGGATTTTACGGCAAATATTGCCACAAAATACATTACGCGATATACTACTAATTTTTCCGGCTAATGCTGTAAATGTGCAAGAGGTATTGATATTACCTGTTAATGCTCAATCTATTTATTATAACAAGCCTTTAGCTCCAGCTTTGAGTATTATACTTGCTGATATAGTTGTAGTGATGGCATCCAGTGTTATAGCTTATAAATCCTTTAGAAATCATCAAACTGTAGGATAATAAATAACATGAATATCATTTAATTAAAATTAGAGCTATGCTTACTTACTTTGCATAAACTAAAAAAGCTTTATTTTAGTCTCCGGACCAAAATAGGGCTTTTTTATTTGCTTATATTTCAATTAGTACAATAGTTTTACAGGTGTTATATATGAAAGGAACAATAAATACTATGTGTGAACTACATTTCCAATGAAAAAAGTATGTGTAAATTCAAAAGTAATAAAAGGCATAAATCGAAAAATCACCCTTTTTAGTGCTCTATGTTCAGAGGTTTAAAACTATTGTTATTGAATTAAATACACAAAAAACGCTATAATGTTAAAATAGATTGGTATACATGATATAAAAAATAACGGTGAAGATTATGAAAAAAATATTGTTTGTAGAAGATGACATAAGTTTGATTAATGGATTATCATTTGCTTTGCAGAAACATGGATACGAAATTAATATTGCAAAAACAAAGCAGGAGGCAGAAAATTTATTTGAAAATGGAGCATATCATTTAGTCATTCTGGATGTTACACTGCCTGACGGTTCCGGATATGATTTGTGCAAAAAAATAAGACAGACATCCAAAATACCAATTCTTTTTTTAACCGCCGCAGATGAAGAAATGGACATTACAATGGGTCTTGATATAGGCGGTGATGATTATATCACAAAACCTTTTAAATTAGCCGTATTTTTATCAAGAATTAATGCGCTTTTAAGAAGGAGCGATAATTTTAATGAGGAAAAAACAGAACTTAATTCAGGAGATATAAATGTAAAGCTTTTAAATGGAGAAGTTTATAAAAGGGATATTAAACTTGATTTGACTACAAATGAATATAAACTGCTTTGTTTATTTATGGAAAATCCTAATATAATTCTTTCACCGGAGCAGATAATGGGCAAACTTTGGGACAGTACCGAAAACTATATTGACAGCAGTGCTTTAACAGTATACATCAGAAGGCTTCGTACAAAAATAGAGGATAATCCCAGCAAACCACAAAAAATAATTACCGTTAGGGGTATGGGATACAGATGGAACGGATAAGGTTGAGGGCAAGTTATGAGAATATTGGAGAATAAAAATATAAGAAAGCTTTTTTTAATTATATTTTTGGTTATGGCAGTGTTTTACTCTGCCATATTTTTTACCGCTTGTACTAATACAAAATACATGCCTTTGTACTTACTTCTTTTTTTTATGGTAATGGCTATTTTGATATTTACAGCAATGTATTTTTATTTTAAAGAACAAGACCGTATGATTGAACAGGCAGTATTAAAAATCAAGGCATTTATTTCCGGAGACAAAACAGCAAGAATTGATTGTGAAGAAGAAGGTGAGTTATACAGGCTTTTTTATGAGGTTAATTTATTAGTTTCTACACTAAACGCTCATATAGAAAACGAAAGCAAGGGCAAACAGTTTATGAAAGACACAATATCTGATATTTCTCATCAGTTGAAAACTCCAATTGCTGCTTTGAATGTTTATAACGGGATTATACAAGAAGAAACAGATAATTTTTCTACAATAAAAGAATTTGCTACTCTTTCAGAACAAGAACTTGATAGAATAGAATATTTGGTAAAAAATCTTTTGAAAATAACAAAACTTGATGCAGGAACAGTTGTTTTCGAGAAAAGAGAAGAAAATATATCAAATATAATGCATGAAATAAAAGAGCATTTTGTTTTTCAGTCAAAAATAGAAAAAAAGAAACTTATATTTTCTGGCGACACCACAATTACATTATTTTGTGATAAAAATTGGATAAAAGAAGCAATAATAAACATTATAAAAAATGCTTTTGACCATACAGAAACAGGGGATGTTATTTCAGTTAAATGGAAAAGCACTGCACAAATGCTTCAAATCATTATAAAAGATAATGGCAGCGGTATTCATCCGGAGGACATATATCATATTTTTAAAAGGTTTTATCGCAGCCGATTTTCCAGTGATTCTCATGGAATTGGGTTAGGTCTTCCTTTAGCTAAAGCAATTGTGCAGGCGCATGATGGAACAATTGAAGTGGAAAGTACTTTGGGAAAAGGCGCTGCATTTACAATTAATTTTTTAATTCCTACAAAATTGTAGGCTGCCTGTTATATTGCTGTAAGGCAGGTATGGTACTCTTTCTTTAAAAGAGAGAGGAGTGATTTTGTGAATTTATTGGAAGTAGATAATATATCAAAAATTTATGGGAAAGGTGAAACGTCTGTATATGCATTAAAAGATGTTTCTTTTTCTGTTCCCAAAGGAGAATTTGTTGCCATTGTTGGAGAATCCGGTTCCGGAAAAAGTACACTTTTAAATATAATAGGAGCTTTAGATACAGCTACAGCTGGAAAGGTTTTTATTGATGGGAAAGATATTTTTTCTATGAAAGAAAAAAATCTTACAGTATTTAGACGAAGGAATATTGGGTTTATATTTCAAAGTTTTAATTTGGTGCCAGAATTAACTGTAGAGCAGAACATTATATTTCCTGTACTGTTGGATTACCAAAAGCCGGATAAAGAATATTTGGAAGAACTTCTCACGGTTTTACACTTGAAAGACCGCAGACATCACTTGCCAAGCCAGTTATCAGGAGGACAGCAGCAAAGGACAGCAATTGGCCGTGCGCTTATGACAAGGCCATCTTTAATACTGGCAGATGAGCCGACAGGAAACCTTGACAGCCAAAACACAAGTGAGGTAATTGCTCTATTAAAAAAAGCCTCCAGACTGTATGAACAGACCATACTTATGATTACTCATAGCCAAAGTATTGCCCAAACAGCAGACCGTATTTTGAATGTATCAGACGGAGTAGTGACTGATTTTGGGAGGTGCCGGGAATGAAAAGTTATATTAGTTTAATTTGGATTTCGGCTAAAAAACATAAACACCAGAACATCATGACAAGGCTATGTATTATGTTTTCTGTTTTTATGGTAACGGCAGTATTCAGCATGGCAGAAATGGGCGCCAGAATGGAACAGAACCGGTTGACAGAAAAGCATGGCAGTTTTACTGTTCAATATTTGCTTAGCACTGATATGGGACAATCACTTTTTTTAATTGCAATCGTACTGTTTATATTGATACTGATTGCTGGAGTGCTTATGATTTCCAGCAGTATACATAGCAGTGTAGCACAAAGAACAAAATTTTTTGGAATGATGCGCTGTATTGGCATGAGCAAAAAACAAATGATTTGTTTTGTTCGATTAGAAGCATTAAGCTGGTGCAAAACATCCGTTCCTATTGGTATTATTCTTGGAGTAGTAGCTTCATGGATATTTTGCTTTATACTCCGCTTTTTAGTAGGCGAAGAATTTATCAATATTCCGCTTTTCAAAATAAGTTTAATTGGCATTTTAAGCGGTGCTGTAATGGGAATTTTAACTGTGTTTATTGCAGCAAGTGCGCCGGCAAAGCAGGCGGCAAAAGTACCGCCGGTTGTTGCATCTTCCGGAAATGCGGAAAATATTCAGCAAGTACATCATATTTTATATACTCGCTTTTTAAAAATTCCAATTGCTCTTGGAATAAGTCATGCCATATCTGCAAAAAAGAATTTAATTTTAATAACAAGCTCATTTGCTTTGAGCATAATACTTTTCTTGAGTTTTTCTGTTTTAGTTGATTTTGTAGGATATTTAATGCCTCAGCCAGCAAGTACTTCTGATATTGATATTTCCAGTACGGATGGTTCAAATTCTATAGATTATGATTTTGTAGAAGAAATAAGCAGTATGCAAGGTGTAGAACATGTTTACGGAAGACGCACCGCATTTGAAATTCCGGCTGAAGTGTTAGGCGAAAGTACTTATAATAAAAGTGTGGACATAGTTTCATTTGATGACTATGATTTAGAATGCTTGCAAAAAGATGATATGTTGCAAAAAGGAACGGATATTTCTAAAATTTACAAAAACACAGGTTATGTGTTGGCAACATGGGATAATAACTGTACTTGGAAAATAGGTGATATAATTAAAATAGGCAATGAGAAATTAGAGATTGCAGGATTATTAAACAAAGACCTATTTAGTGAAAACGGACTGACTAATGGAAAATTAACATTAATCACTTCTGATGAAACATTTAAAAAATTAACAGGCGTTTCAGATTATTCTCTTGTTATGATACAAACTGCAAAAAATGCGACAGAGAAAAACATAGAAGAAATTAAAAACGCTGTTGGCGACTCATATATTTTTATGGACAAAAGAGAGCAAAGCACTTTTGGCACATATATAGCTTTTCTTTTTTGCATTTATTGTTTTTTGGGTATGGTTGCATTGGTTACAATGTTTCATATTATAAACAGTATTTCAATGAGTGTTTCTTCCAGAACGAAGCAGTATGGCTTTATGCGTGCTGTGGGAATGGACGGTAGTCAAATTACAAAAATGATTGCTGCTGAAGCCTTTACCTATGCTTTTTTAGGATGTATTGTTGGATGCATTATAGGATTGCCTATAAGTAAAATACTCTGCAAAATTCTAATTTTAGACCATTTTCAATACGCTTTTTGGGATTTTCCGATTGTGCAAGTAATTATAATCATATTATTTGTAATTTCATCTTCAGCAATAGCAGTATACTCTCCGTCAAAAAAATTAAGAAAAATTACAATAACAGATATTATAAATGAAATTTAGTGTATTAATGAAAAAAACTATCTTAGACAATCAATTACACAGGAAATCTTTTATGGATTTCCTGTTTTTTTATACAGATGTGTCCTAAAAGTAAGTTTTGTTTCGTTATAAATCTAAAAGAGTTCCATATGCTTTTTAGGATAATAGCTAATATATATTTACAGTTATTTAAAAAACTATTATTAGCTTATAAAGCGATTATGCTTACTAATGGTTGTAAACAAAATTATAATAAAATAAATCTATTGTTTTTTAAGAAAGAGGAAAAGTAAATGGACTACATTGAATTTAATGCAGCAGAAATGAACAATTTACGTTGGAAAGAAATTATGTCTGAGCAGTTGAAAACAGCTAAGACTTTTGAGATACACTGCTGGAATATAGAACAAGATGAAATAAAAATGGCACTTCAATTTGGTGAAGTAAAAGAAAGCTGTTGGAAATACGGAAAAATCATTTATGGAACTGTAACACCAGAATTTATTGAATACATTCTTAGTTTATCAAAACCTACTGATACAGAGATTTATAATAAAATGACACCATTTTTTACTATAGCTTTAGATAATGGGTTTTGGTCAGAACATTATGGTACAGAGCTGACAAAGGGCTAAAGATTGTTGTTTTATAAAACCATACTCAAGGAAAGTATTTGATAAGACGTGTTGTGGAAAATGGATACCTTTATTAAAAAACTATATTTCACAAAATAGGAGGGATTTCTATGTTTGATATATGGTATGGAGATATTCCTGTCACAAATATTGTCATTGTTTTTTCCCTCATTGTGATTTTGCCTACACAGATATGGATTTGTTTTAAGGCAAAATCAATATTTGCAAGGTTCATTCCCATGATAATTCTTTCTGCTGCGGCATTGATGTGGATTGTTTTAAGCCTTGCTGTAACAGGATGGGATAGATTATTGTATTTGTTTTTTGTTATATATATGCTGTTTATGATATTTGTCTGTGGATTAGGATGGGGTGTTTGGGCATTGATAAAATATAATGGAACAAAAAAGATATGGATTATAATCGTGTTGGCAGTGATAGTGACAGCAGGTTTAATATGGGGCTATGGTTATTATAATAGAAAGAGCAATGATAATATACCTAATTTAAAGTCTATTGCTCAAATGGATGAGGCTAAAGTAAATAAAATATTATCGGGGTACAAAAGAACTCAATTATCTGAAGTATGGGGTACTCCTGAGTACAGTAATTCGTCAGAAGATGTATGGTTTTTAGATGATACTACCTGCTTGACTGTAAATTACAAAAATGATAGTGAAAAAGTAGTGATATGCGGAATAGGACCAATGCTGTTTCCGGCGGATATAAAAGAAATTACTTATACAGTTTATTCTTCAGATAATCCAAAACAGTTAAGTATGGATGAAATAACAGAAGTAAAGGACTGGGTGCTTAGTCTTGACCTCCTGCCTATGGATTTTTCTGATGGAGAGGCGCCTAACGAAGTATATGCCGGTGGAGAAAGCTATACATTCGATATCAATAACGGAGAAAAAGTATTTACCTATTTGTATATCAATGACTACTATATTTTTGTTAATGACCAGTGGTATTTGGTGGAAAATCCTTCAAATCCGCCGGTTTCAACAGAAGATACTACAGTAATGTTTCATGATAAAATATTTAAAAGCTCTCAGCTATCACGGGAAACATTAGAGTGGCTTAAATGGTATAATGAGCTACCAAATGAGGAGCAGCTTGCAGTAAGCTTTATTCCTCCTGAGCTTTATGAACTTTGTGATTATACTTCCGCAGGAGATGAAAGTGCAGTTCAGGCAGAACATAATTAAAATAAAACAGAACGGATAAAAGGCGGTTTAATGACTGCCTTTTATTATGTGGGTATTAATACCTTTGGCCGCAGACAAATAAATTTGATTTTCCATTTTAATTCATTTAATATAAAGAACAGATTTGATTTTTAATTGTGTTGGAGGATTTTTTAGATGATATATCTGCAAATTATAGAAAGTGAATATGATAAATTAAAATTTGAAGAGATATATCTGAAATATAAAGCTCTGATGTTTTATACTGCTAATAAAGTGCTAAATAATGAGCAGGACTCAGAAGATGCTGTTCATATGGCATTTATGAAGATTGCAGAGAATATAGGAAAGATTGAAGATTTAGACTGTCCAAAAACACGCAGTTATATCGTTACAATAGTTGAAAACAAAGCCATAGACATATACCGTAAAAAAAGCAGTCACAAAGAAGCAGAATATATAGATGAAACGAGAGGCCTTGAAGCTGCTTACGAAGGTGATAATCTTCTCGCAAAGTGTATTTTGAGCCTTCCTGCAAGGTATAGGGAAGTGATACTGCTACGGTATTATCATGGATATAGTATTCGGGAGATTGCTGCCTTATTTGATATTTCTCTTGCGGCAGCATCGAAATTAGACTACAGAGCAAAGAAAAAGCTGAAAAAGCTGTGTGAAAAGGAGGGTATTTTGTGATAACAGAAGAAATGCTTAAAGAAGCCGCAAAAGAAGCAGGAAATGCTGTCATAAATTCACTGCCTGAGCATACAGAGTTAAGCCATGAATTTTCTAATGAGTTTGAAAACAAAATGAAAATTGTATTACAAATAGCAAAGCAGAAAAAAAGAAAGCGTATATTTCAGCAAGCGGCTTGCTGGATTGTTGTATTTATTGTATCAGGCAGTTCTCTTTTGATGTTTAACACAGAGGCAAGAGCCACAATTTTTCATTGGCTGAAACAGCAGTATAACGGTTTTATGGAATATCGTTTTACAGGAGAGGCTGCAAGCGAGCAGAAACAATATGTCCTTAACTATATTCCGAAAGGCTATTATGAAAAAGAAGCAACAGAAATGGAAGGAATGAACATTGCTATCTATCAGAATGATGTGGGAAATCAAATAGCCTTCATATCCTCAAGCGGCACGGATGCCATCAGTTTGTTTGTTTCAGATGAAAATGCCCAAGAGGTTATGGTGGGAAATCTGAAAGCGGATTATTACCAAGCAGAAGCTGAAGGAGAAAACAGCGTTCTTGTATGGTATTCGGAGGATAGAACAACCATATTCAGTATTTCGGCAGCCATTTCCAAGGAGGAAATGGTGAAGGTTGCAGAGAGTGTGGAAGAAAAGTAGTAAAAATACATTCAGCAGCATGACCTCAATAAAGGAGATGTTTCTATGAAATCAGTAAAGGTAATGTTAAGTGCAGTAATGTTGATGTTATTGTCTATTTTCTTAGTATTTGTAGATACGGGTAGAAATTCATGGTTAGGTGGAGTTTCTTTAATTTTAGTAGTGCTGGCAATCATTATTTTCATAATTGGTGTTTTCATAAAAGACTAACATCATGTCTGTTTGCAGATTTACCGTTGCTTCATATGTTAAGTATATTACCTGAGAAAAACGAAACGAAGCTCTTTTACATAGGGACAAGGAGGCAAATATGGACTGGTGGAATATATCTGTATTTGGTATAATACCTGTTTTTTCAGTAGCAATCATTTTCTGTTTTAATAAGAGATTTCTTTGGGTAACTCCGCTTATTTCAACAGCTTTGTCTTATATTATTTCGGTGGTTTTGTCATCTATTGTTACTATATCCGCAATGCCTTCGATTTTAAGTGATTATGAGCACAGAGCACTGTTTTTTCTAAGCCTTATTTTGCAACTAGCGGTAATTATTATATTGAATGTTAGTACATATGTTATTGCATTTATTTTAAATAAGAAAAAGAGAAAATGAATAAAACAGTTGAATAGAGCTGTATTGGGAGGGGTTGTATGGCACAAGGCACTTTTTTAGACATTATATTTTATCCGGTATGCATTATAGGCGTAATAATTATTTTTATAGCATGCGGTATTATTATATTTTTAAGAAGAAATAGAAAATCTGACTGGCTGAAAATTGCATCAGGATTTATTATGGGAATTTGTTTTTTAGTATTTCTGTTTTTATTATGGTGTGTAATTGGGTTTGGCAGTAATGCGCCGGATACAGAACCAAAACCAAGCGGTTATTACTACACTTGGAATGAAACAACTGAAAGTTTTTCTGCTTCTATTAAAGCTAATAGATTTATCTCCTGAAGCTACTTTATTTTACGTCTTTAGTGGTAAATACTGTTTCTTATAGCTAAATATTATTATTTTAGGCAGATAGTATAGATTTAAAAATTTGCCTGCCACTTCTGCTGGTGAATTTACTGACTGTTTTTTAAATTTGAAGAATGGAACTTTTACCGTTCCATACTGCCAATCTATTGAAATGATTATCAAAAGCTGTTTTATACTTATTTTAATTGTGTTTTTTATTAAAAGAACCTGTTTCCGATGAAATATAAGAGGAATTTAAGCAACCGGATTGGAAAGCAGCGCTTGAGCAATGGATGATATATTTCATAGAAGATTTGAATCAAAAAAGCCAACGAGAACAGTAATTTTTGTATCTGGTTATAAGCTGGGTAAAATGTTCTTTGTAGCATGCAGAAGCGATTGTAGTAATGCTTTCTATGAAAACACAAAAATTTAAATAATTCTTAATTAGTAAAAGAAAACGAGGAAGACAGGAATTGGCAAAGAATTATAATTATATAAAGCAGTTATTATCTTGCGGAACAAAATGATAGTGTGGTAGCAAAGTAAGCTCACTGATATATGTGCTTTAGCAGTCTGTTGTTTGGTATTTCTGGTGAGATTAAACATGAGGTGATACTTGTGAACGAATATTTGAAAAAATACATAGAACTTCAAAAGAAATTTAATGAACCTAAAAGCAAACCGGAGAGCGTTCGCGCTCTCTATGACTTTAAGGAAGAATTGGAGCAGACGGAAGATATACAGGCAAAAGAAGTTTTGGTTAATGTCTATAATCTGTTGGATTATAAAAAAAGCGCTTATGATTTGCTCTGTAAAATCGGAGAGCCGTCCAATCCGAAAGTTTTCAAGCGTATTGCAAATATGAAAGACTATGCAGAAAGATGGGGTGACCGCTACGCCATTTGCAAGCCAAAGACAAAAGAAGAAAAACAGAAGGACCAAGAAAAGCTGGCACAAATGGGTCTGCCATTTTTCCGTTATCATCCGAATCCTTTAGATACAGGAGCCTTTGAGCAATCTGAAGAGGGTGTTGTTTGTGACTGTTGCGGAACGACAACTCATATCTATTATGAAGGGCCATTCTATTCTGTAGAAGACATAAATTATCTGTGTCCAGCGTGTATTGCCAGCGGAAAAGCGGCAGAAATGTTTGACGGCAGCTTTCAAGATGATTATTCTATGGATAAAGGTGTGAGAGACCCTAAAAAGCTTGACGAGCTAATACATCGTACTCCCGGTTATTGTGGTTGGCAGCAGGAATACTGGCGTGCCCACTGCAATGATTACTGCGCCTTTTTAGGATATGTTGGCGCAACAGAATTACAGACATTAGGTGTTATGGAAGAAGTACTGGATGATTCTATGTGGGATGATGAGCAGAAAGAAATGATTCAAAAGTCAGTTAATGGCGGACATCTGCAATGCTATTTATTCCAGTGCCTTCACTGTGGGAAGCATATGGTTTGGATGGATTTTGATTAAGGAGAAAATACAGTGGATGAGATAAGAAATTTTTTATTATCACCAAAGGAATTTTTAGATATATTCTGGGAAAGTGATACATTAATCTGGGTAGATTGGCGTGACTATGACGAATCCATTATTAAATATTTCAACGAAAAATTGCCCGACGAAGACAAAATTATATTTACATGTGTTGAAATCGAAAAAGAACGTGGTATAGATATTATTTTGAAAAATAATGGTATTTCTACAGCAATACCATACGCAGAGGATTACACAGACCGAGATACAACATTGAGAAGTATACAGGAATATTTATTGCCAAAGTATCAAATCCGTTGGTTTATGGGTTCCCTTGGCAGTGACACTCTTGCATTTTGTATATATCCTACTGCCCAATGGGAACAATTAGAGAAGGAATTTGGCACAGAAAAAGTTGCTTACTATTTTGCGCCAATACAGCCAGACAGCGTTATGTTTGAAATGGATATGAACGAAGTTTTTGACTTATTAAAACAAAGAGGCGAAGTATAATTTTGCTTTTATGACGCAAAAACGTGATTATGATTTTGGCATAAATAGTATGTTTTATTTTGATTTAAGACAACAGAAATTGTCTTATGGTTTTATTCTAATTAAAAAATTTTTGGTCTATGCTCCTGAACAATACAGGATATAGTAGAACGATAGAGGTTCTGTAGAATAAATCAGAGTGATAAATTGGAATTTGTATGAAGGTGAGTTCATTTGAATGAGTATATTGCTAGTTTGGAACAAGATTTCTATATAATAGAAAATGGTTTTAAAGTTGAAGAAAAAAGAGCCTTAGAGGACTATAAAACTTATGATTATGAATATATCAAAAAGTTGGCGTTTTTGGCATACAAATCCGTTGTATATCAAGTAAGAATGTATGGCGTATTTCTTTTTGGATACTTATCGGAAGATGAGAGTATTTTAGCATTTATGAGAGATGAAGTTTCTAAAGATGACAATTGGAGAGTTCAGGAAGTATTGGCAAAGTCGTTTGATGAATTCTGTAAGAAAAAAGGATATAAAAACGCCATTCCAACCATTGATGAATGGTTGAAAAGCAACAACCCTAACACAAGAAGAGCAGTTACAGAAGGTTTAAGAGTTTGGACAAGCAGACCTTATTTTAAAGAAAATCCAACAGCAGCTATTGAACGATTAGCTTATTTAAAAGAAGACTCCAGTGAATATGTGAGAAAGTCTGTAGGCAATGCTTTGAGAGATATAAGCAAAAAATACCCGGAGCTGATTCAATCTGAACTAAATAGCTGGAGATTAGAGAGCAAAGAAATCAATCAAGTATATAGATTGGCAAACAAATTTATTAAATAGCTAATTTTAATTTGTTTTAGGAGAAATACCAGCTTCAAAGATACTGATGACTGTAGAAAGAAGGAGAAATCTATGACAAGCAACAAGGCATCTACTTGGAGTGGGATAAGAAATAAACTGGAGAATGACTACCTGTGTCCTGTTCTTCGTGGGCACATCCAATATTTTGCTACCAGCTACAGCAAGAGCCACGACCATGTGGGGCGGGCTGCCATCATTATGGACGGTTTTGAGGTGCTGAGGAGCAACTATTATGACTATGAGCAGAATTACTGGAACAGATATCAGGCTTTACAACTGGATGGCGCCGGAGAGAATGACTCAAAAGCTACATTCCGGTTGGCTCATGAGATGACGCTAAACGACGGCTGTTTTGACAACGGTTTTTTCTATGAGGCTTTTGGGATATTTGACAACCAGAGCATTGAAAAAAGCCTTGTCAGCGAAAACCCACTTGTTCGCATATTTGCCCTTTTGGACCGCAGATTGGGAAAACGCCGTTTGGTAACTTTGGAGAAATCCATGGAGAAGGAACTGGATTGGGTGCGTGTTTTTTATGTAATTCGTATGCAGGCGGAAGGATTAAAGAAAAAAGAATATAAATAAGGAAAAATCATCATGTCACTTATTCCATATTTTTATCTGATAAAAAACAATTAACAGCAGTAACTGCATGGCTATAACTGCTCAGGTGCCATATATGTGGTTATTTGTGACTGATATATTAGAATTGAGATAGAACTGAACATAGACAGACCCTTTTACGTGCCACAGACAGAACATCTCAGAGCTTGCAGAGGATATTTCTCAATGCTAAGATTTGTCGGTGGAAGCAGTATAAAAAGGATTGGAAACATTTTATCCTCGTTTAGAAAAAAAGTTGTCAATGGCGCCGCTTTGCTGTATGAAATTATATAATACAATAAAGAGTTGTGAGGAAATTTATGATTGAAATTAAAGGAAAATATAACAAAGCAAAAATATTTACGGATATTGTAGACAGTGCTTCAATTGCACAAGTACAAGAATTGTGCAATCAGGAATTTACAACAGGCAGCCGTATTCGATTGATGCCTGATATTCATGCCGGGGCAGGATGCACCATTGGTACAACCATGACCATTCAGGATAAAGTGGTGCCCAATCTTGTAGGTGTAGATATTGGCTGTGGTATGGAAACTATCCGCATACGTGAATCGCATATAGAACTGCAAAAATTAGATAAATTGATTTATCAGAAAATACCATCTGGTTTTTCTATTCGCGAAAAGGCGCATAAGTATTTGAACGACATTGACTTGTCTGAATTATATTGTGCAAAATATATTGATATTCCTCGTGCTGAAAAAAGCATTGGTACTTTGGGCGGCGGAAACCATTTTATTGAAGTTGACCAAGATGATAAAGGGAATCTTTATGTTGTGGTGCATTCCGGCAGCAGACATTTGGGTGTAGAAGTAGCAAAGTACTATCAGGAGGAAGGCTACAAAGTATTGAATCACACCGATGACGCTTCTTTAGAACAGCTTGTGGCACAAATGAAAGCAGATGGTCGTGAGAAAGAAATTCAAAAAGAAATCAAGCGTGTAAAGAACCTGAAGCAGACCAATATTCCAAGACCTCTTGCCTATGTAAGCGGAGAACTATTTGAACAGTATATACATGATATGAAGATTGTTCAGCATTTTGCAATGCTCAATCGTCAGGCGATTATGGATGAAATCATTAAGGGAATGAAGCTCCATGTAGAAGAACAGTTTACTACTATTCATAACTACATCGACACAGAGCAAATGATATTGCGAAAAGGGGCAGTCTCCGCTAAAGCAGGGGAACAACTTCTTATTCCCATCAATATGCGTGACGGCAGTTTGATTTGTATTGGAAAAGGAAATAAAGACTGGAATTATTCTGCACCCCATGGGGCCGGAAGGCTCATGAGCAGAGGAGAAGCAAAACAGTCTTTTACAGTTTCTGAGTTTAAGAAACAAATGACAGAAGTTTATACTACTTCTGTCAGCAAGGCAACTTTAGATGAGTGTCCTATGGCTTATAAAGATATGCAGGATATTTTGGATAACATTGGCCCTACAGCTGAAGTGGTGAAAATTATTCGACCTATTTACAATTTCAAAGCAGGAGATGATGATTGATAGAGAAGGGACATTAAATGATTCCTATATAATTTCATATTACAAAAATTTAGATTATGAATTTAACAAGAAAAGTAAAAAATATATCATAGTTATTTAATATTACTAAAACCCTGAATTTTATTTGAATTCAGGGTTTTCAATTTTTTATATTGTTGTGTATTTATAATTCATGGAAATATTGAAGAAAATAAGATTAAAAAATATAAATAATATATTGAAAAACAATATTAAGTATTTATTTGTTACTGATAAAAGTGACAGACATTTATAATGATTAGATGGCAGAATTCTAGGTTTTTATAACGACTTAAAAACTCATATATGCTATGTATTTCATATGAATTAGTATTATTTGTTCAAAAGCCACATAATACCAGCAGCACTGCGTTCCACCGCATTTTTATAGTGGTTACCGGGATTAATTTGAAATATAGTGTCAATTCCTTTATCTTTGTAAAATCGTACGATTTCTTCAGTGTTTTGCTGAACACATTTAAGAAATTTATTACGTGTTTTGCATTCTTTGTCACCAAGAGAAAAATAGAAATGGCTAGGTTTTCTTTTTAACTCATTAGAAAATATATATTCCTTAATTCCAGGGAACCACAGAGAACCGGAAATACTGGCGATATGTGAAAATATATCAGTATGATAAATAACATATACAGCGAACAGTCCGGCAAGGGAATAACCGGCAATTCCACGCCAATCTGGTTGGCCGTTAATTTCATTTTCTGCTTGTGGAATAATTTTTTCAAGTAAAAGTTTAATATAGTCGTTTGCCCCACCACTGCAAGGAGTTGAATTTTCAAAAATAGGTGGAATGTCCCAAGGCGCCATATCGTGATTCCATTCCAAATTGCTTATTTCCACCAGCGTAAAATCTGGGCAGTTTGAGGCCTGCAATTTCTGAAACACCTGTTCTCCCTCGTGGCTGAATGTATTAAGATATACCACAGGTTTGTCAGGCTCTGCACTTGGGAATATATTAACAGTTTTATTTTCTATTGTAAAAGAAGTCATTAATATTGCACATTCCTTTCTTTATATTTCATTTTAAGAAAATTATACTATATATGAAATAAGAATCAAGTACACATAACATCACCATATAACACGAAAACAGAACGAAATGTTTTGGCATAGATGGTATTATATTGATAACAGTAATAAAGTTTTATAATATGAGAAACGATTACTAAAACTCATTAATTATGAAAGCAAAATCACTTAAGCTTGATAAATGGCTTATAAACAGCAGAATTTATTCTAAATATAACTGCTTTCAAAGCTAAAAATTAAGAATTTAGAAATTATATATTAATAAAAGAAACTAAAAAGAATTATTTGGTCAATATAATATATAAAGCATAATCACAATTGAATAAAAAATTCAATAATGATACAATATTTATATAAATATTTGTGAATTTTTTAAGGGGGTTGAAACAGATGAGAGTTAAAAATAGTAAGATTATTGGTGGAATTGTTGTTTTTATAGCAGTAATAATGCTTATGTCAGTAAGCGTTTTTGCTAAGGCAGGGGATTCTGTTGGAAATAGTGTTTATTCGGATATAGTTGTATATATAAATCATTATGCTATACCATCAACAAATTACAAAGGGGATATGTACGTAAATATACAACAATTAAAAAAATACGGATTTAAAACGACATGGGATGAAACTTCTAAAACTACAATTTTAGAACTCAGCGGAGAAAAGACTATAAATCCTGTTAATACTTATATTCCGGCTCCATTAAATGTTGGTAAGCCATGTTGGATTTTTGATGAAACAGATGTAAAAGTATGCATAAATGGAAATTATGTTGAAGCCTATGGTTCTGGTGGTGAAGAAATACTTATTAAGGTAAAAGATTTAGCTTATCTTGATAATGTATCATATGAATGGGTTGAAGATATAAAATGTGTGAAGATATGGGTAAGCAATGGATTGGAAATGAGAAGTACACCACAATATCCAACCATTTATACAGGTATATTTCCTGGAACATGGCGACTTAATTATGTAAGGGATGGGGAAACAGGAGAAGAAACAGCCATACCTTCATACGTACAGTATGGATACAGTTATCTTTTTCAGGATACAGACCTTCATTTTGAAACTAATCATACAGGATACATAAGTGACATTAGTTTTACATGGGAACCTGTTATATATGCAGATGGCAGTATAGATGTATGTATTTTAACTCCAAATAACGGGGCAACACTTAAGCTTTGTTCTAGCGGAGAACTTAGATGGAATTTTGATAATGGCTCTGTTTATTGGTTTATAAAGATTTAAGCAGACAAGTATTTACAGTCATTTAATGAAAAGATGGATTTTTAATGATTTGGTATAACGTTATAGCACCTGCTTATGCAGGTGCTTTTCTTTGAATAGAGTGATTTTTTCACCAATAACAAAAAGGTGTTGCCATATTTAACAACACCGAGTTTTGCCTCAGTATTTAGTTATTTTTATCATTTTCCGTTTTCTATTGACATAAAAAACTGTTTTATTGTTTGTTTCATGTTAATAATTATTCTATATTTACTCCTTTATCTCTATATTCTTCCTTTAAACTTTGAGAAACATGGTTATCCATTAATAAAATATCTACTTTATCTATTGAAAGAACATTCATTTTTGAGCATTTTCCAAGCTTGCTGGAATCCATAACGGCAATAACTTTTTTGGCTCTTTGAGATAAAAGCTGTATAATACCAACTTCCTGAAATCTGAAATCTGTAAATCCATCTTTATAATTAACAGCATTTATTGAAAGAAAAGCTATATCAGGGTGATACTTACTGAATTCTGTTTCGCATACAGTACCATATGTGGATTTTTCCATAATGTCTACAGCTCCACCTATAGCTATTATATTAATCATTGGGTTGCTCATTAAAATATTCATAGCAGCCAAATTATTTGTAATAACAGTAAATTTTTCTTTCCTAAAAGCCAGTTCCTGAGCAAGTATAGTATTTGTTGTGCCGGAATTAAGCGCAATTATAGAATCCTGTTTAATGTATTTAAGGGCCTTTCGTGCCGCTTCTCTTTTAAGGTCAATATGTATTATTTCCCGTCCTGTAAAATTTGATATGGACGATACTGTTTCCGGCAAACATGCTCCGCCGCGTATGCACTTTATTAATCCGTTTTGCTCCATTGTTTTTAAATCACGACGTACAGTATCAACCGAAACACCCAACAGCTCTGTTAAATCGCTTATTTTAACTGTACCTAAAAGCTGTGCCTGCTGAAGTATCAATTCCACTCTTTCATTATAAAGCATTCAATTTCCATCTCCCAATTAAATTCTGCACTAACAATAATTATACCAAAACTTATTTTTTTTAGACAGGCTTATTTATGTTAGTAAAATGTAAAAACTTTATTAAGAAAATACGGTTTTAGTTTATTTTGTTTAAATTTAACATTTAGAATTTTTATTTACATTTTATTTAACAAAGAGTTTACTTATTTATGCTTGTATTTGCGGCATAAAAAATATATTATTTCATCATAAACAGCAAAAAACAGCAAATATAAAATTTAAAACAGTAAAATAAAGCAAATAAGGAGATAGTTATGGAATTAAATAAAAAAGTAAAAATGGTTGTTTTTGATTGGGCCGGAACAACAGTTGACTATGGCTCATCAGCACCTATGGTAGTTTTTGAACTTGTATTTAAAGAAGCAGGAATTAATCTTACAAGAAATGAAATAAACGGTCCTATGGGTATGGAGAAGAAAGCTCATATTCGCACACTTCTCAATCTTGAAACTGCAACTAAACAGTGGAAAGAAAAATATAACAGAAACTGGACAGAAGACGATGTTAATGACCTTTATATAAAATTTGAAGATAAATTAAGAAATGTTGTATCTGAATACAGCAAACCTATTAAAGGTGTTTGCGAAACTGTAAATACTCTTAAAAACAGAAATATTATTATAGCATCAACAACCGGTTATACATCTGAAATGATGACACATGTTACACCATCTGCTGCAAAACTTGGTTATGAGCCGGATTGTGTTGTTACACCTGATGTAACAGGTATAGGAAGACCAACACCTTTTATGCTTTATGAGTGCATGAAGCGTTTTAATGTTTATCCGCCTGAAACAGTTGTAAAAGTCGGTGACACAGTAACTGATATTTATGAAGGAAAAAATGCAGGCGCATGGAGTGTTGGTATATTAACAGGTTCAAATATACTTGGCTACACTGAAGACGAATATAATACAGCCGACAAAACAGAAATTGAAAACAGAAAAGAAAAAGCTAAAGAAAAATATATTGCGGCTGGTGCTGACTTTGTTATAGACAACATTACGGAACTTCCAACTGTTATTGATAAAATAAATAAAACATTAAGCGGGGAGGAAATGTAATTGAATCTTTTTTATAACCCCGTACATACAATTCAGTCAGAAGGCGCTGTAAACGAAATACCTCGCATTATAAATGAAATTTCTTCTGAAACGAAAAATATTCTTTTAATTATATGGAACGAAAATGTTCTTGAAATAGAAGTATTTAAAAATCTGGTTAAATCAGAAGAACATAAAGTAAAATCAATTTGTTTTAATGAATCAAATCCAACTGTTGAACAGCTTTTTAATGTTTACAGCCAAACAAAAAGCTTTTCACCTAATGTAATAATAGCTGTTGGCGGCGGAAGTGTAATGGATGTAGGAAAATCACTTTGCTGTATATACGGCAGTGAGATATCTACTGTTGATGAATTAAGAAATATTATAAGCCAAAAAAAATATAAGGCACCTATTTCAAAATGGATAGGCGTGCCTACTACAGCCGGAACAGGAAGCGAGGTAACTTGCTGGGCTACAATATGGGACCCTGAAAAAGGTGTAAAAATGTCTGTTGAATCTCAAAAAAATTACGCATACGCAGCCATTGTAGACCCAAATCTTACAGAGGGAATGCCTGTAAGCCTTGCTGTATCATCTGCTCTTGATGCTGTAGCTCATGCCGTTGAAAGCTACTGGGCAAATGGTTCAAACGTTGTTTCAAAAGGTATTGCATTATATGCCGTAAGAACAATAATGAGCCATATTGATGAACTTGTAAAAGGTGATAAAAAAGCACATATCTATATGTCACAGGGAAGCCTTATGGCAGGTATGGCTTTTAGCAATACAAAAACAACAGCATGTCACTCAATATCATATCCGCTTACAATGAAGTACCACATACCTCACGGAACAGCAGTAAGTATGCTTTTAGCACCGGTTTTTGAAATAAATCAGGCTAAAACAGAAAATCCTGCACTTCTTTTGGAAGCTTTGGGAGTTAAAAATGTAAATGAGCTTTCCCAAAGAATTCACGGCATACTTAAAAGTGCCAATATACCATCAAGCCTTGAGGAATGGAATGTTGATTACAATGATATAAGTTATCTGGCAGAGCATGGCATAACAAAAGGCCGTGCCGACAATAACCCTGTAAATATTACAACGGATACTATAGAGGACATACTTAAAAGCATATATAAAGCTTAATTCAGGTACAGTATTTAAGGAGAAGGAGAATTTTAAAATGAAAAAGAATATAAGAATATGTGCATTGGCTATGACTTTACTTTTAGGAACAGCAGTGTTTGCTACAGGCTGTTCAAGCTCAAATGGAAGTTCATCTTCCCAAACATCAGCAACATCATCATCTCAGCAGAGTGAAACAGCATCAGCAGGTGGCGAAGACGGAGTTTTTACAATAGCTTATGCTCCTAATGAATCTACAGAACAGAGTACAGATGCGCGTATGGGACTTGCAAATGACCTTAGTGAAGTTCTTGGCTGTGAAGTTGAGGAAATACAAGCAAGTGATTACAACGCTATTATAGAGGCTTTAAGAACAGGTAAGGCAGATATGGCATATATGGGACCATTAGCTATAGCACTTGGTGTTGAAAGAGCAGGAATTGAGCCTATTGCCATGAAAGCCGAAGACGGTGACCCTGAAAAAGCTATTTATCATTCAGTACTTGTTACAAACTCAGCAAACAGCGATATTAATTCAATAGAGGACATTAAAGGAAAGACAATTGCTTTTGTAGACCCTGATTCAACATCAGGCAATCTTGTTCCAACAGCTGAAATTATTAAAGCTTTCCCAGATGACAATTTGAATTCAGATATGCTTCATACAAACGGAGACTTTTTTGAAGCTGTAAGCTTTTCAGGTTCACATCAGGCAGGTCTTCAGGCAGTAATCAAAGGTGATGTTGATGTAGTGCCTATTTCAGACCAGATACTTGCTTCAGAAATTGCAAACGGAAATGCAACAGAAGACGATGTTAAAATAATTCATGAGTCAGACGCTATACCTGCTGAAGCTATGGTTATAGCCAGCTCAGTTGATGATAATACAAAACAGGTATTGAAAGATTTCCTTACATCTTATGACAATGAGGAGTATTTTACAGAGGTAATCAAAAAAGAAGGAGCTCGTTTTGTAGACTGTGATATGAGTGATTATGAGCCTATTATTGAGCTTAATAATATAATTAACGGAGAAGAATAAAAGCTCTGAAGTTTTTCGGTGGGAGAGTCAGTATGGATAAAATATTAAAATTTGAAAACGTATCAAAACACTATCCAAATGGTGTTCATGCACTTAAAAATGTGTCATTTGAAGTAAATGAAGGTGAATTTGTATCTATAATAGGGCCTTCAGGTTCTGGCAAATCAACTATATTAAGGTCTATTAATAAACTTATATCTATAAGCGACGGAAATATAACATTAGACGGCTTATCAGTTTCTCAGCAAAAGGGTAAAGAGCTTAGAAAACTCCGCCGCAAAGTTGGTATGATATTTCAGAATTATAATCTGGTATACAGCCTTTCTGTTCTTCAAAACGTACTTCATGGACGTTTAGGATATATGGACGGTTTAAAGGGGATATTCGGTCTTTACAGCGAAGAAGATAAAAAAGAAGCCATAAATCTTCTTAATGAGCTTGGAATGGAACAGTTCTGCTACAACAGAGCTTCTGACCTTTCAGGCGGACAAAAGCAGAGGGTAGGTATTGCAAGGGCCATTATGCAAAATCCAAAGCTCCTGCTTTGTGATGAGCCTATAGCATCCCTTGACCCATCAAGTGCCAAAACAATAATGGACCTTTTAAGAGATATGACACAAAAAAGAAATATTGCATGTATAGTAAACCTGCATCAGCTTGATGTGGCTATAAAATATTCAACACGAATTATAGGCCTTTCAAAAGGTGAAGTTGTTTTTGACGGGCCTCCTGAAAAATTAACCGATGATGTTATTGAACGTATTTATAATACATCTCGCGAAAATTTAATGATTGGAGGAGCCGGCAATGACAAAAAGGATTCCGCTGATTGCGCGTGAGCAAAAAAGAATGTACACAATTTTTATTGCAGTGGCATTAGTGCTTTTTGTAGCTACATCGTTTTATACAAATTTTAATATAATGACTCTGGCTCAAAACAGTGATGCTTTTTGGGCATTTATTACAAAAGACTTTTTCCCACCGGCACTGCCAAAGGCAAGCCGTATACCAGGCGTATTATCCAGTGTAGTAGTAACACTTGCCTTAGCAATGTCATCTACTACAATAGCGGCTGTACTGGCATTTTTTGTATCACTTTTTGCCAGTGAAAAGATATCGCCTTTTCCAAAACTGGCTAAATATGTAAGAGGCTTTGCCACATTTTTAAGAAATATACCGGCTCTTGTTTGGGCATTTATACTTTTTTCGTCATTAGGCATAGGAACAGGAGTTGGATTTGTGGCTCTTTTAATTACAAGTTTTGCTTTTATGGTAAGGGCATTTGTAGAAACAATAGAAGATGTTTCGCAGGACTGTGTAGAAAGCCTTCAGGCTGTAGGTGCCGGATTTTGGCAAAGAGTTTGGCAGGCAATACTGCCATCATGTTTAAATGGTTTTTTATCATGGTTCCTTTACTGTATAGAGGTAAATATAAGAGCATCAACAATTGTAGGCATGGTTGGCGGCGGCGGAGTAGGTCTTACCCTGTTTTCGTACATAAAAGGATTTCAGTATGATATAGCTTTCAGCATTATACTTTTAATTGCGGCTATGGTTATTGTTGTTGACAGAATAACCGGTAAGCTCAGAAAGGAGATTTTAAAATGACAGATGAAAGCGTTATACCAAGCACTGTAAGAAATAGTTCTGCCGAAAAAGCAAGTAAAAAAATACCTGTAGGCTGTAAGGATAAAAACACTTTTGTTCCAAGATTTTTAACAGGTGTTGTTGTGCTTACTGTTTTAAGCCTTGTTTATCTTAATATAGACTGGCTTAAACTTTTATCACGTGTGCCAGATGTAGGTGTTGTATTTTGGGATTTGGCGCACTTTGATTTTTCGGATATGGATATAATTTTCAGCTCTATGCTTGAAACGGTTTCAATAGCTGTTTTATCACTTCTTTACAGCTTAATTCTTGGAATTGTATTCGGCATGATAGCCGCAAGAAATATATTTAAAATAACATGGCTTTCAGTTTTGACACAATCATTTTTTACATTCCTAAGGGCAGTTCCTACCCCGGTATGGGTGCTTTTAATGCTGGTTTGTCTTGGAATGGGACCCGAAGCCGGTGTTGCTGGTCTTTGCGTACATACAACAGCATTTTTTACAAAATCATTTGCCCAAAGTTTTGAAAGCATATCCGATGAAACAATGGAAGCGCTTGAAGTTACAGGCACAAGCAGATTAAGTATATTTATAAATGCTGTCCTTCCGGCTGCGTTTTCACAGATAGTAGCATGGACTGGTATGAGACTTGAAACTAATTTTTCAGAATGTGCAATACTTGGTATGGTAGGTGCCGGAGGTATAGGCTATGTAATTTCAAGAAATTTGCAGAACTATAACTATGGTTCAGCTGGTATTGCAATACTTTTGGTATTTATTGTTGCATATGTTATAGAAAGATTATTTGTCCATATTAAAAAGAAAATATAAATAAGCTTTTTCATTCAAATTTCTATATTTATAACTTATTTCAAAGGCAGGCTTTTTATGGTTTAAGTACCATAAAAAGTCTGTTTTTGCTGTAAAGAATTATAGTTTGTTAGAATTTGTATTTTAAAAAATCTAATAAATATTAAAAAGAATTGTTTTTGTGTCTGCTTAAGCAGTGTGAAACATAAACAGCTTGATTTTTTGAAATTAAGAATGAATTAATCAAGCGATATATAATTATTTTAAGAAAGTAGACAAAATGCCTGAACTTACATGGAAAGGAATACCATACCTGTATATTGAAGAAGAATAGTATTTATGTTTTTTGTTTCCTAACATGTTAATTACATAATGAAATAATTAGACCAAGAGCAGCTTTTTTACTAAATATAATATAAAATAGACCGCTTTTGCAAATTCCAAAACTTAAAGGTGTTGATTTGAGATTATGCAAACTGGAACATACAGAAGTATTAGATGCTGCTTTGTTTATATACCAGTTAAACGGTAATGATGATTAGTAAAAAACGTTGGAAAAATCAAAATAATATTTAAATTTAAAAAATTTATATATCCGATACGAAAAGCTAAAAGTTTTATGAATAAATCATAAACCTTTTGGCTTTTGTTTTTTGTAATAACTATGTTGATTATTGAAAGGAATTTTTTATTACTATAAACTATGTGAAAGCTTACAAAATTGAGCATAAAAAGAGAGGAAATAAAAAATTAAAAGATGTATCTTATAAATCAAGGAGGAAATACGTATGGAATGGTTAGAAAAACTTGGGAAAGCCATAAATTACATAGAATTTAATTTAGATAAGGATATGTCTTATGAGGAGGCTGCAAAAATTGCTGGTTGTTCTTTATATTGTTTTCAGCGTATTTTTTCTTATATTGCAGGCATTTCATTATCTGAATATGTACGTCGGCGCAAAATGACACAGGCTGCATTTGAGCTTCAAAGGACAAACAGCAAAGTGATAGATGTCGCTTTGAAATATGGATATTCTTCTCCAACGTCTTTTAACCGAGCATTTCAAAGCATACATGGTATCACGCCAATCATGGCAAAAAATATAGGGTGTACTTTATGTGCTTATCCGTCAATTAAGTTTTCAATAAATATAGGGGGAGGTAGTGTAATGCCATATTGTATTGAAGAAAAAAATGAAATCCGTATTGTTGGAATTAGAACACCATTAGTTGAAGATATGGAAGAAAATATGAAGAATATTCCGCTTTTTTGGAAACAGGCATTTGACCAAAATCTAATCCGCAATATTGCAAAGCTCTCTATTGGTGATTCATCTAAAATATTAGGGGTTAGTGTATATAACAATCCAACAGATATTTATTATTATATTGCAACAGCAAGTAATGCTACTGTTCCTGATGGTATGGCTCAATATATAATTCCTAAAGCAACTTGGGTTATATTCAAAAATGATGGTCCCTTTAAAGAAAGTGTTCAGAGTGTTTTTCGCCGCTTTTTTACGGAATTTCTTCCATGTTCGGGCTATGAATATGCAGGACTACCAGATATTGAAGTATATCCTTATGCAGAAAAACAATTGTTAAGAGGTTCTTCAGAAGTTTGGATAGCAATAAAAAAGACAAGGGAGGATTAAACAATGTATCATTTACGTTTGAAAGGCAGCCATTATCAAATGGGTGTAAAAAGAGGCAATATTTTTAAAAAAGCTAATATTTCTTTTCCTTTGCTTTTGGATGATTTCCAACTTCAACATGGAAAAGAAAGTGAAAAAATTTTAAGAGAATTCTTCCCAGAGGTATGTGAGGAAATTAGAGGTGTAACAGATACAATTGGAGAGGATTATCTGAAGTTCGTTTCTTGGATGCTTTGTATGGGTTGCTGCATGTATAACTTAGAAAATAACTTTCCCGTAGAAATAAGAGGTTGTACGGCATTTGCTTTTTCCAAAGACGATTTTGTGATATACGGCAGAAATAATGATTTACCGCCTTATTTAAAATATGGAAGTAAAAGTGAAATATATGCTCCTGAAAATGGTAATAAATTTAATATTACAACATCTTCTTTTATAAATGGAGAAGAAGGAATAAACGAACATGGACTGGCAGTTGCTATGACATTTGTTCTGACAGATTTAAAAGAGATTAAAGCCGGCTTTAATTCCTGTTTTATTGTTAGGTATTTACTTGAAAAAGCAAATAATACTGACCATGCCATGTCTTTAATTATGAATTTGCCGGTAGCTTCTAACTGTAACATTCTGCTCTCTGACAAAAGTGGCAGTAGTCGAATGTACGCCAACAAAAAAGAAAATACGAGAGGCACAAAAAAGTAAAATGGGAAATGTAGTATGCACAGTAAACAGCTTTATTTCTGATGAAATGAAACCATATGATTTTGCAAAAGGAAATGATTATCATTCCTATACAAGGTATTGTGTTGTTATGAATCATTTGCTCAATATTTCAGATGATAATCTCATAGAATCAACGGAAAAATTACTTAAGGGAGAATATGGTTTTATGTGTCAGTATGACGATGAAGTAGATTTTGAAACAGTATGGAGTTCTGTATTTGATTTGAAAAATTTGATGATTTATCGTGCAGAAGGAGACCCAAGGAAAAAGAAATTCATTACCGACAGCAGGCTGTGTAATATGAAAAAGTAATAAGTTGATAGGAATTTAAGAATATGCTACACTAAAACACAATAGGTTATTGTTGTAACAAGAAAGAAGTGATACTTATGTGTAAAAATACAAAAAAGAGAAATAAAGCTTTACTCCATGCAAGGCTGGTAAATTGCGACAACTGCATGGAGTAAATTGGTCGCAAACAAGATGCCAGCTTTGCAACTTGATTAAATTAAATCAAGGAGGAAGCTTGCATGAAGTACAAAAACGCAAAAGTTGTGCTTCCTGACGCATTGGTAAAAGAACTGCAAAATTATGTTCAAGGAGAATATATCTATATTCCTGTGGAGCAAAAAAAGCAGAAGCGTTGGGGAGAAGTTTCCGGTTATCGAAAAGAACTGGAAGAACGCAACAAAAGTATAAAAGAAGAATATCAAAACGGCATATCAATGGAATTTTTATCTGAAAAATATAATCTGTCCATATCTGCCGTTCGTAAAATTATATATAAAAAATAATCTCAAGAGGACTGCTTACAGCAGTCCTTTTTTGATACAGAGTTATTTGGTGGATAGCATTAATGGAAAAAGAAATGTAATATCAAAAGTAAGAAATTTGAAAGGGTGATTTTTATGTGTACCAGATTTGTTTATAACGGAAATGACATGATAACAGGATTTAATTTTGATATTGACCTTTCTGTATGGAACCATAAAGTGATAACAGAAAAGGACCGTTTTTATATTGGGATATTAAGACCAGATGGCAAGTATCATTCTTATCATGGTATAAATAAAAACGGAAATGTGGGAACTCTTTTATATGTGCATGGCAATGACAAAGGAGAATATAAATGCGGCTCTGATTATATGACTATTGCAGACTTGACAGAGCAGTTTATTCAGGCAGAGATTTCATTTGATGATGTACTGGAAATACTTAATACAAAGAAAATTACTTATGCATCCGATGCCACAATGCAGGCAATGCTGTCAGATATTTCAGGGCGTGTACTTATTATTGAGCCGGGGATTGGGTATCGAGAGGAGAAAAAACAATATTCTTTGATTACCAATTATTCTGTACTTGCTCCAGAAAGTACACAAAAATTTATTGTATCAGGCGATGACAGATACGAACAGGCATTGCAGTTTTTGGAACAATGTAATGATGATTTTTCTGTTTCGGATGGTTTTTCATTGCTTCAAAAAGTTCATCAAGAAGGATTGTGGGCAACAAGAGTTTCTTTTGTGTATTCCGCAAAGGAGCAGGCTGTGTACTATACAGAAAATAATCAATTTAAGCAAATCAAAAAGTATCAATTTTAATTGTGTAGAAAAGGAGAGTCATTATGGAAGAAAAGATATTTCCTAGAACAAATGATACGCAAACGGTTTATTTAAAAAATGTTATTACAAACCCTAACATTATCGTCGGAAAATACACAATATATAATGATTTTGTTAACGACCCAAGGAATTTTGAAAGGAATAATGTATTATACCATTATCCAATTAACCATGACAAATTAGTGATTGGCAAATTCTGTTCCGTTGCCTGTGGTGCAAAATTTCTATTTAACAGTGCAAATCATACATTAGATTCTCTTTCTACCTATCCATTTCCCATATTTTTTGAGGAATGGAACCTTGATGTAAAAGATATTACAAAGGCATGGGATAACAAAGGCGATATTATAATTGGAAATGACGTATGGATTGGTTATGAAGCAGTGATTCTGGCTGGCGTGACAATTGGAGATGGTGCAGTGATTGGCGCACGTGCAGTAGTTACAAAAGATGTACCTCCTTACACCATTGTTGGCGGTATTCCCGCAAAGCCAATAAAAAAGCGTTTTTCGCAGGAAAATATCAATACTTTATTAAAATTAAAATGGTGGGATTGGCCCAAAGAAAAGATATCTCAGCATATTTCTGATATACAGTCAGGAAATATCAAAAATATGGAATAAGTTTTGAAAGCGGCAGAAAAGGCCGCTTTTTCTATTTCCTTTATGTTACAATAAACAAGACATATAGTTGTCGTGTTTAATTTGGTAAGATAATAAAAAAGAGGTTTACTATGAAAATAGAACGCATGATAGGAATACTTTCTGTATTGCTGCAAAAAGAAAAAATAACAGCGCCAGAGCTTGCCAAAATGTTTGAAGTCTCCAGAAGAACCATAAATCGAGATGTGGAAGCATTATGCAAGGCTGGGATTCCTATTTCTACATCTCAAGGTGTTGGTGGTGGAATCAGTATTATGGAAGGCTATGGCATGGATAAAACCATTTTGACTTCCAAAGATATGCAGATGATATTGGCAGGGCTAAGAAGTTTGGACAGCATAAGCGGAAGCAGTTATTATCGTCAGCTGATGGAAAAAATACAAAGCGGTTCTTCTAATTTCATAAGTGGCAGGGATTCCATTTTGATTGACCTTTCGTCTTGGTATAAAGATGCCTTAGCACCTAAAATTCAACTGATACAAGATGCTATTGAAGAAAGAAAACTGCTGTCTTTTCATTACTATGCGCCAAAGGGAGAAAGCAAAAGGGTTATAGAGCCATATTATTTGGTGTTTAAATGGTCATCTTGGTATGTATGGGGCTGGTGTACCCAAAAGCAAGATTTTAGATTGTTTAAGCTAAATAGAATGGATTGCCTTTTCAAAACAAATGAAGCCTTTATAGCAAAAAATGCTCCGCTTCCAGATTTGTCAACAGAGAAGATATTCCCATTTGAAATTCATGTAAAAGCTATATTTCAAAAAGAAGAAAAATGGAGGCTTGTTGAGGAGTTTGGTGTCAACTGCTTTACGGAAAATGCTGATGGAACACTTTTATTTTCCGCAGGATATACGGATATGGAAAATCTAATACACTGGCTTTTGACATTTGGGGCTCATGTTCAGGTTTTAGAGCCAAAAGAAGTGAAAGAACATCTAATACAGATTGCCCAAAATATGTTGGAGCAATATCAAACGAAATAAAACAAAGTAATGGGGGATAGATATGAAAAAGTGGTATGCGGAAGAATACGAATTTCAAATTGAGGTAATAAGCTTTTTACGTGAAAACAGCACAGAGCACTATTGTCGAAATGGGGAGGAGATTGGAGATACATATACCTGCACTTATGGCTGCCCTGTTAATGGACAAGGACAGGGAATCTGTTCTAAGGTTATGATGGTGTTATTTCCTATAATGGAAGCAGTACGAAGTGGCGAGGACTTGGAAAACATCGGCGGCAGTGGAAAATATGTAAAGGATGTTGTGTGCCCAGATGGATGTGTGATATTTCGCCTCACCGCAAAGCCACTTGGAAACGAGAACTTTTTTAAAGGACATTTTGGTGAGAGGTGAGAAAAATGCCATTTGACTATAAAAAAGAGTACAAAGAATATTATATGCCAAAAAATAAACCAGAAATCATATCTGTTCCAAAAATGAACTTTGTTGCCGTTTACGGGAAAGGGAATCCAAACGAAAAAGACGGAGAGTATCAAACGGCTATCGGACTTCTTTATAGTTTATCTTATGCCATTAAAATGAGCAAACAAATTAATTACAAAATCAATGGATATTTTGATTATGTAGTACCGCCATTGGAAGGCTTTTGGTGGCAGGAAGGCTCAGAGAAAATAGATTACAGCCGAAAAGAAGACTTCTGTTGGATATCGTTGATACGCCTACCTGATTTTGTGACAAATGAAGACTTTCAAAACATAAAAAATGCAACGGAGAAGAAAAAGAAGCAGGATTATTCCAAAGTAAAATTTATGACCATAGAGGAAGGGCTTTGTGTACAGTGTATGCATATTGGTTCTTATGATGAGGAATATAAGACCATTTCTATGATGGAGCAGTATTTGGAAGAACACGGATTTATTTCTGACTTATCGCCAAACAGACTGCACCATGAAATCTATTTGTCAGATGCAAGACGTGTGGTACCAGAAAAATGGAAAACAGTAATTCGTCATCCGATTCGAAAAAAAGGAGAATAATATGGCAACATCAAAAGAATTTCATGATTATATTATGGAAAACCTGCAACGTGCTGGCGTTGTATCCAGCAGAAAAATGATGGGAGAATACATAGTTTATTATAATGATAAATTAGTGGGCATGATTTGTGATAACTGTTTTTTCCTAAAGCCAACAGAAAAAGTATTACAGCTTTTGCCAGATGCCCAGAGAGCTTATCCCTATGAAGGCTGTAAAACACTTATGGTTATGTTAGAAGAAGTAGAAGATAGAGAACTAATGAGTTTAATTTTAAATGAGATGTATATGGAGCTGCCGGAACCGAATAAAAAGCCAAAGAAAAGAAAATCAGGGAGGGGAGTTAAATGAAATTAAAAAATCCGTTGATTGTTGTTTCTGATATAGAAAAATCTGTTGAGTTTTACAATACAGTTTTGGGTCTTCATGTAATTATGGATTTTGGAGCAAACAAAACTTTGACAGGAGGACTTGCACTGCAAACACTTGACACATGGCAAAGTTTTATTGGCGAAAAAGAAGTTATATTTGGAGCCAATAACGCAGAAATTTATTTTGAAGAAGATAATTTTGATGTATTTATCAAGCGTTTAGAAAAACTAAACATCCAATATGTTCATACAGTAAAAGAACATCCTTGGGGACAAAGAGTAGTTCGTTTTTATGACCCTGACAAGCACATCATTGAAGTGGGTGAAAATATGAAATCTGTATGCAAGCGTTTTTTAGATAGCGGTATGACGCCGGAGCAGATAGCAAAGCGTATGGATGTACCAATAAAATTTGTAAATGGATGTTTAAAGTAACCCATAATTATTTTATATTGTTGTTGAAAAACATTTTAATTGCCCTTACTATATCATTAACATCAAAAAAGTAAGGGTGGTGTTCGTTTGCATATTGAAGAATTTAATGATATTACAATTGCTTATATGCGCAGAGAAGGAGCCTATGGTTCGGAAAATAAAGCTTTAATGGAAAAATTCAAATCTTATTTGAATCAGCACCATTTATTAGAAAATAGTGTAATTTTAGGAATTGCATTAGATAATCCTTCTACTACAGAAACTGCAAAATTGAGATATGATGTTGGTATTATTGTAGAAATTAATCAAAATACTGGATTGGAAACTCGAATAATTCCTAATGGGTTATATGCTATATTTGAAGTTCCTCATACTTTAGAAGGGGTAAATTATTTTTGGAATCATTTGGAACAACTGACTGATAGTTTATCAATGGATATAACAAAGCCTGTGATAGAAAGATATTCATTTGATAAGGTGAAAAATCACTTATGTGAGTTTTGCGTGCCAATAATAGAAAATAATGAAATCTAATTGAGGTGTTTTAAATGGGAAAAATACAAAATTTCATCTAAAAATACAGAATAATATTGAGTAATTTTAAAAAACTCTACTATAAAAATATAAAATTACAGGACGTGATAAAAGTGGATTATATCTTACGAGAAATGAAAAAAGAAGAATATCATCTGCTGGATAACTTTTTATATGAGGCAATTTATATACCAGATGGCGTTGCACCGCCGCCGAAAACAGTTATTCATCTTCCGGAATTACAAGAATATGTCGTAGATTTTGGGAAAAAGCAACACGACAAAGCATTTGTTGCAGAAGTTGAAGGAAATGTTATTGGAGTTGTATGGGTTAGAGTGATGAATGATTATGGACATATTGATAACAACACACCTTCTCTTGCTATGTCAGTACATAAAAATTATAGAAATTTAGGAATTGGAACAGATTTATTAAATCAATTCTTAACTACTCTGAAAGCAGATGGTTACTCAAAAATATCATTGTCTGTTCAAAAAGAAAATTATGCTGTAAAACTATATACAAAAGTAGGATTTATGATTGTGAATGAAACTGAGGAAGAGTATATTATGCTTATAAATCTGTTGTGATAATATGGGGTGATTAGTTTTGGATTATATGAAAAAAGCAATTGAATGCGTAAAAGATACAGTTTTACCAATTCAACGCGTGCAGTTTGAAGAATGCGGATGTGACCTAGACTCTCAATATAAAAAGTATGGAAATACAGATGCGTTCATAGCAAAAATAATTGAACCTAATCATATTTACGAGATGGGTTATCCAAAATGTGTTTGTGAAGAAGTTTTGTCTGGCAAGGTAACAGATATATCTCATTGTGAATGTTCAAGAAATAGTATATTATATATACTTCAAAATCTTTTGCCAGAAAAAGACATAGAGGTTGAAATAATTCATACGGTTTTAGGCGGAGCTGATAACTGTTTATTTAGAGTTGTTATTAAATAACTTAATTTTTCAGAAATCTATTATTTTAAATAACAGGATTATATTCTTGGTATGAAATATTAAGCCTTACTATTTTAAAATTAAAAGTTGCTTTTTGTTTCAGCATTTATTAAATACGTTATTGTTGAATGCCTAATTTTTTTGACATATCAATAACGCATTTTTATTTGACATTTCTTGTACAAAATTGAGTTTTTATATTTTGGTATAATTTTTTGGAAGTATAAAGTTAGTATTATACAGAACTAAAATGTAAAACAGAACGAATGTTTGTTGTTTTTTCTGTTCCCCTATACTTTATTTTTTAACTGTGATATACTTTTTTGTAGCTAATTTAGCACATATAAAAGTGACCTATGATTTATCCTATTATTTAATAGAAAATTTTAAAATTAGTGACCTTGATTCGTGTCGGGGCATTTTTGAGATAAAAACTTGGCTAACTATACTCATATCACTTTGTGCGAACGGAGGTGTATCATGGACAAACCATTTAAAATACATTCAAAATTCCAGCCTACTGGCGACCAGCCTCAGGCAATAGAAAAGATAGCTGACGGATTTAAGAAAGGCTTGAAATTTCAGACTTTAAAGGGTGTTACAGGCTCTGGAAAGACTTTTACAATGGCGAATATTGTAGAGAAATTACAGAAGCCTACACTGGTCATTGCACACAACAAAACCCTTGCTGCACAGCTTTACAGCGAGTTTAAAGAGATATTCCCGGATAACGCGGTGGAATATTTTGTTTCATACTACGACTATTATCAGCCGGAAGCCTATGTTCCAAGTTCAGATACCTATATTGAAAAAGATTCAGCTGTTAACGATGAAATTGATAAACTCAGGTATTCAGCTACAGCTTCTTTAATAGAGAGAAAAGATGTTCTTATTGTAGCCAGTGTTTCATGTATATATGGCTTAGGCGACCCAAGTGATTACAGGGAATTAATGCTTTCACTTCGCCCGGGAATGGTTAAAGACCGTGATGAGGTTTTGCGTAAGCTTATAGATATTCACTACGACAGAAATGATGTTGATTTTCAGCGAGGAACATTCCGAGTTAGAGGCGATGTAGTGGAGATTTTCCCTGTTGCCAACTCCGAAAGTGCCATAAGAGTTGAATTTTTCGGCGATGAAATTGACAGAATAACTGAAATAGATGTTGTAACCGGTGAAATATTAGGTGAAAGAAAGCATGTAAGTATTTTTCCGGCTTCTCATTATATAACTTTGCCTGAAAAAATGAATATTGCTATAAAAAACATAGAAAAAGAGCTGGAAGAAAGACTTGATGAGCTTAGAAGAGAAGACAAGCTTTTGGAAGCTCAAAGACTGGAACAAAGAACTAATTACGACATTGAAATGATGCGCGAAATGGGTTTTTGCTCCGGTATAGAAAACTATTCAAGACACTTGGCACTGCGTGAGCCGGGAAGTACGCCATATACACTTATGGACTTCTTCCCTGAAGATTTTCTTATTATTGTCGATGAGTCCCATGTTACAATTCCGCAGATAGGCGCTATGTACGAGGGCGACCGTTCAAGAAAAACCACACTTGTAGAATATGGTTTCAGACTGCCTTCGGCACTGGATAACAGGCCTCTTAAATTTTCGGAATTTGAACAAAAAATAAACCAAATGCTTTTTGTTTCGGCAACTCCTTCAAAATATGAAGCACAGCACAGCCAGCAGATGGCAGAGCAGATTATAAGGCCTACAGGACTTTTAGACCCTGCAATTACTATAAAACCTGTAAACGGTCAGATAGATGATTTATTAAACGAAATAAATATAACTGTTGACGGCGGACACAAAGTGCTTGTTACAACACTTACTAAAAAAATGGCCGAAAGGCTTACGGACTATCTTAGAGAAGCCGGAGTAAGAGTAAGGTACCTTCATTCAGACATAGACACTCTTGAAAGAATAGAGATTATAAGAGACTTAAGAATGGATGTTTTTGACGTTCTTGTGGGAATTAACCTTTTAAGAGAAGGCCTTGACATACCGGAAGTTTCTCTTGTAGCAATACTTGACGCGGATAAAGAGGGATTTCTTCGTTCCGAAACATCGCTTATTCAGACTATAGGCCGTGCGGCAAGAAATGCCGAAGGACGAGTTATTATGTACGCTGATGTTATTACAAAATCAATGCGTATTGCTATTGAAGAAACAGAACGAAGGCGGCAGATACAGCAGAACTATAACGAAGAACACGGAATTATTCCTAAAACAATTGAAAAGAAAATTTATGATGTAATTCAGGCTACTACTCCAACAGAAGAAAAGGACAGCTTTGGCTTTACAAAAGAGCCTGAAAGCATGAGTATAGAAGAATTAAAAGAGAATATTAAAAAGCTTGAAAAAGAAATGAAGGCAGCAGCAAGAGATTTACAGTTTGAAAGAGCGGCACAGCTTAGAGATAAAATACTTGAGCTTAAAAAATGCCTTAATTCTTAATTTTGAGGTGTAAAAATGGAAAGTGACAAAATAATAATTAAAGGCGCAAGAGAACATAACTTAAAAAATATAGATTTGGAGATACCAAGAAATAAGCTTGTTGTTTTTACAGGAGTCAGCGGCTCCGGTAAGTCTTCTCTTGCTTTTGATACTATATTTGCTGAAGGACAAAGAAGATACGTTGAGTCTTTGTCTTCTTACGCAAGACAGTTTTTAGGGCAAATGGATAAGCCTGATGTTGACTATATAGAAGGTCTTTCGCCGGCCATATCTATAGACCAGAAAACAACAAGCCATAATCCACGTTCTACAGTAGGAACTGTTACGGAAATATACGACTATATGCGTCTTTTGTTTTCAAGAATAGGTATTCCACACTGTCCAAAATGCGGACGTGAGGTAAAAAAACAGACTCTTGACCAGATAGTTGACAAAATAACAGAAATGCCTGAAAGAACAAAAATTCAGCTTTTAGCACCGGTTGTTAAGGGTAGAAAAGGCGAGCATGTAAAAATATTGGAAGATGCCAAAAAAGGCGGATATGTAAGAGTCAGGGTTGACGGAATAATATATGATTTAAGCGAAGAAATAAAGCTTGAAAAGAACAAAAAGCACAATATAGAAATTGTGGTAGACAGGCTTGTTATAAAAGAAGGCATGCAAAAAAGGCTTACAGAGTCAATCGAAACCGTTATGGCATTATCCGGCGGTATGCTTATAGTTAATCTGCCTGAAACAGACGAAGATATTGTGTTTAGCCAAAATTTTGCCTGCACTCACTGTGGGATTAATATAAGTGAAATAGAACCAAGAAGTTTTTCGTTCAATAATCCAAGTGGAGCTTGTCCGGAATGTTCCGGTTTAGGTATGCAGATGAAGTTTGACCCGGAGCTTATAGTGCCTAATGAAGAACTAAGCATTTTACAGGGAGCTATTTGCGCTATTGGATTTAACTCGATAAGCTCACCGGGAAGCATGAGCAGGGTGCTTTTTGAGGCTCTTGCAGACAAATATAATTTCTCACTTGAAACACCTTTTAAAGACCTGCCACAGAAAGTTAAAGACATAATTTTTTACGGCACAAAAGGTGAAAAAGTTAATATTGTATACAAAAATGCAACTGGTACGGGAAGCTATCAATATAATTTTGAAGGAATAGTAAATAACCTTCAAAGAAGATATAACGAAACTTCCGAAACAATGCGTTCTGAATATGAAGAATACATGACTAATACTGTTTGCCCGGTTTGCCATGGAAAAAGACTCAAGCCGGAAATACTTGCCGTAACAATTAACGGAAAAAATATAGCTGAAATAAGCGAAATGCCTATTAAAGAATCTCAAAAGTTTTTTGCCCAGCTTATTCTTACAGACAGAGAAAAAATAATAGCCGGTCAAGTACTTAAAGAGATAAATGCAAGAATAGGTTTTCTTATTTCTGTTGGCTTAGACTATATTACTCTTTCAAGAGCGGCAAGTACACTATCCGGCGGTGAGGCTCAAAGAATAAGGCTTGCTACACAAATAGGCTCCG
>JAHZEA010000002.1:208937-215530 GCA_019422065.1 Lachnospiraceae bacterium | reverse complement strand
TACAATTTAAAACCCCTAATGTTTTAAAAACCCCTTTTAACCAAAAAAAACAAGAACCCGGACTGCCACCGGGTTCTTGTTTTTTTGTAATATTTAAAATTGAAAATATTTTTTAAGAATTAATTTTATTATTTATTTTATTATATTATTTAGTCTAATTAAAAATACTGATATATAAATAAAAAATCAATAAAATCTTAAATAAAGTATAGAATTTATACTATAATTAATTCTGTATTTTAGTCTAATAAGTTATGTGATATAATGTCTGCAATTTCATTTGCACATACACAGTGTCAATGGAACAATTCCTGCTTAAAAAGCGGATTATACTATAAGCTTGGAAAAATAAGCAGAAGAGAGCTTCTTTTTACCTCGTTTATAGAATAATAATTAAAATTCTGTTATGATTAATTGAGATGGAAATAATGGCAATAGGGTAATATTAAAATCGAGAGAAGGTATATAATTATGAGAATAGTAGTAAAGGTAGGCACATCAACACTTACGCACAAAACGGGAAACTTAAATATCCGCCGTGTAGAGCTTCTATGTAAAGTTATGAGCGATATTAAAAACGCCGGAAACGAAATGATACTTGTTACATCAGGCGCCATGGGTATGGGTATAGGCAAAGTAGGCCTTTCAAAACGCCCGGATGATATAGCCACAAAACAGGCAGTAGCGGCTATTGGCCAGTGTGAGCTGATGTATACTTACGACAAGCTTTTTTCAGATTATAACCACTGTGTGGCTCAGGTTCTTGTAACAAAGGCCGATATAGACGACGAAATTCACAGAAAAAATTTGTATAATACACTTTCAAGACTTCTTGAGCTTAACACTATACCTATTATTAACGAGAACGACTCTGTTGCCACCGAGGAATTTTATATAGGAGAAAACGACTCTTTGGCGGCTTTTGTTTCGGCCAATATCCATGCTGACCTTGTAATACTTCTTTCGGATATAGACGGACTTTTTACAGCTGACCCGCATAAAGACAAAAATGCCAAACTCATAAGCGAGGTTGAAGAAATTACGCCGGAAATAATAGCTCTTGCAGGGGGTGCAGGCTCAAGCTTTGGTACAGGCGGAATGATAACCAAAATACATGCTGCACAAATAGCCATGGAAGCCGGATGTGATATGATTATAGCAAACGGCCTTAACCCGGAGATACTTTATGATATTGTAGACGGCAAAAAAGTGGGAACTAAGTTTATAGCAGGAGGTAAAAGATGATTACAACACTTGATATACTTAAAAACGCCAAAAAATCAGCGCCTGAGCTGTTAATGGCTTCAACAGAAGTAAAAAATCAGGCTCTTTTGCTTATGGCAGAAGCTCTTATTAATAATACCGAAAATATATTAAAAGCAAATGCTCAGGACATGGAAAAGGCAAAAGGCAGTATTTCGTCTGTAATGCTGGATAGACTTATGCTTAACGAAAAAAGAATAAGCGACATGTCAAAAGGCATTAGAGAAGTAGCCCAGCTTGACGACCCTGTGGGAAGGGTTATTAAAAGCGTTACACGTAATGACGGACTTTTGATACAAAAAATATCAGTGCCTATGGGTGTAATAGCTATTATTTACGAAAGCCGCCCTAATGTTACATCAGATGCCGCCGCTTTATGCTTAAAAAGTGGTAATGCCTGTATTTTAAGAGTAGGCAAAGAGGCTTTTCTTTCGGCTCAGGCTATAACAAATGCTATGCGTGAAGGAGTTGAAAAAGCCGGTATATCACCTGATGTTGTTCAGCTTATACAGGATACAACACATCAAAGCGCCAATGAGCTAATGACAGCTGTTGGTTATGTAGACCTTCTTATACCAAGAGGCGGCGCCAACCTTATAAGGGCATGTGTTGAAAATGCCACAGTAAACTGTATTCAAACCGGAACAGGAATTTGTCATGTGTATGTTGATAAAGACGCCGATATTGATAAGGCTCTTAATATAATAGAAAACGCCAAAACAAGCAGACCTTCAGTATGTAATGCCGAGGAAGTATGTGTTGTAAATTCCCAAATAGCCGAAAAATTCCTGCCACTTCTTAAAAAACGCCTTGTAGACGACAGAATATCTAATAATCTTACACCTGTAGAAATGCGCCTTGACGAGAGAAGTGCAAAAATTATAGACGGAGTTAAGGCCGGGGAAAATGATTTTGATACAGAATTTCTTGACTATATACTTGCTGTAAAGATTGTTGATACACCGCAAGAAGCTATAAAGCATATATCACTTCACTCAACAGGCCATTCAGACGCTATTGTTACCGAAAACGAAAAAACAGCTAATTTATTTACAAAGTCAGTTGACTCTGCGGCAGTATATGTAAACGCTTCAACACGCTTTACAGACGGCGGAGAGTTTGGTTTGGGCTGTGAAATGGGAATTTCCACACAAAAACTTCACGCAAGGGGACCTATGGGCCTTGAGGAGCTTAACACATATAAATATGTAATAAAAGGCAATGGTCATACACGCTGAAAGGAGTTTTTTAAATGAAATACGAATTGGGCTTTATAGGAACCGGTAATATGGGCGGGGCATTGGCCCAAGCCGCTTCCAAAAGCATAGATAGTGAAAAAATAATACTTACAAACCGCACAGAGGAAAAGGCAAAAAAACTGGCTCTTTCATTAGGCTGTGCTTACGGCACAAATGCTGAAGCCGCAAAAGAAAGCAGGTTTATATTTTTAGGTGTTAAACCGCAGGTTATGGCGGATATGCTTAGCGGAATTAAAGATATACTGGCTCAAAGAGAAACTGGCTTTGTACTTGTTTCAATGGCAGCAGGAATAAGCGTAGAAAAAATAAAAAGCCTTGCCGGCGGAGACTATCCTGTTATACGAATTATGCCAAACACACCTGTTTCAATAGGTAAGGGAATGATTCTTTGCTGTTGTGACAGCAAAGTTACACCAGAAGAAATAGAAGATTTTAAAAAAGCCATGGCTCATGCCGGCAGTGTGGATTTTATAGACGAAAACCTTATTGATGCCGCCAGTGCGCTTTCAGGCTGCGGCCCGGCTTTTGTGTATATGTTTATAGAAGCCTTAAGCGATGGTGCTGTGGAATGTGGCTTGCCAAGAAGTAAAGCAATAAATTATGCCTGCCAAACACTTATAGGCTCAGCAGAATTGGTGCTTAAAAGCGGTAAGCACCCGGGAGAGCTGAAAGACGCTGTATGCTCACCAAAGGGAAGCACTATTGCAGGAGTTCATGCTCTTGAGAAAAACGGTTTTAGAAATGCTGCCATGGACGCCGTAAAAAGCGCTTATGAAAGAACAAAAGAATTAGGATAATGTAATTTCGGCTCTTGTCCAATTTTAAGGGATAAAGGGCCGTTTTTTTATTTTTTTGTGTTTTAAAGCATATAATATTTAATATATATTACAAATGTCGTAATTTGTTGACATTAAGCATTATAATATTGTAATCTGTATTTAGTGGATATAATTGCAATTAAAATAGAGATAGGAGGTAAAATAATGAAAAATATTTTGAAAAAAGCAGTATGTGGTATTTCGGTTATGTCTGTTATGTTTACAGTTACACCGGTTTTTAACAATGTGTTTGCCGCAAGAGAAAAATCAACATTAGAGATAAACGGAGAGAACTTTTATAATATATGGGAAAGAAGTGTTTATGAGGAAGGCAATGAAGCTTTTGTTCACTTTATGTTTGAGGAATTGTTTGGCCATGAATATAATGTAAATTCAACTGTCAGCAAATATCCTATTACAAGTATTACAAACATATATACAAGTGTAAAATATGGTGACCTTATAGAATTTAATAAGGGTGATGATACATACAGCGTAATAGTAAAAAGTGCTGATAAAAATGGAATGAGTGTTTACGAGGCATATTCTGCTCCTAACGGAAGTGTGGTTTTTGAAGGTTATTATGCTTATGACAAAAACCATAAAGATGATTTTATGAACGGCAGGTTTAAAGGCGGTACACTTACAGTTTACCACAGCAATAATTACGAAGAATTAAACCACATACACAGTTATAATTTAGATGGATACTGCTCCTGTGGAGTATATAGAGGCAAATCTCTTATACCGGCAGATGAAGATATGTATGTTCTTTACAGCAAAACACCGGTTTATGAACTGCCATATACCGGCTCTAAAATAGTTACCCACCTTAAGGCAAGTCAGGGAACAGAAAAAGTAACAGCTGTATCAATAAACGGCGATAACGAGGTTTGGTTTAAAACTGCTTACGGCTGGGTAAATGAGTATTATTTGTCAACTGAAATGGCAAGCTCTATTACAAAGCCTAAAACCCAAACTTATATGGGTGTAGTTTACGGTATAGAGTCGCTTCCGGTGCGCAGCCTTAACGGTACATTCTATACAGCTATAGGTTCATTTGATGAAGGCGAAATAATTACAATTACCAAAAAGCTTAACTCATGGTACTGTGTGGACTATAACGGCCAAACAGGATATGTTCAGAGCAAATACGTTCAGCTTGTAGAGCCGGGAGAAACAGCTTCTAGTCAGCAATAAATTTATTGTTAGTTAAAAAACGGTATTTTGTTCAGTATTTAAAAAACTGGGCGAATACCGTTTTTTGTTATTATAATATTGCCAAAATGTCCATAAAATTATAATAAATTAAATGCAAAACATAAATTTTGCACTCGATTTTTAAATAGTAGAACGGTTTTTGAGTATTTTTGTATAAAATATACTAAAAATTATAATTTTTTTAATAAAATATCTAATAATAAATATATGAAAAAACGGCTGTATTAGATTATAATACTATTAAAGCGTTTTTAATGACATTTTTTGGTTTTATGGATTTTAAATTTCAGGGGTTGTCAAATGGCAGGCCAAATACGGGGGACTGCGTATGATTTTTGTTCTTTATATTCTTTGGATTATATTTAATGGCAGATTTACGGCTGAAACGGCTGTTGTCGGCCTTGTTGTTTGCTGTACTTTATACTTCTTTTTGTGCCGTTTTCTTGGCTACAGCATTAAAAACGATATTTTTTCAATTAAAAAAATCCCTCTTTTTATTAAATTCTTTGTTGTTTTGTTTTTCCATATTGTATTGTCAAATATAAGCGTTATTAAAATTATACTTTCGCCAAATAAAAAACCGGATTCTAAAATTGTAACATTTAACCCGGGCCTTAAAAAGTTTTCTACAAAATGCATTTTAGCTAATTCCATAACACTTACCCCCGGCACATATACTGTAAAGCTGGAAGATGGGCAGTATATGGTTCATGCCCTTGTGCCGGAGTTTGCCAAAGACTTAGACAATTTGCAGGTACTTAAATATATAAGAAAAATGGAGGATAATGTAGAATGAATTTACAGCCGTTTTTTTTAAGGGCGGTATTTATAGTATATTTTGTGGTACTGTCCGTTCTGCTTATTTTTTCGCTCCTGCGCTCAATAAAGGGGCCGCGCTTTACCGACAGAATAGTGGCTGTAAATGTAATTGGTACTGTGTCAACTGCGGCTATATGCATTATTTCCATATACGTGGATGAAGCGTTTTTTGTTGATATTGCCCTTGTTTATGCCCTTTTGAATTTTTTGTCGGTGGTTATACTAAGCCATGTGGTAACAGTTGAGCATAACAAGAAAGAAAAAATAAAAAAAACAAAGAGCTGGGAGGATGAAAAATGATAATACGTGCCGTTTTAGCGTCTTTATGTCTTTTATCCGGCGCTTTTGTTTTTTCAGTCTGTGTTCTGGGACTTTTTAGATTTAATAATGTTTTAGACAGAATGCATGCCGCTTCATTAGGCGACACAATGGGAATTTTTCTTACGGTTTTAGGCGTTATTCTGCTTAGTGATAACATTTATCAAATAGTAAAGCTTGCGTTAATAGTAATATTTATATGGATGACTAGCCCCGTTGCAACACATTTAATAGGTAAAATGGAGCTTCTAACATCGGATAAACCAAAAAAGAAAGGCAGGAATATTAGATGAGAATACTTGAATACGTACTTTTAATATTCCTTATTTTATGCGCAATAGGTGCTACAGTATCTAAGCGCCTTTTGGTTACGGTAATTATATTTATGGCATACAGCACGGTTATGGCTGTTATATGGCTTTTTCTTGAGGCGCCGGACCTTGCCATAACAGAGGCGGCAGTAGGCGCAGGCGTTACAAGTATACTGTTTTTTTTGACTCTTAAAAAAGTTGATTCCATAAACAAAGGAACGAGGGAAAAGTAATATGGACTATAAAAGCGACCCAAATAAAATAGGCAAGTGGGAAAGGTTTTTTAAATGGGTAAACGGCGAAGATTCCATCGATTCCGTATGGGAAAAAGAAATGCGGAGCAAAATAACAGGCAAAAGGAAAAAACGCCGCAAAACTATTGAGGACACAATAGAAAAAATTAATTCATACAGCAAAAAAATATATGTAATACTTTCGGTTTTTGTTACGGTAGTGTATATAGGCATATTGCTTTATACCGTTTATAAGCTTCCGGAACACGGAAATGCCCTTAACCCGGCTAATAACGAAGTTTCCCGAAGATATATAGAGCAGGGAGTGGAGGAAACAGGTGCTTTAAACAT
>JAHZEA010000002.1:201837-208927 GCA_019422065.1 Lachnospiraceae bacterium | reverse complement strand
TTTTGGCGAAACGGTAGTGCTTTTTACAGCTGTAATATGTGTTGCCATGCTTTTGCGTAAAACCGATTGTGATAAAAAGGACATTGACTATGACTCATTTAAAAGCGACAGAGGCGATATACTAAAGTTTGTTGCAAGACCGGTTTTTCCAATAGTTGTGCTTTATGGAATATATGTAATACTTAACGGACATATATCCCCGGGCGGCGGCTTTGCCGGCGGCACAATAATAGGCGCCGGGCTTATACTGTATTCGGCAGCTTATGGCGATGAAAACGTTAGGCGGATACTTAATTATAAGTCGTTTACAATAGTAACTGTAATCTGCCTTTTAATATATTTCTTCTCAAAAGGCTATTCCTTCTTTACCGGCGGTAACCACATTGAAAGTATTATACCAAAAGGTACGCCGGGGAATATATTAAGCGGAGGCCTTATATTGCCGCTTAATATTTGCGTAGGCATTGTAGTTGCCTGCACAATGTATGGCTTTTACTCGTACTTTACCAAAGGGGATATTTAAAGTGATAAAACTGCTTACAACAAACCATTTTGAGGCGGCGGCGGTAATACTTTTCGGTATAGGTTTTATGAATATGCTGCTTCAGGATAATTTAATTAAAAAGTTTATAGGCCTTAATATTATGGACACTGCCATATATCTTTACCTTGTATCATACGGCTATGTAGCAGGGCGCTCAGCACCTATTGCTGAAGCTGGCAAAGCGGCGCAGTTTGAGGAGTTTATTAACCCAATACCCAGCGGCCTTGTGCTTACGGGCATAGTTGTTTCGGTAAGCGTTACGGCTTTTTCTCTGGCGCTTATACAAAGGCTTTATAAAAAATACGGCACTTTAAGCTTTGACGAAGTGCTTAGAAAATTAAGAAGCGGGGAGGCCAACACTTATGATTCTGACTCATAACATAGCCCATAATATACCTTTTATAAGTATATTTCTGGCGATGTTTGCCGGAATAATAACTCCGTTAATAAATAACGGCAGAAAAAGCTGTCTTTTACATAAGTCAGTTACGGTTTTAATAGGCATACTTTCGCTTTTGCTGCTTTTTCATGTAGAGTTTAATCAGGAAAGATTTACATTCCTTATGGGGCACTTCCCGTCACCTTGGGGCAACGAGCTTAAGGCTGGACCTATGGAAGCTGTACTGGCTGTAGTGTTTTCAGTTGTTATGTTCCTTACGGTTATGGGCGGCCAGTACATGATAGAAAAAGATGTGGCTGAAAATAAGCAGAATTTGTATTTTGTAATGCTTAACCTGCTTTTTGGCTCAATGCTGGCACTTATATACACAAACGATATATTTACTGGCTATGTTTTTATAGAGATTAATACCATTTGCTCCTGCGCTATTATAATGAGCAAAGATTCCGGCAGCGGAATACTGGCTACAATACGCTATCTTATAATGAGTATACTGGGTTCAGGCCTTATACTTTTTTCAATAGCTCTTTTGTATACTTTAACGGGTCAGCTTTTGTTCCCACAGCTTAAATCCGGTATAATGCAGCTTGTAAATTCTAGTGAATATATGTTTCCTATGACAATAACAGCCGGTATATTTACGCTGGGTATAGCGGTTAAAAGCGCTCTTTTCCCGTTTCATACTATGCTTCCGGGAGCTTACGATGCGGCAACGCCGTCTTCAAGCGGTATACTTTCGGGTTTAGTGCTAAAGAGCTATATAATATTTTTAATTAAAGTTTACTACTGTGTTTTTACAATAGAGTACCTGAGGGAAATAAAAATAACTAATTTAATATTCTTTTTAGGTGTATGCGGAATGATATTCGGCTCTGTAATGGCGCTTAAAGAAAGGCGTATACGCCGTATGCTGGCCTACTCATCAGTTGCCCAGATAGGTTATATATACATGGGCTTAGGTCTTGGCACAAGTATAGGCGCAACAGCAGCAATGCTGCATATAGTTGCGCACGCTGTTACAAAATCAATGCTTTTTGTATGTACCGGCCGAATGAAAGATATTTCCCTTGCCGGTGAAGCAGACCACTGTTTAAGAGGTATAGGGCATAAAGCGCCGGTTTCTGCTGTTGGTTTTACAATAGGGGCGCTTTCTATTATAGGCATACCGCTTTTTGCGGGCTTTGCCTCAAAACTTTACTTGGCTTTAGCATCGTTTTACTCGCCGTTTAAAATGGCTGTATCTCTTATAATGCTTGCCGTAAGTATGGTATTAAATGCGATGTATTTTATACCGCCTGTTGTGGATATATGGCGGCCGCTTAACGAAAAAGATGCAAACTACAGAATAGAGCCTGATTTTCGTCCGGCCTTTATAACGGCGGTAGTGCTTTTTATAGCTGTTAACTTTTTTGTAGGCACATGCTATGAGAGCATATTTGACATTTTTGAGGTTGGGGTTGCCCTTATGCGCTGATGTGGTGTGTGTATGTTTATAAATTTGGAGGATTTATCTGATGGGTAATTATTTATTGCTTTTCCCTGTGTTTTTCCCTATAATTTGCGCATTTTTTATGCCGCTTTTGAAAAAACAGCGTCAGAAAGAATTAATTGTGCCTCTGCTGCTGGCAGTTGAAATTTTAATTGTTTTTATACTGGCTTTTGGCCAATATAAAGAGATAGAAGTTTGGCGCATAAGCAGTCTTTTAAGCATTTCTTTTTCTAATGACGGCTTAAGCAGGCTTTATTCCTGCCTTATATCGGTTATTTGGTTTTTAGCCGCTATTTTTTCAATGGAATATATGAAGCATGAAAAGCATGTGGAACGATTTTTTATGTTTTATATGGCGTCTTTAGGCGTGCTTATGGGTATTTCATTTTCGTCAAACTTTATGACTATGTATCTGTTCTACGAGTTTATGACTCTTTCAACAGTGCCGCTTGTACTGCATACCGAAACCCACGACGCAATAGCCGCTGGACTTAAATACCTTGGTTATTCTATATTTGGAGCAGGCCTTGGCCTTATAGGCTTCTTTTTCCTGTGTATTTACGGCAGTACAACAAGCTTTACTGCTGGCGGTGTTTTAGACCCGGCTGTTATAGCAGGGCACGAAAACTTTTTAAGAATTGTATACTTAGGTATGATGATAGGCTTTGGCTGTAAAGCCGGTATGTATCCGCTTCACGCATGGCTGCCTACAGCACATCCGGTAGCTCCGGCGCCTGCCAGTGCAGTGCTTTCCGGTATTATTACAAAATGCGGTGTTCTTGCCATAATAAGAACTACGTATTATCTTTTTGGTGTTGATTTTGTAAAAGGCACTTGGGTGCAGAATGTAATTTTAGTTCTTGCCATAGGCACTATATTTATGGGCTCAATGTTGGCATACAGAGAAAAAATGCTTAAAAAGCGTCTTGCCTATTCATCCATAAGCCAAGTGTCTTATGTGCTCTTTGGTGTATTCCTTATGACGCCTCAGGCTTTGTGCGGTGCGCTTTTGCAGGTTGTGGCCCATGCCATAGCCAAAAATGCACTCTTCCTTTCAGCGGGAGCCGTTATATATAAAACGGGCCATACCTATGTTAACGAGCTTAAAGGCATTGGAAAGCAGATGCCTATAGTTATGATTTGCTTTACAATAGCCAGTTTATCACTGGTAGGCATACCGCCTACAGGCGGATTTATAAGCAAGTGGTTTTTGGCAACAGGTGCTCTTGAATCTACGGCATATGGCATTATACCGATTATAGGTATAACGGTGCTTATAATTTCGGCTTTACTTACAGCAGGTTATCTTTTAACAATTGTTGCTGATGGCTTTTTCCCGGGAAAGGATTTTGATTATTCTAAGCTTGAGAAAAAAGAGCCTAATTATTTAATGCTTGTGCCTTTAATGGTTTTGGCCGCAGGTGTTTTGGCTGTAGGTATATTTCCTTCCGGTCTTATAGATGTTTTTTCAAGTATTACCCAAGATATATTTTAATTAATGGCGGCAGAGCTTTTGCTGCGGGGGACTGATTATGAATTCGTATTTGACTTTGCTACCGGTTATATTTCCGTTTATAAGCTGCTTTTTTATACTTGCTAAGCCCTTTGAAAACAGAACAAAAATGCGGTATTTTACAATAACTATAGTTGTTATAAATACAATACTGTCCATTTTTTCAATACTGAATTATCAGCATACTTATATAAATATAATTCAGTTTTCCGACCACATAAAAATAGCTTTTAAAATAGATGGTCTTTCAAAGGTGTTTGGCACTATGGTTGCGCTTTTATGGCCGGCTACAACTTTATATGCTTTTGAATATATGAGCCACGAAAAAGACGAACAAAGGTTTTTTACTTTCTTTGTAATGTCTTTCGGCGTTACAATGGGTATTGCCTTTGCGGCTAATATGTTTACTATGTATCTGTTTTATGAGTTTTTAACACTGGCAACACTGCCGCTTGTTATACATGAAATGGATGCAAAGGCCTTTCATGCCGGCAAGATGTATATAATATTTATGATGAGCGGTGCGGCTCTTGCCTTTATAGGCCTTGTAATTATTATATGCTACGGTGAAAGCACTGATTTTTATATGGGCGGAACACTTAATTACCTTGCTGTAAGGGGCAATGAAAACATACTTCGCCTTGTTTATGTGCTTACGTTTTTCGGTTTTGGTGTTAAGGCGGCGGTATTTCCGCTTTTTATGTGGCTGCCTACGGCGTCGGTTGCGCCAACGCCTGTTACGGCATTACTTCATGCTGTTGCCGTAGTAAAGGCAGGAGCTTTTGCTATAATACGGCTTACGTATTTTTCATACGGTACTTATCTGCTAAAAGGCACTTGGGCACAGTATGTAGTTATGGCAACGGCACTTATTACAATACTTATAGGCTCTACAATGGCGCTTAAAACAAGCCATATAAAGCGGCGCCTTGCCTATTCCACTATAAGCAATCTTTCGTACATACTTTTCAGCGTTTCACTTATGACGCAGGAAGGCCTTTCCAGCAGTCTTTTGCATATGGTATATCACGCCGTTATTAAAATTACACTCTTTTTCTGTACCGGCGCTATATTAGTACAAACTGGAAGGCAGTATGTAAAGGAAATAGAAGGCATAGGCATGAAAATGCCTATTATATTCGGGTGCTTTACAATTTGCGGTTTTGGCCTTGTAGGTGTGCCGCCATTTGCCGGGTTCCACAGCAAATGGAATATAGCCGTTTCGGCTGTAAGGGCACATAATCCGCTGGCATATGCCGGCATTTATGTACTTATAATTTCGGCACTGCTTACAGCTCTTTACATATTTACAATACTTATAGCGGCATATTTCCCTAAACCTGAGGCAATAGCCGAAAGGGATGACAGCAATGTAAAAGACCCGGGGCCGCTTATGACAGTTACTATTATTTCGTTAACTATAACATCGGTAATACTGGGATTTTTCCCTACACCGCTTTTGTATATGTTTAACTCAATAGCCTCTAAGATTTAAAAGGTAAGGTGGTTTATTTTGAAAGAAAACGGCATGCTTTTGGCATTTATAGCTTTTTTTCCTATGCTTTCGGCATTTGTAAGCTATGCCATAGGCAGGAAAAACAAAAACGCAAGAAACCGTTTTGCCTGCGCTGTTACGGCAGTTGAGTTTTTAGCTGTGCTTGCGGCATCTTTCAGCCCGACTGAATTAGGTATAAAGGGCATATTTGCTTTAGGCATAAATTTTGAAAGCGGCGGTTTAAGAAGTGTTCTTATGGTGCTGGCGGCTTTTGTATGGCTTATGTCAACACTGTTTTCAAATGAGTACTTTGCCCATTACCGCAACCGCAACAGATACTACTTTTTTATGCTCTCTACATTAGGCGCTACAATGGGAGTATTTCTTTCGGCTGATTTTTTTACAACGCTTATATTTTTTGAGATAATGTCGTTTACGTCATGGGTTCTTGTAATGCATGACGAAACAGAAAACGCCATAAAAGCCGGCATGACATATCTTACAGTAGCTGTAATAGGCGGTCTTGTAACATTAATGGGAATGTTCTTTTTGTACCGCGCGTCAGGCACAATGCGCTTTGATGAGCTGTCTGTTTTTATGTCTAATATTGAGGATAAAAAGCCGTACTATATATATGGCCTTATGGTGCTTACTGGTTTTGCGGCTAAAGCCGGAGCTTTTCCACTGCATATATGGCTGCCGGAGGCACACCCTGTTGCGCCTGCGCCTGCCAGTGCACTTTTAAGCTGTGTGCTTACAAAAACTGGTATATTTGGTGTTCTTGTTATAAGTACCCAGATATTTATGTACGATGCTCAGTGGGGGCTTTTTATACTTGTTATAGGAACAATTACAATGTTTTTAGGTGCTTTTTTGGCGCTGTTTTCAATTAATTTAAAGCGTACCCTTGCCTGCTCCTCACTTTCACAAATAGGTTTTATACTGGTAGGCATAGGTATGCAGGGCCTTTTGGGCGAGCATAATGCCATTGCCGCAGGTGGCACAATACTTCATATAGTAAACCATTCTGTAATTAAAATGACTCTGTTTTTATGCGCCGGTACAGTGTATATGAATATACACGAGCTGGACTTAAATAAAATACGCGGCTGGGGCAGGGATAAGCTGCTTTTAAAAATTGTGTTTTTGCAGGGCCTTTTAGGTATAGGCGGTATACCGCTTTGGGGCGGATATATAAGCAAAACACTTCTGCATGAGAGCATAGTGGAGTATATTGCGCTTTTAAACGAAGCAGGTCAAAGTGCTGTTTTGTTTAATGTTATAGAATGGGTATTTCTTATATCCGGCGGTCTTACATTGGCTTATATGACAAAACTTTTTGTAGCCGTATTTGTTGAAAAAGCCCCGGTTAAGCCTAACGGTGATAATAAATCCAATAATAAGTATTTAACAAGAACATCAGCCTTTGTTTTAATATGCTGCGGTGTTTTAATTTCTGTTTTCGGCCTTCTGCCAAACGCTGTAATGGGTAATATAGCAGATATGGCAAGAAGCTTTATGAACAGCCATAACATGGAACACGCGGTACATTATTTTGCATGGGTTAATTTAAAAGGCGCTGTTATATCTGTAGCTATAGGCGCTGTGGTATATTTTGGCTTTATACGTGTGTTTCTTATGTCTAAAAG
>JAHZEA010000002.1:183868-201827 GCA_019422065.1 Lachnospiraceae bacterium | reverse complement strand
AGCCAAAGCGGCCAGAAAACTTATGTTGATTTATGGCCAAAATGGCTCAGTATTGAGAAAAAAATATACCGTCCGGTTCTTCTGCGCCTTCTGCCATCAATAGGCGGAGCTTGTGCCCAAGTTATGAATTGTTCTTTTGAGTTTATATGTTCAAAAACTGTACCGGCTGCCGGAATAGTATGTGAAAATGTTTTAAACCCGTCATTTGAGGACTTTTACAAGGCATTGTATTTTATAATGTCAAGAGTAGTTGAGTTTGTAAGCGGACTTATAGAAAACATTTTCCTTTGGCTGCTTATAGCCGGTGTAATTGTAATAAGGCTGTTTAAAAGCATGTATGATTACATGCTTCAGGTGGTGCTTTATTTATTCTTTAACTATGACGAAATTTCATATGAGGGCAAGCGCGACTTTAGAAAGGACGCATACTTTTCGCGGTTTTCTGTTGATAAATACGGTGAAGAACGCGGAATGCGTGAAAACCTTTCGGTATCACTTATGCTTTTTGGCTTAGGTGTTGTATTGGCGCTTATATATCTTATAATTTAAAAAATTTATGTCCGCTTTTAATGCGGGCATTTTTTTATATGTATGAAGTGTTAACATTTACTTAATTGAACAGACTGTAAAAAGGTGGTACAATTTTTTTAGGAGTTTGGTGTATTATTAAATTTATGGTAATAATAGTAAGGACTGATTCATATGTCGGATGAAGCAAAATTTGAAGAAATGGTAAAAAAGGGAAAAATGGAAAAAATAGAGTATGACTTATATAATCCAGACCCTGACAAAGGCCTTACAGACGAACAGGTAAAAGAGAGAACTGAAAAAGGCCTGAATAACTGCCATGGCGATATGTCATCTAAAACTGTGGGTGATATAATAAAGGAAAACTGTTTAACTTATTTTAATATGGTTTTTGCCGTTATCACTGTGCTTGTTATAATTTCAGGAAAGCTAAACGATTTGCTTTTTCTGCCTATAATTATAGCCAACACATGTATAGGTATTGTTCAGGAAATACATTCCAAAAGAGTGCTGGACAAGCTCAGCGTGCTTAATGTTGCCAAAGCAACAGTAATTCGTGACAGCAAGAGTGTAAAAATTAATGCCGATGATGTGGTATTAAACGATATATGCGAGTTTACATCAGGAAACCAGATTTGTGCCGATTGTGTTGTAAAAAGCGGGCATGTAACTGTAAATGAGTCTCTTATAACAGGTGAAAGCGATGAAGTATATAAGGGCGAAGGCGATAAACTGCTTTCAGGCAGTTTTGTTGTAACAGGAACATGCCGTGCCATGGCTGAAAGGGTTGGCATTAACTCATATGCGGCAAAACTCACATTAGAAGCAAAGAAAATAAACAATAAAGAGCAGTCACAAATGATACGCTCTATGAACCGTATACTCATTTTTTTAGGCATAGCCATTATACCTATAGGCATAATACTTTTTGTTCAGCAGTTTGGAATTAAAGGATATGGCTTTGGTGAGAGTATTTCAACTACAGTGGCGGCTGTTATAGGCATGATACCAGAAGGTATGTATCTTTTAACAAGTGTTGCCCTTGCCGTAAGTGCCGGAAGGCTTGCTATTAAAAAGGTTATGCTCCATGATATGAAGTGTATAGAAACACTTGCCAGAGTTAATGTTCTGTGCCTTGATAAAACCGGAACTATAACAATGCCGGATATGGAAATGGAAGGCGTTGTTGTTATTAACAAAGATTTGAACGAGAATGATGTTAAAAATAATCTTTCTGCATTTGTAAAGTCTCAGGATACAATTAATGAAACATCAAAGGCTATATTAAATTATTTTGGCAACAGCGGTGAAAGCATGGAAGGTGTAAGTGTGCCGTTTTCTTCTGCTTATAAATACAGCGCTGTTAATACGCCTAACGGCAAAAGCTATGTTTTAGGCGCGCCGGAATTTCTTTTAAATGAGAATGAGAAAGAATATTCATTAAAAGCCGCATCTTTAGGCCAGAAGGGCAAAAGAGTGCTTTTATTCGGCACATATAACGGCACAGCTGACGGAAGCCAAATAAAAGGCAGTGTTGAGCCGCTGTGTCTTGTGGTATTTTCTAACCCTATTAGAAAAGAAGCTGTTGAAACATTTAAGTATTTTAAAGAACAGGGTGTTGAAATTAAAGTTATATCTGGCGATAACCCAATTACAGTTGCGTCTGTGGCCAAAGAAGCTGAAATTGATAATGCCGATAAATATATAGACACATCCAACTTAACTGACGAAGAATTGGAAAACTGCGCAAACGAATATACCGTTTTTGGCAGAGTAACGCCTAAACAAAAACGCATAATTATAAATGCAATTAAAAATAACGGAAATACAGTTGCTATGACAGGTGACGGTGTAAACGATGTTTTAGCCCTTAAAGACGCAGACTGCTCCATAGCCATGGCTTCCGGAAGCGATGCCGCAAGTCAGGCGGCGCAGATAGTGCTTATGGACTCGGACTTTTCAAAACTGCCGTCGGTTGTGTATGAAGGCAGGAGAGTTGTAAACAATATCCAACGTTCTTCCAGTCTGTTTCTTGTTAAAAATATATTTTCGCTTTTGCTTTCAATAAGCACTATAGTTCTGCTTTTGGACTATCCGCTTACACCGTCGCAGATTTCACTTATAAGTACGTTTACTATAGGTATACCGGCATTTTTGCTGGCTCTTGAAAGTAATTTTGATATTATAAAAGGCGGTTTTGTGCGTAATGTGCTCTATAAAGCGCTTCCGGGTGGTCTTACTGACTTTTTAATGGTACTGGCATTTATGATATACAGTCAGGTGTTTGAACTTAATAGCGAGGATGTTTCTGTTGTAAGTACTCTTTTATTGGCTATGGTAGGCTTTTTAATACTTTATAAAATAAGCCAGCCGCTGAATAAAGTAAGAGCCGCTGTTTTAATTTCAATGATAGTTGCTTTTATAGTATGCGGTATTTACATGAACGATATATTTGATATACAGGCTATATCTTCAAGAACGGCAATGCTTTTATGTATATTTACAATAGCTACTGAATCCGTTTTCAGGCATATTACAAAGCTTTTTGAGTTTTTCTCGCGTATGGCCGAAAAAATCAGAAACAGAAAAAATAAAAAAACAGAAGAAAACATTAACGATGAATTTTAATAATGAAATAGTATAAAATTGTTTAAAATAAAATACCCTGTGCTTAGGAGAGGAAAAGCGCAGGGTATTTTTTGTAAATTGTGCTTTGTAGTTAGTGGTTAGTTAACTGAAAAATTAATATTTGTTTTTTTATTGCAAAGCCGGCTTTTAAATTTAGGGTAACGGTTTTAATTACTGGTAAACTCGCATTTCAGGAGGTTAAAGCCGGCTTTTAATTTGTTTTTTTATACTGCTTAGTATTATTAAATATCCAAGTTACCGTCAGAATCGAAACATAATTCTGTAGGTTCCGATACTATTTCTAAATTAGGGTTTAACTTAACTTCATCAGTCATAGACTCGGAAACGTATATATATTCCATATCGAGGGTATTTTTTATTCGGATTATACGTACTTTTTCTTTGTCTATTTCCGTACATGTTTTAATGCATACTTGGAATGTTTCTTTATCGTTTGCCATAATCATTGGTATTTTAGCAAACTCCAAAACAGTTGATGTAATGCTGTTTGGATATGTAGCTTCCAAATCTAAATCGTTATAAAACTTTTTGCTTATTACATCCACCATACCAAGGCCATGGGCATTGCCGTGGGTCTGCTCCGTAAGACGTAATATAGCGCGCTTTTGGGCTTTAATTCCACCTGAGGCATAAGGAGTGGCAAATGTGCCTGTTATGTTAGGGTCCATGCCTTCACCGCTTATGTTTTTGCCGAACTCGTCTACAATAAGAACATCGCAGTCGTCAAAATATATTTTAGGGAGATAGGTAAAAGATTCTTTAAGCAGTTTAGGCTCCTCAGTTTCTATTTCATCTGGTGTAAGTGCTATAAGCTTACATGTTTCATCAAAACTGTTTTCAAGTATGGCAAGGCCGAAAAGAACAGGGGCATTCTTCATTATAATTCTGCCGAATGTAGGAACAAGGTAGGCCATGTACTTGAAACCGTTTTTATGACAGCTTTCGGCTCCCTGCTGTTTGCCAAGGCCAATAGTCATCATTTTCATAAGACCGCTTTCATATTCCCCGCGGAAAGCCGTATGTGCTTTTATTCTGCCGCAGAGTATTATGCCGTCAGCTTCGGCGGCGTTTTTGTCTATACGTACCTCAACTTCTTCAGGGCGTATATCGCCTACTACCGTGTGGCCAACAACAACAGTCTCCATTGACGATTTAATTGGGCAGCCTATGCTTTCAGGAGTTACGCCTAAAGATTCGAGTATCTCTAATTGGCCTTGAGCTGTAGCTCCGCCGTGGCTTCCCATAGCCGGTACAACAAAAGGATGAGCGCCTTTTGATTTGCAGAAATCGGCTATAGTCTTAATTATAAGCGGTATGTTGCTAATGCCGCGGCTGCCGCAAGTTATGCAGATACTCATGCCCGGTTTTATTTTAGAGGCGAATTTATTTTGGCTAAACTGCGATGTTATCGTATTGGGTATATCGTCAGGCTCAATTTTAGGCCTTTCGAATTTTTGGTGCACTTTAATCATTTTAGGTATTTTAACGTCTTCTAAAAGGCTGGTTATAACTCTGTCAGGCATTTATTTTGCCTCCTTTCATCCTTCCCTAATTAATTGTTACACACCGGTTGCGCCGAAAAGCCGCGGTATAAACAGTGATACTTCCGGTACGTAAGTAATAATCATAAGTGCTATAAGTGTTGCTACCAAAAGCGGCATTAATGCCTTTACAATTTCGCTTATATTAATTTTAGCTATGTTGCAGGCAACAAATAAGTCAAGACCTACAGGAGGTGTAATAAGACCTATAGCAAGGTTTACAACCATTATAATGCCAAAGTGCAGCGGATTTACGCCTACTGCTGTAGCTAAAGGAAGCAGAAGCGGAACAAGAACTATAATAGCTGAGCTTGCGTCTAAGAAGCATCCGGCTATAAGCAGAAGTATGTTTATAAGCAGAAGAACTATTATTTTGTTGCTTGTTGCTGAGCTTACAAAGTTAACAAGAGCTGCCGGAACGCCTTGGCTTACTATTATGTAAGAGAAGGCTGAGGCGCCCATTATAATGAAAAGTACTGTAGCTGAGCCTATAGCAGCCTTTACAAGCATTTGAGGTATATCTTTAAATTTAAGCTCTCTGTAAAAGAAGGCACCTACAACAAAACCGTAAACAACAGATACGCCAGCGGCTTCTGTCGGTGTGAATACACCGCCGTAAATACCGCCGAGAATTATAACCGGCATAAGCAGTGCGAAAAATGCGCTTTTAAAAGCCTTTAAAATAGTCTTTAAATTACGTTCTTTCTGAACGCCTTTATAACCGTGTTTTTTGGATATGATATAGTTAAGTATTATAAGTACACCGCCGAATATAAAGCCAGGTGCAAAACCGCCCATAAACATATTTCCTACAGAAACTTCAGCCTGAACGGCATAAACTATCATTGGTATACTTGGTGGAATAATAATACCTATAGCGCCGGCTGTAGCCATAAGGGCTGCGGCATAGCGTTTGTCGTAATTAGCTTCTTCCATTGCAGGTATGAGTATACCGCCTAAAGCTGCAACAGTAGCAGGGCCTGAGCCTGAAATAGCGGCAAAGAACATACTTGTTATAATGGCTATAACACCAAGACCGCCTGGAACGGCGCCTACTATTTCGTCAGCAAAATCTATAAGTCTTTTTGAAAGGCCGCCGGTTTCCATAAGTGAGCCCGCCAGCATGAAAAACGGAATGGCTATAAGTGAGTATGAGTCCGAAGCGGCATATATAAGCTGCGGAACAAGAGTAGGCGGAAGTTTGCCGACAACTATAATAGATATTAAAGCCGAAAAACCAAGGCTAACGGCTATAGGTACGTTTATTACAAGGAATATAACAAATGTGATTAAAATAATCGGTACCATCTGCGACATTAAAAGCACCCCTTTCAATTAAAGCAGGCCTTCGGAAATATGACCTTCTTCTTGTTTTTTGTTTTTAAAGTCATCAATCATAACCTGTATAACTCTGACTATAGTCAGACCAAACCCTATAATAAGTGATACCGATACATACGCTATAGGCATGCCTACGGCTATTGTCTTTTGGTTTGTAGTGTACTGGTAGCTTGTAACGCTTATTGAGTAGTAAATTACAACTATACAAAATGCTATAACTATTAAATAAGACAGTATTGATAATATCTTTTTGTATTTGGCAGGAAATAAATTTGTTATGGCATCTACTCCAAGATGGCTCCTTGTTCTAAATCCAAGGCTTATACCAAGGCATGAACTCCATACAAACAGTGCTCTAAGTACTTCTTCAGACCATGGCAGTGAAAAGTGAAAAATATATCTAGTTAAAACCTGTATAAAACAAATGGCTGTCATAACAACAAATGTTACCGAAAGGAGAGCTTCTTCAATGTGGTTAAATGCTTTTATAAAAATATTGTTTTTCACGCTTTTTCCCTCCATTTTTGTAAAATATATCCCAGCGGCAATTTGCAGCCGCCGGGACAAGAATATAGTTTTTATTTAATCAGCTGTTTTGAGCTGCCTCAACAGCCTCGATTAATCCATCAACTAAGTCAGCACCAAGAATTTCTCTGTACTCATCATAAACCGGCATAGCCATTTCTTTAAATACGGCTTCCTGTTCTGGTGTAAGGGTTGTTATTTCGCAGCCGTATTCTTTAAAGCCTTCAATCTTAGCAGCGTCGTCTTCTTCTATAAGGTTATTGATGTATTCGGCAGCATCTTTAGAAGCCTGAACGAATATTTCTTTGTCTTCTGCAGAAAGACCATCTATAAATGCTTTGTTCCACATTATAAATGCAGGGTCCCAGCAGTATGTCCAATCGGTAATGTATGGGCAAACTTCATAAAGTTTGTTTGAATCGATTGCGGCTACAGGGTTTTCCTGACCGTCAACAGTTCCCTGCTGAATTGATGTGTAAACCTCGGACATGTTAAGTATTGTAGGGTCAGCGCCCCAAAGCTTGAATGAGTCAACAAGTGAGTTAGCCTCAGGAACTCTTATTTTAAGGCCTTTAAGGTCGTCTGGTGTTTCAACTTTACGTTTTGAGTTGGTAAGCCATCTCATACCGTTTTCACAGATAGAAAATGAAATACAGCCGTTGTCTTCAAGCCATGTCATAGCTTCCTGACCTATTTCGCTTTCATTAAGAACTTTAAAGCCTGTTTCTCTGTCTGGGAACATAAACGGAAGTGAGAATACAGCGTATTTTTCATTAAAGCCCTGATAGCTAAGGCCTGAGTGAATCATAATCTGGAGAGCGCCTGTACCTGTCATTTCAACAATGGAACGGTTACTGCCGCCTGAAAGGGAACCGGAAGGATAAGCTTCAACATCATACCTTCCTCCTGTTCTTTCATAAAGCAGGTCGCCAAGGTACTAAAGGCCGAGCTGCCAAGGGTGAGTATCATTAAACGGATGTGAGGCTAAAAGAACCTCTGTTTCAACATTGGAGCCATCCGCTGTTGAAGTTGAAGCAGATGCGCCTGATGATGAAGATGATGAGCCGCAGCCGGCTAAAGAAGAAGCCATAAGTACAAGTGATGCGGCAAGGGCCAAAATTCTAACTCTTTTTTTCATAAAACTTAATCCCCCTTTATAATGGTTTACCCTAATAGTACGACATAATATCTCATGAACACGTTTGTTACAGGTGATACTATGTATATGACTAAAATATCATAGGACACATACTATGTCAATCGGTTTTTTGTAAAATGGGTATTTTTGTAAAAAATAACATTTTTATATAAATTTTTTGTCGAAAATAAACAGTTTACAGTCATTTTGACGTATGATACTATTATAAATGAGTTGAATGCAATAAATTATTAACAATGTATTAAAATTAACACATAGTATGAATTAAAGACTAAACTGTTTGATATACATACGATGTCTTTAATGAAATAGATAGTATGTCTCACAAGGGAGGTATTTCTATGGACGGTTATGTTACTGTTTCAAAAGAAGCCGCGGATAAAATCCGTGATATGATTTTTATAGAAAAGCGTTTTGCTCCGGGAAGCAAACTGCCTAATGAAAAAGAACTTATGAAAGAACTTAGGATAAGTCGTACAAGCCTTAGAGAGGCTATTAAAATACTTATTGCCAATAAAATTTTATATATAAAAAGGGGTACAGGAACTTTTGTATGTGATTTTGATAGGGAGGCTGAAAGTATATTTAATGTTTTTTATCCTGTAAAAAATATGGCTATGGTTAAAAATTCTTTTGAGCTTAGGCTTATATTAGAGCCGGAAATGGCGTTTCAGTCAATGGAGTATGTTAAAGATGAAGACATTGAGCTTTTGAAAAAGCTTGAGGAAGAATGCCGCATTAAGATATTAAATAACGAAGACTATACTGAAGAAGATAAAAATTTCCATGCGGCTATAGCACGCCTTTCTAAAAACAGAATATTTGAGGAGCTTTTGCCGTACTTTTATGTATCAATAGCCAGCACTGAAGGGGCTAAAAATTTAAGCAAAAAAGAGGCCGATTATGTAATTCAACAGCTGAACGAAAACGCTGTTATTTATCATAATAGAATTTTGGAAAATTTTATTAAAAGAGATGCCCTTGGAGTAAGAATTTCAATGGAAACACATATTTACAATTCATTGAGGATATTCAATGATTTAATTGCCGTAAAGCCGAAACTTGCCGATTTGTGAATGAAAGTGATGTGAGTTAATACAAAAAAATAACGCTTTTTGTTTTAAAATGAGCATTGTTTTACATTGGCGCCTATACAGCAAGTAAAATGTTGAAATAATACATTTCACGATGTATAATAATTGTAAAAATTTGGAAGGAATGAATAATTTGAGCAAATATATTTCGCTTGCTGAGGAAACAGCCGAAAAACTAAAGCGTATGATATTAGATGATAAAATATATAAACCGGGTGAAAGACTGCCTAACGAATCGGGACTTTCCGAAATACTGCAAGTGAGCCGTACATCTATAAGAGAGGCGGTTAAAATACTTATTGCTGGAAATATATTGGAAATACGCCGGGGAGTGGGTACTTTTGTAAAAGAAAATCCTGGTATGGCATCTAATTTGTTTGACATGATATATTTAAGCGATAAAAAACAGGACTTACGTGACTCGCTTAAAATAAGGCTTATACTTGAGCCGGCTTTGGTTAAAAGCGCCATTGATTTAATGACGGAAGATGAGTTTGAAAAGATATGTTATTATGAGGAGCAATGCCGTATTTCAGCGTCTAATCTTGAAAAGTTTTATGAATACGACGCTAAATTCCATGAAGCATTAGCGGCGGCCTCACATAATAAAATATTCGAGCAGTTAACACCACTTCTTCATCAATCAATAACAATTATAAGCCACTCTATAAAAGACGAAAGCGTTATACAGGCTTTTAGAGAAAATGCGGTTATTTATCATGAGAAAATCAAAAATGCTATTAAGGATAAAGACTATGTTGGCGCAGAAGTATACTCCAAAATTCATGTATACAATGCAATGAAAATAATGAACTTGAAATAAATATTTTTAAGTAATTATAATTATTTTGTCACAATTATTATATTTGATGTTATGTAAATTTGGTATTGAAATTAATGAATTTTTATAATTAAAATACGAGTTTAATTTTAGTTTAATCACAATTAAAACCTGACTGTTACTGTAATTATTAAATAAAAAAATGGCGTTATTAAACGCCATTTTTATTTTTAAAGTTTTTATAACTTTTATAATTTTTTAGAACTTAAATATTCCCTGAAGGAATACAACAAGTATAAATATAGGAAGTATATAAGTACAATAAAATCTTAAGCATTTAGGCATTTTAACACCTTCGCCTGTATTAACTTCCTTAATGTAGTTATCCCAGCCCCAGCCGTAGCGGCTTACGCAGAATACAAGGTATATAAGTGAGCCTAAAGGCAGAAGGAGATTGCTTACAAGGAAGTCTTCCAAATCAAGTACCGCAGTACCTGGGCCTAAAGGCTGGAATGATGACCATAAGTTATAGCCTAAAACGCAAGGAAGGCTTAAAAGTATAACAACTACTGTATTAATAATAGCTGTCTTTTTACGGCTCCAGCCAAAAAGGTCTATACCGAATGATATAATGTTCTCAAATACGGCAAGAACTGTTGAAAATGCGGCAAAAGCCATAAATAAGAAGAATAAAGCACCCCAAATTCTGCCGCCTGCCATTGAGTTAAATACATTAGGCAGTGTAACAAAAATAAGGCTTGGACCTGAGTCAGGACTTATGCCGTAAGCAGAGCATGCCGGGAATATAATAAGACCGGCAACAAAAGCAACAAATGTATCAAGAACACCAATTCTTAATGACTCGCCTAAAAGGGCATGGTCTTTGCCTATATAACTGCCGAATATTGCCATAGCACCTATACCAAGGCTTAATGTAAAGAATGACTGGTTCATGGCGGCTACTATTGTAGGCCAAATACCTACTTCAACCATTCTGTTAAAGTCTGGTATAATATAAAATTTAAGACCTTCAATGCTTCCAGGTATAACAATACTGTGTATAGCCAGTATAATCATAATAATTATAAGCGAAAGCATCATTATTTTTGTAATACGTTCAACACCGCTTTGAAGTCCGGCTGAGCATATAGCAAAGCCTACTATAACAACAAGTATCATCCAAAAGGCCATAACGCCCGGCTGTGAAAGCATTGTTGAAAATGCTGATGATACCTGTTCGGTAGTTTGACCTGTAAAATTACCTTTAAGTGTTAAATAAAAATAGTGGAGCATCCAGCCGGCTACGGTTGTGTAAAACATCATAAGTATGTAGTTTCCGGCCATGGCGAAAAAGCTGTGATAATGCCATTTCTGCCCCGGTTTTTCAAGAGCAACATAAGATTTTGCTATACTCTTTTGGCTTGCGCGGCCTACGGCAAATTCCATGCTCATTATAGGCATACCCATAACAACAAGGAAGAACAAATAAATTAAAACAAACGCACCGCCACCGTATACGCCTGTAATATAAGGAAAACGCCATACGTTTCCTATACCTATGGCACAGCCGGCGCTTAAAAGCAGGAACCCAAGCCTTGAACCGAGTTTTTCCCTTTCCATAATTAAAACCTCTCCTTTAAAAATATAACTTTTATTATTTGTTTTGCTTTTATTTAGAGGCATACTAAAAATAACCGATAGGCGCTTTAATCCTGTCGGTTAAATTCACACTGTTAATTAAAGCCTTATAAATGCTGGCAAAAACAAATAATACAGCCATTATTTTAATACATTATAGTAAATAAAGCAATAAATAAGAATAATAAAACTAAATGAAAAATAAAAAGCACCGTAAAGAGTTTTTTACGATGCTTTCATATTATTTGCGGCCAAAAAGCAATAAACGGGAGAAAAGAGGGTATGTATATTACTTTTTGACAGTTTTATTTATTTTAAGAAATCATATTTAACGCCAAGACCTTTTTTAACAGCGTTATTGTATATTGAAACAGCCATAACGTTGTCTTGAATAGCCATTCCTACAGTATCGAAAAGAGTGATTTCTGTATCATTTTCACGTCCCGGTTTTTCGCCAAGTATAATCTGGCCTATCTCGGCATGAATACCATCAGCTGTAATAACGCCTTCTTCAATGGCATGATGTGTTTCGCCGTTTTTAGCACAAAGTGCTGTTGAGTCTGTTACGGCTTTAGCATCTTTAAATATGTCAGTATAAAGCTCCTGTTTATCCGGCATATCAGCGCCCATAGCTACAATGTGTGTACCCGGGTTGAGCCACTCTCTTTTAACAACCGGGCCCCTGCGGCCAATAGTTGCTGTTACTACAACTTCTGCATTTCTTACAGCTTCTTCAGCTGTTTGGCATGCATGGAATGCAGCATCTAATTCCTTTGACATATCGTTAATGTAGTTTTGTATTTCTTCGTCGCTGTAACCCCATACATAAACGTCTGTAAATTTACGTACTCTTGAAATTGCTCTTAACTGTCTGCGTGCCTGATTGCCGGCGCCAATTAATGCAATTTTATGTGCGTCTTTTTTAGCAAGGTACTCTACTGAAATAGCGCCTGCGGCAGCTGTACGGCAGCCAGTTATCCAAGTGCCGTCCATAATGCATTTTAAAGCGCTTGTGTCGGCCTCATATAAAAATACAGTGTTTATACCAGTAGGAAGACCTATTTTTGGGTTATCAGGGTATCCGCCGGAGGAAGATTTTATTGTTATGTATCCACCCTCTAAATCCATGCCGCCTTTAAAGTCAAAGCCTGTATGTGTACCCGGTTTTACTATTGTCATAAAGTCCGGCTGTACTACATGGCCTTTTGCAAATGAGCGGTAGCCGTTTTCAACTGCCTTATATACATCATCCAAGTCGATAAGGCTTCCCACATCAGTTTTATTTAAAAGTAAAGTTTCCATAAAATTTTGCCTCCTTCTGTTGTATAATAATATGGCTTTTTGTTATGGCAGCAGAGACGAATTTATTTTTATGCCGGACTTATCAGTAGGTGCCCCAGATTATTTCAATTAAAATTCTAAAACACCTGCCGTTTTAGCCGGCATAAAAAGCATTTGGGTATTGAGGTATATTTAATGTCCGCTATATTAAATGCTCTGTTAAACAATAACAAAAAGTTATGCCTTTGTTTCTTAAGGCTATTATATCGCCATTATTTAAAAGGAACAATTATCGGAATGTACGCAAAAAGCCATAACATAATGTTATGGCTTTATTAATTCTTGTGTATAGTTTACTATTTGCATTGCATGATTTGAAAGAGTATGGCCCTCATCGGTAACATAGCCCAAAGTAAGGGCTGATGCTTCGTCCTGTATGTATAAATCTTTAATACCGTATTGATTTTTGCCGGGATAGCTGAAATTAATTCCTATATCTACAAGGTCAGTTTCCAAAAGAAGATTAGTTGAAAGATGCTCGCTGTTTGTATATACGGAATTATGCAGGCTGTCGGAATTAACAACTCCTAAGCTTACCTTCTCAAGACCGTCGTCTACTGAAAAGAAATCACTTAAACTGCGTACAAACTTAAGATTTGGCAGCTCGTCTATAGAAACCGTGTCTCTTTCAAAAAGTGGATTTTCCGGCCCGGCAAAAAGGCATGCCTTAAACTTGCCTAAAGGCGTAAATACAAGCTTTTTGCGTTTAATAACATTTAAAAAAGCTGTTATATGCTTTTGTGAAACGTATAAAAAACCTATTTCTGATATGCCTTTTTCAACATGATTTATTATTTCCTCAACTGTTCCCTGACGGTGCTCTATTATAATATCCGGATTGTTTTTGTAAAGTTTTACAAGCAGTTTGGCAAAAACATTGCTTTGGTAAGTAGAAATATAAAATGCGGCACGTTTTTCGTTTTTGCTCATATTTGATATTATTTCGGCGTTTTTAACTGTGTTTAAAGCGTATTCATATATTGATTTACCAAATTGTGTAAGGCGAAGGCCTTTGCTGGTGCGTTCAAAAAGAGGGGAACCCAACTCGTCTTCCAAATGCCTTATTACTTTGCTTACGTTAGGCTGTGATGTATAAAGTATGTCTGATGCTTTGCTCAGGCTTTTGGCCTCAGCACATGCTATAAAAAATTCAAGCTGCTTAAGTTCCACATAAATCACCTCACTTAATATTAAAAATTATATCATAAAATTTGAAATTCAAAAATAAAAAAATGTATTGACAAAATCCTATCTGAATAGTAGTATATACATGTAAACATATTAAATTGATAGGAAAACTTAAAATAGAATTATATAGAAAGCTGGTGCTTTTATGAAAACAATATATTTTGATAACGCAGCAACAACACCTGTTAGAAAAGAAGTTTTAAACGAAATAATGCCATATTTCAGCGACATATTTGCCAATGCTTCAAGTGTGTACGATATAGCTGCCCAAAGCCGTAAGGCTGTTGAAAAAGCAAGAGAGCAAGTTGCAAAGGCAATAGGTGCTCAGAAAGACGAAATTTATTTTACAGCAGGCGGAAGCGAAAGCGACAACTGGGCTATTAAAGGCACAGCCGACGCTTTAAGCAAAAAAGGAAAGCACATTATAACAACGCAGATTGAACATCATGCTGTACTGCATACATGCGAGTTTCTTGAAAAGCACGGCTGGGATATTACATATCTTCCGGTTGATGAATACGGGCTTATATCCCTTGATGATTTAAAAAAGGCAATTCGCCCGGATACTGTTCTTATTTCAGTAATGTTTGCCAATAACGAAATAGGCACTATTGAGCCTATAGCTGAAATAGGAAAAATAGCTAGAGAGCATGGAATTTACTTCCATACAGATGCCGTTCAGGCAGCAGGCCATGTTAAAATTGACGTAAAAGAAATGAATATAGATATGCTTTCAATAAGCGGTCATAAATTAGGTGCGCCAAAAGGTATTGGAGCGCTTTATGTAAGAAAAGGCGTTACAATTTCAAACCTTATTCATGGCGGCGGACAGGAAAAAGGCAAAAGAGCCGGAACTGAAAATACAGCCGGAATTGTAGGTTTAGGTAAAGCTATTGAGCTTGCAACAGAAGAAATTGACGAAACAAACAGCTATCTTACAATGCTCAGAGACAGAGTAATTAAAGGCATAACTGAAAATATTGATTTCTGCCGATTAAACGGACACAGAGAAAAAAGACTTCCGGGAAATGTAAATATTTCATTCGAGTTTATAGAAGGTGAAAGCCTGCTTCTGCTTCTTAACAGCAAAGGAATTTGCGCTTCCAGCGGAAGTGCCTGCACATCTGGTTCTCTTGACCCGTCACATGTGCTTTTGGCTATAGGCCTTGAGCATGAAAAGGCACATGGTTCCCTTAGAATTACACTTTCAAAAGAAAACACAGTTGAAGAAGTTGACTATCTTATTAAAGAATTAATACCTATAGTAAAAAGATTAAGAGAAATGTCGCCTTTATACGAAGATTACTTAAACGGCGAAAAAGCGGTATAAAACAAGGAGGCGTTGTATATGGAATATTCAGCTAAAGTTATGGACCATTTTATGAACCCAAGGAACATGGGGCAGATAGAAAACGCCGATGGTGTTGGTACAGTGGGAAACGCCAAATGCGGCGATATAATGAAAATATATCTTGATATTGACGAAAACGGTATTGTGCAGGACGCCAAGTTTAAAACTTTCGGCTGTGGCGCCGCTGTTGCAACCAGCAGTATGGCAACAGAGCTTGTAAAAGGCAAATCCGTTGATGAGGCTATGGATGTGACAAACAAGGCAGTTATGGAGGCACTTGACGGACTTCCACCAGTTAAAGTACATTGTTCATGCCTTGCAGAAGAAGCGATACACGCCGCTTTATGGGACTACTGCGAGAAAAACGGAAGAAAGATAGAAGGACTTAAAAAGCCGGTAAACGACATTGACGAGCTTCATGGTTAAAATATCCCCTTAATTAGAAAATATATCTCCTTCAAATATGTTACTTATTAAAATATGTTTACGGCGGTATATATAAGTCTTATATCTATAAAACAGGCTGTTTGAATATAAAATTCAAACAGCCTTTAATTTTATTTCTTGTTTTGAGATTGTATTTTTTGGTTTAAATCTTCAAGATATTCCCAGCGCTCCATTTTTTCGTTAAGCATGTTTTCAGTTTCTTCTTTTATTTTAGAAAGCTCCTCTAATTTTACAAAGTCTGTTGCGTTTAAAGCCATTTCTTTTTCTGTGTTTTCAAGTTTTTCTTCAAGGGCGGCAATGTCGCTTTCTATTGTTTCATACTCTTTTTGTTCTTTAAATGTGAATTTAAGTTTCTTTTCGTGAGAGGCTTTGTATTCTGTCTTTTTCTGTTCTTTTTGCTCCAAAGGCTCCTCAATATCCGTTCTTTTAAGGGAATAGTCGGTATATCCGCCTTCGTACTGTTTTATAACGCCGCCTGATTCAAAAGCGAATATGCGGTTTACTGTTCTGTCAAGGAAATATCTATCGTGAGATACGGTTATAACAACGCCTTCAAATGAGTCCAAAAATTCCTCAAGTATAGTCATTGTGGCTATGTCCAAATCGTTTGTAGGCTCGTCCAGTATAAGCACATTAGGTTCTTCCATAAGCACACGAAGAAGGTTAAGACGTCTTTTTTCTCCGCCTGAAAGGCGTTTTATCTGGCTGTGCTGAAGGTATGGCGGAAAAAGAAATTTTTCAAGCATTTGTGATGCCGAAGCTGTGCCTTCCGGGGTTTTAACATATTCCGCTGTGTCGCGAATGTAGTCTATTACCTTTTTTTCCGGGTCCATGTATGAAATGCGGCCTGTGTTTTCGTTTTCTATCTCCTGTGTGTAGTAGCCTATTTTAACTGTTTGGCCTATTGTTACACTGCCGGAGTCTGGTTTTTCAATACCGGCTATTATTTTCATAAGTGTAGTTTTTCCACAGCCGTTTTTGCCTATAAATCCTACACGGTCGCCTTTAAGGAATATATAAGAAAAATTGCTGAAAAGAGTTTTTCCTTCGTACTGCTTTGATACGTTTTCAAGCTCTATAATTGTTCTTCCAAGGCGTGAGGCAACAGAGCCAATTTTGAGTGTTTCGTCACGCTTGAAATCCTTTTGATTTTTCATTTCCTCGTAGCGCTCAATTCTGGCCTTCTGCTTTGTAGAGCGGGCAAGAGCACCGCGCTGTATCCATTTTAATTCCGTTCTTAGTATGGATTTTCTTTTTCTGTCGCTGGCTATTGCCATGTCCTCTCTTTCGGCTTTAAGAGCTAAAAAGCCGGAATAATTGGTATCGTAGGTATAAAGAGAGCCTTTGTCTATTTCCGCAATGCGGTTTGTTACGCTGTCAAGGAAATATCTGTCATGTGTAACCATTACAAGGGCGCCTTTGAATTTTTTAAGGTAGCCTTCCAAAAAATCAGCCATTTCGCTGTCTAAGTGGTTAGTAGGCTCATCAAGCACAAGTATGTCCGCAGGGGATACAAGAACGGCTATAAGGCACACGCGCTTTTTCTGTCCGCCGGAAAGCTCAGAAAGTTTTTGATTGTAATCATTAAGTCCAAAGCGTGTTAAAAGTGATTTTGCCTCTGTTTGAATATCCCAAGCATGGTCGCTTTTTTTGTTGTTTTCAAGCACGTATTCCAAAACAGTTTCGTCTTTTTCAAATACCGGATGCTGTGGAAGGTAGCGCACTATTATGCCGTTTGCTTTTGTAACGGTGCCTTTTTGCGGTTCTTCAATGCCGGAAATTATTTTTAAAAGAGTGGATTTTCCTGTGCCGTTAATGCCTATAACGCCTATTTTGTCGTTTTCCTGTATAAAAAAAGAAACATCATTAAGAAGTGTTTTATCCGTAAATGATAAAGTTATGTTTTCAGCCGATAATATATTCAAATTAAAAACTCCGTTTCTGAAATTAGTTTAATATTATAAATAAATATAGTAAAATAGAAAATAAAAGTCAAGAAAAGGGGGAAATGCAGTTATGAAAGGCAAAAATAAACGGAAGCTGAAAATAATATTGGGGGCTTTTATTGTTATAGCGGCAATAGGCATACTTTGGTATAATGCGCCTCTTGGGGCAACGGATTTAGACCCGAAAGATGTAAAGGAGATAGTAGTTTTTGACGGAAATACCGGAAAAAGCCTTCATATAGAAAAGCAAAAAGATATTGATTATATAATAGACGGACTTAACGGCTTAAGAATTAAAAGGAGAGGTATTTCACTTGGCTACACAGGTTTTAGATACAAAACAACAATATACCTTAAATCCGGTGAGGAAGCCGACGGATTTAATAATTTTATTATAAATTCCCCTGATACTATACGAAAAGACCCGTTT
>JAHZEA010000002.1:76095-183849 GCA_019422065.1 Lachnospiraceae bacterium | reverse complement strand
GTCATTGGCTCAAAAACCCCTTGCGAATATATAGAGGATTTGTATGAAAAAGCAAAAGAAAGCTGAAAAGGTGCTGATATGCTGTGATTTATAATTTTGTAGACGAAGGATTAAAAAATGAGCTTATAAATTTAAGACGGTTTTTCCATAAAATACCGGAAGAAGGCTGGTGTGAGTTTTGCACTACTTATAATATTGTGCAGTATTTGAAAAAGCTTAACTGTACTGTTTATTACGGGCATAATTTTTTAAAGCCCGGACAAAGATATGGCCTTTGCTCTGATGAAAATTTTAAAATAAGCTTACAAAGAGCACAAAAACAGGGCGTGCCCGATGAATTTATAAAAGATATAACAAATGGTTTTACAGGTGCGGCGGCTGTTTTTAAGTTTAAAAATCCCGGGCCGGTGTGTGTTTTCCGCTTTGACATAGACGGACTTAAGATTGAGGAAAGCACAGAGAAAGAACACAGACCATACGGTTTGGGGTTTGTGTCGGAAAATAAAGGTTTTTCCCATGCCTGCGGACATGACGGACATATTGCTGCAGGCCTTGCATTATGCAGTATACTTTCAAAAGAGAGTAAAAATTTAAAAGGTGAAATTCGTGTTATATTTCAACCCGCAGAAGAAGGCTGTCGGGGAGCATCAGCAGTAAATGAAAGCGGTTTTATAGACGGAGCTGACTATATTTTTGGCGGGCATATAGGTATTTCAACTGTTAAAACTGGTGAGTGTGCTGTTATAACAGGGGGATTTTTGGCTACCACCAAGCTGGATATAATTTTTAAGGGCAAAAGTGCCCATGCCGCCAACAGTCCGCATTTGGGCAGAAATGCCATGCTTGCGGCTTCTCAGTTTGTTTTGTCATCAAGCGCCATACCACGGTTTGGAGATAAAACAACATCTGTAAACACTGGCGTTTTTAACTCAGGAACAGGCAGAAATATTATACCTGACAGAGCATATCTTAAAACCGAAACACGAGGCTCTGACAGCGAGGCCGATAATTATATGCAAAAAGAGGTTATACAGCGGGCAAAAGGTGCCGCACAAATGTATGGATGTGAAGTAGAAATAAACACAGCAGGCAAGGCGTGTTCTTTTAAGTCAAATGCGGAGTTGGTAAAAAGGGAAAAGGTTTTGTATGCCCACATGACAAACGGCAGAATGCTTTTGGAAAAAAGCTTTACGGCTTCGGAGGACTTTACAAACATTGCCGTTTATGCTGAAAAAAATGGCGCCAAATGTGCATATTTTACATTCGGCAGTAATTTAGCAGGTCCTCATCATAGCAGTGAGTTTGATTTTGATGAGGAAACGCTGTTTATTGAAACAGAGTTTATGTCAAGTATTGCATTTGATATATTACGGAACTAAAAGGAGTTGTTAAATTTATGTCTCAAGTATATTCTTTTAAAGTTAAAACATCTTACAGGAGCCAGCTTGTGGATATTACGCCGCAGGTTAAAGATATTATTTTAAAAAGTGGAGTAAAAGACGGAATATGTGTTGTGTTTTCAAGCCACACAACAGGGGGTATTACAATTAACGAAAATGCCGACCCGGATGTAAAACACGATATACTTACAGAGCTTGACAAAATAGTGCCTTTAAATGACGGCTACCTTCATTGTGAAGGCAACTCAGCGGCACATATAAAGGCGTCATTAATGGGCTTTAGCCAAACAATTATTATAAGTGATTCAAAGCCGGTTTTGGGTATATGGCAGGATATATATTTTGCCGAGTTTGACGGACCAAGAAACAGAACGGTTTATGTTAAAATTATAGAAGGCTGAAATTTAATGTAATAAAAAGCGTTTTTTTAAACTTAATTGTATTGAAAAAACGCTTTTTTTATTGTTGCTTTAGCGTAATAAAACCACTGGTTCTGTGAAGCTGTCAATATAAAGTAGACAGCTTCATTCACTAGTGGTTTTGATTGTTAATTGTCAACTATTTTGTTTCATTAATTCCTGACGCAATTCTTGAAGTTCTTGTGAAGCCTTCTTTTTTTCATTTCTTGTGCTTTATAAGCTGCATCAATCTATTTGTTGAGTTGCTCGTCTGTTACTTTAGGTTCTTCTGGAAGAGAAGTACTATTTTTTGCTACACCAACTACAGATACCGTATTTTCATTAACATAAACTGTATTACGCCAATAAAAATTGTATTGCTGTGCTTCATTTTGTCACTGTGGCAGTTTGAGTAGTTGCGTCTCATTCAACTGTTTCTACTAAAGCTTTAAACATCGCCCTCATTGGAACAAGAATACGACATTCAACATTAACTAGTGGGTGTCTGTATGTATCAATATTACGTTAATAGTAATTTTTAATGTTGTGTAAATATAAGAACTTACCCTACACATAGTTTAACAGATAGCCGCTATTATAATTGAAGCCTTTTTTAATAATAAAATCTCTCCTAAAAACCTTCCCTGTAATAGATACCTTATAATATTTTATCAGAAATAATTCTTCCAATAGCAATAACATTGTTTTTGCCAGAAAATTCAAATTTTACTTTTCCAAGACCAGAAAAATATAATTCAAGTTCGCTGTCTAAATCAAATGTGCCAGAAGTTTCTACAGAAAAAGCTTGAATTTTAGAATAAGGCAAAGAAGAAAATTCCTTCTTTTTACCAGTTATTCCCTGAACATTTACAGCGATAATTCGTTTATCTGTAAATACAATAAAATCCCTAACAGCTTGATACTCGCCTATAAATTGTTCACCGTTAACAAATAATGGCAGTACCATATCTTGGTTTAAGAACCCTTTTGTTGCTTTCAACTTGAAAATAGAATCGTTTTTAAAATCAATCATTTTATCCACTCCTTTTAATTTACTGAACTTAAAAAAGCAACAGCTTTTCCAAGTATTCTTACTTTGTTAATATCATTTTCAAAAAACACTCTGTCTTTATACTGAGGGTTTTCGGCACATAGCCTGATTTTATCCTCATAAATATAAACTCGCTTTAAAGTAGCTTCGCTAACCGAAGTACATTCATCAATAAGGACAGCAGCAATTTCGCCATTTTCAATATTATCCTGCTTTTGTATATAAACAATATCACCGTCAAGTATTCTGGCATTTATCATGCTGTCGTCTTTACAGCGCAAAGCAAAGTCAGCATGAATATTTTTATCCATATCAATGTAGTCCTCAATGTTTTCAGCGGTAAGAACAGGAGAGCCGCAGGCGATATTACCAATAAGAGGAACTTTTTTTGACTCTATAAAGTGAACGTTATTATATTTATTAAATATATTGTTTTGCGGTTTTGATTGCTCTTTCTCCCATCCCATTAAAAAAGAAGGTGTTGTGTTTAAAGCGTCTGCTAAGGCTTCTATTTTATCCGAAGGAATATTTGTTACTATTCCCTTTTCATATTTATATAAAGTTTGTTTAGATATTTTTATTCTTTCTGCAAGTTCAGTTTGTGAAATTCCATTTTGTAGTCTTAGGTTTTTTATTTTCTTTCCTATGCTCATTCAGTTACCTTCTTTCAAGCAACTTAATAATAACACAAAAAGGTTATAAATGCAATAAAATATAACTTAATAAGTTACAACGATATAGTATGCTTAAAGTATTCTAATAAGTTACACAGTAGAAATAAGGGTAAAATATAATGATAAAAAATGATGATTCAAAAGGAATAATTGCTAAAAATGGCATGTTTGAATTTGATATAGAAAAATTAATGGAGGTTATGCTCAATAAAAACAGGGATTTTAGTAGTGATGAAATTCAAATAATAATTGATAAACTACATATTAAAAATCCAGCAGAAATTTTTTGTTATTGAGTAACTTTAAAAGATACAAATTATTCAGAATGTGGGGAAAGGCTTTACTTATTTAAGAACATTAGTTTATGGGAATTTTTAAACGGCTTCTAAAAGATTTTAATTTTGAACTTACATCTACTACTTTGGTTTGCTGGGAATGTACAGACATTGAGCTATATAGCCTATTTTGATACTACTATGAATTATTCACTTTACGATTTCCGTTCTGTTTTATTCTAAGTCGGCAAAACGCCGAGTCAGCTTATAATATAATACAATTTGCTTATTTAATAACTAACGTAAAAAGGCAGACCGCTATTTGTGGTCTGTCTTTTTGTGCATTTATATTTTGAATATGTTATGTGTATTATATGTTTCTATTTTTGCACTAAACAGTTTGTTTTATGTGTTGCAACGTTATTGTCTAACTAGTATTTAAAGGTCAACTAAATTTAATAAAATTATACGAGTTTTTTAACTAAAAAATGAACGTAAAATTAAGAATCACTTAAACTAATCTTAAGAAACAACATGCCATAAATTATGTATAATTATACTGCAAAAGTAAAATTCAGTTAATGAAATTTTTAAAGGAGGCAGAATAAATTGAAATATAAAACTTTGCCTATAGCTTTTATATTATGTACGGCAGTTTTATCCGGCTGTACCTCATCAGGTGAGCCGGTTACATCTTCAGCTGTGTCATCAGCTGATTTGGCATCTTACGACCCTAACAGCGTAGCTGTTGAAACAAGTATTGCTAAGAAAGGTTCCATTGAGGAAAAATCCATGTTTTCCGGTACTGTTCAGCCGGTTAAAACCGTAGATGTTGCATCCCCAAGAACGGGAGTAAAAGTAACAAGCGTGAATTTTGAAGTTGGCGACAATGTTAAAGCAGGAGATGTGCTTTTCAGCCTTGATACTACTGATATACAAAACAATATAAATGTTTTAAACGCTTCACTTGCTTCGGCAGATGCCAGTATACAGTCGGCCCAAATAGAACTGGAACAGGTGGAAGGCTCACAGATGAAACAGCAGATAGAAAACAGCAAAACAGCCGTTTCATCGGCACAAAGGGCTTATGATACGGCAAAGGCTCAGCTGGATACAGCAAAAAGGGATTATGACTCGGCAAATACTCTTTTTGCAAGTGGTGCAGTAGCCCAAACAGAGCTTACAAACCTTAAAAATGCTTATGATGAGGCAGTAAGAAACGAGCAGGCGGCAAAAGAAACTCTTAATTCCGCTCAGTACAGTTACGACTTGCTTGTAAACGAAACTTTAGCCGAAAATAAGAAACGTGCTCAAAACGGCCTTGACTCGGCAGTAGCCCAAAAGAACGCACAGGCGGCTCAAATGCAGTCTTATAAAAAGGATTTAGCCGACTCAAGTGTTAAAAGCCCTATAACAGGCACTGTTTTAAGCTGCAACGCTGTAGCTGGTTCTGTTTTAACAGGGGACATGCCTTTTGTTATAGTTGATTTAAGTACGGTTAAAATAGAAATTAATGTTTCGGAGGAAATAGTTAATTCCCTTTCTGTAGGAGATACAGCCGAAATAACTGTTGCGTCTTATTCGGATATACCTTTTGAAGGCAAAATTTCTACCATAGCACCGGGTTCCAATACTGATGGAACATTTCCTGTTTCAATAGAGATAAGTAACCCGGACGGAAAGCTTAAAAGCGGTATGTTTGCCGAAGTGAAGTTTGTAAAAGACAGAAGCTCAGACAATATAGTGCTCGATAAAAACGCAGTGCTTATAGACAGTTTAAGCGAGTATGTTTATATTATTAAAGACTCAAAGGCTGAAAGGGTTGATGTAACAACAGGCCTTGATAATGGTACATATGTTGAAATATTAAGCGGACTTAACGAAGGTGACGAAGTAGTTATAAACGGCAGTTCATACCTTAATAACGGGGATAGTGTAAGAGTTGTAAACGGCAAAGGCGGCGATAATGAAAATTCCGATAAAAACGAAACAGCAAATACACAACAAACATCACCTGAGAATACCAAAAAAGGGGAGGAATAATATATGCTCTCTAAAATATCTATAAAACGACCGGTAACAACGGTAATGATAATACTTATGGTGTTTTTAGGTGGTTTGGTTGCCCGTGAATATCTGGAAATAGCCTTTATGCCGTCTATTGACTACCCTATGATTGCCGTAGGCACTTCTTATGAAGGCGCAGGGCCGGAAGAAGTAGAAGAAATGGTAACAAAACCTTTGGAAAAAACACTTTCAACTGTGAGTGGAGTAAGGAATATTAGGTCTTATTCCAGTTTAGGATATTCTCAAATAACTCTTGAATTTAAAGACGGTGTTGACCTTGACAAGAAAACAAATGATGTAAGGGATAAGCTGGAAATGGCATATCTGCCTGATGATGCAGATAAACCGTCTATTTATAAATACGACATACAGCAGGAAACAGGCAGTATGACAGTTGGCATAAGAAGTGCCAATTATAATGACTATACACTTTATAACCTTGTTAATGACAGAATTAAAAACCGATTTGAGAGCATAGAGGGCGTATCGGCAGTAGAGATTTGGGGCGGAAGACAGCATGAAATAGATGTAACTGTTGACCCGGTTAAATTAAGCGGTTACGGCATAACAATAGACGATATTTCAAATGCCATATCTAGAGAAAACGCAAATGCCGGCGCCGGAAGCGTAAGCCAAGGCGATTCATCTATGCAGCTTAGGGCATTAGGCCAATATAAATCGGAAGAAGACATTAAAAATGTACCTATAGTAACAAAGCAGGGCAACATTATTCATGTAAGTGACGTTGCTGATGTTAAAAAGGTTGAAAAAGAACAAAATATAAAATCCATAATAAATGGTGAAGACGGCATAGTGCTTTCTATTTCAAAACAGTCCGATGCCAATATAGTTACTGTAAGCGACAACATACAAAAAGAGATAAATTCTTTACAGGCTGAGTTTAGCGACTTAAATATTGAGCTTTTAAACTCAACAAGCGATTATATAAAGTCCGCAATAGGCGGTGTTACAAGCACAGCTTTTGAAAGTGCCATTGTAGCCGTATTTATACTGCTTCTGTTTTTAAGGGACTATAAATCATCGCTTATAATAGGTGTTTCAATACCTACATCAATAATGGCAACATATGGTTTAATGTATTTAACTGGTATTACAATGAACATTATATCAATGGGTGGTATTGTAATAGGTATAGGTATGCTGGTTGATAACTCCGTTGTTGTTTTGGAAAATATAAATACATATTACAAACGCGGCTATACACCGGAAGATGCGGCATATTACGGCACCAAAGAGGTTTCAATGGCTGTAACGGCATCTACTTTAACATCGGTTGCTGTTTTTGGGCCTATAGCATTTGTTCCGGGCACAGTAGGCGCTATTGTAAAAGACCTTTCTTTAACAATTTGCTTTGCCCTTACGGCTTCCCTTGTGGTGTCTCTTACATTTGTGCCTATGGCCTGCTCCAAACTTCTTTCTAGGCAGGAAAAGCGCCGCAGACTCAAAAAACGCTTTATATTTGCCTTTTTAGGCGATATATGCCTTAAATTTCTTAATGGTTTGGATGTTATCTATAGAAAAGTTCTTTCTTTGGCTTTAAGGCACAGAATTAAAACAACAGTGCTTGTTATAGCAGTATTTATAGCAAGCTTATGCACATACCCATTCCTTACAAGCGGGCTTATGGGCGAAACAGACGAGGGCACATGTTCCGTTTATATTTATATGCCGGAAGGCACTAAGTTTGAAAAAACACAGGAAATGCTTTACAGAGCCCTTGACCTTATAGGTGATATACCGGAGGTTGAATCTTCAGTTGCTATGGCAAACGGTACTTATGTAAGCATAGAATACCAGTTCTGTGATAAAAAAGACAGAACACGCTCAACGGGTCAGATAGCCGATGAAATAAAACTTAAACTTTCGGATATAGCCGGTGTTGAACTTAATGTATACGCTTCAGGTATGGCTATGGGTTCTATGGGTTCCGGCTCAGATTTGTACCTTACTGTAAAAGGCAACGACAACGAAACATTAAGACAGGCAGGAAAAGATATAGTTCAGCTTTTAAGCACTATACCGGGAGCCGAAAATGTTAAAAGCTCATTGGACGATGCTGTAGCAGAAGGCAATATTATAATTAACAGAGAAAAAGCCGCTAAATACGGTGTAACAACATCGTCGGTAGCAAATGCTGTTTCGGCGGCAGTAAGCGGTGTTACGGCAACTACAATTAAGGCTGACGGCACTGAAACAGATGTTATAATTAAGTACGACGGCGACAGTACCAAGTATTTAAACGATGTAAAGAGCATTACAATACCAACACAAGACGGCAGGCTTATACCTGTAACCGAGGTTGCGGAATTTGCTATAGGCGACAGCGCAACAACTATTTCCCGTGAAAACCTGCAAAGATATATTACAATTACAGGAAGATTTAATAACCTTGAAATGAGTGAGGTTCAGGAAGCAGTACAGGAAAAACTGGATAACTATATTATGCCTCAGGGTTGCAGTTATTCATTTGGCGGAAACCTTGAAACAATGAACGAAATGATGAAAGCCCTTACTATAGTTCTTATTGTTTCGGTGCTTCTTGTTTATATGATTATGGCGTCGCAGTTTGAGTCTCTGCTCTATCCGTTTATAATTATGTTCTCAATGCCTATAGCCATAACAGGCGGTATGCTGGGGCTTTTTGTAACACGCCAGTCCATAACGGCTATGTCAATGCTGGGCTTTATAATGCTTATAGGTATGGTTGTAAATAATGCCATAGTTCTTGTAGACTATACAAACCAGTTAAGGCGCAATAATAATTTAGGCTGTAACGAGGCTCTGCTTGAGGCAGGCCCGGCAAGACTTAGGCCTATACTTATGACAACACTTACAACTATTATAGGTATTATGCCTATGGTATTTTCTCAGGATTCTGGCATGGAAACTCAAAGGCCTTTGGCTATAGTTGTAATATTCGGTCTTACGCTTTCAACTGTAATTACACTTGTGTTTATACCGGTTTTATATTCCGGTGTAACGGGAGTAAGAAACAGAGTTGTAAGATTTATACGTAATTTTGAAGATAAGCATTTTGAATACGTAACAGAAACTACAGAGGATACAAAATAAAGAAAAAAATAACCCCTTTTTAGGGGTTATTTTTATGTGTTTTATTTTTCTAAAAGCTCAATGCCTTTTTTAATTCTTGAAATTGACTCGTCTTTTCCAAGTATGTCCGCAAGCTCCATAGCACCGCCCGGAGATGTAGGCTTACCGGAAAGAGCCGTCCTTACAGGCCATAAAAGCTGGCCGTTTTTAATTCCAAGCTCGCCAACAAGGTTCATAAGAGTATCATGTATAACTGTTTCGTTCCAGTCGGTAATGCCTTCAAGTACAGGAACACAGGCTTTAAGGCTTGAAAGAGCTATTTCTTCTGTTGTTTTCATTTTCTTGTGAACATACAGGTCTGTTGTGTACTCCGGAAGCTCGTCGAAGAAGTCCACAAGAGCAGGTATGTCGTTAAGTGTTTCAAGTCTCTTTTGAAGAAGTAGAGCTATTTTTTTAAGGTCAAGATTTTTGTTTTTAATTACTTTTTCAAGGCGTGGAACTACAAGTGAAAGATATTTCTCCTCGTCCATGTTCTTGATGTATTCGCTGTTCATCCATGTAAGCTTAGCTGTATCGAATATAGCCGGTGACTTGCTTAAGCCGGAAATATTGAATTTTTCTTTAAGCTCATCAAGTGTAAATATCTCTGTATTGTCTGAAGGGCTCCAGCCTAAAAGGGCAATGTAGTTCATAACAGCTTCTGGTATATAGCCTTTATCTATAAGGTCGCCAAAAGAAGCGTCGCCGTTGCGTTTTGAAAGTTTGTGGTGTGCGTCTTTCATAACAGGCGGAAGATGAACATACTGCGGAGCATTCCAGCCGAAAGCCTTATAAAGAAGGTTGTATTTTGGTGTAGATGAAAGATACTCACTACCTCTTACAACATGTGTTATGTCCATAAGGTGGTCATCTACTACGTTAGCAAAGTTATAAGTAGGCATTCCGTCGGACTTAATAAGTATCTGGTCATCAAGCTCGCTGTTTTCAACTGTAATTGTGCCGTAAACAGCGTCTGTAAATGTTGTTGTGCCTTCCTGAGGCATTTTCTGACGGATAACAAAAGGTTTGCCGCTTTTTAAGTTTTCTTCTATTTCTTCTTTTGAAAGTGAAAGACAGTGTCTGTCGTACTTGGCAAAAGCGTCGCCTTCGGCATTGCTTTCTTTAAGGCTGTCAAGACGCTCCTTTGTGCAGAAGCAGTAATAAGCTTCGCCTTTTTCTACTAACTCAAGGGCATATTTCATGTAAATGCCAAGTTTCATTCTTTCGCTCTGAATGTATGGGCCGTAGCCGCCGTCTTTGTCTGGGCCTTCGTCGTGCTCAAGACCTGTTGTTTTAAGTGTGTTGTATATAATGTCAACAGCACCTTCAACGTATCTTTCTTGGTCAGTATCCTCAATACGCAGTATAAATTTGCCGCCCTGTGATTTGGCAATAAGGTATTCGTAAAGTGCTGTTCTAAGGTTGCCTATGTGCATATAGCCTGTAGGGCTTGGAGCAAACCTTGTTCTTATCTCCATGTATATCTTCCTTTCGTGTATAATAAACGTTTTAATTCATAGCTAAGATATATTTTACATATTTTAAGCCAAACTGTAAAGGTTTATGTAAGGCTGTCTATACATTCAGCAATACGGCGTATGCCTGTTTCCATTTTAGGTATTGAAACGGCGGTAAAGCAAAGGCGTATATAGCTTGTGTTACTGCCGTTTATCATAAACCGGCTTCCCGGGGAAACGGCTGTGTTTTTGCTGTAAAGAGCTTCGGAAAGAGCGGCATAGTCGGTGCCTGTGTCTATCCAAAGACTTATTCCGCCGTTTGGCTTTGTATAAGAGCATTTGTTTTTAAGAAATCTGTCGCAGTATTTAACAGCATGACGGTACTGGGTAGCGGCATAGCTTACAACACTGTTTATATGGCTTTTGTATGTGTTTTTGGAAAAATATATATCAAGTGCCTTTTGAAGTACGCCGGAAGTTGAAATATCCGTTGTGTATTTGGCGTTCATAATACTTTGAGTTATTTTGTTTGGCAGTACGGCAAAGCCCATTCTAAGGCCGGGCATAAGTATTTTTGAAAAACTTTTTATATATATAACTCGGTTTTGGTAGTCAAGGGCTTTATATGGCACAATAGATGACTTTGTGTAATTAAAATCGTAAAGGTTGTCGTCTTCTATAATATAAAAATTGAACTTTTCAGCTAATTCCAGTATACGCCTTTTTTTTGCAAGTGAGCACGAAACGCCTGTAGGTGTTTGAAAATATGCCATTGAGTAAAAAAACTTAGGCTTATAAAGTTTTGCCATATTTTCTATAGCTGAAACATCCGGGCCGCTTTCGTCAACGGGGATTTCAACTATTCTGCAACCACGGGATATAAAAGCACCTGCGGCGCCGTAGAAAGTTGGGTTTTCGGTAAAAACAACATCTCCGTAGCTTATCATTGCCTTTGATACAATATCTATTCCCTGCTGGGCTCCGGATAAAATCTGTATGTTTTCGGGATATGTGTTTATGCCGTAGTCTGTAAGAAATGAGCATATTTTTTCTCTTAGTGGCATATACCCCTGACTGTCTACTGCGGAAAATGCGCCGCCGCTTTCTCTGTCTAAAAGTTCGTTAAATGCGCTTTTAAACTCGTCAGATGGAAAAAGTGACTGGGGCAGTGATGAATCGGCAAAGTTTATAAACCCCGGGGATTTTATATCGGCTTTGTGCTCGGTAAAAGGCGATATATTTTCTTTTGCTACCGGCTGTGGTATTTCGTCAAGGAGTATAGGGGATACATAAGTTCCGCTGCCTACTTGGGAGTATGCGGCTTTTTTGTTTATTAGGTATTTGTATGCAGATACTATTGTGTCATTGTTTACTCCAAGGCTTTGGGCCAATGGCCGTATAGCCGGAAGGCGTGTATTGGCTTTTAGTGTGCCGTCTTCTATAAGGCGGCATATATCATCACCTATCTGGCGGTAAAGTGGAATGTCAGAGTCTTTATTTATTTTTATATTAAAAACAGAGTCCATATTCTACTCCTTTTTTATAACTTTATTAATTACAGCTTATAAAAAAAGTGCCGGCGCAGCCGGCACATAGTGTTTTTATTTTATTGCTGTTTGCCTGAGTCACGTCTTGTAACTATCATAGCGTTATTAAGTATTTCGGCAGCCTCAGCTCTTGTTACATAGCTCTTTGGAGCAAGTGTTCCGTTACTGTTTTTAGTTACTATGCTCTTAAGCGTGCAGTACATAACGGCTTCTATTTTGTCGCTTGAAAGCTGGTCTGTATCTGTATACGGAAGATTAATTGCCCAGTTGCCAGTAGGGGCTGCACCGGTATATTTAGCATAATTATAAATCATCTGGCAAAGTTCTTCTTTTGTAATAGCACCTTCCGGGTTAAATGTGCCGTCTGACTGTGGGTCTATTATTCCGTTGTGATATGACCATGCAATGGCGTCGCGGTATGAGCTGCTGTCTGATACATCTGTGTATGGGTTAGAGAAGTTGGAGCTTGTAATTCTTTCAATGCGGTAGAAAGCCCTTGCTGCGTCCTGTCTTGTAAGGTATTCATTTGGTGAAAACTCGTTTGCTGATGTACCTAAAAGTACATCGTTATTATAAAGGTTAAGTACGCTCTTGTAGTAAGAATCACTGCTTGATACATCTCTGTATGGGTTTTCAACACCTGATATGCTGTAGTCTATATCTATTGACTGTACTTTGTTTGATGAGTTGTTATTTGTCATTTCGCTTATTTCGGCGTTAGCAGCTGTTTCAAATTCTGCTCTTATGGTATGGTCTTTAGCTAAGTCGCTGAATGTGTATGTTGTAAGCTTTCCGCCGTAAATATCGTCGATATATACGCCTTTAATAACATATCCGTCTCTTGGTTTAATCTCAAATGTAACACTTTCGCCGCCTTTTGCCGTAACTGTATTGCTTGGGGAAATGGTTCCGCCTGTTCCGGCAGTTGCTTTTATATAAAATGTTTTATCTTTGTTGGCTTCATTACGTTCTGCTGTTGTGTTTGAATTAGTTGACCAAGCCGGGTTGGCAGTTTCTTTTTCTTTCTCTGTTCTTTTGGCTGTTAATTTTGTATAACCTGTGCTTTCTTCTTCTTTTGTATATGCTTTAGTTATTTTTTTAAATTCTGCCGTAATTATATGGTCGCCTGTTAAGTTATAGAATGTATAGCTGGATATGTCATCTTTATCTACACCGTCAACTGTAACGGAGTCGATTTTATAGCCTTCATCCGGTGTTATTGTAAATGTAATGCTCTCGCCCACCGGTACTTCTACGTTATACTTAGGCGATATGCTTCCGCCTTCACCGCAAGATGCGTTTACTGTTGCTACATTTTTTGCAGCAAGTGCAGGCACGCATATTGATAATGTTAATGCTAAAACCGAAGTTATGCTTATTAATTTTTTAAATACTTTCATTTTTATACCTCCTTAACTGAATTTATAATTTTTATGTAGCTGCTGATTTCATTATACATTTTTTTGCACATGTTAACAACCGATATAACACGAAAACAAAGCTTATAAATATTAAGTTTTTATTACATGGAATGTTTTTTATTTCCAATCTTAATTGAAGAATTTCGGCAATTTGTGTTGACAATATAATTTATATAAAATATAATTGTTTGCGTTAAGCTGTAAAAGGCAGAGAAAAGAAAAAGTAGGTTTTAAAATACCTTTCAGAGAGACGTCCACGGATTTATCCGGGCTGTAAGGAGCGTTATGTGTGTTTTTTAACTGAAGCAGTCTTTGAGCCGCCGGAGGGAACAAAGAGTATCTCCGGACGTAAGCCCTTCGTTACAGGGTATAAAGTGACACCGATTTTTTGGTGTAAATAGGGTGGTACCGCGAGCCTTCGTCCCTAAGAGCTGGGATTGAAGGCTTTTTTGTATTTAATTTTAAGTAAATAAAACAATTTATAAATGTTTTAAGGAGGATATAAAAAATGAAACCATTGGGTGTAAACGAGATAAGGGAAAAATTCCTTTCATTTTTTGAGTCTAAGGACCATTTAAGACTGCCGTCTGCGTCACTTGTTCCGCACAACGACAACAGCCTTTTGCTTATTAACTCAGGTATGGCGCCTCTTAAGCCATTTTTCACAGGTCAGGAAATTCCGCCAAGAAGAAGAGTTACTACATGTCAGAAATGTATAAGAACAGGCGATATTGAAAACGTAGGAAAAACAGCTCGTCATGGTACTTTCTTTGAAATGCTTGGAGATTTCTCATTTGGTGATTATTTCAAAAACGAGATTATTCCTTGGAGCTGGGAGTTTGTAACAAAGGTTCTTGAAATTCCTGAGGACAGACTTTATGTAACAGTTTACAAAGACGACGAGGAAGCTGCTCAGATTTGGCACGAAAAAGTAGGTATCCCAAAAGACAGAATTTTCTATATGGGTAAAGAAGATAACTTCTGGGAGCACGGCACAGGTCCTTGCGGTCCATGCTCCGAAATTTATTACGATAGAGGCGAAGAATACGGCTGCGGTCAGCCGGGCTGTACTGTAGGCTGCGACTGCGACAGATACATGGAGTTCTGGAACCTTGTATTTACACAGTTTGACGCTCATGAGGATGGCACATATTCAGAGCTTGAAAAGAAAAACATAGATACAGGCATGGGCCTTGAAAGAATGGCTACAATTATGCAGGGTGTAGACTCAATATTCGATGTTGACACACTTAAAGCACTTAGAGATGCCGTTTGCAATATTGCCGGCGTTGAATATATGAAAGACCACAAGACAGACGAAAGCGTTCGTGTTATTGTAGACCATATTCGTTCTGTAACATTTATGACAGCTGACGGCGTTCTTCCTTCAAACGAAGGCAGAGGCTATGTTTTAAGAAGACTTTTAAGACGTGCCGCTCGTCACGGAAAACGCCTTGGTATAGAAAAAGAGTTCCTTGCAGACCTTTGCGAAGTTGTAATTGCTACATCAGGCGACGCTTATCCAGAGCTTAAAGAGAAAAAGGACTATATCAAGAAAGTTCTTACAGTAGAAGAAAACAGCTTCTATAAGACTCTTGATAAAGGTATGGAAATACTTAAAAACGATATAGAAGAAATGAAGGCAGCAGGCCAAAGCGTAATGGGAGCAGACAAGAGTTTCAGACTTTACGACACATACGGTTTCCCTATTGAGCTTACAGAAGAAATACTTGAAGAAAGCGGACTTACACTTGATAAAGACGCATTTGCTGCTGAAATGAAAGAGCAGAAAGAAAGAGCAAGAGCTGCAAGAGCAGTATCCAACTACATGGGTGCGGCAGAAACAGTTTACAATCAGCTTGACCCTGCACTTTTAACAGTATTCGACGGATACAACAAAGCAGAAATTGATGACTGCAAGGTAATTGAGCTTGTAGCAGACAATGCTGTTGCAAACAGTGCTTCTGTTGGCAGTGATGTTGCTGTATTCCTTGACAAAACACCATTTTATGCTGAAATGGGCGGTCAGGTAGGAGATATAGGTATTATTAAAACAGATATGGGTACTGTTGAGGTTTCAGACACAATACATGTTGTAGGCGGAAAAACAGCTCATATCGGTACAGTTGTAGACGGAGTTATAACTGTAGGCGAAAAAGCTACAGCTAAAATTGACGAGAAAAACAGACTTTCTATATCAAGAAACCACTCAGCTACACACCTTCTTCAGAAGGCTTTAAGAGAAGTTTTAGGCACACATGTAGAGCAGGCAGGTTCTTATGTTTCAGCCGACAGACTTAGATTTGACTTTACTCACTTCCAGCCAATGACAGAAAGCGAGATAAAGAAAGTTGAAGATATAGTTAACGAAAAGATACTTTCAGGTCTTAATATAGATATTTCTGAAAAATCCATTGACGAAGCAAGAAAAATGGGTGCTATGGCACTTTTCGGCGAGAAATACGGCGACGTTGTTCGTGTTGTAAATATGGGCGGCTACAGCATAGAGCTTTGTGGTGGTGCTCACCTTACAAACACAGCACAGGTTGGCTCATTTAAGATTGTTTCCGAAAACGGCGTTGCTTCCGGTGTAAGACGTATTGAGGCTCTTACAGGCGAAGGCGCGCTTAAACATTACCAGAGCGAAGAAACAGCACTTAAAGAAATTTGTGCTATGCTTAAAACAAATCCGGACAATATGATTAAACGCCTTGGTGATATTATTAAAGAGCAGAAAGAACTTGCTAAAGAAGTTGAAAAGCTTAAAGCCGAAATGGCTTCCGGTGCAGCAGATGAAATACTTAAAAGCTGCCAAGAAGTAAACGGAATTAATGTAGTATGCGCTCAGGTTGAAAACACAAGTGCTGACGACCTTAAAACAATGGGCGATGAGCTTAAAAACAGACTTGGTGAAGCAGTAGTTGTTCTTGCTTCAAGCCTTGATGGCAAAGTTACTTTTGTGGCTATGGCAACAAAAGGCGCTGTTGATAAAGGCGCACATGCCGGCAAGATAATTAAAGAAGCTGCGGCAGTTTGCGGCGGTGGCGGCGGCGGTAAGCCGGCTATGGCTCAGGCAGGCGGCAAAGATGCTTCAAAAATAGGTGATGCTCTTAAAAAAGCCGAAGAAGTTATAAAATCACAGTTATAATATAAAGCTGTAATGCAGTTCTTCCCGTAAATAGCGGGAGGAACTGTTTTTGTACCTGTATAAATATTAAATTTATACGAATATACATTATTTTTTTGTTGCGGTTATTTTAAGTATGGAATATAATGTGTTTATGCTGTAAACATGTGTGTTTTCGGGGGTGGCGGCATGGAGTATTTTAATATTATTGTTCAGCAGGTGTGCTTTTTTTCAACAGCTCTTGCCGTAGGCTTTATAGCCCAGAGAGTTAATTTTATAACTGATGAAATGATACTCTCTTTGTCAAAGCTTATTATGCGCGTTATAGTGCCTATAATGGTTTTAACCGTTACGGCTTCAAGCGGTACAAGAAGCGAGCTTTTTTCGGTATGGCCTTTTGCCCTTTGTGCTGTAGGAATGTATATTATACATTTTGTGGTAAGCTTTGTTACAGGCAAAGCAGTCGGGCTTAAAAAACCGGAGATAAACTCCCACGTCTGTTCCTGCACATTTGTAAACAGTGCTCTTATAGGCTATCCTATTGTAATGGCTATGTTTCCGGAAAAGTCCGGTCTTTTTATAGCGGCTTTTCTTGTGGTTGAAACTTTTGTTACATGGACTGCCGGTGTGCTTGTGCTCTCCAGCGCCCACGGAAAAGGCCGTATTGATGTTAGAAAAATGATAACACCAATGACGGTGGCTCTTATAATAGGTATTGTAATGGTTCTGCTTGATATTCACCCTAAAAACATGGTTTGGGATACACTTACAGGCATAGGCGCAACACAGAAATATCTGGGACTTATATACATAGGCGCGGATATTGGCCGCAGGGGATTTAAAAAGCTTTTTGCAAAGCCTAAGGTATTTTTAACTGTGCCGGTTAAGCTTATACTGGCGCCTTTGGCAGTATTTTTTATATATAATTTAATAGGTGTTGCGGAGGATATGAAAATGGCTATAACAGTTTTTTCAATGCTCCCTACAATGCTTGTTATAACAATACTTACTATGGAATATGATGCGGCGCCGGACTATGGCTCGGGAGCTATACTGGCAACTACTGTAAGCTGTTTGTTTACAATGCCGCTGGTATTTTATATAATTTCGTTTTTTTAGGGGATAAGTTATAATTTATGTTTGGGGATATATTATGGACAGTAATGTTGCTCTGCTTATAGGACAGATGGAAATAATAGCTGCCCTTATGGTAATAGGCTTTTTTGAGCAGAAAGTTAAGCTTTTTAGTAATGAGCTTATAGACTCTTTTTCAACTATAATTTCAAAGCTTATACTGCCTCTTATGCTTTTAACGGTTATAGGCTCTATTTCAAGGGAACAGCTTTTTTCATCTTGGGTGTTTTTTGTAAGCTCTGTGGTGTGCTATATTATAGTAATAGCCATAAGCAAATTTTTAGCCGTATTTTTGGGGCCAAAAGAGCCAAAAAGAAGTATGCATGCTCTTTTAATGTGCTTTGGTAATTCCGGTTTTATAGGTATACCTCTTATAGTAAGCATGTTTCCGGAAACGGCAGGCATAGCCGCTGCGTCTTTTTCGTTGGTGGAGTCTACATATTACTGGGTAATTGGCCCGCTTCTTATTAATAACGGCGAAAAAAAGAAAGGCATAGACTGGAAAAAGCTTGTAACACCGCTTACAATATCTATTTTGTTAGGCCTTGTTATAGTTCTGCTGGATTTGGATTTTCAGGGAACTGTACTGTGGGACACAATGACAGAAGTAGGCGGTACAAGCAAGTATTTTGCCAGTATTTATATAGGAATGACTTTGGGCAGAATGGGGTTAAAACGGCTTTTAAGCAATATGCGTGTGTTTTTGGCCGCGCCTTTTAAGCTTGTTATATTCCCGCTTTTGGCATACTTTTTGTTTGGCAAAACAGGAATTATAACAGGGGACTTGCTTATTATGTTCATAATACTTTTTGCAACCCCTGCAGGTATGACACTGCCTATACTTTCCAAAATAGCCGGTCTTGACGGGGAATATTCATCTGCCGGCTGTATGGTATCAACTGTTTTATGCCTTGTAACAATGCCTTTTGTAATTTGGCTTACAGGCATTATCTGATAAATGAAACGGAGGATTAAAATGAAACTTTACGACACAGGAGTTTATGTTTTAAAGGGCAATAAAATTATAGAAGATAACGGCGAGGCTCTTAACCGTATAAAGGCCGAAACCGGCAAAGACGTTACAAAAGAAAGCGCCGCTAAAGGAACAATGGCTTACAGAATACTTACAAGCCATAACACAAGCGGAAACGACAGCAAACTTAAAATTAAGTTTGACGCTATGGCAAGCCATGACATTACTTACGTAGGTATTGTGCAAACAGCACGTGCCAGCGGACTTGAAAAATTCCCTATTCCTTACGTGCTTACAAACTGCCATAACTCACTTTGCGCAGTAGGCGGTACAATTAACGAAGATGACCACCTTTTTGGTTTAAGCTGTGCTAAAAAATACGGCGGTATATACGTACCAGCTCATCAGGCAGTTATTCACCAGTATATGCGTGAGATGATGAGCGGTGTTGGCAAAATGATACTTGGTTCAGACAGCCACACTCGTTACGGTGCCCTTGGTACTATGGCTATGGGTGAAGGCGGTCCAGAGCTTGTTAAACAGCTTTTAAACAAAACTTACGATATCGACATGCCGGAAGTAATAGCTGTATACCTTACAGGCAAACCTGCTCCTTATGTAGGCCCTCAGGATATAGCTCTTGCTATTATAGGCGCTGTATTTAAAAATGGCTATGTTAAAAACAAAGTTATGGAGTTTATAGGCGACGGTATTGCAAACCTTACAGCAGACTACAGAAACGGCATTGACGTAATGACAACTGAAACAACATGTCTTTCATCTGTTTGGATAACAGACGACAATGTTAAACAGTGGTACGATGTTCACGGCAGAAGCGAGGATTTTAAATATCAGACACCTGATGACATAGCATATTATAACGGCATGATTTACATTGACCTTTCACAGATTAAGCCTATGATTGCTATGCCTATGCACCCAAGCAATGTATTTACAATAGACGATTTAAACGCTAACCTTGACGATATACTTAACGAAATAGAAGTAAACTGTGCTAAACAGCTTGATAATGATACAGTAAAAGTATCTTTAAGAGATAAAGTAGTAAACGGCAGACTTATGGTTGAGCAGGGCGTTATTGCAGGCTGTGCCGGTGGTACATACGAAAATATTTGTGCTGCAAGAGATATTATAAAAGGCCATTCTATAGGTTCAGGAGAGTTTGCTTTAAGCGTATACCCAGCAAGCCAGCCGGTATTCCTTGGCCTTGTAAATAACGGTGCTATAAGCGATATTATGGTTTCAGGCGCAACAGTTCGTTCTGCATTCTGCGGCCCATGCTTTGGCGCTGGTGATGTTCCGGCTAATAACTGCCTCAGCATAAGACACTCAACACGTAACTTCCCTAACCGTGAAGGCTCAAAAATTACAAACGGCCAGATTGCAACAGTTGCTCTTATGGACGCAAGAAGCATTGCCGCTACAGCAGTAAACAAAGGTATGCTTACAGCTGCAAGTGAGGCTGATTTTGAGCTTACAAAACCTACATACTACTTTGATAAGACTGTTTATGAAAACAGATGCTATTTCGGTTACGGCAAAGCCGACGAAAGCGCTCCATTAAGATTTGGCCCTAATATTACAGACTGGCCGCAGATGTGCGCTCTTACAGACGATATGCTCCTTAAAGTTGTTTCATATATAACAGACCCTGTTACAACAACAGACGAGCTTATACCTTCAGGTGAAACATCATCATTTAGGTCAAACCCTCTTAAACTTGCAGAGTTTGCTCTTTCAAGAAAGGACCCTGCTTATGTAGGCAGAGCAAAAGAAGTACAGAAGGCAGAAAAAGCAAGAGAAGCAGGTGAAAATCCGGCAGAGGCTTTTGGCGAGATTAAGGGTATTTATGATGTTTTAAAAGCTAACTTTAAAGATTTTGACGCTGATAAAACAGGTATAGGTAGCACAATTTACGCTGTAAAACCTGGTGACGGCTCCGCAAGAGAGCAGGCCGCAAGCTGTCAGAAAGTTTTAGGCGGCTGGGCTAATATTGCTAAAGAATATGCTACAAAGCGCTATCGTTCAAACCTTATTAACTGGGGTATGATACCATTTATAATAGATGAAACACCTTTTGAAAACGGGGATTATATTTATATTCCTGATGTTAAAAAAGCAGTTGCCCAAGGCGCAAGCCAGATGAAGGCATATGTTGTAAAGGATAATACTGTTAAAGAGTTTGAAATTAAGCTTGGAGCTCTTACAGATGACGAAAAACAGATTATACTTGACGGATGCCTTATTAACTATTACAGACACTAATAAATTAAAACACCGCCTTTTACAGGCGGTGTTTTTTTGTGGTCTTTATATTGTTTTAAGCTTTTTATTATGTATTAGGATTGACCTGAAACCTCAACAGGCATACCGTTTTCAATAGCTGTACTTTTTGATGCTTCCTTGTCGCCCCATTCGGTGCCGTCTGTAAAATAAACACTGTAAACATATAGTTTAACAGTTTTAACAGTGTCTTCTATAAACTGGTAAGAAATAGTATTTGATTGTACAGTATATATTTTTTCATTTTCTGCACATACAATATTAAATTAATAATTTTAACTATATAGGCATAAAATAGCCTGTGTAGTTTATTTTACTATACTATATTTGCCTATACAATTCAAGTAAAAATAAACTAGTTAGGTGATTTTTTTATGGATTATTACAAAATAGGACAGCGCATAAGAAAATACAGAAAGGCACATGGTCTATCTCAAGAGCAGTTGGCAGAAAAAATAGGTATTTCCGTTACCCATATGAGCCATATTGAAACAGGAAACACAAAGTTAAGCCTACAGGTTCTTGTGGATATAACAAATGCACTTGATGTTCGGTCTGATGATTTGCTTACTGACGGTACTTCTAATCGGGAAGCTTCTTTTGATGAGCTCAATAAAACTCTTGAAAGCTGCAGTTCTGCCCAGCTTAAAATAATAGAAGATGTGGTAAAGGCAATAAAAATTTCTCTTGAAAAATATACAAATAACTAAAATATATACAGTTGATTTTTTTGAATATAATTCTATAATAGTAGTAAAACATATTTTGAAATTTAGTTTTTTAGGAAGGTGCGGATATATGAAAATACTTTATATTTCCGGCGGTGTATTGTTTTTTTTACTGGGAGCTATAGGTCTTGTTATTCCCGTTGTGCCGCAGGTGCCTTTTTTTCTTTTAAGTGTATATCTTTTTTCAAAAGGCTCACCAAGGTTTGAAAAGAAGCTTAAAAGCACAAAAATATATCAAAAGTATGTTTCAAAAATAACCGAGGAGCTTTCGTTCCATAAATATATAAAGTATACACTTATGTTTTTGGTTTTTGCTATTATTCTGGGAGCTGTTGTAACTACTGTAATCTATTTAAAAGGCGGTTTTTAAACTTTGTTTTTCAAAATCCGCCTTTTTCTTTACATAATGATATTTTGGTATTATAATCAAGAACAGGCAGGGGTGCGTCGGTTTAAAACTCGGCGCTGAGAGAGTCCCATTGAACCTGATGCGGGTAATTCCGCCGTAGGGAGCGCGTAAGAAGTGAAAGGACATTCTGCCGGTGTCCTTTTTTTGTTGCTTGTTTGGAGGTAACACAGTGTTAAAATTCGATAATGTAACGTTTAAGTATGAATCAGATGATTACGAAATGATAAAAGACCTGTCTTTTGATGTAAAAGACGGAGAGTTTATATCACTTATAGGCGCCAGCGGCTGCGGTAAAAGCACTGCTTTTAGGCTTATAAATGGCTTGGAAAAACCGCAAAGCGGCAGTATAACAATAAACGGAACGCCTATAAAAGAACTTAAAAACTACAGCTCATATATGCCTCAAAAAGATTTGCTTTACCCGTGGCGCACCATAGAAAAAAATGTGTGCCTGCCTATGGAGCTTAGGAAGGAGAGCAAAGAAAAAATGAAAAAGGCCGCCGAAGAAATTTTGGAAGAAGTTGGCCTTTTGGACTATAGAAATAAATACCCGCGGGATTTATCAGGCGGTATGAGGCAAAGAGCATCTTTTGCAAGGGCACTTCTTGCAGGAGCAGACCTGCTTTTGCTTGATGAGCCTTTTTCCGCTCTTGACTCCCTTACAAGAATAGGCCTTCAGGAATGGCTTTTAACTGAGTGGGAAAAACGAAAAAACACAATCCTTTTTGTAACCCATGATGTTGAGGAAGCTATATTCCTTTCACAAAAGGTTTTTGTAATTACTGATAGACCTATTACCCATTTTGAGGAATACGTGGTGCCTTTGGACTATCCTAGAAAAAGGGATGACTTAAAAAGAAGCGATATTATGGAATTAAAAGAGGAGCTTATTAAAAAATTAAGACAGGAGGAAGTAAAATGAAAAACAGACTGCCTTCTATTATACTTATAATTATAGTTTTGATTTTGTGGCAGTTTATAGCATTTTTAATTAATGCGCCGTATATACTGCCGTCGCCTACTGAGATAGTAGCTAAAATTTGGGAATTAAGGCGAACGCTGTTTCTTGTTCAGCTGCCGGCTACTATGTCAGTTACGGCTATAGGCCTTTTAATTTCTATAGTATTCGGCCTTGCACTAGCCATAGTAATGGATATGAACAAAAAAATTGCAGATGCCCTTTACCCTATTGTTATAGCATCCCAAACAATACCTACAACAGCTATTGCGCCGCTTTTTGTGCTGTGGTTTGGCTATAGTATTTGGGCAAGAGTTTTGGTTACTATACTTATTACGTTTTTCCCTATAACAATAACTGTTTACGACGGATTTAGGGCAACTAAAAGAGAAATGGAGGAGCTGCTTATTACATACGGCGCTTCAAAATGGGATATATTTTTTAAACTTAAAATACCTTCAGCGCTGCCGCATTTTTTCTCGGCAATTAAAATGGCTATACCTTTAAGTGTTATAGGTGCCGCCATAGCAGAATGGCTGGGGGCACAAAGCGGTTTGGGATATTTCAGCAAACGAATGATGACTCAGCTTGACGGTGCCGGAGTTTTTGCCCCTATAGTTATACTTTCTGTAACAGCCATGATTTCAGTTGCAGTTATAGGTGCTATAGAAGAAAAGCTTATTAAATGGAGAAAAGAAATTTAAAAAACAGGAACGGTTTTAAAAAGCCGTTCTTATTTTTTGTGTATTTTTTTATTTTTGTTTTATGACTTATTGGCTTAAGTGACGTAAATGTGCTGAAAATTCATAATTTGTTCACATAGATATAGTAAAATTCTAAGATATTAAGTATAATACTTAAGTTAAGGCAAAATTTTCTTTAATAAAAGCCGTTTATGCGGCGTATATGGAGGGATAGGGTTTGATAGAAGTTAAAAACCTTGTTAAAAACTACGGCAAGTACGAAGCCGTAAAAGATATTTCGTTTAAAGTTGATACTGGTGAGGTTGTTGGCTTTTTAGGTCCTAACGGAGCCGGAAAATCAACCACAATGAATATTATTACAGGCTACATATCTGCAAGCAGCGGAGAAGTTTCTATTGATGGTTTTGATATACTCAAAAACCCGAAAGAAGCCAAAAAACGCATAGGCTATCTTCCGGAAATTCCGCCTTTATATATGGATATGACCGTAACAGAGTACCTTAATTTTGCGGCTGACTTAAAAGGCGTTAAAAAAGCCGAAATTAAGCCTATGCTGGACGACATAATGGAAAAAATCAAAATAACTCATGTTTCACATAAGGTAATTAAAAACCTTTCAAAAGGCTACAGGCAAAGAGTTGGCCTTGCTCAGGCCCTTGTTGGTTATCCGGAAGTGCTTATACTTGATGAACCTACAGTAGGCCTTGACCCTAAGCAGATTATAGAGATAAGAGATGTTATTAAAGAGCTTTCAAAGAGCCATACAATAATTTTAAGCTCTCATATACTTTCGGAAGTAAGCGCGGTGTGCAACAGGGTAATTATTATTAATAAAGGCCGCCTTGTGGCTTCCGGCACACCGGATAGACTTTCTGAAAGCCTCAGTCAGGACAGATTTAAAATTAAGCTTAAAGGTGTAAAAGAGGATATTATAAACGCGTTTAAATCTGACAGTGCTTTCAGTACTGTTGAGGAAAGCGAAACAACAGAAGAAGGCACAACAGACCTTATTGTTGAAGGCACAGCCGGTACTGATGCAAGAGAAGCTGTGTTTGATAATGCTGTTAAAAACGGATTTAAACTCCTTATGATTAAGTCCGAAAAACTTTCTCTTGAGGAAGTATTCCTTCAGGTTACTGAAAACGAGAATTTTAGTTTAGACGATTTTTCAAACAGCAAAACAGAGAATGAAGCTTTAGCAGATACTAATGAGAGCTCTGAAAATACTGCTGAAGCTGAAGAAATAGAACAGGTAATAGAAAATACCGAGCCGGAAAAAGATATTAACGAAACAAACGGGGAGGCTGATGAAAAATGAAAGCCATTTATAAAAGAGAAATAAAGATGTATTTTTCATCTATGATTGGGTACGTGTTTATAGCCTTTTTTGTGCTTATAACAGCTGTGTATTTTTCTTTACAGAATATACTGTCTTTAAGCCCTGACTTTCAGTATGTTTTCAGCTCAGTTATAATGATGTTTCTTATACTTGCGCCTATGCTTACAATGAGGCTTTTATCTGAGGAAAAGAAACAGAGAACAGACCAAATGCTTTTAACATCGCCTGTCAGCATACCGGCTATAGTTTTAGGCAAATACCTTGCGGCAGTAACAGTGTTTTTAATTTCACTTGTTATAACAGGCATATTCCCTATAATACTTTCGTTTTTCGGCACAGTTGCTGTAGCGCAGATTTTAGGCTCTTACATAGGCTTTTTCCTTTTAGGCAGTGCTTTTATAGCAGTAGGACTTTGGATTTCGTCTATAACTGATAACCAGATAGTTTCTGCCGTAGCTACATTTGTGGCAGTATTCCTTCTGCTTATGGTAGAAACAATTGTTTCGGCGGCTTCCGGTTCAGAGAGCTTTTCGCTTATGTTTGCCGGTGTTATAGCGCTTCTTATAGCCCTTTATGTTTACTACAATACAAAAAATACGGAAGTTTCAATAACGGTGTTTATTATAGAGGCCGCAGTGCTTCTTGTTCTTTATTTTGTTAAAAGAAGCATATTTACAGGCCTTGCGGGAAAATTTGCAATGATGTTTGCCGTTCTTACGCGGTTTAACAGCTTTGCTATGGGGCTTCTTGATGTATCGTCTGTTGTTTACTTTATTTCATTCATAGCTGTATTTTTGTATTTTACAATACGCGTGATTGAAAAAAGAAGATGGTCTTAAAAGGAGGCGCTTAAGTTGAAGAAGATAGATAAAAACGACCCGCTTATTAAATACGGCGGTTATGCTTCAATAATGACCGCCATAGTTGTAATTGCTGTAATAGTTTTAAACTTAGTTGTCAGCAGTTTTGATATAAAGTTTGACCTTACAAAAAATGGGCTTTATACACTTTCTGATGATACAGTTTCTTTAGTTGAAAACTTAAATCAGGATGTAAACATTTATTCTCTTTATGCCGAGGGCCAAGAGATTACAATGGTTACGGAAATACTTGACAGATACGCTTCGCACTCAAAACATATTACTGTATCAAATGTTGACCCATATACCGACCCGGCTTTTGCCGTTGAGCATACCAAAAACGGCCAGCAGCCTACAATAGGTGATATTGTGGTAGAAACCGACAGTGATTTTGCCATTATACCTCAGGAAGATATAACAGATATTAGTGTAGACAGCATGTCTCAAACTGCATACTTAAAAGGCATTAAAGTAGAAGGCGTGCTTACAGGCACAATCCGCCAGCTTACAAATGGCGCCGCTGAAGCAGTTTATGAGCTTACCGGACATAACGAAACACCTCTTGGCGATGAGCTTAAAAAGGAAATGGGCTATAGCGGTTTTGAAGTGCAGACTTTAGATTTATTGCAGTCAAGAGAAATACCGGAAGACTGTGAGATACTTGTTATAAATGGCCCTGCTGTGGATTTAAGCAAATCCGAAAGCGATACAATTAAAAATTATTTGGAAAACGGGGGAAAAGCCTTTATAACTTTAACACTTACAACACAGGATATGCCAAACTTTGATTCACTTTTAGCTTCTTACGGCATAGCCGACAGCGGAAGGCTTATAGTTGAGGGCAGTGCTGATTATGTAATAGACAACAACCCGCTTTATATTATTCCTGACCTTAATTCCGAAAGCAAAATTTGCGAAAGCCTTGCAAATGCTGGAACAAACATACTTACTCCGGCGGCTATGTATGTTGAAAGACTTGATACAAAGCGGTCTACAGTTAATATCGAAACCCTTGCTTCATCATCAACATATTCATACGCTAAAACTTTGGAGGACATAAGCGGAAACAATGCAAATCTTACGGAAACCGACCCTACAGGACCTTTAGATATAGTTGTTTCAGTTACGGATACAGACAATAATGGTACTGAAAACGGAACAAAAATTATTGTTTCCGGCGCTTCAATGCTTCTTGAAGACAGTGTAAACAATATTGTAAACGGTGGTAACTTTGGCCTTGTAATGAATGCTTTTGACTTCCTTAACGGCACAGAAAGCACAGGAAGAACAAAGAGCATAGGCGCTGATGAGTACCTTAATATAACTCAGAGCAAGGCAGTAGTTATAATGCTTGTGTCGGTTATAGTAATACCGCTTATAATACTTTTAGTTGGCTTTACCGTATTTATCAGGAGGAGAAATAAATGAGCAGTCAAAAGACAAGGCTTATAATAGGCTTAGTGGCTGTTGTTGTTCTTTTAGGCGCTTTTGGCCTCAGTAAGTCATATAACGCAAAGAAGGAAGAACAGACACTTCAGGAAGAAGAAACAAAAAAGCTTTTTGACCAAAGCGACGCCACAATAAAAAAATATGTAGTAACTCAAGACGGAGTAACTGTTACATTTAATAAACAGGAAGATACCAACTGGGCTATAGAAGGCATGGAAAATGCCGACCTTACCCAGATTTCAATAGACCAAGCTATTGCCTGCCTTAAAAGCCTTGAGTATACACAGGTAATAGAAAACGGCATGGAAAAAGCATCTGATTATGGCCTTGATAAAGGTGTAACTGATGAGGCTTATGACGAAAGCGGCAATCTTATTTATAAAATAACCGTTGGAGACCAAACCGTTGACCAAACAGGCTATTATGCCTGCCTTGACGGTGACCAGAATGTATACATAATAAGTGCAGAAAACGGCAAACCGCTTTCACGCAGACCAAACGCCTTTAGGGATGTATACCCGGCCTATGTGGACTATAGCGATATTAAATCTTTAAATGTCAGCATTCGCGATGGCTTAAGTTATAGCATTGTGCCTAACCCTGACGGAGAGATAACAGAAGGTTACGGCGAATACCTTCTTACAGGTGTTTACAGCTTTGACGCGCCTGTACTCTCAGACGAGTTGGCAGATAATGTAGGCGGACCGTTTTATGAGATTACAGCCGTTGACTTTATTGATACACCTCAAGAAGGCGTTGACTACGGCCTTGATAATCCGGCTATGGTTTTATCAGCAACGGATAACAAAGGAAATGAATGCACAATAACTATAGGCAATACATGTGCTGATGATAGTACAAAGGTTTATGCTCAGTTCAGCGGCAAAGACTATATGTGTACTGTTTTAAAAGAAAAAACTGACAAAATTAAAAATACTAAGCCTTTTGACATTATAGGCAAGTATTTTATAAATGACAGTGCTGACGCTTTTAGCGAGATTACTGTTAAAGATGCAGATTTTACAGGCACATACAGCTTAGATGCTGAAAACAGCAGCGTTACACTTAACGGCGAACAGGCGGATATGTCTGCATTTACCGAAATTTATAAGAGCATAGCCGCTGTTACAATGGATGGTGAAAAGAAGTTAGAGCCGGGCGAATATGTAGGAGAGCTTGTTTTAACATATCGCAGCGGAGAAGTGCTTACATTAAGATTTATGGAGTATGACGACAACTATTATGCAGTAGAGCGAAACGGTGTTTGCGAATTTATAACAGGCCAGAGAAGCTTTACCCAGATAATAGAGGCAGTTAAGGCTCTTACTGAGTAACATAAATTTTTAAATATAATTCAAACATAAAAAACACCCGAAAACAGCAGTTTTGTTTTCGGGTGTTTTTGTAATTATGTTATTAAATTAAAATGTTAGTTTTTATATAAGTCTATTATGTATTTATGCAGTGTTTCAAGAGCCTTGTAAAAGCAGTCCTCGCTTAATACAAATTTTGGATTGTGCAGTGGCAAAGCCGTTTGGGACTTTGAGCGGAAAACCATAAGTATTCCCGGAATATTTTCAAAATAGACACAGGCGTTATCTCCGGCTAAATAAAGCTTATCCATAATGTAAAACTCGTCGCCGAAAACTTCTTTGCCTGTTTGGGCAGCCTTTTTAACCATGTACGGATTATTAATAATAGGTGTAATAGGATATTGAGATACATCGTATTTTATATTAACACCTGTCTGATTTTGAATTTTTTCAATTATGTCTTTTATAATATCTGCAAGCTTTAAATAGTCCTTCATAGAACTTGCCCTTAAATTTCCGTTTATTCTGGCATAATCACTCATTACATTTGGCGATGTGCCGCCTTGTATTTGCCCTATACCTATGCAAAATGGATATTCCGAGCTGTAGCTTTGGTTTAGCTTATAAAGCTCAACAGATGTAAGGCAAGCGGCATTTATGGCGTCACGGCCTTTTTGCCTTGCCGCCCAGTGCGCCGAAACACCTTTAAACTCAATTTCTATACGGCCTATGGCAGCTGAGGCTATGTCTTTGTTTACTTCCATTCCGCCGGAAGCCTTGTTTACAAAGTGAAACATAATTAAAGAGTCAGCTTTTGGGTTTTCCAGCACACCGCTTTTAATCATAACTTTTGCGCCGCTGCCTATTTCCTCAGCTGGTTCAAATACAAATTTTACATTGCAGCTTAAAGAGTCCTTTGTTTTTTGGCACAGTTTGGCCAGCACAAGTGCTACAGCCATGTTGGCATCGTGGCCGCAGGCGTGCATGGCGCCTTTATTTTTAGAAGCAAAAGAAAGGTCTGTCTTTTCATCTATAGGCACAGCGTCAATTTCAGCCCGAACAATAACTGTAGGCGCATTTTCTTTTGCATTTAAAAAAGCATAGCATCCTGTTGGATGTGTTTTTTTAACGCTGTATCCGGCATTTTGAAGATAATCTGCTATAAAATCCGTTGTAGCAAATTCTTTAAATGCTGTTTCTGGGTACATGTGAAAATGACGGCGAAGCTGTACTAATTCTTTTTGAAACTTAGCGTAGTCAATCATACAAAAATTCTCCTTTTCATAAACCTAATTATACGATAAATTTTTAAATGTTGTAAACCGTTATAAATAAAGGTTATAAATAAAGGAGAGAAAATAGTGGAGATTAAAAGAACGTTTAAAAGCAGCAGCGAAAATATGCGAAAAGAAAATTTAATTGAAATAATAAGACGCTTTAAATATACATTAAAAAATGACAAACCTGAAAATAAAAACAGTAATAAATAAACGCTGAAATTAATTTTAGCGTAGTTTTATTTTATGTGGTTATTAGTATAAAAATGTTGTAAAATGTTTTATATACTAAAATTTTCATGTTTGGAGGGATTGGTATTGAAGGGCGATAAAAGACAGGTTATGACTTGGCCGGCTATGGCAGCGCTTTTTATATTTGCTGTTTTTCCTCTTTTGATTATGCTTTTTAACAGCTTTCAAAGTGATGACGGCACAGGCGGCTTTGTTATATCAAACTATGTTAGATTCTTTTCTAAAAGCACATACCTTAAACTTACGGGGCGCACTATTTTCAATAGTGTAATGGTAACTATAATAAGCCTTATAATTTCTTATCCTTTGGCTTACATAATGGCTAAAAAGCTTAAAGGCCTTAAAAACATAGTAATGGTGCTTATTATAATACCGTTTTTCACAAATCAGCTGGTGCGTGTATACAGCTGGCTTATATTTTTGCAGGACGGGGGTCTTTTGGAAAGCCTGCTTAATTCAATAGGCCTTGTTGACGGCGCTTTGGGTATTATGTATACAAAAACTGCTGTTATAATTGGCCTTGTTCACGCGTTTTTTCCGTATATGGTAATTACCATTTATATGGCTCTTGAAAGAATGGATAATTCCATATTAGAAGCAAGCTCGTCTTTGGGTGCTTCTGCATTTACAACATTTCGTAAGGTTATATTCCCTATGTCAATGCCCGGCGTTGTATCGGGAATAATGATTGTTTTTGTGCCTTGCCTTGGAACATTTGTTGAACCGCGAATACTGGGCGGTGTAAACGGAACGGTTATAGGTACAGTTATTGAAGACCAGTTCTTTGAGATTTACGGCTGGAACTTTGGCGCTGCTATAGCATTTATACTTCTTGCTATGGTGCTTATAAGCATGGCGGCTATAGGAAAATGGGGAAAGAGGTATGACATATGAAAAAAGGTGTTGTTTCAAAATTATACGTGCTTTTAATTATGCTTTACCTTTATGTGCCTATAATAGTGCTTATGATAATGGGTTTTAATAAATCCCGGTATAATTCCATGCCTTTTGAATTTTCACTGGAATGGTATCAGGCACTTATTGAGGATACGGTTTTACAAAAAGCGGCACTTAACTCTGTTCTTCTGGCTCTTGTAACAGGAATTATATGTGTTATACTGGCCACACTTTTTATACTGGGTGAAAGGTATCTTTCAAACAGAACAAAAAGTATTTTTAACAGCATTTCAATGATGCCTATGAGTATTCCATGGCTTATAATGGGTCTTTCACTTTTGCTTTTAATCAGATTTTTTGATTTTGATAAATCAATGTTTTTTGTGGCAGCCGGACATGTTGTTATTTCCCTGCCTTATTCACTGCTTGTTTTAAAGGCAAGAGTGCAGTCAATGGATAGGGCTTTGGAAGAAATGAGCGCATCCCTTGGCGCAAGTTCTTTAACAACATTTAGAAGAATAACCCTTCCGGCTATTGCTCCGGCAATGGTAGCCGGCGGATTTTTGTCATTTATGATAAGCTTTGATAACTTCGCTATAAGCTATTTCCTTATGCCGGCAGGAGTATCAACATTACCTATAGAAATTCAGTCCTCCATTAAGTTTGGCTTTACGCCGGAAATTAACGCCGTTTCTACGGTAATTATAGGCGTGTCGCTTTTATGCCTTGCTGTGGTAGGCTTAATAATGGGCTCAAGCCTTAAAACAATGGTTGGAAGGAGCGAAAACAAATGAGTAAAGTAGTTTTAAAGGGGATTACAAAAAAATACGGTAACAATACTGTAGTAAACAGTATAGATTTAACAGCCGAAAACGGAAAACTTATATCAATACTTGGGCCTTCCGGCTGCGGCAAAACAACTACACTTAGAATGATTGCCGGTTTTGAAAAGCCGGACGGCGGCGAGATACTTTTTGATGACAAAGAAGTTGGCGCTATACCGGTTAACAAAAGAAATATAGGTATGGTTTTCCAAAGCTACGCACTTTTTCCGCATATGACAGTTGAGCAGAATGTGGCATACGGTTTGGAACAGAGAAAAACTCCGCCAGCTGAAATTAAAGAAAGAGTTGCTGAAGCTCTTAAAATGGTTCATATGGACGAATACGCCAAAAGAAAGCCAAAACAGCTCTCCGGCGGACAGCAGCAGAGGGTGGCTCTTGCCCGTGCTCTTGTAATTAAGCCTGATGTTTTGCTTTTGGACGAGTGTTTAAGTGCCCTTGATAAAAAACTTAGGGTAGAAATGCAGGTAGAGCTTAGGCGTATACTTGAGCAGACAGGCGTTACAACATTTTTTGTAACCCACGACCAAGAGGAGGCTATGACTCTTTCAGATAAAATAGTAGTTATGAATGCCGGAAAAATAGAGCAAGCCGGAACGCCTTTTGAGATTTACGAAAAACCGGCAACTCGTTTTACAGCCGGATTTTTGGGTAAGGCCAACTTTTTTGAGGGTAAAGCCTTATCATTTGAAAACAATAAAGTTCAGCTTGAAACTGAAAACGGAAATATTACAATACCGGCACAAAATGCCGTTGTAGGGCAGAACATGCTCTATGTAGTGCGTCCGGAAAAAATTAAGTTTGTGCCGGAGGACAAAGGCGGACTTAAAGGTACTATTGAGCATGTAACGTATTCTGGAAACATTTCAACATGCACAGTTGTTTGCTCCGGAAAAGAAATTATATGTGAGGTTCAGAATGCTGTTTCCGGCCAAAGACCGCAGAAAGGCCAAAATGTCACTCTTGACTGGGACAGCGCCGGAAGTATTGAAATTATGGGTGGTGTAAATTAAATGGACTGTATAATTTTTGGCGGACTTGTGGTAGATAAGTATTTCGATATAGAAGGCTATCCTGACAGGGGACAGGACGGATTTATTACAAGCGAGGCGGCCTATGTGGGCGGCTGTGCCATAAACATAGCGGCTACAATTAATAACTTAGGCGGCAGGGCCCATGTTGTTTCTTATATAGGCAATGACAAAACAGGCGAGCAGATACTTAAATACTTAAAGACAAACGGTTTTTCTCAGGAATTTGTTAAGCAGACAGATGGTATAAGCGGTTACTGCCTTGTGTTTAAAGAGCCTGACGGTGAAAGGACATTCCTTACAAAAAAGGGCGTTGAAGGCCGATTTGACCCTGAGCTTTTGGAGAACATAGACAGCATAAAATCGCCTATTGCGGCTGTTACAGGATACTACCTGCTTAATGAGGCGGCACCTATTATAATGGACTGTATAGAGGTTATGCGTGTATCAGGCACTAAATTTATATTCGACCCGGGCCCTCTTGCCGGAAGTATTAAAGAAGACATACTTAAAAGAATGATAAAGGCTTCTTCGGTTGTTACCCCTAACGAAACCGAAATTGAAATTTTTGAAAAAGTTCAGCCTAATTTTATAGAAAGCTATGTGCGCTCAAGAGGTATTGTAGTGCTTAAAAAAGGCGCTTCAGGCGGAAGATGTTATACAAGAAACGGTATATTCGACTATAACAGTGTTAAAGTTGATGCCGTTGATACAACAGGTGCCGGTGACAGCTTTACAGGTGCGCTGTGCTATGCTTTGGGTTCTGGTGTGGATATTAAAAATGCTGTTGATTTGGCATCGCTTTGTGCCGCTAAAACAGTGCAGATAAACGCTCCGCATGGTTTTTGGAGTATTAAGGAGGTATAAAAAATGGATATTATAGACAGAGGCTATGGCTGTCTTGTAGGTGGTGCCATAGGTGACGCCATGGGTATGCCTGCATCTTTTTTAACAAGGGAGCAGATTAAAAATACTTACGGGTATATTGAGGACTTTTTAAAGCCTGACGAGAATGTTCAAAAATACCATGGCTCTCTTGAGGCCGGAGATATAACTGACGATACAATGGAAAGTATTATAATAAGCAATGTGCTTATTGAAAACGACGGCTTTTCAGAAACAGCTTTTAATGAAGCTATGAAAAAATGGGCTATTGAGCAGAAAATGCTCGAAAGCACTGTTATAGGGCCTTCTACAAGGCGTTATTTAACTGCTCTTATAGAAAACCGCGACCCAAAAGAAACTTCCGGCATGGGAAATACAAACGGTTCTGCTATGCGTGTAGCTCCTATAGGCGTTAAGTATTATTACGATATTGATAAATGTATAGAGGCTGCATGTCAGTCATCGCTGCCAAGCCACGGAAGTAAGCCGGCTGTAGCTGCCGCATGTGCCGTTGCTGCTGCTGTAGCCGCAGGAGTAAAAGGCGGATACTCTCCAAGTGAGGTATTAAGAATAGCAGCCGATGCTGCTGTATATGGCGAAAGCAAAGGTTTTGATATTACGGCGCCTTATGTTTCAAAAAGAATAAAGCTTATTGAAAGCATAGTAGATAACTGCGGTGAATGCCATATTAATGATATTTTGGATGAGATAGCTGGTGTATTTGGTGCCAGCATGTTCGCTTATGAGTCTGTGCCTGTTGCCCTTGCAATATTCTATGCAGTAAAGGGCAACGCAAAAGACGGAATATTAGGCGCGGTTAATACAGGTGATGATGCCGATACAAACGGCTCTATATGCGGCAATATCTGTGGCGCTTATTCCGGAGCTTCTGTACTGCCTGACGCTTGGAAAGAAAGAGTACAAAAGACAAGCAGTATCGACTTTTTAGATACAGCTAAAAAGCTTTTGAAAATTTAAAATTTCAACATTACCAAAAAGAAGTCTTTCATTTAAAAAGAAAGACTTCTTTTTTTGTAAAGCATACAATAAAAATACGTACCATACAATTTATAGTCGGCTGTAAATTACCGCATAAACTCAAAAAACTATATTGCAAGAACAGTGTTTATAATTATAGTGTTTGTTATTGATAAAATTTATCATTAAATACAAATAATATTTAGGCTAATACATATATAGTGACATTTACATAACTAAACATTTTGTTTTTACTATTTGTTAATATAAAAATTAAAATAAGCAATTTGCTTCGTTTGTATAAAAATACTTAATTTAAAGGCTATAATAGTGGCATTTTATAAATATTAATGGTTTTATATTAATGTAACGTGATAGTTGTTAGAAATAAAATGCGAAAAATTGACAGTATAGCAACTGCATACTTTATAATTATTTACATAAATCAAGATTTATTGAATTTAAACGCATGTTTCAGTACATTAATATATTTTTATAAATAAGCCTCAAAAACTATAAGCGTAAATAAAGTTTATAAAAATAATTAATAAAAATATACCAACAAATGCTTATATTTAACTGAAAGAAGGTGTGGCGATGGATTTAGAGTATTATAGCTCATACTTAGAGGTGGATTTAGGCATATTGCGTTCTAATGCCGAAAAAATAATGTCTGCCATTAAGCCAAGAAAATTTATACCGGTTGTAAAAGGAAATTCCCACGGAAACGGCACAGTGCCAGTTGCTTCTATGCTGATTGAGGATTTGGGCATAAATCTTATTGCCAATGCCCAGATTATAGAAAGCAAAAAAATAAGGGATGCCGGATATAAAGATACAGAGCTTATGCTTTTAAGCGCTGTACCATACCATGCGTTGCCTTATGTTGTTGAATATAATTTAATTGCCCCTGTTTTTGATAAAAAAACAGCTAAGCTTTTAAGCGACGCTGTTTCACTTTCGGGCAAAAAATATCAGGATATACAAATAAAAATAGAAACGGGGCTTCATAGGCTTGGCGTAAATCCGCAGAAAGACTTAAACGGCCTTATAGCATATATAAGAAGCCTTAAAAATTTAAGAATTGTAGGTGTGTATTCTCATTTTGGCAATGCTTATGAGTTTGATGATGAGTTTACAATTAATCAGTATAAGCTTTTTGAAGACGCTGTGTGGCAGGTGCGCGGCTTAGGCATAGACCCAAAATATGTGCATATATGCTGCAGCGGCGGGTCTATGTGGGTAAAAGATACCATATCTACCCATGCAAGACTTGGCTGTATGTTTACCGGCTTTTCCGGCCTTGATGACGGCAGAAATCCTTTTGGCGTTGAAACAGCGGCATCGTGGAGGGCTTTTATAACCAATATATGCCATTTAAAGCCGGGTGAAAGAGCAGGTTATGGCTATTCATGTGTGGCTGATAAAGAAATGACAACAGCAACTGTAAGTGTAGGAGTATGTGACGGATTTTTTAAACCTCTTGCCAGCAGTAAAGCTCCGCTTCTTGTAAACGGAAAGTATGCCAGATATCTTTCTGTTTGTATGGACCAGATGTTTATTGACATAACAGGCATAGACTGCCAAATAGGGGACGAAGTAACGATTTTTGGTAAAGATAGGCTTGGAAACAATATTACTACAGAGTATATTTCAAAGTTTGTTGACCACAGCCCTACATCACTTACAGGATATTTAAACGACAGGGTTAAAAGAATATACATAAACCGCTGATATTTAAAAAGCCTCGGAATAAATTTCCGAGGCTTTTATAGTTATTGTTAAATAGTTTGTTACTCTTTAGTAAGCATTTTTACTGCGTATTCAATAAATTTAGCAGCTGCAGGTGAGGCATTTTCCAATGAAAAAAGACCTATGCCAAGGGTGCGGTAAAAAGGCGGGTTCAGCGGCAAAACATGCACGTTTTGAAAATGCCTTAAAGTAATAAGCTCAGGAAGTATGCTAACGCCTAAACCGTTTTCTACCATACTCATAATAGCTATGTCGTCTTTTGATGAAAATGTAACATTAACTTCTATACCGGCTTTCTTTAGTACTTTATCAACGTCACTGTCGTTCTGTTTATCCATTGAAGCCATAATAAACGGCTGATTTTCAAACTCGGCTATATCAATATAGTTTTTATTTTTCAAATCATACCACTGCGGAACAACGGCAACCATAGGGTCTTTGTGCAGAGGTATGTAGTCAAACTCGTCATTTTCCTGAAGGCTTGTGAGCCCTAAGTCTACAGTGTGGTCTAATATCCAATCATGTATCTCCTCAATACTGCCTTCTTTAAGGTCTATTTTAATTTGAGGATAGTCCTGCTGAAATGCCTTTAACACAGGGGAGAGCATATTAATAGAAATACTCTGAAAAGTGCCTATTGTGACAAGACCTTTTGTAATTCCCTGAATAGATGAAATAGTTTCGTAAAGCTTTTCCATGCTGCGCTCTAGTTCTTTAGCCGCCGGCAGAAGAATGCGGCCTTCCGGAGTTAGAGTAACACCGCTTTTAGCCCTGTAAAAAAGCCTGAATCCAAGCTCGTCTTCGGCTCTGTTAAGAGTATGGCTTAACCCGCTTTGGGTATAGCCTAAGTTTTCGGCAGCTTTGGTTATGTTGCTGCATGAGGCTATTTCTATGAATATCCTTGAAAAGTTAGAGTCCATTTAGGCACTCCTTTCCGCTTATAGTGTTTTTTAAATAACCGAAACCATATTTATACATGTTCAAATGACATGATAAGCATTAAAAAATGGCGCTTTACTTATGGATAAATTTAATTATAATGGTTATTGTAAAGAAGTTCAAGAGAACTTAAACACAAAGAGAAGATAATATATTAATAAACTACTATTTAATTAAGGGGTGCATTTAAAATGGCAAGATTAGTACCAAAGGCTATTACATTCGACGTATACGGAACACTTATCGACTGGGAAGGCGAAATCCAGGATTTCTTCAGAGGCTTCCTTGACAAAAAAGGTATCACAAACGTATCACCTTATCAGGTACAGCAGAAATGGGAAGAACTTCAGTTCGAGTACATAAAGACATACAGACCATACCGTCAGGTATTAAAAGATACTCTTGGTATCACATGCAATTACTTTGGTTTTGATTTTGACGAGCAGGATGCTATTGACTTCTCAGAGACAATGGCTCACTGGAGAGCATTCCCTGACACAGTTGAAGCTATCAAAGAGCTTAGAAAATACACAAAATGCGTAATGCTTACAAATACAGATAACGACATCATCAGAGCTACACTTTCAAACGCTGGTATCGAAGTTGACGATATCATCACAGCTGAGGATGCTCAGTGCTACAAACCAGCTCACGGCGGATTCCTTCTTTCACAGAAGAAACTTGGCCTTACAGTAGATGAAATGATGCATGCTGGTTTCGGTTTCAAATATGACGTAGTTCCTGGCAACGAACTTGGATACAGAACAATCTGGGTAAACAGACAGGGTATTGTTAGACCTATCGATGGTTACAGCGGCGAAATGCTTAAATACTGCAAAGAAGATATCATGTGCGGCGACCTTAAGACACTTGCTTACATCATTAAAGGTATGCATGCAACAGATGTTGAAAACGGTGAGGCTTAATTTTAATATAAAGCTTAGAGCAGAATAAGATAATTGGGGGAAAGTCGTGCTTTTAAAAACGTAAGTTTTTGAGGGCGCGGCTTTTATTTTGTTTAAAAAAGCCGCAGTATGAATAGAAATTTCTGTTTTTTGTGCTTTTAAAAAGTTATGCGGCAATAATAAATAGATTTACAGCTGTTAATTTAAACTGAAGGTGATTAAATGGATATAGAAATACTTCCTTTTGATTTTTCTATATGTAAAATTAATGATTTAAGCCAAATAGACTTAAACAGAGAATTTGTATTTTTGTCACATACAGATGAGGAAATATCTGTTGTTTGTCCCTGCGAGAGTGTTCCTAAAGAAGTTATATGCGAAGATAAAGCATGGAGATGCTTTAGAATATGTGGAATACTTGACTTTTCACTTATTGGAATACTGTATTCTATTTCAAAAGTACTATCTGAAAACAAAATAGGTATATTTGCTGTTTCTACGTATAATACAGATTATATACTTGTTAAAGCTGAAAATATGCCTAAGGCAGTTAAGGCATTAGCAGAAAGTGGAATAAATATAAAGCATTTAAAATAAATTATAATAGTATTGTATATTCAAAAATATAAGGGTGTGGTCTAGTTTGACTGCCCTTTTTTAGGTTTTTTCTATTTAATAATTAAAGAGCACACAGAATATCAATCAGTATTGTTAGAATATATTTTAATATACTTATGATAAAATTATAAAAGCCCTAAAATTTATAGTTTTTTATTGCTGGAAATAAATTTCATAAGCATATTAAATTAAAAAATCCTTAATTTTCAGCATTTTCTTAACTTTCAAACGGTACAAAACTATTTTATATACATACTTATGGTTTAAAAATATATCAAAAAAAGCCTTAAAAAACTGTATTCTTTAGAATAGAGTTTTGAGAATGTTTTAATTTAGCTCTAATCAAGTGTATATTATATAAAAACAGCACTAAAATTTTCACTGAAAATTAATTTATAAATTTTTAATTTATTGTATTGAAATCAACACAAAAACGCAATATATACTGAAAATTAATGTATTTGTATGTTATATTTTTTAAAACGACTAAACTCTATTTCAGCAATAGACTTTAAAAAACTTAAAAAAAACAATGTGGTATTTTAATAAGTATTTTAACAATCCATGTAGAATAAGTTCAGTCACTTATTTATAAACAAAAATACATTAATAAATTAAGTATTAGTGCTAAATTATAAATAATCTTATAGTAAAAGATATACAAATATATATTTAATATATTGATATATTAGCAATTGACCTATTTGTAGGTACTAAAAGTATAATGTGACTGTAAAGCATTAATTAAGCTTTATAAAATTTCACTCAATTAAAACTAAAATCAGAGGGGGGCGATTTATGTGGGTGATTTTTTAATAAGTCTTAATAACTTTATTTGGGGTGCGCCGTTCATACTTTTCGTTATGATTATAGGCCTTTACTTTACAGCAAGAAGTGGATTTTTTACATTCACTCATTTTGGCCACGTAATGAAAAACACACTCGGCAGCCTTACGAGTAAAGAGGCAAGGAAAAAAGATGAAAAGTCAGTTTCACCTTTTGAGGCTGTATGCGTTGCTATTGGTGGTTGTGTAGGCTGTGCCAACATAGCCGGTGTTGCAACAGCTATGGCTACAGGCGGATACGGTGCCGTGTTCTGGTTATGGCTTTGGGCATTTTTTGGAATGATGGTAAAAATAGTTGAGGTTGCCCTTGGCTGCTACTATCGTTCAAAAGATGAGAACGAGAACTATTACGGCGGTCCTATGTACTACATGGAAAAAGGTATTCTCCGTGATATGGGCCTTAAAATTGGTGGACCTTTGGCTATTTGTTTCTCATTCTTCTTTGTTTTACAGACAGTACAGGGTTCTCAAGGTTTTACAATAGCAGAAATACTTCATGCTTCATTTGGCTGGAATATGGTAGTTGTTGTTTCAATTTATACTGCTGTAGTTCTTTACCTTATCTGGAGCGGAAGACAGGGAGCTGTAAACTTTGCTACAAAATGCGTTCCTTTTATGTGTGTAATTTATCTTTTAGCCGGAATTGTATTAATTATATTAAATATTCAGAATCTTCCATCAGCAATAGTAAGCATTTTCCACGACGCTTTTACAGGTTCAGCAGCTTTCGGAGGCTTCCTTGGAGCCAGTGTAATTCAGGCCATGAACTCAGGTGTTTCTCGTTCAATGAACTCAAATGAAGCTGGTATGGGTTCATCACCACTTATTCATGGTTCAGCAGACTGTGAGCATCCTATCCGTCAGGGTCTTTGGGGTTCATTTGAAGTTTTTGTTGATACATTAATTGTATGTTCAGTAACAGCTCTTGCTGTTGCATGCTCAGGCGTTCTTGATACAGGTCTTACAGGCGCTACTCTTACAATAGCTGCTTATGAGACAATGTTCGGAAGCTTTGCTGCATACTTTATAGCTATAATGGCTGTTATGTTTGGTCTTACAACAACAACAGGATACTATGTTTATTATACAACTGTAATTAAATATATGTTCCGCCACAAACCTGTATTAAGGGATAAAATTGTAACAATATTCAAGATTTATTTCCCTCTTATGAACGTTGTGGTTACAGCATACATTGTATTTACAGGTCAGGACGCTACAATGTTCTGGACAATAGTAAGTATAGTTACAGCCGGACCTGTAGCTTTCAACCTTATAGCTCTGTTTATACTTAGAAACAAGTTCTTCAATATATTCAAGGACTATCAGGCTCGTTATCTTGGAAAGGGCAAAGTTGACCCTAACTTCTATGTATTCTATGAGGATAACCCACAGATAGCAGCTCAGGAAGAAGCTATAAGAGCAGAGCTTCGTAAAGAAGTAGCAGAAGCTTATACAACAAGCGGAAAATAATATCAGGTTGATTGATTTTAACAAAATAATCAATATATGCAATTATGACATGCAAAAAAAGGCCATAGGATTTTTTCCTATGGCTTTGTTTTATTTAAAACTTAGTATTGAATTAACGGTTTTTTGAATATCCTCATCGGTATGAGCATCAGAAATAAACATTGCTTCAAACTGCGAAGGTGCAACATAAACTCCTTTTTCAAGCATGTAAGAAAAGTACTTTGCGTATTCTTTTGTATCGGAAGACATGGCACTTTTGTAGTCTGTAACAGGTTCTTTTGTAAAAAATGCACTCATCAATGAGCCAACACGGTTTACTTTTACTTTGCCTGTTGATATAAAGGCTTTTTCTATTTCAGAAGCTTTTTTGTCTATACGTTCGTAAATTTTAGGGTCGTCAATAAGTATTTTAAGTGTTTCTATTCCGGCTGTAACGGCTATAGGATTGCCTGAAAGTGTTCCGGCCTGATAAACTTTTCCAACAGGGGATACAGTCTGCATAATTTCTTTTCTGCCGCCGTAAGCTCCTACCGGCATTCCGCCGCCAACTATTTTGCCAAGTGTTACCATATCCGGCTTAACACCGTAATACTCAGAAGCACCGCCAAGGGCAAGACGGAAGCCGGTTATTACTTCGTCGAATATTAAAACAGTATTGTTTTTTGCTGTTATATCTCTTAAAAATTCAAGAAATCCGTCTTTAGGCGGTACAACACCCATGTTTGCTGCAACAGGCTCTACAACAAGGCAGGCTATTTGGTTAGGATATTTTTCGAATAATTCCTCAACGGATTTTTTGTTGTTGTACTCTGCTACAAGTGTGCACTGAGTATATGCCTTAGGCACTCCGGCACTGTCGGCAACAGCATTTGTAATTAAACCTGAACCGGATTTTACAAGAAGCCCGTCACTGTGGCCATGGTAACAGCCTGTAAACTTAATTATAAAATCCCGGCCTGTGTAGCCCCTTGCGGCTCTTACGGCACTCATTACTGCCTCAGTTCCGCTGGATACAAGACGAAGCATTTCAATGTGGGGCATAAGGCTCATTACCATTTCGGCAAGTATTGACTCTTTTTCAGTAGGTGCGCCGTATGTTAAGCCATATTTGCAGGCTTCCTGAACGGCTCCAATTACTTCTTCTCTTGCATGACCCAGTATTCCCGGGCCCCAAGAACAAACATAATCTATAAACTCGTTGCCGTCAACATCCGTAATTTTAGAGCCTTTGGCACTTTTTATAAAAAGCGGTGTTCTTCCAACGGCATTAAATGCTCTTACAGGGGAGTTAACTCCGCCGGGCATAAGTGTTACGGCTTTTTTATAAAGTTTTTCGGAATTTTCAGTTTTCATTTTAAATACTCCTCTTTAAGCCATTGTGCCATGTCAAGGGCGTGGTAAGTAATTATTATTTTAGCTCCGGCACGCTTCATGGCAGTTAAGTTTTCGGTTACTATTTTTCTTTCATCAATCCAGCCGTTTAATGCGGCGGCCTTTACCATAGCATACTCACCGCTTACATTGTAAACAGCTAAAGGATAGTCGAATTTTTCAGATGCGGCCTTTAAAACATCAAGATAAGCCAAAGCAGGCTTAACCATAACTATGTCTGCACCTTGGTTTATGTCGTTTTCTATTTCTCTAAGACCTTCTTTGCCGTTGCGGAAATCCATTTGATAAGATTTTCTGTCGCCAAAGCCCGGAGCTGAGCCTGCGGCATCTCTGAAAGGTGAGTAATAAGCTGATGAATATTTTGCACTGTATCCCATTATAGGAGTATTTATAAAACCGTTTTCATCTAATGCTTTTCTTATGGTGGCCACATCGCCGTCCATCATGTCGGAAGGCGCTACCATATCGGCACCGGCTTTTACTGTTGTAACTGCCATTTTTGCAAGAAGCGGCAGAGTTTCGTCGTTTAAAATATGTTCTCCTTCAATAACTCCGCAATGGCCGTGGCTTGTGTATTCACAAAGGCAAATATCGGCTATAACAATCATGTTTGGGTATTTTTGTTTAATATGCCTTATGGCTCTTTGAATAATACCGTTTTCGTTATATGCTTCTGTGCCCATAGGGTCTTTGTGCTCAGGAACACCAAAAAGAAGCACTCCAGATATGCCGCTTTTATCTATTTTTTCAAGTATTTCGTCCATTAAGTCTATGGAGTATCTGTAAACCCCAGGCATGGACTCAACGCTTTCTTTTATGTTTTCACCTTCTATTATAAAAAGAGGGTATATAAAATCCTTTGGGTAAAGCTGTGTTTCACATACCATGTCACGCATAGCACCGCTTTGCCTTAATCTTCTAAATCTGAACATTTATTTTTCACCTCGTTTAATATTGTTTCAACTATGCCGTTGGCACAGGCTTCTTTTGCAACTGAAAAGTTTAAAAATCCATGTTTTTCCAATTCTTCTGCCGTGTATTTGCCTATACATACTGCTTTTGTGTTTGCCGGTATTTTTCCGCCGTTTTCAAAAAATCCACGTACACCGGCAGAGCTTGCAAATGTAATAAAATCTGCATTTAACGGCATATTTTCTATATTTTGGCATACAGTGTCGTAAAGTGGAATTTCTTTAAATTCAATACCTGCATTTTTAAGACTTTCACCTAAAACTTTATTTCCCTTTAAAGCTCTTGGTATAAGTATTGTATCTCTTTTTTGACAGTTTTCAATAAGTTCTTTGGCTAAAGCGTCAGAAGTATATGTTTTTGGCATAATGTCAGCCTTAATACCATAGTTTTTCAAAAATTCCTTTGTGCTTGGACCTATTGCGGCAAAACGCATGTGGCTTAAAGCGCGTATGTCAATTTCAGAATTATTTAAGTGTTCAAAAAACAGCTTAATGGAGTTAGGTCCGGTAAAAACAATAACACTGTAATTTTGTATGTTTTTAAATTCTTCCATAAGTAGCTTTTCCGGCAGAGGTATTATTTTTACATAGCTTAATATTTCGGTTGAACCGCCTAAAGACATTATTTTATCCGAAAGCTTTTGGCAGAAACTTTCCGTTCCGCATATTAAGGTTTTTGTACCGCAAAGGGGAAGGGGAATGTCTGAGCGCATATCAAGAGAAGCGCATTTACCAACAACTATAATTGAAGGGGATGTTATTTTTTCATCGTTCTTTACTGTTTCAGATATGTTTTTAAGTGTGCCCCTTACAGAATGTTCATTTGCTCTTGTTCCGTTGGATATAACGGCACAAGGCGTGCTTTCTTCCATGCCGTTATTTATAAGCTCTGTGCATATTGTGTTAATGGCATTAAGACCCATTAAAAACACAAGTGTTCCGCCTGTTTTGGCCAAAGAAGCAAAGTTAATGCTGTCTTTTAAATTTCCGTCTGCTGTGTGTCCTGTTACAACTGTAAAAGAACGGCTGAGTCTTCTGTGGGTAACAGGTATACCGGCTGACATGGGAACGGCTGTGGCAGAAGTAACTCCCGGTATAACTTCGTAGCCAATGCCGGCTTTTTTTAAAGCTTCACATTCTTCACCGCCTCGGCCGAAAACAAAAGGGTCGCCGCCTTTAAGGCGCAGAACAATATTTCCTTTTAATGCGTATTCAATTATAAGGCTGTTTATTTCTTCCTGTTTCATATAGTGGCTTCCGGCGGATTTGCCGGCATATAATTTAATACAGCCATTTTTGCATGTGTTTAATATTGAGTTATCAAGAAGATTGTCGTATATAACAACATCGCATGTTTTAATAATGCGTGCTGTTTTAACTGTAATATAATCAGGATTAGACGGTCCGGCTCCGGCTATATAAACAAAGGGCTTAAATTCCATTTTTTAAGTCACCTGCCATTTTAATTAATTCATTTTCAATATTGTCTATGTCTGTCTCTGCTTTTAAAACAGGAGAATTTTTGTAAAAAGCTGTTATGGAAATTTTATCGCTGTTTTTAACTGCATAAACTCCGGCGGCATCGTGGCAGTCGGCACCTAAAAGACACATAAGTTTTCTTTCAATGTCAAAAACTGTCTTTGTGTCGCTGTGGTTTATTTGTTTTAAAATTTCTTCTGTTTTTGTGCCTTTAATACACTGCAAAGCTATAATCCCCTGACATGACGCCGGCACAAATTTTTCATTATCTAATTTAATTAAATTAAATTCTGATGTATCAATACCTAAACGCTCAATTCCTGCTAAAGCCAGTATAACGGCGTCGAATTTGCCGCTTTTAAGTGCATTAAGACGAGTAGGAACGTTGCCCCTTAAATTTTCTATTATGCAGTTTGGATAAAGGCGTTTTATCATTATTTGGCGTCTTGGGCTTGATGTGCCAAAAACAAGAGCATTTTCAGAATAAAGATTTTTATTTTTAAGTGTTATAACGGCGTCAAAAGGATTACCACGCTTTAAAACAGCTGGTATACAAAAAGGCTCCTCTGTTTTGGAAGGCATATCTTTTGCACTGTGTACAGCCATGTCAATTTCGCCTTTTAGTAATGCGTCTTCAAACTCATTTACAAAAAGGCCTTTGCCGCCTATGGCATAAAGAGGTTTGTCGGTTATTTTATCGCCTGTTGTTTTAAGTATGACTGTTTCGGTTTTTATATCAGGAAAGGCTTTTTTTATCTCGTTTATAACCATTTCCGTTTGTTTAAGGGCAAGGGCACTGCCGCGGGTTCCTATTTTAATTGATGTCATTTTTATCACCCATACTGTTTATTATTTCGTTTATTTCTTCGTTACTGCTTAAATTCCGGCTTTTTAAAAGAGTTTTAAATATCTGCCGCATTGTCTGTGCCCGCAGTTTTTGACTGTCTATTTTAAGCTTTACTACTTCTCGTATTTCACCCATACGGTTATTAATATCGCCTAAAAAATGGGGCATGAATTTTATTATTTCTTCCTTTATATACTGAGTAATAACAGGGCTTTTTCCGCCGCTTGAAATGCCGCATACTATGTCCTGCTGTTTTACTATAGAAGGGAATATAAAAGAGCAAAGGGGAGTGTTATCAACTACATTTACAGGTATTTTTAATTCAAAGCATGTTTTGCTTATTTGTTCATTAAGATTATTGTCGTTTGTGGCGGCAACAACCATAAAAGCTCCGTCTATATCACTAATAACAAATTTGCGCTTTATAATCATTAAATTTTCATAATTTCTTTTAAGACTGTCAAATCCGGAAACAAATTCCGGTGAAATAACCGTTACACATGCCCCAAAAGATAGCAGTATTTCGGCTTTTCTAAGGGCTGTTTCTCCTCCGCCGGCAATTACGGCTTTTTTGTTTGTTATATCTGTAAAAAAAGGAAAATACGCCATTTTATTTCCCCCATTCATCAACATATTTTTCGAGCCAGTTTAAAACACATTCTGTTTCTTCACGGTCTGCAAGCTTTCTAAGTGAATAAATTAAGTGATTTATACTTCTTTCTTCAATTAATTTATTAATTTTCGGCAAAAGAGGTATTATCTGCCTGAAGGAAAGCTCCTTTAAAATTTCGTCTGTCCATTTTTCAATGTATTCTTCGGCAAAACGTGCTTCTTTAAGCTTTATATTATTGTTGTTTTCCGAAAGCTTTTTAAAATAATCTATGTCGTAAAGAGAGCATAATTCCATTTGACTGACTTCCGTGTCAATATCATTTGGAACAGCCAAATCTATAAAGAGCCGCTGTTTTTTTACTGTAAGGCTTTTTTTAAGCTCCTCTTTTGTGATTATATAGTGTGGGCTTGATGTGGCACTTATTATAATGTCTGCATTATCTATTAATTCATAGCGTGATGAAAAGTCCTTAATTTCTATTTGAGGATAAGAAGGGAAGAAGCTTTCAGCGTTATGGCTTCGGGATGTGCCTGTTATTTTAATATCACTGTGGGAAGCTATGTTTTTTGCAGTAATAGAGCCTATTTTGCCTGTAATGCCTATTATTAATACATTCTTGCTGTCCTTTGGAAAATTAAAGACTTCGTTTGCCGTAAGAGTGCCTATTGAAACCGGTGTTTTTGAAAGACCGGTAAGGGTTTTAATCTCTTTGGCGGCTGTTATGGCCATTTTGAATATGGTGTTAAACTCAAAAGATGTGATATTTGATTTAAGAGCGGTGTAATAGCCTTCTTTAACCTGCCGCAGTATTTCGTCTTCGCCTAAAACCATTGAGTCTATGCCGCAGGCTACTTTTAAAAGATGGCTTACCGCTGTTTGGGATGTGTATATATTGAAATATTTTAATGCTTTTTCTATGTCTAAGCCTTTAAAAGAGCAAATAAAAAGCTCCATTTGGCGTATGGCGCTTTTTTCTCCGTCAAAATAAATCTCACAGCGGTTGCAGGTGCTTATTATAACGCACTGTGAGATAAATGTCAGATTGTTTTTAATTTGGCTGTAAAATGTTTCCTGTTCTTCTTTTGTAAAAGCAAATTTGGCGCGTATGTCAATAGGCGCCGATTTAAAGCTTACGCTTATAATGTTCATAGGGTTATGTCTCCGTTTATAACAGTAATTAATTTATAATTACTTAGTATAACCCATGAACTGAGAAATTCCAAGACATGCCTGCCTTAAAACAGGTGAAATCTCGCCTATTTTTTCTTTTGTCATTCTTTTGGAAGGTCCGCTTATGCTTATGCCGGCTACAATATGGCCTGTAAAGTCACGTATAGGCATTGCAAGACATATCATTCCGTCCACAAACTCCTCGTTATCAACTGCAAAGTCCTGCTGGCGCACTTTTTCTAAAGCCTCCAAGAGCTTGTCTCGGTCGGTAATTGTATTGGAAGCAAGTTTTTTAAGTGTTGTGCGCTCTAAATAGTTGTCAATTTCTTTTTCCGGCATGTCGCTCATAAAAAGTTTGCCAAGGGCTGTGGAGTATATAGGCTCTCTTTCGCCTACCTGTGTGTTTGTGCGAAGCATTCTGGCCGGCTCCATTTTGCATATAATAATAGCCTCGTAATTGTTGAGTATGCCTAAGTTTGTTGTTTCAAAAAAAGTATTGCACAGTTTTTCTATAGTAGGCACATAGTTTGCTCCATTAAGTGTGTGCTGTTTAGGTACAGCGTTTCCGGCGTTAAAAAGGCCCCAGCCCAGTCTGTAGGCAGGTGAAACGCCGTTTATTTTCTCTACAAAGTCATAAGCCATAAGTGTGTCAAGAAGTCTGTGTACTCCGCTTTTGCCTATGTTAAGAGCGGAGCTTATTTCTGTAAGTGATATACCTTCACTTGATGGGTTGTTTTTTATATATTCCAAAATATCAAGCGCTTTACCTAAAGTTTGAACAGGATATTTAGGCACATGCTTAAAATCGCTCATAAAAATTACCTCCAAATACGTTCTGAATAATAGAATGATATAACTATTATATAGATTTATATCAAAATTGTAAAGAAAATCTGTTACGTTTTATTATTAAAATATCATTGACATTAATTAAAATGATAATTATAATGATGTTGTAAGAAAAACAGAAAGGCTTTCTAATATTTAGAACAATTAGCCTTGTAACTTTGGCGGTGCCTTAAAAGGTACGCTTTAATATCAGTCAATTCCGGATAGGCCGGAAATACATAAGCTGGAGAGGAGTTTTAATATGAACCGAGTTACAGTAAACCGGGAAATGTGCAAGGAATGCGAGTACTGCCTGCATTTCTGTCCAAAAAAGACAATACTTAAAAAGAGCGAAACTGTTAATAAAATGGGATATTATGCTGTTGAAGCTGTTGACATGACTGATTGTATCGCCTGCGGTATATGCGCTACAGTTTGTCCTGAGGGCGCTATAACAGTAGAAAAGAATGTTTAAGGGGAGGGTTCAAAATGGCAGATAAAGTTTTTATGCAGGGTAACGAAGCCTTCGCTGAAGCGGCTATCCGTTCAGGATGTAAATATTTCTTTGGTTATCCTATTACACCATCAAGTGAAATTCCAGAATATTACGCTAAAAAAGCTCCTACAGAGGGACTTACATTTATACAGGCAGAAACAGAAGTTTCAGCTTTCAACATGGTAGCAGGTGTTGCTGCTACAGGTAAAAGAGGTATGACAGCTACAGCAGGCCCAGGTTTCTCACTTGGCTGCGAGGCTATGAGCTATATGTCAGCTGCAAGCCTTCCAGCTGTTATTGTTGACTGTATGCGTCCAGGTCCTGCCGATGGTGAAATCCTTGGTTCACAGGGTGACTACAACCAGCTTACAAAAGGCGGCGGACATGGTGACTACAACACAATAGTTCTTGCACCTTATTCAGTACAGGAATATGCTGACTTTGCACCTCTTGCTTTTGACCTTGCTGAAAAATACAGAAACCCTGTAGTTGTTGCCAGCGACGGTACAATTGCTAAAATGATGGAAAACGTTGTTCTTCCTGAAAGAGTAGAGCCTAAGGGCAGAGCTGACTGGGCTGTAGACGGTATCAACGGCAGAGGTCATCACAACGATATTACAACATGTGGTGACGGTCCTGAGCAGTGGGAAAGATTTAACCTTGCTCTTCAGGCTAAATACGCTGAAATTAGAGAAAACGAGCAGAGATGGGAAGAAATTGAAACAGCAGATGCTGACATTATAGTTGTTGCTTTCGGCACAATGGCAAGAGTTTGCCTTGACGCTGTTAAGCTCGCAAGAAAAGACGGCATGAAAGTAGGTATGATTAGACCTATTACAATTTGGCCGTTCCCAGAGAAAGCTTTTGCTAACTACATAGGAAAAGGTAAGAAATTCTTCGTAGCAGAGCTTAATGCTGGACAGATGGTAAACGATGTTAAGATAACAGTAAACGATAATGCTTCTGTTGAGTTCTACGGCAGACTCGGCGGTATGATTCCGTCACCTGTAGAAATCTACAACAAGCTTTGCGAGCTTTACAAATAATCAGGGGGTGACAATAAGATGAGTATAGTATATAAGAGACCTGAGGTCTTTACAGACGAATATATGAAATACTGCGGCGGCTGTGGCCACGGTATTATTAATAAACTTATCGGTGAAATTATTGAGGAAGAAAATCTTGTTGAGAAAACTGTTCTTATCTGGCCTATCGGATGTTCAGTTTACGCTGACAAGTATTTTAAAGCAGACTCTATCTGTGCACTTCATGGCCGTGCTCCAGCTGTTGGAACAGGTCTTAAGAGAGCTTGTCCTGAAGACCTTGTTATTGTATACCAGGGCGACGGCGACATGGTTTCAGAAGGTATGGCAGAAATTATGCATGCCGGCATCAGAGGCGAGAAATTTACAGTAATTTTCGTTAACAACTCAATCTATGGTATGACAGGCGGCCAGATGGCTCCTACAACACTTATGGATCAGGTTACAACAACAACACCTTACGGCCGTGCCGAAGTTAACACAGGTAACCCTGTAAACATGGCTGAAATTATTGGTAACCTTCCAGAGTGCTACTACAGCGAGCGTGTTACTGTAAATTCACCTGCAAACATCAGAAAGACAAAAGCAGCTATTAAAAAAGCTTTCAAATATCAGATGGAAGGCAAAGGACTTTCATTTGTAGAAATTCTTTCCCCATGTCCTACAGGCTGGAAAGTTAAACCGGTACAGGCTATCAAGTGGATTGATGATGTAGTTACAAAACAGTTCCCACTTGGCGTATTCAAGGATCGCGGACAGGAGGAGAAATAATTATGAAAAGTGAACTTATTTTTTCAGGTATCGGCGGACAGGGTACTATCCTTATGGGAAAAATGGCCTGCACAGCCGCATCAAAAAAAGGATATAATGTAACTCTTTCACCTGCTTATGGTCAGGAAAAAAGAGGCGGCCGCGCTAGCTGCCAGGTTGTAATATCAGAAGAGATTGGCTCTATGATTATTTCAGAGGCTGACACTGTACTTGTAATGGATGAGAAATCACTTATTGATTACGAAGGCAAAGTTAAAGCAGGCGGCACACTTATTATAAACAGTTCTATGATTGATAAAAAAGCTGAAAGAACAGATATCAAAGTAGTAGAGATTCCTTTTACACAGATAGCTACAGATGTTGCTACAGCTAAATCAGCAAACATGGTTGCTCTTGGCGCTGTTGTTAAAACACTTGATATCATTACACTTGATGACGCTAAAGAAGTTATCAAAATGAAAATGAAACCTGCACTCGTAGAGGCTAATATTAAAGCTCTCGAGGCTGGATATGACTATGTTAAGTAATTTACCAACCATATAAAACCACAAAAGAAACACACACACACGAAAAAAGGCTTTTCGGATACTTAGTATCCGGGGGGCTTTTTTTCTTTTTATTTGTCTGCTATTTTAACAAATGAGTCATTAAAAAACACAGTATTTTATAAATTTTTTCACATAACCATCACATTGTAGTCATACTTAAAACAAAGAAGCGCTCTATAATTTTATTAAAAGGCAGCGGTAACAAAGCTGTTTTTAATATAGATGCAGTGTGTTAATTATTTGTGTTTAGGAGTGGTACCGGATATGAAAGGACGGAAAAAAGTAATAGCCATTGTAGTGGCGGCGGTAGTTGTAGTAGCGGCAGTAGCTGTGTGGGCAGCAAACAAAGACAACGGAAAGTCAGCGCCAACGCCAGTTATGCCAACTACAACAAGCATGCAGAAAGGTGATATTGAGCAAAGGGTAACGGCGTCGGGTACAGTACAGGCAGCCGATGAATACTCTATATTTATTGAGCTTTCACAGGAAGTAAAGGAAGTTTTTGCTGAAGTAGGCGACTATGTAGAGGAAGGCCAGCTTCTTGTTACATATGATATTGAAGACGATAAAAAAGAGCTTCAAAACAAAGTAACATCAGCACAGATAACCCTTGATAATGCTAACCTTGAACTGGAAAGTATTGTAACTCCAGCCGAAGGCACAGAGCTTTTAGACCTTCAAACAAAAGTTGTAAGTGCTGAGCAAGCATTAACTGAGGCGCAAAAAGCTATTGATGACAACGAAGAAGATATAGCAGACGCTAAAGAAGATTTAGACTATTCAAAACAGATGTTGGAAATGGGCGGTATAAGCCAAAGCGAGTATGACACAGCTGAAAAAACATATAACGATTTGGTTAAAAATAAGGAAACTTTGGAGGATAACCTTGAATCAGCTCAGCTTGCCCTTGAAACAGCTAATCTTAACTTAGAAAACGGTCAGAACAGGCTTAATGATGCTTCTACAATGAACAGTTACCAAAAACAGCTTAATACTGTTGAAACAGCTGAAATGAATTTAGCTGAAGCACAGGACAATTTGGCAAAGCTTACAGAATCTACATATAGCCCTATAAGCGGTACCATTATAGAAAGCAGCGCCGTTGAAGGCCAGATGCTTACTGACTCTACAGCTATAATGAAAATAGCTGATTTAACTAACCTTGACGTACTTGCTTATGTAAGTGAATACGATATAGCTAAAATTGCCGTTGGTCAGGATGTTGAGCTTACATCAGACGGCATAGAAGATAAAATTTATCACGGCACAGTTACAAAAATAGAGCCTACAGCCGAAAGCCAAAGCACAATAAGCGGCAGTGAAACCGTTGTTCCGGTACTTGTGCACTTAACAGATAATGATGACCTTATAAAGCCGGGCATGGAGTTTGATATGGAATTTATAACCGTAAGCTTACAGGATGCTGACTATGTACCTATTTCAGCCGTAATGGCAGATACTGAAAACGACGGACACTACGTATATGTTGTAAATGATGCCGGCGTTATTGAAAAACGCAATATTGAAATAGGCGTAAGCGATGATATGAATATACAGATTGTAAGCGGTCTTACAGCTGATGATGTTATAGTAGAAAGTCCAGATTCCAATATGGAAGCTGGCAAAAACCTTTCGGACTATGCCACAATGCAAAGCACGTCTGATGGTTCTTCCGGCCAATCATCAGAAGGCAGTATGCTTGATGGTGTGTTAGGCGGCGGTGGTGCTCCTTCCGGCGGCGGAGGCGGCGGTATGCCTATGGGCGGCGGAGGCGGCGGCCCAAGAGGCTAATAGTAAATGAAACGGGAGTGTTAATATGGCATTGCTGACATTAGATAACATTTGTAAAAAATATAATCAAGGCGAGCTTGCTGTTATGGCTATTAAAAATATTAACCTAACTATAGAAAAAGGCGAGTTTGTATCTATAATGGGCACCAGTGGTTCAGGCAAAAGTACTATGATGAATATTTTAGGCTGCCTTGATAGGCCAACGGAAGGTCACTACTTTATTGAAGACGAAGACGTTGCGCGGTTTAATGAAAGCCGACTTGCAGATATTAGAAACAAAAAAATAGGCTTTGTCTTTCAGTCATTTAATCTTCTGCCAAAGCTTTCTTCGGTAGAAAACGTTGAGCTGCCTATGGTTTATGCCGGTATAGGCAGAAAACAACGCAGGGAAAGAGCCATAGAGGCTCTTACAAAAGTAGGTCTTGAAAAGCGAATTTATCATAAGCCAAATGAGCTTTCAGGCGGTCAAAGGCAAAGGGTTGCCATAGCTAGGGCATTGGTTAATGACCCTTCTATATTAATGGCTGATGAGCCTACTGGTAACCTTGACACAAAGTCAACTTATGAGGTAATGGGTATTTTCCAGCAGCTTAACGATGAAGGAGTTACTGTTGTAATGGTTACCCATGAGCCTGATGTGGCGCAGTTTACAAAAAGAATTGTTGTTTTTAAAGACGGCGACATAATAAGCGATAAACCAGTTGAAAACCGTACATTAAGGGAGGGAATAGTGTCTTGAATATTTACGAGTGCATTAAATCATCTTTCTTTAATGTGTTTTCAAACAAAATGAGGACATTCCTTACAATGCTTGGCATTATAATAGGTATAGCAAGCGTTATTATAATAGTTGCTATAGGAAACGGCTCTCAGGCGGCTATGGAGGAGGAGTTTGAAAGCTTCGGCACTGGTACACTTCAGGTAAGTCTTGTAAGCTCAAGGGATATTGAAACACGTGACCTTCTTACAATGGATGATTACTATATGCTTAAAGAGCTTGACGGTATAGAATATATTTCCCCTACATACTCCGGTTCTAATGCATATGTAAAACTTTTGGACCCTACAGAAACAAATAGGGCAAATGTAACAGGTGCAACAGGTGACTATAAATATATAAATAATGATAATGTTTTGTATGGCAGATATATATCCGATAACGACGTTGAAATGCGTAATAATGTGTGTGTGATTCAGGATACAACGGCGTTAAAGGTGTTTGGCTACTGCAACGAAGATGTTATAGGTGAGAAAATAAAAATTAAGTCATGGAAGGGCACAACAAAGCTTACTGTAGTTGGTATTACTGAAAACACAGATTCTTCCTCAGCAAATTACAGCGATGAGTATCCGGAAAACATAGTTATGCCTATAACTACATGTATGAAAGTATTTACCGGCTCTAACTTAGGCGGTATATCAATAATTTTAACTGACGCAAGCCAAAGCGAAGTTATGCAGGAAAAAATAATTGCGGCTTTGGAAGATTTCCATGGCAACGAGGATAAGTATTATATTATGGATACTACTGATATGGTAGAATCCATTAACTCCATACTTTCGTACGTAACGCTGTTTATAAGCTTTGTAGCGGCAATTTCACTTTTGGTAGGCGGCATAGGTGTTATGAACATAATGATGGTTACGGTTACTGAAAGAACACGTGAGATAGGTATAAGAAAAGCTATAGGCGCCAAAAACAGGGATATACGCCTTCAGTTTATAACAGAGGCAATTATACTTACTGGCATGGGCGGCATAAGCGGACTTATAATAGGCTATATAGGCTCAGTATTTGTAGGAAACCTTGTAGGAATCGCACCAGTTATGAGTGTAACGGCAATAGTAGGAGCTGTAGGCATATCAATGCTTATAGGTATAATTTTCGGCGTTGCCCCAGCTAATAAGGCCGCACTTTTAGACCCTATAGAAGCTCTTAGGTTTGAGTAAAGGATGTGAGTTAATGAAAAAAAGATATTTGGCTGTTTTAATTGCCGTATTTATGGCATTTTCACCTGTAAATTCTTTTGCCGCAGATGAAAGCACAACTGAAACAACCGAAGAAACAACAGCAGAGCAGGAGCAAACCGACCTTACTGAGCAGTTCAGTACTTTTATAACCAGTCAGTATGATGAGGATTTGGAAACTTTAACATTTGACGAGGCTGTAGAAAAAGCGCTGAGAAACAGCTCTTCGCTTAATAACCTTAAAGCAAGTATGGACCTTGCCGAAACACAGCTTGAAATACAGTACCTTGAGGCTTATTCATCAGACGGTTTTTCGGGCTTAATAAGCTTTTTAAACTCCCAAAGCAGTTATCAGAACAGTGAGCTTTCTATAGTTGCTCAGGAGGAAAGCGTTAAACATTCAATGAAAGAGTCGTATATTAATATTATTGAGCTTCAAAGAAGTATTGCTTTGTCGGAAATGGCACTTAAAAACGATGAGTATAATCTGGCTCTTTCAAAAATAAAGCTCTCAAATGGTAAAATATCTCAAAGCGAGTATGATAACCTTAATCTAGCCTATAATACAGCCAAGGAACAGCTTGAAACACAAAAAGATACTCTTGAACTGGAATATGTTTCTTTAAATATATTAATGGGTACAGACATAAACAAAAGATATAACTTTGTAATGGATGCCGTTTATGAGCCTTTTGAGCTGGATATACCGGTTGAAAGCTATATTAACGGAAAAGTTGCTTCAAGCAACTCTGTAAGACAGGCGGAAAAGAGTTATGAAACATCAAAGCAAACATCAAAGCTTACGCCTTTAAACAGTTCTGAAATAGGCGGCTACCAATCGGCACAAAACAGCTTAAACTCAGCCGAAATGAGTTATGAAGATGCAAAAAACAGTGTTTATGAGTCTTTGTATCAAAAATATAACTCCATTGTTCAGGAAGAAAAAAATTATACATCTGGACTTGATGAATTAAAATTGCTTCAGGATGAATTTGAGAGAGTACAGGTTAAGTACCTCAGCGGAAATGCATCGTATTATGAGCTTTTAACAGCCCAGTATAATGTAGCCGAAAAAGAAAATACACTTTTAAGCAGTGTTTACAGCCATATGCTTCTTTCTGAGGAGCTGACAAACACAGAATTAATGTAAGACAATTACATAAAATAAATTTAACGGTATAAACTAAGAATTTAATGGTTTATACCGTTATTTTTTTGTACTATTTATTATGTTAATATGCCAAATAGGCTTATATTATATGTTTTTTTGCAATATATAATATTTTCTATAGATAATTAAGTAAGGTTTTGGTATAATTATTCGATAAAGTATGATTACTGTTGAAATTTTTGAGTTAGGGATGGTTGTATGCTTAAAGGCAAAACTGTGCTTGTTTGCGTAACAGGCGGAATAGCTTCATATAAAATGGCTAACTGTGTCAGCATGCTTATTAAACAGCATGCCGATGTATATGTTATAATGACTAAAAATGCGGTTAATTTCATTAACCCAATTACTTTTGAAACTCTTACATCACATAAATGTATTGTAGATACTTTTGACAGAAATTTTCAGTTTAATGTAGCACATGTGGCTTTAGCTAAAAAGGCTGATGTATGCCTTATATCTCCGGCTACGGCAAATGTAATAGGCAAAATAGCAAACGGCATTGCCGATGATATGCTTACAACAACTGTTATGGCCTGCACATGCAAGGTTATAATAGCTCCGGCTATGAATACGGCAATGTATAGAAATGCTATTGTTCAGGATAATATTTCAAAACTCAAACGCTTCGGCTATGAAGTTATAACACCAGCAAGCGGTTATCTTGCCTGCGGTGATAATGGAGAAGGCAAAATGCCGCCGGAAGAAGAACTTGTTGATTATGTATTAAAAGAAGCGGCTTATAAAAAAGATATGGCAGGCCTTAAAGTTATAGTAAGCGCCGGACCTACGCAGGAAGCTATAGACCCGGTAAGATATATTACAAATCATTCAACTGGCAAAATGGGCTATGAGCTTGCTAAGGCGGCTGTGCGCCGTGGGGCTGATGTAACACTTGTAAGCGGAAAGACAAGTCTTCCGCCGGTTAGGTTTGCCGAAAATATAAGCGTTACAAGTGCTCAGGATATGTTCGATGTCTTTAAATCAAGATTTAAAGATTACGATATTATAATTAAAGCCGCCGCTGTGGCAGACTATAAGCCTTCGCATGCTTCTGATGAGAAAATAAAGAAAAAAGACGACGACATGAATATAGAGCTTACCAGAAACCCGGATATTATAAAATATATGGGCGAAAACAGGCGTGACGGCCAGTTTATATGCGGCTTTTCAATGGAAACCCAAAACATGATAGAAAACAGCAGGGCCAAAATAAACAAAAAAAATATTGATATGATAGTGGCAAATAACCTTAAACAGGCAGGTGCCGGTTTTGGTACTGACACAAATATAGTTACAATAATTACAAATGATGAAATGCTTCAGCTGGAAAAAATGTCAAAAGAAGGTGTGTCAAACGAGATTTTGACATTTATACTTAAGCGGTTTGGACGCAGTTAATTATTATTTGCTGAAGTTTAAAAGGAGAGGTTACTTTGATTGAAAGAATAACGCTTAAAATGCAGGCGTATAATTACCTGAAAAAACAAATTATAGACGGCAAACTTAAGGCAGATGAAATTTATACAGAACAGGGCTTTGCTGAAATGCTTAATATTTCCCGTACGCCTGTAAGAGAAGCAGTGCTTCAGCTTGCCCATGAAGATTTTGTTACCATAAAACCAAATAAAGGCTTTATGTTGCGTGAATACAGCGGCAAAGATATAGACGAATATCTTCAGGTAAGAATGGCAATAGAGGGTTTTTGCGGTATGTATGCCGTTGATACAGCCGGAAGTCAAAAGTGGCGCGACCTTGTGCAGACACTTAAATCTTATCTTGTTCAAGAAAAACAGCTTATTGAAAGCTCTGCCACATCACAGGAATTTATGAAGTGGGATTTTAATTTTCATTTGGCTATTGTAAGCTATGTAAATAACAGTCAAATGCTGAATATATTTAATGATATGCGAAACAGAATAGACCGCATAGGCGTTAAAACGTTTTCAATAGGCGGTACTATAACAAATGCTTATAAAGAGCACATGGAAATTTATGAGGCAATAAAGAGCGGTACAAGAAATGATATTTATATGGCTCTTGAAGCACACCTTGATAAATACCGTGAAGTATTAGATAAACTTTAATAAAAAACGCATTATTAGTATAAAGCTGATAAATGCGTTTTTTGTTATTACATGTTACGTGTAGTAGCTGATTTGTATATTACAAACATTGATTACTGTATTTATAAATAAATTTAACACAGTATTTTTGTAAATAAATCATATTGCCAATTATACATAAAACTGGTATACTACACACCAGTAGGAGGGGTATTATGTTTGTAAAATCTACATTTAAAGAACAGGCCTATGAATACCTGCTTAATTTAATAGTTAATAATCAGCTTGAACCATCTAAGGTATATTCTGAAAGACATTTTGCCGAAATAATGGGAATTTCAAGAACACCTGTAAGGGAAGCAATACTTCAGCTTCAAAAAGAAGGCTATATTGTAATACAGTCAAATAAAGGAATTAAGGTTAAAGAAATTTCCCAAAATGAGATGCACGAAATACTTCAAATGCGAATGGCTATAGAAGGTTTTTGCGCTCTTTATGCCGCCGAAAATATAACATCACAGGAAGGTCAGGAGCTTTGCCAGAGCATGCGCTCTTTTTTGGATAGTGAAGAAGAAATGCTTAATAAAGAAGGCATACAGGAAGAATTTATAAAAAACGATTTGGGCTTTCATTTGGCAATTATTGATTTTTGCGGCAACAGCAGAATGAAAGAATCAATAGTTAATTTAAGAAACCAGATAAGCCGTATAGGCCTTCAGTCTTTTTATAAAAAAGACAGAATTATACAAACACACAAAGAACATTTAAAAATATATGAAGCTATAAAAAGCGGAAACGCTAAAAAGGCATTCTTAAATATAAAAGAACATCTTTTAAGCTGTGAGGAAATTTTAAAAGGCATAAAATAAGAGACAGAATTTAATAAAACTGTAAAAATATATAGTGTTATAAAGTTATTAAAGGAGGAGTTTAAATGAAAATTACGGCTGTTGAAACAATTCAGCTTCCGGCACATCCAAGGCATTTATGGGTTATGGTACATACCGATGAAGGCATAACGGGTATAGGCGAGGCTACAGACAAAGTTGAGCTTACAAAAACAGCGGTACATAATTTCTGTGCCGAAATAATTTTAGGTGAAAATCCTTTAAATAACGAAAAGCTTTGGGCTATGATGTATGACAGTGCCAATTACACCGGTTACATGGGTGCTGAAATGCGTGCCATGGGCGCTATAGATATGGCGCTTTGGGATATAAAGGGAAAAGCCGCAAACATGCCGGTTTATAACCTTTTAGGCGGCAAAACACAGGAAAGCCTTAAAGTATATAACACATGTATTAGTTACGGAAACATAAGAGATAGAGAGTGGTTTATGGAAGATGCCGGAGAGCTGGCAAAAGACCTTTTAAAAAGCGGCATTACAGCTATGAAGATTTGGCCTTTAGACAGCCTTTCAACTAAATATAACGGCCAGTATGTAACAAGAGAGGATATACGCCGCGGCCTTCTGCCGTTTAAGAAAATACGTGACGCCGTAGGGGACAAAATGGAAATAGCTCTTGAGTGCCACTCCAGATGGAATTTGCCAATGGCTGTGCGTGTGGCAGAGGAAGTAGAGCAGTACGACCCTATGTGGTTTGAGGACCCTATACCAGTTGATAATATAACATGCTTTGCAAATTTAAGGAAAAAAACAAAGCTTCCTATACTTGCCAGCGAGAGGCTTGTTACTAAATACCAGTTTAGAGAGTTGTTTGAAAAAGACGCCTGTGATATTGCTATGTTTGATGTAAGCTACTGCGGCGGAATTACAGAGTGTAAAAAAATAGCCGGCATGGCTGATGCTTATCATTTGCCTGTTACAACGCATAACTGCGGTTCGCCTGTTATGACTATGGTTGTTGCACATCTTATGATAAGCTGTCCTAACACAAATGGTATCGAAACAGTGCGCTCACTTTATAAAACATTTGATATAACAGATAACGGAGTTGATATACGCGACGGACATATTTATTTAAGCGACAGACCGGGTCTTGGTATTAATTTAAAAGATGAGGTTTATAATGCCAAAGATACAATACATACAATTACTAAACAGGCACGCCATGACCAGATGTTTGCTGTAACTGGCGACCCTTGGGCACAGTCACCGGGAGATGACAAGGCTGGTGTTATACAAGCATAAAACTAAATAAGTATATTATTTATAAAGCCGTGATTTTTTCACGGCTTTGTTTGCGTTTTATAAATAAATTGACTTTTCATACGGTGTTATGTAAAATAATATTAGTGGAAGTTGTTTGTGTGTGTTGGAGGGGATATTTAATGGATGATAAAGAATTTAAAAGAATGAATTTATATAACAATAGAGTAAATGAGGAAAACCGCGAAAAATATAATAAATATAAAGTAAATAAAAACGAAAAAGAACCTAAAACAGCTATTTGGTGGGCGATAATGCTTTTCTGCATTGTTTACGGCATACAGGTTGTATATAACAATATACTTCTTAACGGCGGTTTATAATTTTAAGTATTTGTGAAAAAAAATTATCGGGTTTAAAGCGATAAACTTTAAACCCGATTTTTTAGTATTTTTTTATAGTATTTATTTGGTTTTTGATGTTTTTAACTATAGAGTTAAGAGGATTCTCAAGGCCGGCTTTTATAAAGGCTTGTGTGTAGTTAAGGCCGGGCATGGCGTTTGCCTCGCAGAATACAAGTTCACCGTTTTTATCGGTCAAAAAGTCAACACTTCCCAAATTAATATTAAGCAGTGCTGCTATGCTTTCGGCGGCTTTTATTTCTTCGTCTTTAGGGGTATAAGGAATTATTTCCCCGCCTTTTGCCACATTAGATAAAAAGCTTTGGCTGTTTTGGCGTATAAAAGAAACTATATACTTTCCGCCGCAGATTATAAAACGTATGTCGCGGCCTTTTGAAAAGCTTATATATTTTTGAAGCATTGCACTGTCGCCGTATTTTTCTTTAAATTCATTTGATTTTTTAATGGCGTCTTCCGCATTTTGGCAAAGCTCAACGCCTATGCCTTTGCTGCCGTTAAGTATTTTAATTATGCATGGAAAAGACATTTTTTCTTTTATAAATTCCGTTGTTGTGTTTGGGCTTAAAAGCAGTGAGTCTGGTATTTTAATATCAGGCAAATTTTGGCTTATTTTAAGCATAGCCTTTAATTTGTCACGGGCGTCAATTATGCAGTCGGCGGTATTTATGCATAAAACACCCATACTCTCAAAGTATCTTGTAACATATAAGTTGTAATCATTTATGTTGCCGAAATATGCTGATATAACGGCATCAGGCAAAGGGCATTTTTGTCCATTTAATGATATTTGTCCATTAAATGGATATGAAATATCTATTGTGTCTGTCATTACTTTTTTTAGTTTAATACCGTTTTTCTCAAAGGCATCGCAGAAAATGTCTATGTCTTTAAGAGCGGCGCTTTTTTCGCCTAAGAGCAGATAAATTTCCATAGTTAACCTCCATTTATAATATGATTTTATCATTATGAAACAGACAGTAAAGTTCTAAATTGTATACAATATATATTTTCCGTTGCAAAGGGTAAATCTGTATTGTATTATAATCGCAAAAGGAGTTGCTTATATTGACTGCGACAGAAGAAATTTTAAATAAAACAATAGAAAAAGGCAATAAAGGATTAGAGGCGCTTTTAAATGCTTCTTATGAAGGCTATGATGTAAATGAAAAACTGCTTTTTAAACTTTTGCAGGAAAATAAAAATACCGAATTTGGAAAAAAATACGGTTTTGATACAATTACAACTGTTGATGAGTATCAAAAAAGAGTGCCTTTAAGCACTTACAGCGATTATGAGGAATATATAAGCCGAATTGAAAACGGCGAAAAAAACATAATTACATCCCGAGATATAGAGCATTTTGCTTTAAGCTCCGGCAGCAGCGGAAAGCCAAAAAAAGTTCCTATGTGCCGTGAGGCGGCGGATTTATTCGCACTTTATACCCATGGTGCCTGCTTTGCTGTAATGGATAGGGAATTAAAAGAAAACTGGGTTAAGGGCAGAGGTGTTTCACTTACTGAAATACGTTTTAAAACACAGGAAAACGGCTTTACATACGGCGCCGTTTCAGGTAAAGTACGTGAAAGAAACAAAGCTTACGAAAGCTATGTTTATACTACACCCCTTTGTGTTACTTATCCAAAGCATGATATGGATTTTATGTATATGCATTTAAGGTTTGCCCTTATGGAAAGGGATTTGTCTTATATTACATGCACATTTATGACAGCGGCTTATGATATAATGCGGTATTTTGAAAACAACTGGCAAATGCTTGTTGAGGATATAAAAAACGGCACAATTAACAAAAAAGTAAATGTGCCGGAAAGTGTAAGAAATGAGCTGACACTTGAAAAAATGCCTAAAAGAGCAGAAGAAATAGAAAAAGAATGCCGCAAAGGTTTTGAAGGCATTATAAAACGTATTTGGCCTAATGTGGCTTTTGTATTCGGTATAGGCAGTGAAAGCTTTAAAATATATACCGAAAGGCTAAGGTTCTTTTTAGGCGGCATAAAAGTGCATTACAGTGTTTTTTCAGCGTCAGAAGGTATATTTGCCTGCCCTGTAGAGTCTGAAAGCGACGAAATGGTGCTTATACCTTTCAGCGCGTTTTATGAGTTTAAAGACATTAAAACAGGCGAAATTGTTACGCTGGATAAAGTAGTTAAAGGCAGACGTTATGAGTTTATAATAACCAATTTATCGGGCTTTTACCGCTACCAAATGATGGATATTGTGGAAGTAACGGGCTTTTATAATAAACTGCCTAAAATACGTTTTGTTTACAGGCTTAATCAGGTGCTTAATATTGCCGGGGAAAAAACAAACGACAGCACAATGAAGGATGTTATTATTAATTTTGAAAAGGAAACAGGTGTTAAAACCAAGGAATATACAGTTTATGCCGATAAAAATTCATCCCCGGGCAGGTATGTGGTTTTTGCCGAGTACGAAAAAGAAATATCAGCAGAAAACGCCGAAAAATATTCTTTGGTTATAGAAAACATACTCTGTGGCTTTAACTCATCTTATGCCGAAAAAATACGTCTTGGAAAGCTTCAAAGTCTTGTACTTGTGCCTTTACAGCAAGGTTCATACAGCGATTATGTTAAAATGATGAGTAAAAAAGGTGTTTCCGTAAACCAGCTTAAGCCGGTAAGGGTGGCAGACAGTGACGAAAAGGCCGAATTTTTTATAAATCATATGGCCCACGGCCATAGTTTTGCCTAAGGCTACCTTGACGCACTGCCTTTTAGGGTGTTATACTTGTTTTTAATTAAATAAGACAGTTCGTTTGTACCATCCTGTCTATAAATAAAACCAGGGCTGAATACAAAACGATTTTTATTCCGCTCCGAATTATTTTCGGAGCTTTTTTGTTACGGAAAGGAGTAAAAAATGTATACTATCAAAACAAAACAAAGCTTCGACTCAGCACATTTTCTTAAAGACTATAATGGCAAGTGTGCCAATATCCACGGCCACAGATGGACAGTTGAAGCAGAAATATATTCTCAGACAATACAAAACGAAGGCGCTTTCAGGGGGATGATTGTGGATTTCGGCGATTTAAAAAAAGATTTAAAAGAAATAGCCGATTATCTGGACCACAGCCTTATTATAGAGCGCGGCTCTTTAAAACAAAACACACTTAATGCACTTTTGGATGAAAATTTCAGGGTTATAGAGCTGGATTTCAGGCCTACAGCAGAAAACTTGGCTAAATATATATTCGATAAAATGTCTGAAAAAGGCTATAAAGTAAGAATGACGGCAGTGTACGAAACGCCGGATAATATGGCGTCGTATTTCGGTTAAAAGAAGGTGCTTTAATGAGTGTTTTTAAAGTTGTGGAAATATTTGAAAGTATAAACGGTGAAGGAGCAAGAGCCGGTCAGCTGGCTGTTTTTGTGCGTTTTGCTTTTTGTAATTTAAACTGCTCATACTGTGATACAAAATGGGCAAATGAAGAAAATGCGCCTTATACTTTAATGACAACGGACGAAATTTACAGCAAAATTAAAGAAACAGGAATTAAAAACGTAACATTAACCGGTGGAGAGCCGCTTTTAAGAGATGGTATAAAAGAGCTTTTGGAAAAAATAGCTTCTGATAAGTCTTTAAGCTGTGAGATAGAAACAAACGGCAGTATAGATTTAAAACAGTTTTGCCACATACCAAACAGGCCGTATTTTACTATGGACTATAAGCTTAAATCCAGCGGTATGGAAGATAAAATGCTCCTTTCAAACTTTGATGTTCTTGATAAAAACGATGTAGTAAAGTTTGTATCCTCAAACAGAGAAGATTTACAAAAGGCGCTTTATATAATTACAAAATACGATTTAACGGAAAAATGCCGTGTTTATATAAGCCCTGTTTTCGGCAGCATAAACCCGGAAGAAATAGTAGATTTTATGAAGGAAAACAAGCTTAATAACGTTAATTTGCAGCTTCAGATGCATAAAATAATTTGGGACCCGGATAAGCGGGGAGTTTAAAAAAGGTGATATAATGGCAATAGATAAAGAAAAAATAAAAGAACATATAAGAGGCATTATAGAGGCTTTAGGCGATGACCCAGATAGGGAAGGCCTTATTGATACACCTAAAAGAGTAGCCGAAATGTATGCCGAGGTATTTGAGGGCATGAACTATACCAATGCTGAAATAGCCCAGATGTTCGATAAAACATTTGAGGATGACCTAACATTTTCTCAGGAAAGCAGTGACATGGTAATAGTTAGGGATATAGATATATTCAGCTACTGTGAGCACCATTTGGCGCTTATGTATGACATGAAAGTAACTGTAGCATATATGCCAAGGGGCAAGGTTATAGGCTTAAGCAAAATAGCACGTATTGCCGATATGGTGTCAAAGCGCCTTCAGCTTCAGGAAAGAATTGGAACAGATATAGCCGAGATTATAGAAATGGTAACAGGCTCTCAGGATGTGGCTGTGCTTATAGAAGGCTGCCATAGCTGCATGACTGCAAGGGGAATAAAAAAGACATCAGCTAAAACATACACCAGCGCTTTAAGGGGTCGTTTTGCCGATGATATAGCGCTTCAAATGAGGTTAAGGAAATAAGTAGATAAATTAAAGAATAAGAAAAAAGGAGGCATAAGTGTTATGGAAAAAGCACTTGTTTTGTTCAGCGGCGGACTTGACAGCAGTACATGCCTTGCCATGGCTGTGGAAAAATACGGCGCCGAAAATGTAGTTGCCCTTTCTGTATTTTATGGTCAGAAACATAAAAAAGAAGTAGAGGCAGCAAAGAAAGTAGCCGATTATTATAAAGTTGAAAGACTGACTGTAGATTTAACCCAGATTTTTAAGTATAGCGACTGCTCACTTCTTGAAGGCTCAAAAAACGAAATACCGGAAAAAAGCTATGATGAGCAGCTTAAAGAAACCGACGGAAAGCCTGTAAGCACTTATGTGCCGTTTAGAAACGGTCTTTTTATATCAACTGCGGCAAGTGTGGCACTTTCTAAGGATTGCAGCGTTATATATTATGGCGCTCACAGCGACGACGCAGCAGGAAGCGCTTATCCGGACTGCTCAGATGAGTTTAATAATGCCATGGCTGATGCGGTTTTTATTGGAAGCGGTAAGCAGCTTAAAATTAAAGCCCCTTTTGTTAATTTAACAAAAGCAGATATTGTAAAAGAAGGCCTTAGGCTTAAAGTGCCTTATGAGCTTACATGGAGCTGTTACGAAGGCGGAGATAAGCCGTGCGGAAAATGCGGCACATGCATAGACAGGGCAAAAGCCTTTGAAAAGAACGGAGTAAAAGACCCGGCTTTAAATTAATATAAGTATGTAAGGGGTGAGTGTTTATGGAAAAAGAAAGCCAGTTTGTAAAAATGACAACCCAGCCTGTTGAGCGCCTTATACCAGCTCTGGCTCTGCCTATGATTGTAAGCATGCTTGTTTCGGCTATTTACAATACGGCAGATACATTCTTTGTTTCGCAGATTAATACCAGCGCATCGGGTGCTGTAGGTGTTGTGTTTTCTGTAATGAGCATTATGCAGGCTTTAGGATTTCTTTTTGGTATGGGTGCCGGAAGCAATATTTCAAGGCTTTTGGGGCAGAAGGATACTGAAAAGGCCTCTGAAATAGCCGCATCGGCATTTGTTATTACTTTTATTTTAGGAGTAATAATAGCGGTTTTAGGCATGGTTTTTAACAGGCAGATAGTTTCTATTTTAGGCGCTACACCTACTATACTGCCTTATGCACAAAGCTATTCAATGTACATATTCATAGGCACACCTTTTATATGCACATCTTTTGTTTTAAATAATATTATGCGTTCTCAGGGCAGGGCGTTTTTCTCTATGGTAGGCCTTTCATTCGGCGGTGTGCTTAATATAATATTGGACCCTATTTTTATATTTGTTTTTGATTTAGGTATAGGCGGAGCCGCTATAGCTACCCTTATAAGCCAGTTTATAAGCTTTCTTATACTTTTATTCTTCTGTGTAAGAAAAAAGGGCAATATGGTGTCTTTAAACATTAAAAACGCCGTATTAAAGTTATCTGTTTATATAGATATTATTAAAATGGGACTTCCGTCGTTTTTCCGTCAGGGTCTTGCCAGTATAGCTAATATAATGCTTAATTTAGGCGCTATGGCTTACGGCGATGCCGCTGTTTCGGCTATGTCTATTGTTGGAAGAACATCTTTTATAATGACAGCTGTGCTTTTAGGCTTTGGCCAAGGCTTCCAGCCGGTAGCCGGCTTTGCATATGGTGCCAAAAAATACGGCAGAGTAAGAAAAGCATTTAAATTTACACTATTAACTGGTATGATAATGCTTTTTGTTCTTTCTGTAGTATGCTTTGTTTTTGCAGATGAAATAATTGTGCTTTTCAGAAAGTCCGACCCTGATGTTATAGAAATAGGCACTCTGGCGCTTAAATTACAGTGTGCCACAATGTTTATACAGCCTCTTTCTATAATAAGCAATATGCTTTTGCAGTCGGTGGGCCTTCCGGTAGAGGCAACACTTACATCAATTTCACGTCAGGGGCTGTTTTTTATACCGGCAGTTATTATACTGCCTATGTTTTGGGGGCTTTTAGGAGTGCAGGCTTCTCAGCCTGTAAGTGACTTGTTGGCGGCTGTATTTTGTGTATTCTTTTTAAAGAAATTTTTCAGCCAACTGCCAAAAGATGACATTGAGGTATTGAAAAACTGAAATAAATGTTGTATATTTGTAAAAATAAAAATTAAATAAACCGCTTGTGTTGTTTTTGTGCGGTAAAAAGTGGGTTTTATAGGTTATTAAGCCTATAAGCCCGCTTTTTTGCATAGTAAAGCAAAAAATTATTTAAAGAAATAAGCGGTTTAAAACAATTATTCTTTTGGGGGTGGCATTATATGGACAGTTTAATATTCAGCCTTAATTCAACAATACCTGTTTTTTTGGTAATGGTTCTAGGCTATATACTCAACCGAAAAGGCTTTTTTACAGAGAGCTTTCTTAAAATAAGCGATAAGCTTGTTTTTAAAGTAACTCTCCCTGTTATGCTTTTTATGGATATGTGGGGGATAGACCTTTATTCGGATTTTGATGTTAAGTATGTTTTATTCTGTGCCGCAGCTACAACAATAGCTTTTGTTGTTATATGGATACTTGCAAAAATATTTATAAAAGACAAAAAAGTTACAGGTGAGTTCGTTCAGGTTTCATACCGCTCAAGTGCAGCTATACTGGGTGCGGCATACATAACCAATATTTACGGCGATGCCGGAATGGTGCCTCTTATGATGATAGGCAGTGTACCGCTTTTTAACGTATTTGCCGTGCTTGTTCTTACACTGGAGTCGCCGGAGAAGGTTTCTGCTTCTGAGGCAGGCAAAAGAATAAAAACAGCTATTATAAATATTATTAAAAACCCTATTATAGACGGTATAGCAATAGGCCTTATAGCTTCGGCTTTAAAGCTTCAGCTTCCTACAATGGTTCAAAAAACTTTTACAAGCATTTCATCCCTTACTACGCCTCTTGCTCTTTTGGCCATAGGCGCCAGCTTTGAATTTTCAAAAATGCGTTCTAAAATAGGTCTTACAGCAGTAGCTTCTGCTATAAAGCTTGTTGTGCTTCCGGCAGTATTTCTGCCTATTGCCGTTAAAATGGGCTTTACAGACCAAAAACTTATAGCTCTTATGATAATGCTTGGAGCCTGCTCAACACCTACATGTTATGTAATGGCTAAAAGTATGGGCCACGACGGTGCTCTTACATCAAGTACTGTTGTATCAACTACATTGCTTTCAACTGTTACACTTACTTTCTGGATATTTATATTCAGAAGTATGGGCTATATATTGTGATTTCGAAATTGTGATAATGGTATATTTTATATGACATTTAAAGAATGCTTTTAGCAGCTTTAAGTTCAAAAGTTAATAATTTTTTGTTTATTATTAACGCTTGACATTAAATTTTGTTCGCGGGAATTTTTTGCCTTAAGTTATAAATAATGCCGCCAAAGCAAGAAGACAGGCTTTTTTACAGCGGATTTACATATAAGTTTAAATTTTTAATGTATACAAAAATTTTGTAAAAAATATATAAAAATAGCATTGAGGCACAGATGTTGTATAAATGACTTGCAAAAAACACAAGATATAGTATAATTAAAGGGCGCTATAAAAACACATAAGATATATATGGGGAAAGTGGGTAGCAATATGAAGATAATTAAAAGAAACGGAACAGAGGCTGTTTTTGACAGCAGTAAAATAAGCATGGCTATAAGAAAAGCAAATAACGAGGCTGTAGAGTCCGAAAGGCTTACAGAAGAGCAGATAGAAAAAATAACTCTTGAGATAGAAAAAGAATGTCTTAACCTTGGCAGAGCAGCAGGGGTTGAGGAAATACAGGATATGGTAGAAGACCGTATAATGGCTGAAAGAGCTTTTTCTGTTGCAAGAAAATACATAACTTACAGATACCAGAGAGCTCTTATAAGAAAGGCTAATTCTACAGACGACAAAATAATGAGCCTTATTGAGTGCAGCAACGAGGAAGTTAAACAGGAAAACTCAAATAAGAACCCTACTGTAAACAGTGTTCAAAGGGACTATATGGCAGGAGAAGTAAGTAAGGATATTACAAAAAGAATACTTCTGCCTAAGGATATAGTAGACGCTCATGAACAGGGCATTATTCATTTCCATGATGCAGACTACTTTGCTCAGCATATGCACAACTGCGACCTTGTAAATCTTGAAGATATGCTTCAAAACGGTACTGTTATAAGCGGCACACTTATTGAAAAGCCGCATACATTCTCAACAGCCTGCAATATAGCAACTCAGATAATAGCTCAGGTTGCCAGCTCACAGTACGGCGGACAGAGCATAAGCCTTACACACCTTGCGCCTTTTGTTCAGATAAGCCGTGAGAAAATAAGAAAAGAAGTTATTGAAGAAATTAAAACAATGGGGGCTGAAGTTTCTGAAAAAACTATGAGTGACATAGTGGAAAAACGCCTCCATGACGAAATATGTAAAGGTGTGCAGACAATACAGTATCAGGTTGTAACACTTATGACAACAAACGGACAGGCGCCTTTTGTAACTGTATTTATGTACCTTAATGAGGCAAAGGACGAGCAGGAAAAGCACGACCTTGCTCTTATAATCGAGGAAGTATTAAAACAGAGATATCAGGGAGTTAAAAACGAAGATGGTGTTTGGATTACACCGGCATTCCCTAAACTTATATATGTTCTTGAGGAAGACAACATTAAAGAAGGCACACCATATTTTTATTTAACAGAGCTTGCGGCTAAATGCACAGCTAAAAGAATGGTGCCGGATTATATATCCGAAAAGAAAATGCTTGAGCTTAAGGTGGATAAAAACGGCGAAGGCCACTGCTACACATGTATGGGTTGCAGAAGCTTCCTTACACCGTATGTTGACGAAAACGGCAAGCCTAAATATTACGGAAGATTTAATCAGGGTGTTGTAACAATTAACCTTGTAGACGTTGCCCTTTCTTCTGGCGGAGATGTAGACAAATTCTGGGATATATTCGATGAAAGACTTGACCTTTGCTACAGAGCGCTTATGTGCCGTCATAACAGGCTTAAAGGCACTGTTTCAGATGTGGCGCCTATACTTTGGCAAAACGGTGCTTTGGCAAGACTTAAAAAAGGCGAAACAATAGATAAACTTCTTTATGGCGGATATTCCACAATATCCCTTGGCTATGCCGGTCTTTATGAGTGTGTAAAATATATGACAGGCCTTTCACATACAGACCCAGAGGCTGAGCCTTTTGCTCTTGAAGTTATGCAGCATATGAATGATGCCTGCAAAAAATGGAAGGCTAAAGAAAATATTGATTTCAGCCTTTACGGCACACCGCTTGAGAGCACAACATATAAATTTGCTCAGTGCCTTCAGAAGAGATTTGGCATAATTAAAGGTGTTACAGATAAGAACTATATCACAAACAGCTATCATGTGCATGTTACAGAGCCAATAGACGCATTTACAAAGCTTGCCTTTGAGGCTAAGTTCCAAGCTCTTTCACCGGGCGGCGCTATAAGCTATATTGAGGTGCCTAACATGCAGAACAATATCGAAGCCGTAATAAGCGTAATGCAGTTTATATACGATAATATTATTTATGCCGAGCTTAATACAAAGAGTGATTACTGCCAGCAGTGCGGCTATGAGGGTGAAATACAAATAGTAACAGATAAAGACGGAAAGCTTGTTTGGGAATGCCCTAACTGCAAAAACCATGACCAAACAAAAATGAATGTAGCAAGACGTACATGCGGTTATATAGGTACACAGTTCTGGAATCAGGGCAGAACACAAGAGATTAAAGAAAGAGTACTTCACCTTTAAGAGGTTTTTAATATGAATTACGGCGAAATAAAAAAAACAGATATAGCAAACGGTATAGGAGTAAGGGTTTCACTTTTTGTTTCCGGCTGCCGCCACCACTGCAAAAACTGCTTTAATCAGGCTACATGGGATTTTAAGTACGGCAATGAATATACCAAAGAAACAGAAAAAGAAATTCTTAATGCATTGGCACCAAGCTATATAAAAGGTCTTACGCTTTTGGGCGGTGAGCCTTTTGAGGCTGAAAATCAAGAAGAACTGACTGCGTTATGCAAAAAAGTGCGTCAGAATTTTACTGATAAAGATATATGGTGTTATTCCGGCTTTACATTTGAGGAGATAACGGGAAACAGCAGGGCAAACTGCCAATTTACAAATGAGTTTCTGTCTTACATAGATGTACTTGTAGATGGCAGGTTTGTGGAGGAAGAAAAGGACATAACACTTAAATTTAAAGGCAGCCGAAACCAAAGGATAATAGATGTTAAAAAGACACTTGCCCAAAACAAAATAGTTTTATTTAGTGTTTAAATAAAAACCCCCGAACATTATGTTCGGGGGTTTTTATGCGCAAATTTCATTTTTATAATTGAACTTCAATTTAAAATCACTTTGCAGTATAAGAATTTAATTAATAGCAGTGCTAAAAATTTAGCAAAAATAGAAGATATAAAATTCATTCTGCCAATAATAAATGTTTTTTTAATAAACTGTTTTTAAGTTTTTAGCCAGTAACCAAATTAAGGCTTTAAACATAATATAAACTGCTCAATAAAAAACAGGAGGCAGACAATGCGACAGGTATATGATAATTATTATAAAATTTTCAGCTGCCACAAAACAGCCGGAAGATGCCCTGACCCATGCGATATTACACCAGATGACTTTTGCTATGAAGCAGCAGACTGCAATGACTGTGTTATAGAACATTCAGGCCTTGCTGAGGCTTATGTTCCTTATCAGACGGATTTTGATATTATGAGTGCTGAAGAAAGCCTTATAGCAGGCACAACATTTAAAAGCCTTAATATGCCGTATGAAAATAAATGCAATAAAATGAGGAGGTGCGATTGATGGATAGAGAAACTCTTTTAATGAAATTAATGGAACTGGATTTTATGGCTGTAGACTTAGGGCTTTATCTTGATACGCACCCTGATAATGCCGAGGCAATAGCGGAGTATAACAAAATAGTAAAAGCCGCTGACGCTGTAAGAGGCAAATATGAAAAAGTAGCAGGTCCTGTTTGCTCATTCCGTTCAATTAACAGATGTGAGGACAGGTGGCAGTGGGACGACAACCCATGGCCATGGGATAGAGAGTTTAATTTTAAGGAGGGCTGCTAAGTATGTGGATATATGAAAAAAAACTTATGTTTCCTGTAGATATTAAAAACCCTGACCCAAGATTAGCTAAAATTATGCTTGAGCAGTACGGCGGAAGCGACGGAGAGTTAGGCGCAAGCGTAAGATATTTAAGCCAGAGATTTGCTATGGTTACTCCTCAGGCAAAAGCTACACTTAATGATATAGGCACTGAGGAAATAGCCCATACAGAAATTATGGGCACTATAGTGCGTCAGCTTTTAAAAGGTGCTACACAGCAGCAGATAATGGATTCCGGCTTTGACCAGTATTTTGTTGCCCACGGTTTGGGTGTTTATCCTTGCAATGCAGCCGGAGACCCATGGTCAGCAGGCGGAATTCAGTCCAAAGGCGACCCTATAACAGATTTGTACGAAGATATGGCAGCTGAAAAAAAGGCCCTTCAAACTTATGATTATTTGATTGCTTTAACAAGCGACACTGATGTTCTTAAACCGCTTAGATTTTTAAGAGAACGCGAAATAGTTCATTTTCAGCGTTTCGGCGAAGCAAAGCAAACAGATTTAAACGAAATATATATACATACTTACTTTTTATTTTTTAAAATAATAGATAAAAAAATACTCCCCAATAATAGGGGAGTATTTAAAATTATTTGTTGTATGTAGTCAAATATTATCAGTATTTATCATTTCCGTAGCTCATGTTGTTCATACTATTCATGCTGTTCATACTGCTCATATCGCTATAGTCTTGATTTGAGCTTTTTTCCGGTTCTGAGTTAAAAGAAGAATCAGAATTTTTAAGCTTAAATGAGCTAACAAGGTTTTTAAGCATTACAGCCTGACCGGAAAGTTCTTCGCTTGCTGCTGCGCTCTGCTGAGCTGTAGCTGAGTTTGTCTGTATTACGCTTGAAATCTGGTCAATACCTATGCTAACCTGTTTAGCGGCTTCAGCCTGATGTTTTGAACCTTCGGATATAACACCTATTGCTGCTACAGCACCCTGTGCGCTTGAAGTTGTTTCTTCTATAGAGCTTGCTGTTGCATTTACAATGCGTGTTCCGTTTTCAACAGCTTTCATGCTGCGCTCTATTAATGATGATGTGCTCTTAGCAGCTTCAGCACTCTTAGCAGCAAGGTTTCGTACTTCATCGGCTACAACAGCAAAGCCTTTACCGGCGGAACCTGCACGAGCAGCCTCAACAGCGGCATTAAGTGCAAGTATATTTGTTTGGAAAGCTATATCTTCTATAGTCTTTATAATGCGGCCGATTTCATCAGAGCTCTTGTTTATTTCATCCATAGCGCTTACAAGCTCTTTCATCATATTCTGTGTTTCGTTAAGTGCTGAGCCTGCATTAAGCGCAAGTTTGTTTGCTTCATCAGCTGAGTCAGCGTTCTTTTCTATCTCAGCTGTAATTTCGTTAACAGTAGCGGCAAGTTCCTCAACGCTTGAAGCCTGCTCTGTAGCGCCTTGGCTAAGTGCCTGTGCGCCTGAAGCTACCTGCTCTGAACCGGATGAAACTTGGTCAGCAGACAAATTAATTTCATGCAATGTATCGCTTAATTTAGTGTTTATGTTGTGCATGCTATCAGCAACAACTTTAAAATCACCACGATATATGCTGTCGTTAATATCTATATCAAAATTACCTGATGCCATAGCTCCAAGAGAGCGGTCTTCTTCGTTAATTATATCTCTAAGAGCGTCAACAATGTTCTTGGTTGCGCTGGTAAGTATTTTTGTTTCATCCTTCGAATTAACAGTAGGTACAGGAGAATTCAAATCACCTTGTGAAAGAAGAACAAGCCTGTTTGCACAGTCTTTAATAGGTCTTGATATTCTGCCTGTTATTATAACTGAAATTACAAGTATAAGTATAATTGCTAATATTACTAAGAATATAGTAACTATAATTGATGTAATTGTTGACTGCATAAAGTCATCTGTAGGCGCATAAGCTGCAAGACTCCAGCCATCTGTACCATCAACAGGGGCATAACCCATAATTTTTTCAGTGCCGTCTATAGAGTATGTGCCAACACCGCTTTGGCCGTTGCGCATACTTTTATGAAGTGCCGCTAAATCCTGAAGTTCTGAATCACTTGCAGCTTCATTTTCTATATTTTGAACAGTAACAGTATCCATTGTTACGTCAGCAATGGTATTTCCGTCTTTATCAATCATATAAGCTCCGCCGTTTTCACTTATATGAATGCTTGACATAATGTCATTTAAGAAAGTTTCTTCAGGAACAAAGTATACAACGCCTACCGGTGTAGTATCAACCTGTCCGTCTTTCCAAAGAGGGGCAGCTACTATAATAGTAAGCTCGCCTGTTACTTTACTTTTAACAGGAGTAGAAATATAAGCTTCTCCGTTCATACATCTTTGATAATATTCTCTGTCGGAATAGTTGTTTCCATCAAAAATGCTGACACCGTTTGAATCAAGCACGTTAGAACGTGTCATGCCGTATTTCTTAGCCCAAGTATCCAATAATGCCTGCTTTTGGCTTGCAGGTATTTCAGGGTCAGAAATATCACTGCGGGCACCGAAGGACTCTGCTACATTTATATAAGATTGTATCTCTTGGCTAACTCGGTCAGCAGATACATTAGCTATAATCTGCGATGCTTGTTTTAATTGGCCTATTGAACTGTTGTAGTTCATAAGTATGCTTGTAATGCCCAGTATTAAAAGTACTATAACTACAAGGCTTCCCAAGCTTAAAATAATCTTTGTGCGAATGCTCTTCATAATTACACACTCTCTTTCCCTTTATATAGTTATTTTTTGTTTGTGGCCGTTTAATTCAGGCCTTAAATATATGTTCCCCATAGTGTTTAGCTTATTAATGCAAAGCCTATGACAAACACTATATTGATTTATCGACAAATTAGTTTGTTTTGTAAATGATTATTATAAAAATATTCAAATTTTTGTTATTTTTATTGACAAAAAAATGCGTTAAAACCTTTGTGCGGCTTAACGCATTTTTTTTTAAATATTCCAGATTATTTCACATGTACCGTCTTTAAATATAATAACATTATTTATTAATATTTGGCATACAGCCTTTTTTTGGCCAAAATCGGCTTTAATCCATTTGCGGCAAATAAGATTATAATTTAATGCAGGCTGTTTTTTTGTTTTAAGCTGATTTAATGTGTTTAAAATTTTGCTTTTCTCCAGCGACAGAGCATGAGCTTTTTGATTTAAAGTGTTTAAAAGCTCTTTGTTAACGGCACTGTTTAAAATAATGTCAGCTAATTTATTCTGTTGTTCTTCAATGTGTTTTAAATGTGACTTGATATTCTCTAAGTTTGATTTAGTTAAATAATCTGATTTTTTATATTCGGTTTTAAGCTGATATAGTTTTTCATATATGCATTTATCAATAAAATTTTCCAAGTCATCGGCATAAATTGTTGCGTCGCATCCACTGCATGTCTTTTTATGGCTTTTTTGCGGACATATAAAATACCGTCTGAAAGAACCGTCGCTTTTTTTGCTTTTAACAGTTGTCATTAAACTGCCGCACAGTGCGCATTTAACTTTGCCTGAAATAAAACTGCTTTTGTTGGATATGGAGCGGCCAAGCCCCTTGTTTTTATCAAGCTTTAACTGGCACTTAAGCCATATATCCGAATTTATAACGCCTTTGTGCCGGCCTAAAACAAGCTTCATATCTGACCAGTCGGTAAGGGCGCTGTTATGGGTTGTTCTGCCGTAAAGCCGCGCGCCGTATGTGCCGTTAAAAGATGTTATGTCGTTTATTATTTTTACACCTTTGTTTTCATAATAGCTGTATACGTTAATATCGGCCTTAACATATACGGGATTTTTTATTATGGTGCTTAGTTTGGATGCTGACCAGCATGTGCCGTTTAATGGCTTTATATTGTTTAAATTAAGGTTTTCCAATAAAGAGCGTAAAGATGTGTTTTTGGCTGAATAATAGTTGAATATATATATAATCTGATTCAGCTCATTTTCGTTAGGCACAAGTGTTTTAGTTTGTATGCCATTAATAAAATCTTCTTTTAAACTAAATCCGTACTGTCTTCTGCCGCCCATATAAAGACCTATTTCGCTTCTTTTGCTGTAGGCGTCTTTTACTCTGTTTATAATTGATGTTCTCTCAAATTCCGCAAACACAATAAGCATTTTTAATATTAAATCGCCGTAAACTGACGATGTATCAAAGGCCTCCTGAGATGATACAAACTCCACGCCGTTTTCTTTAAATACCTGAAGAATGCCCACAAAATCGTTGAGTGAGCGGCTTATGCGGTCTAATTTATATGTAATAACTTTTTCTATACAGCCGGTTTTTATGTCTTTTATCATTTCTTTAAAACCGGCTCTTTCGGTATTGCCTCCGCTGGCGCCTTGGTCTTTGTAAATTTTAATGTCTTTCTGCTTTTCATCAGGTTTAAGTACGGCTTTGCAGTAATCTATCTGTGTTTCAATGCTTACACTGTTTTCACGCTCTACAGACTGGCGTGCATAAATGGCTATCACTTAAATTCGCCGTCTTTGTTGTTTGTTTCCAGTACAGAGTTTATTTCGGCATATATGTAATTAATATTATTTAATGTGTCTGCTTTTTTTTCTGCTATGGAGTGTATTACTTTATGAACAATGCCTTTTTTATCGGTGTATTGACTGTATTTAATTATTCTTCGTTTTATATCTTGTTTATAGCTCATAAATCCATCCGTTAATTAATTTTTTTATTATTCTATTATGCTTAAATGGTGGAATATTACTGTATATGTTTGAAATGTTTAATTTGCTAATTTCGGTGAAGCGCTTGATATAGTACGGGGATATTTAAACGAAAACCATGTTTTTGATATGCCTTGTGTAAATTTAAAAAAGACAGATAAATAAGTTAAAAAAAGTTAGAAAAAGTTAGGAAAAGTTAGAAAGAAACAAAAAAATAAAGCCGTTCTTTTTGAACGGCTTATTTTGTATAATCGAGGTGACAAGACTCGAACTTGCGGCCTCTGCGTCCCGAACGCAGCGCTCTACCACCTGAGCCACACCTCGGCAACAATAATATTTTAATTAATTAGTTTTTAAAAGTCAATAGTAATGTAAAAAATGTAAAACACACAGGCCTCCGGGTTTTAAGTATTTTAGTACCCGTAAGCCTGTGTTTTAATTGTTAAAAAATTGTCTTTTGTTTTGTATTATTCAAACTCCAGCTTGCCTAAATAGCTGTCCATATCAATGCCGTATTCATTGCAAATAGTACGCATTTCTTTAATTGTGTTTTCGTTTACAGGTATGCCTTCTTTAAGCATTCTTGCATAGGCCTCAACTTCTTTTTCGCCATGAGTATAAATTCTAGGCTGGCCCTCGGCTTTTGGAGACTCTCTAAGCTCCTGAAGGAAAGCTGAAAAATGTTTTTTAATTTCTTCAGGGTCGCCGAAAAGGTTAGGGTTAATAGCCGCAAAACCGTGGCATGTGCCGCCTGTTGAGCCTATATGTGTATGGTTTGATGTAAGGCCCATTGAAAGTATAGACGAGAATATCTCAGCAATCATGCCATAGCCATAGCCTTTGTGTCCGCCGAATTTTTCAGTAGCACCGCCTAAAGGCAGTATGCCGCCGCCGTTTTTCTCGTTTATGTTTTTAAGTATATCCGGTGCGTCTGTGCTTGGGTAGCCTTTTGAGTTAAGTGTCCAGCCGTCAGGCAGTTCTTCGCCTTTTTTGTTGTAAACCTCAACTTTGCCTCTTGTAACAACTGTTGTGGAGGCATCAAAGAAAAAGTCATAAGGCTCAGCCGGCATAGCTATAGCTATAGGGTTTGAGCCAAGCATAGCCATTCTGCCGTAAGTAGGCACCATTATAGCCTCGCTGTTTGTAACTGAAAAACCTATAAGGCCTTCTTTGCAGGCCATTTTAGCGTAGTATCCGGCTATTCCGTAGTGGTTTGAGTTTCTTACTGTAACAATGCCTATGCCGCTTTTTTTGGCTTTTTCAATGGCTTTGTTCATAGCAAAGTGTCCAACCAGCTGGCCTACACCAAAGTGGTTGTCTATAACGGCGCTAAGTGGTGTTTCGTGAATAATTTCCCATTTTGAATCCATGTGTATACGGCCGTTTTTAATTGTTTTATAGTAAAGCACCATTCTTTGAACGCCATGTGACTCAATTCCGTACATATCGCTTGTAAGCAGAACGTCTGTTATAATAGCCGCCTCGTCTGGTGTGAAGCCCATTTTCTGAAAAACTGCGTTAGAAAATGTTTTCATTGTTTCATATTGAATTCTAACGTAACCCATAAATACCCTCCTGTAAATATATAGAACTTTAATTAAATTTTAACAAACTTATTGACTCATTATGTCAATTATACTACAATGTATACCGTGTGCAAAGGTTTTTTGTGTTTTTTATTACTTATTGTGTGTGTTTATGGGGGTAAATGAATATGGAGAACTCTAAACTGAGGGGCTACAAGTGGATATACCTTGTTATAGCCCTTATAGCTTTGTCTGGCATTATACTGGGAGATTACAGGACTATTCCGGCTGGATTAAAAACTATATATTTTCATCCGGCTCTGCTTATTACAGACTATATAGCTCTTGTAGGCCCGGCGGCGGCGTTTTTGAATGTAGCCCTTGTTACATTCTTTTCTGCACTTTTAATGCAGATTAACAAGTTTCCGGTAAACGGAAAGTATTTTCATGTACTGGGCCTTATGGCGGGATTCGCATTTTTCGGTAAAAATATATTTACTATGTGGTATATTCTTTTAGGTACATGGATACTTAGCAAGGTTAAGAAAGAAAAGTTCTCCAAATACCTTACAAGCGGACTTTTAGCTGATTCCCTTGGCCCTATGGTTGCTGTTGCTTATTTGTGGCATGGCGGTACATATTGGCCGGACTATCTGGTAGCAATACTTGTAGGTATAGCAATAGGCTTTGTTGTGCCGCTTGTAGCCGAGCACACATTCGTTGTATTAAAGGGCTTAAGCCTTTATAACGTAGGCTGTACAGTTGGTTTTGTGGCAATAGCTTTTGTACCTATCCAGCAGGCTTTTAATATTCCTTTTGAAAGTGAAGGCTGCTGGGCAGAAGGCAGGCCTTTGGGCTTTATAATACTTATGTATGCTATTGCAGTAGGCTTTGTAGTGGCCGGATACCTTAAAGATAAAGAACATTCTTTTAAGAACTATAGAAATCTTTTAAAACGCCCGGGAAACGGCAAGTATAACTTTGCCGAGCTTGACGGCATGGGTGCCGTTTTAATAAATATGGGTGTAAATACTTTTATTTGTACTACATACCTGCTTTTAATAGGCGGCGATTTATGCGGCGGAACTATAGGCCCTATATTTACAGTTATAGGCTTTTCCGCTCAGGGCAAGCATGCCAAAAACATAGTGCCTATTATATTAGGCTGTTTTATAGGCTCAGTTATAAGCCCAACGGCTTCACCTACAACTCATGGTGTGCAGATGGGTACTTTCCTTGGCACAACGCTTGCGCCAATGGCAGGAACTTACGGCCCTATAGCCGGCATTATAACTGGTGCTCTGCATTGTTATGCAGTGCTTAAAACAGGTAACTGCTATGCTGCTGCCAACCTTTACAACAACGGTTTTTGCGGAGCTGTTGTAATGACTGTTTTATATCCTGTTTTCAGACATTTCTTTAAAGAAAACACATATGATGCACCTTCTCCAAGCATGGCACAGAGAAGCGACAGCACAGGCGGCAGAGGAGAAACAGTGCTTAAATAACAGTAGAACAGTAAAAAAAATTCTGCTAAAAATTTTAAATTTTGCTATTGACATAGAAAATTTTGTATGCTAACATCATTAGCAACAAATAAATTACTTTTACAACACTGTGATGAGGAATAGTAAGTTTAGGAAGCTTTTCAGAGAGACGCCGGCTGGTGTAAGGCGTTAAGCAAAATAAACTGAACTCGCCTTGGAGTGTTCCGCTGAAAGTAGGGGTTTTTCTCGAGGATAGGACGGAACGGAAGCCGACCGTTACAGCGGCAGGATATCGGTTAAACCTGTATCTGAAAGAGTGTATTCCATTAGGAATAAATTAGAGTGGTACCACGGAAGCTTAAGCCTTCGTCTCTGACAAACAGAGATGAAGGCTTTTTTGTTTATATACCGTCTGATTGGCCATAAGACGTAATTTTCCGTGAAAATAAACTTTGTTGTAAGAGTATAAAATAATAGATAATCTATAACAAAGGAGACTGAAAATTATGATGAATTATACTAAATACAGACCATACCCAACAATGAATATGCCAAACAGAAAATGGCCGGATAACGTAATTAAGAAAGCACCTATCTGGTGCAGTGTTGACTTAAGAGACGGTAACCAGTCACTTGAAATACCAATGAGCCTTGAAGAAAAAATCGAGTTTTTCAAATTCCTTGTTAAAACCGGTTTTAAAGAGATAGAAATAGGTTTCCCGGCAGCCAGCGACACAGAGTTTGAGTTTGCCAGATACCTTATAGAAAACAATATGATACCTGATGATGTTACTGTTCAGGTTCTTACACAGTCAAGACCGCATATTATCAAAAAAACATTCCAAGCGTTAAGAGGCGTAAGAAGAGCTATTGTTCATCTTTACAACTCCACATCAACTTTACAGAGAGATGTTGTTTTTAATGCCACAATGGAGCAGACAACAGCTCTTGCTGTAGCCGGAGCTAAGCTTTTACAGGAAGAAGCAGACAAACAGCCTGAAAGCGAATTTGTTTTCCAGTACTCACCTGAAAGCTTTACAGGCACAGAAACACCATATGCTGTTGAAATCTGCAATGCAGTAATTGATGTTTGGAAACCAACACCGGATAAAAAAATAATAATCAACCTTCCTTCAACAGTTGAAATGGCAACAGCCAATGTTTACGCTGACCAGATTGAATACTGCTGCGAAAACCTTAAATGCCGCGACAGCATTATAGTAAGCCTTCATGCTCATAACGACAGAGGCTTAGCTATTGCCGAAACAGAATTTGGTATTATGGCAGGCGCCGACAGAGTAGAGGGAACACTTTTCGGAAACGGTGAAAGAACAGGAAATACAGACATTATGACTGTAGCCATGAACCTTTTTACACAGGGTATTGACCCAGAGCTTGATTTTTCAGATATTGACGAAGCCGTTAGAACATACGAGAAATATACAAGAATGACTGTTCATCCAAGACATCCTTATGCCGGAGCTCTTGTTTACACAGCTTTCTCAGGCTCACATCAGGACGCTATAAGAAAAGGCATGGAAAGAATGAAAGAGCATCCTGACAGATGGGAAGTTCCTTATCTTCATATCGACCCTAAAGATGTGGGAAGAACATACGACCCTATTGTACGTATAAACAGCCAGTCAGGAAAAGGCGGAGTTGCATTTATTTTGGAGCAGAACTTTGGTTTATATCTTCCAAAGGCTTTCCAGCAGCATTTCAGCCTTGTTATTACAAAGCTTTCAGATGTAAACCACAAAGATGTAGAGCCTAAGGTTATATTCGACCAGTTCAACAAAGAATATGTAAATATTACAGAGCCGGTTAAACTTATAAGCTATAAAGAAACAGCTACAGGCAACGATGAGGAAGTAGCTGTTGAGGCTAAAATTACTGATAACGGTATTGAAAAAACAATTAACGGCGTAGGAAACGGTGTTATAGACGCTTTCTGCCACGCTATGGTTAAATACATAGGCATTAATTTTGAGATTGTAAACTACAGTGAGCACTCAATGGAATACGGTACTAAATCAAGAGCTATTTCTTATATACAGCTTTCAACAGATAAAGGCGGAGTATTCTATGGTGCCGGAATAAGCAGCAACATTACAGAATCATCATTAAGAGCAGTTGTAAGTGCAGCAAACAAAATATTAGCTGAATAAGGAGGAATTTAAAAATGGGAATGACAATGACACAAAAAATATTGGCGGCACATGCCGGTCTTGAAAGTGTAAGAGCCGGACAGCTTATAGAAGCTAACCTTGATATTGTAATGGGCAACGACATTACAACAGCTGTAGCCGTTAAAGAATTTGCCAAAACAGGCGCTAAAAGTGTTTTTGATAAAGAAAAAGTCGTAATAGTTCTTGACCATTTTACTCCTAACAAAGATATTAAGGCTGCTGAACAGTGCAAATGCTCAAGACAGTTTGCTAACGAAATGGAAGTTAAAAACTTCTTTGATGTAGGCCAGATGGGTATTGAACATGCACTCCTTCCTGAAAAAGGAATTGTTTCCTGCGGTCAGGTTATAATAGGTGCTGACTCACATACATGCACATACGGTGCTCTTGGTGCTTTTTCAACAGGTGTTGGAAGCACAGATATGGCAATAGGTATGGCAACAGGCAAAGCATGGTTTAAAGTTCCGGCTGCTATTAAGTTTGTACTTACAGGCAAGCCTGCTAAATGGATAAGCGGAAAAGACATTATTTTACATATTATAGGTAAGATTGGCGTAGACGGCGCTTTATATAAATCAATGGAATTTGTAGGCGACGGCATAAGCTATCTTTCAATGGACGATAGATTTACAATGGCTAATATGGCTATTGAGGCAGGCGCTAAAAACGGTATTTTCCCTGCTGACGAAAAAGCTGTTGCTTATGCTAAAGAACACGGAGCTAAAGAGCCAGTTGTTTATACAGCCGATGATGACGCTGTTTACGACGAGGTTATAACAATAGATTTAAGCACATTAAGACCTACAATTTCTTATCCGCACCTTCCGGAAAACACAAAAACAGTAGATGAAGCTGTAAAAGACCACGTTAAAATTGACCAAGTAGTTATAGGTTCATGTACTAACGGTCGTCTTGATGATATGAAGATAGCTGCTGACATTTTAAGAGGAAAACAGGTTTGCAAAGATGTTAGAACAATAGTTATTCCTGCAACACAGCAGATTTATCTTGACTGTATCAAGCTTGGCTATGCTGAGGATATAGTAAAGGCCGGTGCTGTTTTAAGCACACCAACTTGCGGACCTTGCCTTGGCGGTCATATGGGAATTTTAGCGTCTAAAGAAAGATGCGTTTCTACTACAAACAGAAACTTTGTAGGCAGAATGGGCGCTACAGACTCTGAAGTTTATTTGGCAAGCCCGGCGGTAGCTGCCGCTTCGGCTTTAACAGGTTACATTACTGACCCTGAAAATATTTGATTAACGGGAGGACTGAAATAAATGGACGCTAAAGGAAAAGTTTTTAAATATGGAGAAAATGTAGATACAGACGTTATAATACCGGCAAGATACCTTAATGTATCAGACGGAAACGAACTGGCTAAATACTGTATGATAGATATAGATGCTGACTTTGCTTCTAAAGTGCAAAAAGGTGATATTATTGTAGCAGGCAAAAACTTCGGATGCGGCTCTTCAAGAGAGCATGCACCCCTTGCCATTAAATGTGCCGGCGTAAGCTGTGTTATAGCCCCATCTTTTGCAAGAATATTCTATAGAAACTCAATTAATATAGGCCTTCCTATTATGGAGTGCACAGAGGCTGCCGAGGAAATTAACGCCGGCGATGAAGTAGAGGTTAATTTCTCAACAGGCGAGATTTTTGATAAAACAACAGGAAAAACATATAAATCAGAGCCTTTCCCAGAGTTTATGCAAAAAATAATAGCTGCTGGCGGACTTGTAAAATACACATCAGAAAATATAAATAAATAATACCGTATTTGTTTGGAGGCTTAAAAAATGGGTACATATAACATAGCCGTAATTAAAGGCGACGGCATAGGTCCTGACATTGTGGAGCAGGCACAGAAAGTAATAAGAAAAGTTGGCGAAAAATTCGGCCATACATTTAATATGACAGAAGTTTTGGCAGGCGGCGCCGCAATAGATGCCGTAGGTGTTGCACTGCCTAAAGAAACAGTTGAGGTCTGCAAAAAAAGCGACTCCGTTCTTTTAGGAGCAGTAGGCGGCCCTAAGTGGGATAACCTTCCGGGAGAACTTAGACCTGAAAGAGGCGCTCTTTTGGGCTTAAGAAAAGAGCTCGCACTTTATGCAAACTTAAGACCAGCTATTATGCACAAGGCTTTAAGCAATGCCAGCCCTATTAAACACGAGATTATAGGCGACAGCCTTGACATACTTGTTGTTCGTGAGCTTACAGGCGGTATTTATTTCGGTGAAAAAGGTCACCGTGAGGGAAAATACGGCGAGGAAGCTTATGACATTGAAAACTACAGTCCTTTTGAGGTAGAGAGAATTGCAAGAATAGCATTTGACGCTGCAATGAAGCGTAATAAAAAGGTAACAAGTGTTGATAAAGCTAACGTGCTTGAAACATCAAGACTTTGGAGAAGCAAGGTTATAGAAGTTGCCAAGGATTATCCAGAAGTTGAGCTTGAGCATATGTATGTAGATAATGCCGCTATGCAGCTTGTAAGAAATCCAAAACAGTTTGATGTAATTGTTACATCTAATATGTTCGGTGATATTCTTTCCGACGAAGCAAGCCAGATAACAGGCTCAATAGGTATGCTTCCTTCAGCCAGCCTTGGAGAAGGCTCTTTTGGAATGTATGAGCCTATACATGGTTCTGCTCCTGATATTGCAGGTATGGATATAGCAAATCCATTGGCAACAATACTTTCTGTTCCTATGATGCTTAAATATTCTTTTAGTCTTGAAAAAGAGGCTAAGGCTGTAGAAGATGCCGTTACAAAGGTTCTTGATAAAGGCATAAGAACAGTAGATATAGCAGAAGAAGGCATGCCGCATATTGGTACAAAGGCCATGGGCGATGCTGTTTGCGCTGAAATTTAATTAAATTAACTAAGCTTAAAATACTTTCCGCTAAAATCGGGGAATGCTGGGGAAGATATATATAATAAAAAATGCGGAAAGTTATATTAAAAGGCAGAAGGCTGATGTCTTCTGCCTTTTTAGTTGTATAAAATCAAATTTTTTGTCTTTAATGCTCTGTAATTTTTTGGTATTATATTTTATAATAATATTTTAATTATAATAAATGGCTCTATATGGGTTATATTATTAGTATAGATTTATATAGAGGTGCGTCAATGAAATATTTTGACTTGTACTTTTTTAAAACATTATTCGATAGGTTTTTTGATGACGAGATAGGCTTAACAGCGGCGGCTTTATCTTATTATATGGTTTTTTCTTTTTTTCCATTGCTTATAATGCTAAGTATAGTTTTAGGCCGTTTAGGCATACAATCCGGTGCAGGTGAAACGCTTTTGCTTACAATACTGCCGGATGATATAGTGCAGATAGCCCATAGATACCTTGTTTTTGTAAATTCCGAAGGCAGCTCAAACATACTTTTTGCCAGTGCCTTTTTTACAATTTATTTTCCTGTAAGGTCTGTTACAAAACTAATGGACGGCATAAACAGGGCATACGACAGGGAAGGTCAAAGTACGGCTGTGCGCCGTTTTGCGTCGGTACTTATATTTGGTTTAATGGTTTACGGCCTTATTATATTTGGTATATTTCTTATTTCAGTTGGTGAAAGCGCTCTTACTATAATACTGCGTTTTTTTGGTCTGCCGGTTGAGTGGGCTCAGGTATGGACATATGCTAAGTTTATAATACTGTGGTCTTTGGGCTCATGTGTTGTTTTGGCGCTGCATTATGTTTCACCGGGGGAGAAAATGAAAGTAAGCGATATGCTGCCGGGCTGTGTTATATCTGTTACGGTTTGGACTGTTGTATCAATGTTTTTTTCAATGTATGTTAAGTATATAGGACGATACTCGCTTTTATACGGTTCTATAGGCGCTGTTATGATACTGCTTTACTGGTTTTACATTACAGCCGTAATTTTGCTTATGGGCGCGGAGTTTTCAAGTATTCTTAGGGACAGAAAACGAAAGTTTAAAGATTAGCTTGTTTGACATATTGGCGAAATTTCTATATAATATTTATTACTGTATGTAATGTGAATAAAATAGACATAGAATAAGAGGATACTTATGGAATTAAAAGAGTGTATTAATTTTTTGCTTTCTGCCGCGCAGCATAATGTTTTTCAATATCTTAACGTAAAGCTTTCGTCTTTAGGCGTTACGCCGTCACAGTACAGCGTTTTAAGCTGTTTGTGGGGCAGAAGCCATGCTACACCTAAACAGCTCGCTGAAATATTAGGTATAGAAACTTCAACTGTTTCAGGACTTTTAGACAGGTTACAGAAAAATGGCCTTATTGACAGAATAGTAAATAGCGAGGACAGACGTGAAGTTCAGGTAATAGCCACACAAAAAGGCCGTGACCTTGAAGGACCTGTTACTAAAATAATAGACGAGGTAAACGCTGAGGTGCTTAAATCTTTTACACCGGAAGAAATAGATAAGCTTAAAAATGCTCTTAGAGTAATAGCTGCAGGCAAATTTGAGGCTTAAACTACATATTTAATATGTTTGATATAAGCACGACCGTATTCATAAGCGGTCTCTTTTGTAAGGAGGAATTATTATGAAAAATATAATTATTACAATAGGCAGGCAGTACGGAAGCGGCGGAAGACAAGTTGGAAAATTACTTTCCGAAAAACTTGGCATACCGTTTTATGACAAAGAGCTTCTTACAGAAGCAGCTAAAAAAAGCGGTTTTTGTGAGGAGATATTTAAAGAAAACGATGAAAAACCAGCCGGAAGCTTTCTTTACTCCCTTGTAATGGGAGCAAACGGAGCAGATACTCTGCCACTTAACAACAAACTGTTTTTAGCACAGTTTGACACAATTAAAGACATAGCATCAAAGGGCAGCTGTGTAATTATAGGCCGCTGCGCCGATTATGCCCTTGAAGAGATGGATAATGTTCTTAATGTATTTATTTACGCCGACAAAAAGATAAGAGTAAAAAGAGCCGCTGAGGAGTACGGCCTTGAAGCTAAAAATCTTGATGACGCCGTTAATAAAATAGATAAGAAAAGAGCAAGCTATTATAATTTCTACTCAGGCAAAAAATGGGGCGCAGCTGAAAGCTATAACCTCTGCATAGACAGCGGAAAGTTCGGTATTGAAAAAACAGCCGATTTCATTAAAGACTGCGTAGAGGAATTAAGCAAATAATTAATACATAATGATAATAAAACAGTATTTTTAACTGAACATAAACTTTAAAACAAAAAGCACAAAATTCTTACTTTTTAATTTAAAATAAGGATTTTGTGCTTTTATATTTTTGTTTTAAACAACTTAGCGGCCTTTGTATTCGCTTTTTATTATTTCATACATGTCCTCAGGGCTTTCTTTGCACCCGTTTTCAAGCCACATTTTAATTATTTTTGTAATGCCGCTTTTAAAAAATTCCGCATGGTATTCAATAAAACGGTTTTGAAAATGCAGTTTAGCCAGATTTGTGTCAAAAGCTATTATTTTATAATTATTGTCATACCCAAGCTTAAAATAAGTTTTGTAAAATGCCTGATTGTCTTTTATATGCCTGAATAATTTAAGGTAGTCATTGCTGTTAAAGCCTTGGTTTATTTCGTTTTGGTATATTTGCGAAAGACTATTTTCAAGTTTATCCCTTATTGAGTCTGCCAGCTCATAAATATCGGCATAGTTTGAATAAAAAGTTGTACGGTTTAATTGGGCTTTTTTACATATATCTGATACACTTATTTTATTTAACTCTTTATATTGAAGCAGGTCTATAAAAACGTTTTCTATGCGCTCAATAGAAGCTTTCTTCCGTTTGTTGTTTGGTGTATTCATAACAATATTACCTCTCTTTTTTATCTCAACAAATGACGTTAAATTGATGATTGTTTTTTTAATACTGTAAGCATTATACTTTATTCAGATTAAAACAACAACTGTTGATTTAGTAATTTGGGAGGTGTTTTAAGTGAAAAAAAGTAATTTTACAGCAATTATATTAGGAACTATAAGCGGAATGCTTTTTGCTCTTGGTATGTGTATGGCACTTATACCGCAATGGCAGGCTTTTAAGCAGGGAGTGGTATTTGGTGTTTTAGGTATTGTTTTATTTTGTATAACTATTGCGGTATGGAGAAAAATGGAGAATAAAAAGCCGTTTAAAAGATCGCATAAAACTGTTCTGGCGGTTTTTGACTCAATAGCAGGCGCTTTGGCTTTAGGTATAGGTATGTGTTTTAGCATTGTATGGGGCAATATGATTGTTGGAATTATAATAGGTTTTATAGGTATTATTGTTCTGCTTTGTTTAATTCCTATTGTAAAAGGTATTAAAGAATAAAAATTTTATTAAGCAAAAGAAATTAGAAAGAAGAATATATTATGTCTAAGTCTAAAATTATAAAAACAAACGAAAAAATTGCTAAGAGCGTGGAACGCACTTTTAAGAAGATAGAAAATACAGTAGTTGGAAGATATACAAAAATAGAAGATAAATTTGTAGACTCATTTCTTACTAAAGACGGTGAAACAGTAGAACAAGCCAAAGAAAGACTGAAACAAAATTATTAATACTGTTCTTATGTAAAATATATTTATATAATCAAGTATTCTTATCAATTACGCAAAAAAGTTAGAAAGAGTTAGAAAAGAGTTAGAAAAAAAGGTTATAGAAAAGCAGAAATTGCTGACTTTTACAATTTCTGCTTTTTTATTATGTTGTTATTTCAGTTATTTTTTAAACGTCATGGTGTCTATCATTGAGCTTATTCTGTCGCTGTCTAATTTTTCCTTAACAGCCTTTTTTATGTAATCTTCTACTGCATAGCCGCGGCTTAAAGCATAGTCGTTAAGCTCGGCGTAAAAATCCTTGTCAAAAGAAACAGAAACTTTTTTAACACTGGCTGTTTTAGACTTGGTTTTGCTTTTATCGGCTGATTGTTTTGTGGTCATTTTAATATCATTCCTTATTTTGCTGATGAAAAGAGGCTTCTTTTAAATTCCTCGGCAAGAAGTGTATATCCGCAGGAGTTAAGGGTATATGTAATGTCTTCAAGTGTGCCGTCGGTTTCTTCAAACATACCGTCGCAGCACTGTCTGGAGTCTACACAAAGCAGGTAATTGCCCGGCCTTTTAATCTCAACGCCTAAGTCTTTTATGCCGCTGTCTGAAAATACAAGCACATCACCGTTAATATCTTTCCACGAGTTCTTTAAAAGAAAGTCTTTGTCAATTTTCAATGTTATCACCTTTCAAGTTTTCAGTTTTGCTTTTTTTATAAAGTTTAATATATAATACAATACCGCAAAGGGCAAGTATAATGGATACTATTTGAGATACAGCAATACCTGTATGGCCTATTGTAAGCTGGTCTGTTCTAAATGACTCAACTATAAAGCGTATAATTCCGTAGCCTATAAGGTATAGTGTGCCTATTTGGCCGTTAAACTTTTTATGCTTTCTAAGTATGAGCAAAAATATAAGCAGGCACAAATTAAGGAATGACTCATATAAGAAAGTAGGCTGTACCTGTATATATTCGGTGCCGTTTACATTTACAATATTGTCAAGTACGCTCTGAGGTATATAACTGGCTTGGTCTTTAAGTATTCTCATGGCAAAAAGACCGTCTGTGTATCCTCCGAAAGCCTCGCGGTTAATGAAGTTGCCCCATCTGCCGCATACTTGGCCTAAAAGCACACTTGGAAGAACGGTATCAGCCATTAAAAAGAAGTTTATTTTACGTCTTTTGCAGAATATAATACCGCATAATATGCCTGTAAGCACTCCGCCATATATTGCAAGGCCGCCTTCGCGAAATGCGAATATTTTAAGGAGATTATCTTTATACATATCCCATGAGAATATTACATAATACAGCCTTGCGCCTATAACAGATAATATTATGGCAAAAGACGCAAAGTCTATGTAGTCCTCCGGTTTTTGGCCGGAGCGCTTAGCCTCATGCAGTACAAGCAGTACAGCTGCTATTATGGCAAGGCCTATAATAAGGCCATACCAGTATATATTAAAGTTGCCTATTGAAAATGCAGTTCTGCTTAGTTTGTCTATTTTTATCCCTAAGTTGGGAAACCATATTTCAGGCATTAAAATCCCCCCTGAAGTTTTTTTATAACTATTTTATAACCGAAAGGTAAGCATTTGACCTTTTAAAAGCTTCTAAAGCCACTGAATTTATTTTATCCGATGTAATGTCGGCAATAGCTTTTTCAGCATCTATAAGGCTAAAGCCGGATATGGCTAAATCCGCCTGAGCATTTAATATAGCATCTATGCTGTTATATCCGCGTATGACTCTGCCGGCATACATTTTTTTAATACGTTTAACCGCTGTATCCCCAACACCTGTTTTTATTAAAAGAGATGATGTTTTAATAAAACTGTTGGCAGCATAAGCCGGTTTTTGGCTTCGGCCGCTTATTACGGAAAACACACTGTTTGGAGTGCATACAAGGCTGAAGCCTAATGGCTCGGTTAAAATCTGTTTGTTTAAAAGCCTTTCATAAAGCTTTGAGCCTTCTCCGGATAAAATATCAAATACCATTTTTAAAGCGTATGTGTTTTCCGGACATACTTCAAAGCCTTGGTGGTTAAAACCTATGTTAAAAAGCGGCTCTGAAACATCAAAACGCTTTGATACATAGTCATTTATTTTATTTGGAACTATTTCCTCTTTTATCCTTTCAGCACCTTTAGATGTGAAATCTGTTTCCTGAACAATAAGAGCGGCTTTTTCCGGCTCTATGTCACCGGAGCATATAATAGAAATATTTTCCGGTGTATAAAAAGCATTATAACACGCATAGAGTATTTCCGGTGTAATTTTTTCAACACTTTTATCACTTCCGGCTATTTCACAGCCTAAAGCGGTATCTGGATACATTAATTTGGTAAGATTGGAGAAAACCGCGCGCTCCGGTATGTCTTTATACATATTAATTTCGCTTTTTATTATGCTTTTTTCGTTCTCTACGCCACTTTCATCAAAATATGGCTCTTTAATCATATCCATTAAAAGCCTTAAATTATTGTAAAAGCCGTCAGAACATGAAAAATAATACGCCGTTTTTACAAAATCCGTAAAAGCGTTTACAGAAGCGCCGCTTTTTGAAAGCTCAGTAAATATACTTTTGTCTTTTTTATCAAATAATTTGTGCTCTATAAAATGCGCAGTTCCAGAAGGAATTTGGGTAAAATCACCATTTTGCTTAAACATTGTATCCCCTGAGCCGAATTTAACGACAGCCATAGCCATAGATGTTTTAAATCCGCTCTTTGGGATTATATAACATTTAATACCTGATGACAATGTATAAACATATACATAAGCGCCGCTTATAGGGCATTTTTCTTTTATTACATCCATTATAATGGCCTCCTTTCAGTTTAAAATATATATTACCTGTTCTTTAACAGAAGAAATAATGCCGGCTATGTCGTTTTCGGTTACTGATTTTATACTGCTTATATACTCATCTGTATCAGGAATAATGCTGTTTAGGCGGCATGAGAACAAAAAGCCGGTTGTTTCCTGCTGGCTGTCTGTAATAAGGCTGTATTTGGCGCAAAGGCTGTCTTTTGCGGTTTTTAACTGCTCCTGTGTGCATGAAGCGGCATTTTTAATGCAGTCGCTTATAATTTGGCAGGCTTTATTTATATTTTTGCTGTCTGTTTGGCAGCATACTGATAAAACACCGGTATTAGGCAGTATATTAGAGAAAATGCTGTAGCAAAGACCTTCTTTTTGTCGTACTGTATTAAAGAGCAGTCCGCTTGGTCCGCTTAAAATCTCGTTTAAAACCTCACAGGCATAAACAGAGCCCTTTGAAAATGTATATCCAATACAAAGTACCGCTTGGTTTAAACCTGTAAATGAATAAGACTCGTTTACTATACGTGTTTGGGTATTAGTGCCTTTTAATCTGCCGCATGGCTGGTATTTTTTTCGTGCCATATCAAAAAAAGGTATTTTGTCAAAGCAAGCCTTAAACTCATCGCCGCTGGCTGGGCCTACACAGTAAACATCCATAGGCGCAGATGTAATAAGGTTGTTGTAAAAGGCATGCAGTGTTGACGGTGTAATAAGTGAAAGCTCTTTTAAAGAACCGTCAGCTGAAATGCCAAAGGAGCGGGATACTTCGTCAGCTTCGGCATCACGACACATTTCCTCGTAAAGCCTGAATATGGCATATTGTGTTTTGTTGTCTTTTAAAGAGCGTATTGCCTTGGACTGGGCGTAAACGCCGTTAGAAAAATCCGCCTCCATAAACCTATTTAAAAATGTTTTAGGCGAAAGCAGTGTGTTGCCTGCTACAAAAAACACTTTAGGCAGCAAAACGGATTTATTGGCAAATACAAAGTTAAGACACAGTACAAGACGGCAGTCTTTTTTAAATGTAAATATGTCCATTGTGCAGCCGTAAAGCTCTTGAAGGTGCCTGTTAAAAAGGCTTACACTGGGATATTCGCTGCACCCGCTTTTTAATACTCTGGCAAGAAGGGCAGCTTTTGCGGCTGTCTCGTTTGTAAGGCTTGTGCGTATAAAAAAAGTAACACTGTTTGTTGTAAATTTGTCATCTTTAAGGCAGTGCAGATTTATACCTTCACTTATTTGAAAAGTACGCAGATTGCTCATTTTATCACCTCTTAATTTTAGTGTTTCTAAAAATTAATAAATAATACATTGACAAATTTGGTCGGTTGTTATAGACTTAACTTAGGTCGATAATTATAGACCAAGGAGGTAAATATGGATAATTTAAGATTGTGCGACAGTGATTACAGATTTATGCTTGTTGTTTGGGATAACGCACCTATAGGCTCAGGAAAGCTTGTGGAAATTTGCCGCGATAAACTGGGCTGGAAAAAGTCTACGGTTTATACGGCTATTAAAAAACTTGCTGAAAAAGGAATAATTGAAAATAAAAATGCCGTTGTAAGTGTTATTGTGCCTAAAGATAAAGTACAGGCAGAAGAAACAGATTATTTTGTAGACCGTACATTCGGCGGCTCTTTGCCGGATTTAATGGCGGCATTTTTTAAAGGCAGAAAAATTTCACAAAAAGAAGCTCAGGAGATTAAAAAGCTTATAGACGAACACAGTGAGGAGTGATTATATGACTAATTTGTTTTACACAGTGCTCTCTCTTTCTTATAAGTCAATATTTGTTGTAATTTTTATATTAGCTGTTAGATTTTTAATAAGAAAACTGCCTAAAAGCTATTCTTTTGCTCTTTGGGCAGTGCTTGCGTTTCGTCTTATATGTCCGGTGTCTTTTGAGTCGGCGGTTAGTCTTTTTAATAATCTGCCGGATAAAGCTTATTACATAAATACGGTAATCCCGTCATCAGGCGGCATAACAGCACAAAATAATTTTAATACAGAATTTTTAAATACCAATACAGCCCAAGTGCAAAATGCAGTTAATACTGGCATGAGTTTTGAAGGTATTATTGTTTATGTTTATACTGCCGGTGTTTTTGCTTTTATTGTTTATGGTATTTATATGTATATTAAAACTTTGAATAAAGTAAAGTTTGCTGTTAAAAAAGAAAATAATATTTATTACTGCGATAATATAGCTTCGCCTTTTGTTCTGGGCTTTATACGTCCTAAAATATACATTCCTTTCCGAATTGAAAAAAGTGACGAATATTTTATAATACTTCACGAAAAATACCATATAAAAAGAAAAGACAATATATTAAAGCTTTTGGCCTATATACTGCTTTGTATTCATTTTTTCAATCCTTTTGTATGGATTTCTTACTATTTGTTTGAAAAAGATATGGAAATGAGCTGTGACGAAAAAGTTATATGGCTTTTGGGTACAGATGCCAAAAAGAAGTACAGTTCTCTTTTGCTTTCTTTTGCCATGAATAAAAGACAGGGGGTGCCTTCGCCTGTGTCTTTTGGTGAAAGCGGAGTTAAAAGCCGTATTAAAAATATACTTATGTTTAAAAAGCCTAAGTTGGCAGTAGGGGTTATAGCTGTTTTAATGTGCATTATTGTTTTTGTTATACTTGGTGCTGACCCGTTTTCCGGCTGGAAGGTTAAGTATACACCTGTTTATACTCAAAGCAATGGAGTTGAGGCAGAGTATGAGTATTCAGCACCTTTGGGAACAAAGTCAGTTGCTCTTTATGAAGAAATTTTTTATAAAGGCTCACTAAAGGGCAGATATGTAATATCTTCTCAAAGCCTTGAAAACAGAAAAGGCAGTTTTAATTTATGGTTTATAGGTGTTAATAATGACGCAAAATCAGTTGAATTGGCTTTGGGAGAAGGCGGAGAGTATAATCAAATAAGCATTCCTATTCCAAACAACTACTATTCATACACTACAAAATTTTTAGGTGAAAATTCCGGAACAGCCAAAGGTAAGGGTAGCGATACGGCTTTATTTGTTGTAAGTATGGCAGAAAATAAAAATAACGGCATACGGCCTGTACCATGTGAAAGTATTCAGGGAAGTTTTTATAATTATCAGTATTTGTTAGCAGAAAATGACATGACTGTAGCTTTAAAAGTGGCTTTAAGCGACAAAAGCCCTGATGAGCTAAAAACAGAAATTGAAAAATTCATACCTAATGAGCTTTTTGCAGTTAAAAACAAGTATATAGGCGATAATGTGGCAGATGACCGTGTTTTAGGCACTTTGGGCATAGGATATGATTTAGGAGCTTATACAATAGAGCTTCAAACAAGCAATGAGCCGTACTCAATTAAGCTTGTTTTTGAAAATGCCGTAAATGAAAATCAGGAACAGTATTTAAACTCACAAATGGAAAAATACTCGCTTTTTATACTTGCTCTTATTGAAAATGCAGGAGAGGTTCAGTGGGAGTATCCCCTTAAAAACGGTGGAACACGGACAGGTTTTTATACTAAGGAAATGGCTGACGATTATTTAAAAGCAGATATTAAAAGCTTTGGCACATCACCGGAAAATTTAGAAGAACTGATATATATTTCTGGCTTATAAATATATAAAGGCATGGAACATTAATTCCATGCCTTTTATTTTTATCTTGTAAGAACTTTTATCCATTTATATCTGTTTACTTTAATGGCATTTGGTATGCATTTAAGCACTTGGTCAATCTTTAAAAAGCAAAACGTAACAACAGGCGGAAAATTAAAAACAAAGGCGCTTAAAGCGGCAAAAGGTATTGTAAAAAGCCACATAAACAAGTTATCAATAATTGCAGGATATTTGGTATTTCCGCCGCCGGCAACAATGCCGAATGCAGCCGGGTATTGATAACAGCTGCCTATTGATACAATGCCCAATATAGTTAAAAACTGGTCTGAAAGTGCCTTGGCTTCGTTTGATATACTGTAAAAATCAATTATAAATCCCTTAGTGGCAAATATCAATACAGCAGATATAATGCCAATTATAACAAATATTGCCTGTAATGTTTTGCAGTACGGTTTTATAAGCTGAAACCGGCCTTCGCCTACTATTTTACCTATTGTTATTGATGTTGCATTGGCACAGGCTGAGCCTACAACTGTAAATATTTGGTATATAATAACGGCTATGCTGTTTGCCGCAATGGCAGCTGCCGTCATGTGTCCCAATATTGCCGTTTGGGCTGCTTGTGCAACGCCCCACATTCCGCCAGATAAAACAAGCATTGATGATGTGGATATAAAGTCTTTTAAATATGTAAAATCAAATTTTGTCAGGTCTTTTAAAGTCATTTTAAGTTTTTTGTCTACAAAAAGAACATATACAAGTATTATAAAAAGCTCTGCCACACGGCTTATAAGTGTAGCGGCAGCGGCGCCCTTAATGCCCATTTCAGGAAAACCAAAGTTGCCGAATATAAGGCAGTAGTTTAGACACATATTAATTATAATTGTACTTACAGACATAACTGTGCCTATAAATGCTGTTTCAACACTTTGGAGTGAATACATAAGGGAGTTTGAAACAGCAAAAATTATATATGTAAAGCATATTATTTTAAGATATTTAACGCCTTCTTCTACAATAAGACTATCGTTTGTAAGAAGGCCTAAAAGCTGATAAGGCATAAAAAACGAAACAGCAAAAAACACTATACCCATTAAAAGGCTTGCCTTAATACCAAGGGATATAATGCTTTTTATAGGCTCTGTTTCTTTTTTGCCCCAGTACTGGGACGCAAGAACGACTATGCCTACACCGGTGCCAGCGGCTAACTGCTGAAGTGTGTATTGTATTTGGTTTACAAGTGTTGCACCGGAAAGAGCAAGCTCTGTATAAGAACCAAGCATTACATTATCTACCATATTAACCGTAAGGGATGCAAGCTGCTGTAGTGTAATAACTATAAGCAGTGGGAAAAAAGAGCGGTAGAGCCTTGTATCTTTTGTAAAAAATATGAATTTTGTTTTTTCTGCCCTCAATTTTATTTCCTCCGTTAATGGATAATAAAAGAATTTTAGCATAATAAAATATTATCTTCAATATGGTTTAAGAATAGTAAAATAAAAACCGCGGCATAAAGTGCCGCGGAAATTGTATATATTTAATTCCATGCTTTCATTGGGTTTTGTGTGGCAAACTTGCCGCCTGTTATTTCAAGGCATGTGCCTGTCATATATCCTGCCATATCAGAAGCCATAAATGCTATTACATTGGCTACATCGTAAGGGTTGCCAAAACGGCGGGCAGATATAGGCTCAAGAAGCTTATCGCCGTTCATTTTCTGTGATTCCTTTGTAAGAGCAGTGTCTATAAGACCTGGTATGTAGCCTAAAACCCTTATGTTATATGGCGCAAGCTCAGAGGCCATTGTGCGTGTCATGGAACTTACACCGGCTTTGGCTGCGGCATAGGCTGTATAGCCTACAGAAGGAATTACACTAGCAAATGATGAGGCATTTATAAGAACGCCGCCTTTTTGACGCATTTTTTCATATGCAATTTTGCCGCCTATAAATACTGATTTAAGGTTAGTGTCTATAACTGTATCCCACAAGTCTTCACTCATGTCTTTTACAAGTGAAAAAGGCATGTATCCAGCGTTGCTTATAAATACGTCTATTGAGCCAAAAGCTTTTTCGACGTTGTCGGCAAATGAAAGTAGCTCTTTTGATTTTGATACGTCACAGCTCTGGCTGTATACATTAATTGACTGTGCTTTGAGCTTGTTTTCGGCATCTTTTAATTTTTCAGTGTTTCTGGCGCATATTGCCACATTGGCGCCAAGCTTTCCGAAAACTTCGGCACAGGCAAAGCCTATTCCTTCTGAAGCGCCTGTTATAACAACTGTTTTACCTTTAAATGAAAGTTCCATAAAATCACTCCATTAATTTAAAATTTAAGCGGTTAAAGTAAGCTGGTTATTTTACTGATTGTATTTAGTGTAGTCTATACATCAGTTAATCTGTTTTTGTAATTTTTTACATTTTTTATTATATCTAATATTAAGCAAATACTCAATGCCCCATGTAAAAATGGCAATAAGAACGCATATTGAGGCATACTGTACTGATTTGGATATAACTGAGCCAATATTTATTCCTGTTCTTGTATTATCTGGTTTGTCTTTACTTGTATTTGTATCAGTTGTTTCAGACTGTCTTGAGCCTTTATCAGGGTTTGATTCTTGTGTTGTTTTATCTGTTAATGAAGAATTTTCACTATTTTCAATATACTGCGGTTTTTCTTTAAAATCAGAACGTTCTTTATTTTCTGTACGCGATACAGTTTGAAACGGCATAACAATCCAACGGCTGAAAGATGTTGTAGGTATTGAATAGAGGCCTATAACAATAACTGCACATGTAAAACAGCATGCGATAGTTTTTACTAATATACGGTTTATGTGTATATGTTTACCAATCGTATTTTTAATCATATTTAAATGAAGTCCTAAATGAATTCCTACCAATATTATGGCAAGAGCAGTGCAAAAATAGTGAGGTGTTTTCCAATTGCCATCAACGGAAAACTGAAACAATACATGGCTTATGAAAATACCAGAAATACCTATTATTATAAAACATACCAGCAGCCCCAAATTTACTAAGTACCCAATTTTAGTACGTATATTAATATTTTTGCTGAATAAACAGCTTGTTACTTTAATTACCCAGCGCCAATTTAAAATAATGTGCAGTAAAATTACGCCTAGTAGTGATAAACCAGCAATTTCATGGAACTTTATGCCAAAGTTATCTTTACGCAAAAGCAGTACCAATACAACTAACATAACTAAATCTAACAACAGTTTAAGCCATAATTTTTTATTCTTCATTTTTTTCTCCTTGTCTTCTTCATAAGTGTTTTTAACACTTCAAAAGGGTATTAAAAATACTTGTGGAGATTGTAGTATTGTGTCATTATGATTAATATTTCTTATAAGAAATTTTTAAAATATTATATGATTGCTTCCTTAAATCAACTTAAAAACAAATGGCTTTTTAATTAACAATTAGTTATTTCAGTATGGAATAAAAATTGGAATATTTGGCAATTATTAAGTATAAAGTTTTAAGAGTAATTTTTAAATTATAGACTCTTTGAAAGCAGTAAAAGTTGTAATTTTAAGTAAATCAAATAAAATTAAAGAAAATAAAAGAAATTTAAAGAAAAAATGGAATAATATATAATTAAATTATTTTAAATTGGTTTATTTTATAATAATCATATTTGCATAAAAAGCCTTATGCAGATAATATAATGTTAATGATTAGCACTCGGGTTGAGTGAGTGCTAATAAAGTGAAATAAACTGATTTTATATAAATATCGTTTTTAGGAGGTAATACAAAATGAAAATTATACCATTGGGAGATAAAGTAGTTATTAAACAGATGGAAGCTGAAGAAAAGACAAAATCAGGAATAGTACTTCCTACACAGAGCAAAGAAAAACCACAAGAGGCTGAGGTTATAGCTGTAGGTCCTGGCGGTATGGTTGACGGCAAAGAAGTTAAAATGCAGGTTAAAGTCGGCGACAAGATTATTTATTCAAAATACTCCGGAACAGAAATTAAAATCGACGGCGAAACACTTATTATTGTTAGACAGAACGAGATTTTAGCTATTGTTGAAGACTGATTATAAATTAGTTAATAACAAATTAATTTGATTTTGATATAGATATTTGAGGAGGAATATAACAATGCCTAAGCAGATTTTATATGGAACAGAAGCAAGAAAAGCAATGGAAGCAGGCGTAAACAAACTTGCTGATACAGTAAAAGTAACACTTGGACCAAAAGGAAGAAACGTTGTTCTTGACAGAAAATTTATGTCTCCGCTTATTACAAACGACGGTGTTACAATAGCTAAAGACATTGAGCTTGAAGACCCATATGAGAACATGGGCGCTCAGCTTGTTAAAGAGGTTTCTACAAAGACTAACGATGTAGCCGGCGATGGTACAACAACAGCTACTGTACTTGCACAGGCTATGATTCAGGAAGGCCTTAAAAACGTTGCAGCAGGCGCTAACGCTATTATACTTAGAAAAGGTATGCAGAAAGCTACAGACGCTGTAGTTGAAGAAATTAAAAAGATGAGTCAGGCTGTTACAACAAAGAACCACATCGCAAGAGTTGCAGCTATTTCTTCAGGCGATGAGCAGGTAGGCGAAATGATTGCCGACGCTATGGAAAAAGTTACAAACAACGGTGTAATCACTGTTGAAGAAGCTAAAACAATGAACACAGAGCTTGAGCTTGTTGAAGGTATGCAGTTTGACAAAGGTTACCTTTCAAGTTACATGTCAACAGATATGGAAAAAATGGTTGCTGTTCTTGAAGACCCATATATCCTTATTACAGATAAGAAGATTTCTAACATTCAGGAAATACTTCCTATACTTGAGCAGATTGTAAACACAGGCGCTAAACTCCTTATTATAGCTGAAGACATCGAGGGCGAGGCTCTTGCAACACTTGTACTTAACAAGTTAAGAGGCGCTTTCACATGTGTTGCTGTTAAAGCTCCTGGCTATGGCGACAGAAGAAAAGCTATGCTTGAGGATATAGCTATTCTTACAGGCGGACAGGTAATTTCAAGCGAACTTGGTGTTGAGCTTAAAGACGCTACACTTGATATGCTTGGCCGTGCAAGAACAGTTAGAGTTGAAAAAGAACTTACAATTATTACAGACGGTGCAGGTGACAAAGCAGCTATCGACGGCAGAGTTGCTCAGATTAAGACAGCTATTGAAGAAACAACATCTGACTTTGACAGAGAAAAACTTCAGGAAAGACTTGCTAAACTTGCAGGCGGCGTAGCTGTTATTAAAGTAGGTGCTGCTACAGAAACAGAAATGAAAGAAAAGAAACTTCGTATGGAAGACGCCCTTGCAGCTACAAGAGCAGCTGTTGAAGAAGGTATTGTAGCAGGCGGCGGCACAACATATATCCACGCTATACCTGTAGTTGAAAAACTTGTTGAAACACTTTCAGGCGACGAAAAGACAGGTGCTCAGATTGTTCTTAAATCTCTTGAAGCTCCTATGAAACAGATTGCAGCAAATGCTGGTCTTGAAGGCTCTGTAATTGTTAACAACGTAAAAGAAAAGGCTGGAAACATTGGTTTTAACGCTCTTACAGAGGAATATGTTGAAATGGTTGAAAGCGGTATTGTAGACCCTGCAAAGGTTACAAGAAGTGCTTTACAGAACGCTACATCAGTAGCTTCAACATTCCTTACAACAGAGGCTGTTGTGGCTGAATTCCCAGACAAAAACGCTCCAGCTATGCCAGCAGGCGGCGCAGGAATGGGCGGAATGATGTAATTAAAACTAAAGAATAAAAAATATGCGGCGCCAATTAAAGGCGCCGCTTTTTTTATTAAAAAAAGCGCATGTATTCTGCTTTTGCAAAACACAGTGCGCTTATAAATTACTTTTTGTTCCTGTCGTAAAGTATTTTAATGCCTGTAAGTGTTAAAACAGGGTCGTAAACATCAAATATTTCCCTGTTTGGGTCTATTACATTAGCAAGTCCGCCTGTTGCCACAACTTTGGCATGAGGTATGTTAAGGCCTTCTTTTAAGGCTTCTATAATGCCTATTGTTTCGCCTATTCTGCCAGCCACAATGCCTATTTGAAGGCTTGTAACAGTGTCTTTGGCTATAATGTTTTTAGGTGTAACAAGCTCTACTTTAGGCAGCTGTGCTGAGCGGTTGTAAAGCTCTTCGGCGCATATTTTAACTCCGGCTGTTATAAAGCCTGTTATAAACTCGTTTTTCTCGTTTATAACATCAAATGTATTGGCTGTGCCGTAATCAATAACTATGGCGGGTGTGCCGTAAAGCTCCTTTGCGGCTACAATATCAACTATTCTGTCTACACCGCATTCTTTAGGGTTGTCCCTTACTATTGTAATACCCAAGTCCATGTCAGCAGAAACCACCATAGGCTCAACACCTATATATTTTTTAATGCTGTGGGTAAGGGAATACATTATATTAGGCACAACAGAGGCTATAATGGCGCCTGTTATCTCTTTAAGGTCTATGTTGTCATCTTTAAAGAATGAATTTATTATAATACCTATTTCGTCTGATGTACGGGCGGTTTGGGTATTCATGCGCCATGTTTTTATAAGGTCATCGCCTTTATAAAGGCCTATTACCATGTTTGTGTTTCCTACATCAACTACAAGCAGCATATTATTTTCCCTCACTTTCGTTTTTGTTCATGTCGTATAAAAGGCGCATGCCTTTAAAAGAAAGGTATGGGTCGTAATATGTAAAAAAGTGATTGGCGCAGTCTATACTTCTGGCAAAGCCGCCGGTTGCTATAATTTTAACATCACTGTAGCCAAGCTCTTTTTTAATGCGGTTTACAATATACCTTGTTTCGCCTACATGACCGTAGTATATGCCGGCCTGTATGCACTGCACCATATTGCGGCAGTAAATGCTCTCCGGTTTTTTAAGCTCTATTTTAGGCAGCTGAGCTGTTTTTTTGTAAAGTGCCGAAGCGCATATATCAATACCAGGCGCTGTAATGCCTGTAATAAAACAACCGTTTTTATCAAGTACGTCAAATGTTGTAGCTGTGGAGTAGTCTATAACTATAGCTGGGCCGCCGTAAAAATGGTATGCCGCCGCAAGGTTTACAAGGCGGTTATTGCCAAGCTGTGAAGGGTACTCCATATCAAGGGTTATGCCTGTTTTTATATTGGAATTAACCACCATAGGCTCTATGCAGAAATATTTTTTAAGGCCATGGGTAAGTGAGTACATAATGTTTGGCACTACAGAAGAAATAATTATATTTTCAAGCTTTGATATGTCAACATTTTCAAAAGCACAGAATTTATAAATAATGTTGCCTATCTCATCTGATGTTTGTGTGGTGTTTGTAGACATTTTAAATCTGGCTTTTATGTCATAGCCGTCAAGAATGCCTATTTCAATGTTTGTATTGCTTACATCTAAAGCCATAAGCATGGTTTTGTGCCTCCTTAATACCGGCAGGTAGTATAAATTTCGATTTATTATAGCAATTAGTATAAAAATTTTCAACCAAATATAAGTATTTTATTAAATACTTATATAGCTTATGGGCAAAATTAGATTATGATTATAATATTATAACATTATATCTGTAATATGCGTATTTTAAGGCTTTATAGCGATTTGCTCGTATTTTGGCACTAAAAGCCGTGTTGACATATCAGTATATGTTTGTTATGATGTAAAACAATAATGGAAATACTGTATTTTTTAACGGCACAATACTGCTGTAAATGTAAAACCATTATTGCCAAGTCAAAAAGGCTTTGGTGTTGTTGTAATTAATTTTAGTATTGTTTAGGGGGAATTATGTCCAAATGGACGGAGACAATTTAGGCCAAATTATTTTTCTTGTTATTCTTATTATGTTTTCTGCGTTTTTCTCGGCTACAGAAACGGCTTTTTCATCTATTAACAAAATACGTATGAAAAACATGGCTAATAACGGCGATAAAAAGGCCGCTGCAGTGCTTGAGTTAAACGAGAAGTACGACAAGCTTATTTCAACCATACTTATAGGAAATAATATTGTTAATATTACAGCTTCATCTGTAGCGACTGTATTGTTTTTAGTTTATTTTCCGAAAAACGGCGCCACAATTTCAACAGTTGTTATGACTATTGTTGTGCTTATATTTGGCGAAATTACGCCTAAAAGCATTGCAAAGGATTTTCCGGAAAAATTTGCTATGACAGTTGTGCCTTTTGTAAAGGTACTCTGTATAATACTTTCGCCTATTAACTTTATTTTTTCATCATGGAAAAATCTTATTTCCAAAGTGTTTAAAAATGATGAAAACAGAGGCCTTACAGAAGAAGAACTTCTTACAATGGTTGAGGAGGCACAGGATGACGGCGGCATAAACGACGAAGAAGGCGAGCTTATAAGAAACGCCATTGAGTTTAACGACATTCAGGTATCCGATGTGCATACGCCTAGGGTTGATGTAGTGGCTATTGATGAGAATGACAGCAGAGAAGAAATTGACCGCGTATTTTGTGAAAGCAATTTTACAAGGCTTCCTGTTTACAAGGATACTATAGATAACATAATAGGTGTTATTAATCAGAAAGACTTTTATAACTCAAATAAATTCAAAGGTAATATAAAAGACATAATGAGTAAGCCCCTTTATGTAATACCTAACATGAAAATTTCGGAGCTTCTTCAGAAATTACAGACAAACAAAACACATATAGCCGTAATTACCGATGAGTATGGCGGTACTGTGGGAATAGTTACACTTGAGGATATACTGGAAGAACTTGTAGGCGAAATTTGGGACGAGCACGACGAGATTGTTGAGGACTTTATTAAAACAGGTGAAAATGAGTACCGTGTTTTGGGAAGTGCCGACCTTGATGACTTTTTCGACTTGTTTGATATGAAAAACGAGTTTGAAAGCAGTACAGTAGGCGGCTGGATAACCGAGGAGATGAACCGTTTCCCTAAAGTAGGCGACAGCTTTGTGTATAAACAGCTTACAGTAACAGTTACAAAAGCAAACTCAAGGCGTATTTATGAGGCTGATGTTAAAATAGACGAAAACTACAGCCCTGAGGAAGAAGAAGACTAAACATAAAAATTTATAAACAGTAATAAAGCACGAGATTATTTGTAAAATCAGATAATTTCGTGCTTTTTTGTTTTTATAATATTTTATTTATTAAAAGGCATAATAACAGTATATGCCGTTTTCAAAACGTCTGTAAATTTTATTGGTGTATCTAAGGTAGTCTAAGTGAGCTATACACTCACCAACGGCAAACCATTTTTGGTGCATAGGAAATTCCTGCCAGTTTCTGCCGCGCATAGACCATTTCATAAATCCGGCTATATCGTATGCATTCCTGCCGGGATTATTTTTAACTATGCTAAAACACTCATCAAGCCTTTGGTTATGGTGCTGTATTATTTCGTCAATACGCACATAAAAGTCTTTGCTGTTTGTGCGGTGTGCCGGAAGAGCTGTACGCACATCAAGGTTTTTAACTTTATTAAGGCTTTGTATGTAGTCCTTAAGTGAATCTCGTACGCCTGTCCAAAATGTAATGTTAGGTGTTATGTCAAAAAGCACATGGTCACCTAAAAACAAAAGCTTTTCACTTTCTAAATAAAGGCACATATGCCCTGGTGTGTGGCCTGGCGTAAATACACATGTAAATTCATAATCGCCTATTGTTATTTTATCGCCATCGTTAACAGTAACAGCCTTAAAGCCTTTTTCAGGTGCGAAAGCTTCAGCCGGATTTGATTTATGTAAATTTTGAATTGCTTCTTTAGGAAAGCCTTCAGACATAAATTTACGGTATAGAGCATCCCAAGAATATTCCGGCGATTCGTTGTTTAAATGCTCATAATCAATTTTGCTCATATAAATAACTGAGTCGCTGTTCATTATAAAAGGCGCAAGGCCTGTATGGTCTGAATGCAGATGAGTAAGGAACATTTCACTTTTTGAAATATCAATGTCAAGCTCCTTAAGCCCAGTGCTTAAAGCGTCATAGCACTCTTTTAAATTAAAACCCGTATCTATAATAAGGTTCTTTTCCGGTGTTTTAACTACATAGCAGTTAAGATTTTTAAGCGGATTATTTGGAAGCGGAACATAAATATTATAAATTTCCGGATTTGAATATACTTTCTCGTACATAAGCATGTCCTTTCAAAAATGAAGATTATCTTAACTATTTTAGCACATTTTTAGTCAATGAGAAATAATTTTTTTATTGAGATTATGTTTATGTTTCAAATTGTAATAAAGTTATAAAAAGGGGTTTTAAATATGGAAAACAAAAAACAGCAGTGGTCATCAAGCATAGGCTTTATACTGGCATCGGCAGGCTCAGCGGCAGGACTGGGAAATATTTGGAAATTTCCGGCTAGGGCATACGAAGGCGGCGGCGGTGTCTATTTGCTTGTTTATATTTTAATAGTTATATTTTTAGGTGCTCCTCTTATGATAATGGAAACATCTTTGGGCAGATATACAGGCAAAAATGCCGTTGCCGCATATAAAAGCATTAATAAAAAATGGGCCATTGCCGGATATTTTGGTGTTGCAACTGGTTTTTTGGTGTCATGCTATTATATACAGCTTGGCGGCTGGGTAATGAGGTATTTTGTTGCTTATTTATTTGAAAGCGCAAAATTGTTTTCAGCTCCGGATGTGTTTTTTTATAACATGCTTGGTTCAAACGGTTTTCCGTTTTTAAGTGCTGTTTTTTATCCTATACTGTTTTTAGGTGTGTGTATATTTGTAATACTTAAAGGCGTTTCAGGTGGAATAGAAAAATTCAGTTTTTATGTTATGCCGGTTTTCTTTGTTCTGCTTATAGTGCTTCTTGTGCGCTCAGTTACTCTGCCGGGAGCTTTAGAGGGAGTAAAATACATGCTTTCATTTGATATAACAAAATTCAGCTTTTCCAGTCTTTTATCAGCTTTGGGACAGGCTTTTTATTCCCTTTCAGTAGGTCTTGGTGTAATGATAACTTACGGAGCTTATTTAAAAAAAGACTGCAATATACCTAAGGATACAGCTTTTATTTGTCTTTTTGATACAGCTGTAGCCGTTGCGGCATCTTTTATTATAATTCCGGCAGTTTTTGCCGCAAATACTCCGGCAGGAAGCGGCGGAAGCTTTGTTTTTATTTCACTTGCCGGGGTTTTTGAAAGCATGCCTTTTGGTTCTTTATTTGGTGCTCTTTTTTATCTGCTTTTGTTTTTTGCCGCCGTTACATCTGAAATATCAATATTTGAAACAGTGCTTGTTTTTGCTGAAAACGAGCTTAAATTTGAAAGAAAAAAGACAACAGCCGCTCTTTCTGCTATAATGCTTTTTGTGGGCGCTTTTTACACACTCTCTCAGCTTTATCTGCCTTTAAAAGCGTTGTGGTTTGATGTAAGTGACGGATTAAGGCTTGTGAGCTTTGGGGACTTTATAGAGCTTTTTACTGATAGATTTACCATACCAATAGGCGCATTTTTAAGCTGTGTTTTTGCCGGTTTTGTTTGGAAAAAAGAAAATGCTTTAAAAGAAATAGAATGTGGAGCTAAAAACGGCTTTAGATTTAAAAATTATTGGCTTTTTACAATAAGATATATTGCGCCTATATGCGTGTTTGTTATATTTGTGTGCGGAATGTTTTTTGGCGTTTCCGTAAGTTAAAAAGGAGGATATATATGTTGTATTTGGGCTGTCATCTTTCAGTATCCAAGGGTTTTGAAAATATGGCAAAAGAGGCACTTTCAATAAATGCCAATACATTGCAGTTTTTTACCAGAAATCCTAGGGGCGGCAAAGCCAAGGATATTGATATGGATGATGTTGCAAGGTTTTTGAAAATACTTGATGAAAATAATTTTGGCTTTATTGTGGCTCATGCGCCTTATACACTTAACCCGTGTTCAAAAGACGCTTCTGTAAGGGAGTTTGCTTTTAACACAATGAAAGATGATATGGATAGACTGGACTATTTGGAAGGCAGAGCTTATTATAATTTCCACCCGGGAAGCCATGTGGGACAGGGAAGCGACGAAGGAATAAAGCTTATAG
>JAHZEA010000002.1:0-76085 GCA_019422065.1 Lachnospiraceae bacterium | reverse complement strand
CGCTCTGTAAAGCCGGAGCATAAATCAACTATACTTTTGGAAACTATGGCCGGTAAAGGCACGGAAGTTGGCAGAAATTTTGAAGAACTGAAAAAAATAATAGATTTGGTTGACAATAATATAAAAATAGGCGTCTGCATGGATACATGCCATGTTTTCGACGGCGGATATGACATAGTTAATGATTTAGACGGTGTTTTAAACGAGTTTGATTCTGTTATAGGCCTTAATCGTTTAAAGGCACTGCATGTTAATGACAGTATGAATACTTTGGGAAGTCATAAAGACAGACACCAGAAAATAGGCCAAGGCAATATAGGTATTGAAACATTTAAAAATATAGTTAAAAACAGCAGGCTGAACACACTGCCTATGTGCCTTGAAACGCCTAATGAGCTTGAAGGCTATGCCGAAGAAATTAAGCTCTTAAAATCTTTTGAATAAAATTATATAAGATTTACATAATGTTCACATTTTCTTTATATGAAAGACACAAATTAAGGGCATAATAATAATTGTTCAGAGGAACATAAAATCTACTCCTTAAAAAATTTCATAACTTATAACTTACCTTTCTTAGAACAAGCCGGCTCTTTATGAGCCGGTTTGTTTTTTCCAAAATAATTTTATATTGTTTTTAAGAGTATTTAATGACAAATTTAATTTTAGGTGGTAAAATTCAATACAAAAAAACATTAAACGGGGTGGTAATGCTTGAATAACGATATAAAAATTGCAGTTTATGCCGACGGCGCAGATATAGAAAAAATGGTTAACTATTATAAAGGCGGAATTGTAACAGGTTTTACAACTAATCCGTCACTTATGAAAAAAGCCGGTGTTACTGATTATATGGCTTTTGCCAAAGAAGTAGTTAAGGCTATACCTGATATGCCTGTATCTTTCGAGGTTTTTGCCGATGATATGCCTACAATGGAAAAAGAGGCAGAGGCAATAAGTGCTTTAGGTGAAAATGTGTATGTTAAAATACCTTTTATGAATACAAAGTACGAAAAAACAACAGAGCTTATTAAACGCCTTACAGCTAAAAAAATACAGGTAAATGCAACAGTTATTATGACAGACACACAAGCTAAAGAGGTAATAGATGCTATTTGTCCGGGTGTTAAATGTATAATTTCAATTTTTGCCGGTCGTGTGGCAGATGTAGGCGTTGACCCTAAGCCTATGGTTAAAGAAGCTTGCCTTTACGCCCAAAAGAATAAAGACATTAAAGTTCTGTGGGCAAGCTGCCGTGAGTTTTATAATATTATAGAAGCTCAGCAGTGCGGCTGTGATATTATAACTGTTCCTGATGGTGTAATATCAAAATTTAAAGACTACAAAATGGATTTAACAGAGCTTACGCATAATGGTGTAATGGCTTTTGCAAATGATATAAAGAGCCTTGGCTTTACTATTTTATAAATTTTATAACTAAATTCAAATAATACAAAACGGATTAAAACTTATTTTAAGTCTTAATCCGTTTTTTTGTTTATTTCTAATGTTTATATGCATATTTCCATTTTCCGCTTTTAACCCTGAATATACATATAAGCCCGCGGAATACTGTGTCTATTCCTATTCCAAGCCAAATTCCCGTTACACCCATATTAAATTTATAAGCAAGTAAATAGCATGCTCCAAGACGTATAAACCACATACCGACAAAGCCGGCTATAAGCGGAATTTTAACATCTCCGGCACCGCGGCATATACCGCTTATTACTATGTAAAGACTGAAAAATACCTCAAAAGCGGCAGCTAAACGCAGTGTTACTGTTCCTTGTTTTATAACATCAACATCGTTTGTAAAAAGGCTTATAACTTCTTTGGAGAATATAAAAACAGGCACGCACATAATGGCTATGGCTATTATGTTTATTATACACACAAGAGATACAAATTTGTCTGCTAAGTCTTCTCTTTCGGCACCTAAAGACTGGCCTACAAGAGCTGTTGCCGAGTCAGCCAAACCGTAAGACGGCAGATAAAATATGCCTTCTGCTTGGTCTGTAAGGTAGTGCGCCGCAAGGGCTATTGTGCCAAGGCCGGAAATCATGGCTGTTAATATAATATGCCCAAAGCTTAAAGAACAGCGTTCTATACAAACAGGTATGCCTATACGGAATACATCCTTAAAAATACGCTTTGTAAGCCTGTAGTCCCCGCGTATTTTTATTTTAACAGGTGTAGGCTTTTTGTAGAGCATAACCAAAAGAAATACGGCTAAAACAAAATGTGAGGCCGCTGTGGATATGGCAGCGCCGCAAACGCCTAAGCCTGCGCCGTACATTTTAATTGAATTTCCAAAAATACTTATATCTCTTGTAGGATATATTAATATGTAGTTTCCAACTATGTTTAGCAAATTAGCCCCTATGTTGGCAAAAAGCGGAAGCTTTGTGTTGCCTGCGGCACGCATAACGCCGGAAATTACAGTTGAAACAGTTACAGCTCCAAGGCTTGTGCCTATTATCATAAAGTAATCTGCAGCCGGCTTATAAACATCTTCTTCGGCTCCAAGCCAGAGGGGGAGCCTGCCGGATATAGCAACGGATATAACAGAAATAACTATACCCGAAAGTATTGAAAGTGTTATAGCCTGTCGAACAGCCTTATGCACTACATTAATTCTGTTTTTGCCTATGTTATGCGCCACTATAAACATAAACGAGGCGCATAAAGCCGTATTATATCCGTTTATAAACCATATTGTAGAAGCCGTAATGGCAACAGCAGCCGTGGCGTAAGCGCCTATTGAGCCTACCATGGCCATATCTGCAAGGGATACAAGGCATATAAGAAACTGCTCCGCTATGGCCGGCCATGAAAGTTTAAAAACTGTATGAGCCGGACTTTTTCCGTAATTAAGTATTGTATTGTCTTCCATAAGCATCACTTACACATTAAATTTTTTTAATACCATGAATTAAATATAGCACTATTTTTAGATGAGCACAAATAACTTTTGATTCTGCACATCATGCAAAAAAGTAATAGGACAGACACAAGGGGCAGTATATTTTATTTATACAATAAAAGCTTAGTGGTGATTATATGCTTGATTTTATATGGAGCTTTGCCATAATAGCCGGAACAGTAACTTGTTTTATTACACATGGACCTCAGGAGGCGGCAGGGGCCATAACAGACGGCGCCGCTTCTGCTGTGGAACTGTGCATATTTATGGCAGGGACTATGTCTTTTTGGAGCGGTATTATGAATATAGCTCAGGAAAGCGGGCTTATAGATAATCTTTCACGCAAAATACGGCCTGTAATGCGGTTCCTGTTCCCGGATGTGCCGCCGGAAAGTGCCGCTTTTAAGTATATATGCGTTAATATGGCGGCTAATTTTATGGGTCTTGGCTGGGCCGCAACACCTGCCGGGCTAATGGCTATGAATGAGCTGAAAAAGATACATAACGTAACAAATACCGCAAGCCGCGCTATGTGTATGCTTATAGCTGTTAATGTATCATCGGTTCAGCTGCTGCCTATAAATATTATTATTATGCGGCAGAAATATTTAAGTGCGGCGCCTTTTGATATAGTATTCCCCAGCATTGTAGCCACTTCAATATCAACTTTTGCTGCTGTAGCCGCTGTTAAAATATGCGAAAGGAGATATTTTAAATGAATATAATAGACTCCATTTCATCAGGCCTTATGCCCGTTGTTGTTATGATTGTAATAGCCTACGGCCTTATTAAAAAAGTATCTTTAATGGATTCATTTACTGAGGGCGCAAAAAAGGGACTTATAACGGTTTTTAACATACTGCCTACACTTACGGCTTTAATGTGTGCTTCGTCTGTATTTGTTAAGTCAGACCTTTCGGCAGTAATAGAAAAAATAATAAGCCCAGTTGTGTCTCTTTTCGGTTTTCCGCCGGAATTGGTGCCGCTTTTGGTGGTTAAAATGTTCTCATCATCAGCAGCAACAGGACTTATAACTGAAATTTTCTCGTCTTTTGGCCCGGATTCTTACATTGGCCGCACAGGTGCCATAATGCTGGCATGTACCGAAACGGTGTTTTACACAATGAGTGTTTATTTTAATTCCGTTAATGTAAAAAATACACTGTATACTTTAAGGTGCTGTGTTTTTTCAATATTGTGCGGGGCTTTGGCAAGTGCATTTTTAGCAAGTATAATGTAGATAAACTTGTTTTTTAATAAGATGTATATTATACTAATGAAAAAATAATTGGAGGTTTTTAAAATGGCCGGAAGAAGCAAAGAGGAAACAGAGGGAATTACCCTTTTAGGCAATAAAAACAACGTGTATAAAGACGATTATGCACCGGAGGTTCTTGAAACATTTATAAATAAACATCAGGATAACGACTATTTTGTTAAGTTTAACTGTCCGGAATTTACAAGTCTTTGTCCTATTACAGGCCAGCCGGATTTTGCCACAATTTATATTTCTTATGTGCCAAATGTTAAAATGGTTGAAAGCAAGTCACTTAAACTGTATCTTTTCAGCTTCAGAAATCACGGAGATTTCCATGAGGACTGCGTTAATATAATTATGAAAGACTTAATAAAGCTTATGGACCCGAAATATATAGAGGTTTGGGGCAAGTTTACACCAAGAGGCGGCATATCAATTGACCCGTACTGCAATTATGGTATGAAAGGCACAAAGTGGGAAGATTTGGCTTGGGAAAGGCTCTCTAAGCATGACATGAACCCGGAAAAGGTAGATAACAGATAAAAAGGCTCTGTTTTTGCAAAAGGTGAAACTGTGTTAAAAACAAGAGCCTTTTGTGTTGTTTTAACTTAATTTGATTTGAAAAATGGTATATGGTGGTATATAATTAATTTGTTAATACTTACTTAATACAAAATAAATAAAAAGTGCTTAAATATGGGGTTTGCGTATGATAAAAAAAATTATTTGCGCGGCCTGCGCCGTGTCAATTATGTTGAGCGGCTGCGGCAAAGCAGAGCAAGAGGAATATATATTTTCTCTCTCTAAAGAACAGCAGGCAAACTATGCTGAGATAATAGAAGAAAAACTAAACAGCTTTTATTGGCACTACGATGGGACAAGCCTTGCTTACAGTGAGTCCAAAGTACCTGAAAATACTGAGGCAAATGCCGATATTTTTGAGGCAAGTGCTCAAAGCGGTTATGATATGACAAGGTATGCCGGCAGGGATGCTGTTTGCTATACTGCTAATTTATATCATATTAATTCGCAAAAGGCCGGAATTGTTTATTTCTATTTTATTAAAAACGATATTGTGGGGCTTTACTATTCACCGGATGTTAATCCGCAGAAAGTTGTTGCCCTTAATATACGAAATGTGTTTACACCTTCGGCAGGCATTACAAAAACCGAAAGTGAGTCGCCTTATAGCGGCAGTTATACCACAAAAAAACTCAGCATACTTTCAGAAGGTTTTGAGTCTTTATATAAGTATGAAGGCGGCAGTTACCTGCTTGAACTGACAGAAAGCAGTATTAATATTTACAGATATTCAGCCGGAACACTAAGAAGATACAGAACAATAAGCTATTCACAGCTGGGATATAAAAAGCCTATTAGTGCTACATTTTTAAATGACGGCAGTGTGGCTGTTATTGTTGGCAGTGTAGCGGAAAGCTATGAAGGGGCAGAAAACGAAAGGATATATTCCGAAAAAGTATTGTTCTTTAACAGCAATTTCAGCAAGGAAAGCACTGAAATTGAGCTTGCTTCAGGTAGTTATTCAGCTGTTGCATCAGCAAACAATGGCTTAGTTATTATAAACGATAAAAATACGGAATTTTATAAATCAGAAGGCGGCCAGTACGTTAAAGAGCACAGCTATTATATAAATGTTCAGGCAACTGATTTTAAACAGGCTGATATAGACGGGGATTCGGTAAATGAGTATATAATAACCGACGAAAAGGATTTATATATTTATAAACAGACCCAAAGCGGTTTGGACTGCATTTGGCGCACAAATGTTTCTTCCGAATGCTATTATGGATATATTTATACGGCTGATTTAAACAATGACGGTACTGATGAAATTTATATATGCGACAATACAGGCACTGTTATACGTTATGTTATTGGCAAAGACGGGCTTATTTCAAGAAACGACGATATTTTATACAGCCAAAGAATATACGCCGGGGATTTTAATAACGACGGAAAGGACGATTACATACTGGCAGACAGCGAAAGCTGCACACTTTATGTAAGGCAGTAATATGGATGACGAGTATTTTATGGGTGAAGCCCTTAAAGAGGCAAAAAAGGCATTTGAGCTGGACGAAGTGCCTATAGGCGCTGTTATAGTGCATAATAACGAAATTATAGCAAGAGGCTTTAACAGGCGCAACACAGATAAAAACCCACTTATGCATGCCGAGATTATAGCCATTAATGAGGCGGCAAAAGTAATAGGTGACTGGCGGATTGAGGACTGTACTATATATATAACTGTTGAGCCGTGCCCTATGTGTTCCGGTGCCATTGTTCAGGCCAGAATACCTAATGTGGTGTACGGCGCCCCTAACCCTAAAGCCGGATGCGGCGGCTCTGTTATTAACCTTTTGCAGATGGAAAAGCTTAACCACAGGTGTGCTGTAAAAAGCGGCGTTCTTGAGGATGAGTGCCGCGGCATTATGAAAGAATTTTTCAGCCGGTTCAGAAAGAAAAATACGGTTGTATAACAAAAATTATAAATTTTTGACATAATAAAACAATTAATCAATTATTTATTTCATTGACACTTTAATTGTATGATAGTATAATAGTATGGCAACAATTTTACAGAATTCAAAATTTCCGTGCTAGCCGGGGAGGTAGCGGCGCCCTGTACCCACAATCCGCTATAGTGGGGGTGACGCCCGGTGCAGGCTTCTTTTTTCTCTGGTCTGCCCTTTGGAAAGAGCGTTGAAGGCTGAGTCTTGTGCAACAGGAACTTATGAACCGTGTCAGGTCCGGAAGGAAGCAGCACTAAGTAAGCACTTCTGTGTGCCGCGAGGTAGCTTGGCTGGAGTTAAGGAAAAAGGTAACGCTTAGGAACAGGTGTCGAAGCCGGGCGCATGGATTCCTTAAATATAATCTATGCATTAAAATATAAAGCACGCAGTTTGGAGAGCTGTGTGCTTTTTTACTAATATTTATTGATTGGAAATTATTTGTACTGACTTGAAAAGAGGCGTTGGAACCGTGGCTTATCAGGCTTTATACAGAAAATTCAGACCGGACACATTTGACGGTGTTGTAGGTCAGGACCATATTGTGCGTACACTTAAAAACGAGATAGTTTCTGATATGGTTTCACATGCATATCTTTTCTGCGGCACAAGGGGAACGGGTAAAACATCAACAGCCAAAATATTTGCTAAGGCTATTAATTGTCTTAACCCTAAAGACGGCGAGCCATGCGGCAAATGTGCCATGTGTACGGCAATACAGGAAGGCAGAAGTGTTAATGTAATAGAAATAGACGCGGCTTCAAACAACAGTGTAGACAACATACGTGATATACGTGAAGAAGTTAAATATCCGCCTACAGAAGGAAAATATAAGGTTTATATTATAGACGAGGTTCATATGCTCTCATCAGGGGCATTTAACGCTCTTTTAAAAACCCTTGAGGAACCGCCGGAATTTGTTATATTTATACTGGCCACAACAGACCCGCAGAAGGTGCCGGTTACTATACTTTCTAGGTGTCAAAGGTTTGATTTTAAACGAATTTCATCAGGTGAAATAACAAAGACACTTAAAAAATATATTAAAGCAGAGGGCGCACAGGCTGAAGACAGTGCTTTAAGTGCTATAGGCCGTTTGGCAGATGGCTCTATGAGAGATAGTTTAAGCATACTTGACCAGTGCCTTGCTTTTTATCACAATGAGGTAATAACAGAGGATAAGGTCCTTGAGGTATGCGGCGCTACAGATGATGGGGTATTTTTTGATATAACTGACGCTATAATAAGCAAAAACCCTCAAAAGGCTATGGATATAATAGATGAAACTGTGTTTAAAGGCCGGGATATTGCCCAGTTTACTTCTTCTTTAATGCAGCATTTAAGAAATCTGCTTATTGCCCTTACAGTAAATGAGGCAGAGGGCATAATAGATTTATCCCAAGAAAAAATAAAACAGCTTTCCATTCAGGCTAAAAAAACATCGCCGGAAGAAGTTATATATTTTATACGGATTTTTTCACAGCTTTTATCCGATATGAAATATGCCGCAAACCAAAGAATACTTTTGGAAGTTGAAATTATAAAGCTTTGCTCTAATGTGCCTAAGAACAACATAGACTATATATCGGCACGCCTTTCTGAGCTGGAGCGGAAAATAAAAAGCGGCGCTTTTGCCGTTTCGGCAGAAAGCAAAAAAAGCGAGAAAAAAGAAAAACCGGCACCTAAAGCAAAGCCTAAAGCCGTACCGGATGATATAAAATCGGTAAATGAAAACTGGGATAATATTTTAATGGAAATGGATTCCTTAGACCGCTCAATTTTTTCAAGGGCTATGGCTGGATATATGGATGACGGCAGACTTACACTTATATGTGATGACGGCTACAAGAATATTGTAGAAAGCAAAAAAAATATACTTTCAGATAAGCTTTCAGAGCTTTTTAAAAAGGATTTTGATATAAAAACAGTTGACAAAAGCGAATATGAAAATTACCAGAAAATGACTTACGGCGATAATTATACCGATGATGACGGTTTTGGCGACGATGTATTAGGTAAGTTTTCTGACGCTGAAATAGAAATAATAGATTAAATAATTTTGAGGAGGACTATAAAAATGGCAAAAGGCGGATTTGGCGGTATGGGCGGCATGAATATGCAGAGCCTTATGAAACAGGCACAGAAAATGCAGAAAAAAATGGAAGAGGCACAGGAGGCCCTTGCTGAAAAAACAGTAGAAACAACATCAGGCGGCGGCGCCGTTAAGATTGTAATTACAGGTAAAAAAGTTATTAAATCAATTAAAATAGACCCTGAAGTTATTGACCCGGATGATGTTGAGATGCTTGAAGACCTTATACTTTCATCTGTAAATGAGGCTATTAGACAGGCAGACGAAATGGCAAATAACGAAATGAGCAAAATTACAGGCGGCGTAGGAAACGGCATGTTCTAATTTTGCCGGCAGGTGACGGAAAATGAATTTTTACGGTAATTATATAACCCGTCTTATAGAGGAGCTTTCGTCCCTTCCATCCATAGGCCCTAAAAGCGCTCAAAGGCTGGCTTTTTATATAATAGGCATGAGTCAGGAAAAGGCCGAGTCTTTGGCAAATGCCATAATAGAGGCTAAAAAGAACATAAAATACTGTTCTGTTTGCTGTAATTTATCCGATGAGGACATTTGTCCTGTATGCGCCAATTCAAAGAGGGACCATTCAACTATAATGGTTGTGGAAGACCCAAGAGATATGGCGGCTTATGAAAAGACTAAAGAGTTTAAAGGCGTTTATCATGTGCTTCATGGTGCTATATCGCCTATGACTGGTGTAGGGCCAAATGATATACGCATTAAAGAGCTTTTGGACAGGATACAAAAAGAGCCGGTTAACGAAATAATAATAGCTACAAACCCCAATGTGGAAGGTGAGGCAACGGCTATGTATTTAAGCCGGCTTATAAAGCCTTTAGGCATTAAGGTAAGCCGTATAGCAAACGGAGTGCCTGTAGGCGGGGATTTGGAATATGTAGACGAGGTAACGCTTTCAAGAGCCTTAGAGGGCAGAAGGCAGATGTAATAGTTAGAAAGTAAGAAGAAGTTAGAAAAGAGTTAGAAAAAAGTTAGAAAAAGTTAGAAAAGAGTTACAAGAAAGTTTGGAGGCTTAAATGAGCAGGGCAGACGAGATATTTATTGCTAACTGTGCTGATATACTTAATAACGGCTATTCAACTGAAAAGGAAAAAAACCGGCCTAAATGGGAGGACGGCTCGCCGGCTTATACCATTAAAAAGTTTGGTGTAGTAAATAGGTATGACCTATCGCAGGAATTTCCTATACTTACTTTAAGGTTTACCAACTTTAAAGCCGCCATTGACGAAATTTTATGGATTTGGCAGAAAAAGTCAAACCGTACAGCCGACCTTCACAGCCATATTTGGGATGAATGGACAGGCCCTGACGGCACTATAGGCAAAGCCTACGGCTATCAGCTGGGTATTAAGCACAAGTATAAAGAAGGCGAGTTTGACCAAGTAGACAGAGTGCTTTTTGACCTTAAAAATAATCCTTTCAGCAGAAGGATAATGACTAATATTTATAATTTTGAGGATTTGCACGAGATGAACCTTTATCCTTGTGCATATAGCATGACTTTTAATGTTACGGGCAACAAGCTTAACGCCATATTAAACCAGCGTTCTCAGGATACATTAACGGCCAATAACTGGAATGTGGTGCAGTATGCTGTTTTGGTGCATATGTTTGCACAGGTAAGCGGCCTTGAAGCCGGGGAGCTGGTTCATGTAATAAGCGATATGCACATTTATAACAGGCATGTTGACATGGTAAAAGAGCTTATAAGCCGTGAGCCAAAGGCGGCACCTAAATTTATAATGAATAAAAACGTAAAAAATTTTTATGACTTTACTGTAGACGATTTTGAACTGGAAGGCTATGAGTATGGGCCAAGCTTAGGCAAAATACCTGTAGCTATTTGAGGTGAAAGCGTATGAAAATGATAGTAGCCGCTGATTTAAACTGGGGCATAGGAATTGGGGGAGACCTTTTAACACCGCTTCCTGAGGATATGAAGTTTTTCCGTGAAAAAACAAATGGCTCTGTTGTGATTATGGGCAGAAAAACATTGGAATCTTTCCCGGGACACAAGCCCCTTAAAAATAGGGTCAATATTGTTATTACAACAAGCAAAGACCTTAATACCGAAGGCATAGTAAAGGTTTCAAGTGTTGAGGAGGCTGTTAAAGAGGCCGAAAAATACAGCGATAAAGAAGTTTTTGTTATAGGCGGCGGCACTGTTTATACTCAAATGCTTGATTTGTGTGATACGGCGTACATAACAAAAATAAATAAGGTTTTTGATGAAGCTGATACATTTATACCTAACCTTAATAAAATGCCGCAGTGGGAAATTGTTGAAAAAAGCGAAACAAAAGAATATAATGGAACTGAGTTCAGTTTTGTAACTTATAAGAGAATTAAATAATTTTTTTGCGAGGTGTTAAAAATGGTTCCAGCAAGTGTAGCTATACAGGTTCTGCCGCTTACTCTTGATGATAACGAAACAATTCGTATTGTTGATGAGGTTATAGCATATATCGACAGCACCGGACTTAAATATTTTGTATCACCTTTTGAAACAACAATAGAAGGCGATTATGATGAGCTTATGGAGATTGTTAAGCAGTGCCAGCTTATAGCCGTTAAGGCAGGAGCTCCGGGAGTAAATACTTTTGTTAAAATTTTCTTTAACCCTACAGACGGTGTTCTTACAATTAACCAGAAAACAGATAAATATCTTGAAGTAGACATTAAAAACAAAGAGCTTAACATGTAATAAATAAAGGCGTTTTTGCGCCTTTAAAAAGGCGCCAATTTTTCGGCGCTTTTTTTAGTTAATTTAGTTTTAGTAAACTGCATAAGGAGAGTTGTTATGGAAAAATCAATACAAAACGCTGTGCTTGAACAGGCCGGAAAGTACAATAGTTTTTATATTTACGATGAAAAAACAATACTTGAGTATACCAAAAGGCTTAAAGACAGCTTTGAAGGAGTTAAGTTTTTGTACTCTGTAAAAAATAACCCATACATAAATGTTGTTAAAACAGTGTTTGCTCAGGGTTTTGGCGCAGATGCCGCCAGCTTAAACGAGGTTCTGCTTTCTGAAAAACTTGGTCTTAAAGAAAAAGATATTTATTATTCCGCACCGGGAAAAACAGAAAATGACATTAAAGGCGCTTTGGGAAAGGCCGTAATTACAGCTGACAGCTTAAACGAAATAGAGCTTATAAATAATGCCGCAGGTGAAAAAGGCGTTGTTGCCCAAATAGGCGTTAGAATTAATCCGGATTTCGGGTTCTTTGGCGGAAAAGGCGCGCCTTCTAAATTTGGCATAGAAGAAAAACAGCTTTTTGATAATGCCGAAAAAATAAAGAGCCTTAAAAACATTAAAATAACAGGTATACATGTTCACCTTCACAGCCAAGAGCTTAATATTGAGCTTTTAAAGAAATATCATGCCAATATGTTTGATTTGGCAAAAAGGGTATGTGAAAAACTTGATACTGAGCTGGAATTTATAAACTTAGGCTCAGGCATAGGCATACCATACGCTAAAGACGACAAAGAAGTAGATGTTAAAGTATTAGGCGAAAACTTAAGCGAGCTTTGCTCAAAGTTTAAAAATGAATTTAAAAATACACAGATTTTTGTGGAAACAGGCCGCTATGCTGTGGGTAAAAGCGGATACTATGCATGCAAAGTTGTGGATAAAAAAACATCTTACGGCAAAACATTTATTATACTTTCTTCAACACTTAACGGTTTTGTGCGTCCGGCTATGGCACATATTATTGAAAAATACGCTACTGATGAGTTCCCTGCTGAAAGCGAGCCGTTTTATACGTGCAAAGACGCTTTTGGCTATATAGTTCTTAACCAAAGCGAAAAAACAGAAAAAATAACTCTTTGCGGAAGCTTATGCACATCCACCGATATTATAGAGGAAGATATTGAGCTTAAAGAAATGAATATAGGTGATATGCTTGTTATGACAAATGCCGGAAGCTATGCTTCGGTTATTACACCTTATCAGTTTGCTTCTTTGCCAAAAGCCGCACAGCTTATGCTTAAAACAGACGGCAGTGTTATTAATGCCGAAGAATAATTACTTTTTTAATAAAAATAAAAGCCGCTTTTATAAGCGGCTTAAATTATTTTAAAATATGGTTTTCGTCTGATATTGCAGAAAAAATAGTACTGCATATTGTATTTACATTATTTTTCCAGTTGGTGCATATTTGAATAGCTTGAGATTTGGTAGGAACAACAACATCGAGCTCCATAATTCTGTTGCCGTCAAGACCGCATACTTCGCATTTAACAAGGTATTCGCCGTTAATTTCCGGAAAATAGTTAGCTGATATTTCGTACTCGCTTTTAATGCGCTGTTTATTGTTAAGTATATACTCATTGGCGGCGCTTAAAAGCCATTCTGTAATGCGGTTTTGGAAAAAGCCTAAAACCGTAGTGCCTTCTTTTGTAATGTTGTAGCGTGTAGCACCGTTTTCCGTTGTGGATTCAAGATACTGCGAGTCTGTCAGCTCCATAAGACATTGCTGAACACTTATGTAGTCCATAATATTTCTGTCCATAGCAAACTGGCATATATCGTTATTGGATAGGGACACGCCCATTTTGCTTAAAAGGTAAAGTATTATTAACTTGTTTTCGGCCAGTTTGTTATCCTGAAGCAAAGCCTATTCCCCCTAAAAATATATAAAAATATTATATAATATTTTTCGACAATTCTCAACAGTAAAGCAGATGAATTTTTAATAAAGGAAGTATTTTATGTGTATAATCGGCCCTGAATTATATTTTTTTCTTTAATTTTATGTGTTATGGTATTAAGTACCAGTCTTTTGTTTAATATCCATTTTGGTTCTATTAAAATATCTTTAGGCCCATCACCTGTAAGGCGGTGTATAACTACATTTTGGGGTATGTACTCAATTAAGTCGGTTATAATGTCCGTGTATTCATCAAGTGTAAAAAGCTTAAACGGTTCTTTTAAATACATCTGTTCCAAAGAAGTTCCTTTAAGAATGTTCAGCATTTGAAGCTTTATGCCTTTTATGCCACAGGAACAGGCAAATTTTACGGAATTAACCATGTCTGTGTAATTTTCGCCGGGAAGATTAAGTATTATATGGCACACCGTATCTATTCCCGCTAAGTTAAGAAGCTTTACTGCGTTTTCAAAAACAATGTTTTTATAGCCGCGGTTTATAATTTCTGCTGTTTTTTCGTTTGAAGTTTGCAGTCCCAGCTCTACGCACACATATGTTTCTTTTGAAATTTCTTTAAGCAGGCTTACAACTTTTTCATCTATGCAGTCGGGCCGGGTGGCTATATCAAGGCCTACAACGCCTTGCTGAGCTATTGCCTCACGGTATTTTTTTTCAAGAACTTCAACAGGTGCATAAGTATTTGTAAAAGCCTGAAAGTATGCTATATAAAGGGCATTGGGCCATTTTTTGCTTAAAAGCTCTTTTTGGCTTTCTATTTGTTCTGCTATAGATTGGGTGCGTTTTGCCGCAAAATCCCCACTGCCTTTTTCACTGCAAAATATACAGCCTGTACGGCTTATTTTTCCATCGCGGTTAGGGCATGTAAAACCGCCGTCAAGGGATAGCTTTATTACTTTTTGTCCAAATTTGGTTTTTAAATAATTGTTTAAAGAGTAGTATAATTCTTTATTTTCAGCCATTTTTATGTTCCTTTTAGTATCTAATGAATACATGAGATAATGTAAATGTGTGATTATATTTTTACAAACAGAGGCCCGAAGGTAAATTTTAATATGTAAAATATATCAGAAATTTTAGAAAAACGCAAAAAAACTATTGTTATTTAAAAAGAAAGTGCTTATAATTTACCTAAATTGAAACAGATAATTAATTTAAGAAGATTAATATAAATTTATATAAATTAAGGGGGATTACGTTATGTCTTATGTAGACAGAGTATTGGAAAACTTAAAAGCTAAAAACGAAGCTCAGCCTGAGTTTATACAGGCGGCTACAGAGGTTCTTAACTCCTTAAAGCCATTGCTTGACAAAGATGACAAATATGAGAAGAATGCTATTCTTGAAAGAATAACAGAGCCTGAAAGACAGATTATGTTCCGTGTACCTTGGGTAGACGATAACGGCAACATCCAAGTAAACAGAGGTTTCAGAGTACAGTTTAACAGCGCTATTGGACCATACAAGGGCGGTTTAAGATTCCATCCATCAGTAAACCTTGGTATTATCAAATTCCTTGGTTTTGAGCAGATTTTCAAAAACTCTCTTACAACACTTCCTATCGGCGGCGGTAAAGGCGGTTCAGACTTTGACCCTAAGGGCAAGAGCGACAGAGAGATTATGGCTTTCTGCCAGAGCTTTATGACAGAGCTTTACAGACACATTGGTCAGGATACAGACGTTCCTGCTGGTGACATTGGTGTAGGCGGAAGAGAAATCGGTTATCTTTACGGCCAGTACAAGAGAATTACAGGCCTTTACGAAGGCGTTCTTACAGGTAAGGGCCTTACATACGGCGGTTCACTTGCTCGTACAGAGGCTACAGGCTATGGCCTTGTTTACCTTACAAACGCTATGCTTAAAGCAGCAGGCAAGAGCTTTGAAGGCAAGACAGTTGTAATCTCAGGTTCAGGTAATGTTGCTATTTATGCTTGCCAGAAAGCTCAGCAGTACGGCGCTAAAGTTGTTACAATGAGCGATTCTACAGGCTGGATTTATGATAAAAACGGTATTGACCTTGATACAATGCGCGAAATTAAAGAGGTTAAGAGAGGCCGTTGCAAAGATTATCTTGAAAAACACCCAGAGGCTGAATACCATGAGGGCAAAGGCGTTTGGACAGTTAAATGTGATATCGCTCTTCCTTGCGCAACTCAGAACGAGCTTAACGAAGAAGATGCTAAGACACTTGTTGCTAATGGCTGCTTCGCTGTAGGTGAGGGCGCTAACATGCCTTCAACACTTGAGGCTATTGACGTATTCCTTAAAGCTGGCATTCTCTTTGCTCCTGCTAAGGCTGCTAATGCCGGTGGTGTTGCTACATCAGCTCTTGAAATGAGCCAGAACAGCGAAAGACTTAGCTGGACATTTGAAGAAGTTGACGCTAAACTTAAAGGCATTATGGAAGGCATTTACGAGAACATGGCTTCTGCTGCTAAAGAGTTCGGCTGCGAAGGCAACTTTGTAGTAGGTGCTAACATTGCAGGCTTCCGTAAAGTAGCTGATGCTATGATTGCTCAGGGCGTTTGCTAATTATTAAATATAAAATTAAAGACACCGTTTATACGGTGTCTTTTTTATGTTTTATTATTATTGATGATAAGAGAAGAATGTTTGCTGTTTTAAATGTTTTTTAGAAATTTCCATAATAAAAAGCACGGAACAGCAATTAATGTGGTAAGAACGAAAATTATTATAAATATGCGTATAAAATCTAAAATACCAAAAGTTCCAAAATATTTAAAAAACTGCACAAGAGCAGAAATAAAGCTGCAAATAAAGCATAAAATTAGCAGGTTTTTTAAATTTTTCAAACTGTATTTCATATAAATCACCACGCATTTTTAAACAGATATTTATTGGATTTGTTTTTTTACACAGATGATAATTGAATACATAAAAACTGCCGCAGAAAAAACTGCGGCATAATTTGTTTTATTCAACAATCTTTTTAAGCTCATCAATAAGCATTTTGTTATGCTCAGGCGAGAGTATGCAGAACCTTAAATATGATTCATCAAGGAATGTAAAGCTTGCAGCGTCGCGGATAAGCATTTTTTTCATTATCATTTTTTCGAATATCTCAGCTGCGTTTGTTTTGTCTGTAAGCAGTTTTAAAAGTATAAAGTTAGCACTGGACTCATAAGCCTTTATATTTTTCCATGTTTTAAACTCATCAAGAGCTTTTCTTCTTTCGCTTGTTATTAATTTCCATGTTTTTTCGTTAAATTCCTTGTCAGAGAACATTCTCTCGCCGGCAAAAGCGGCTAAAATATTTACTGACCATGGGTTCTGGTTTTTAGCGAGCATTTCATGGAAAGCTTTACTGCTGGATATACCGTAGCCAAGGCGCAAACCTGGAGCTGCGAAGAATTTGGCTGTACCACGTATAACAAACAAATTATCATATTTTGATGTAAGAGGTATAGCACAAATTTCTTTTAAATTGTCACTGAACTCTATGTATGTTTCATCTACCATTACGGCAGTATTGTTCTTTTTACAGTGAGAAAGTATATCATCCAACTGATTAACAGTAATGGCCGTTCCTGTAGGATTGTTAGGATTGCACATTATAAAAAGGTCAATATCCGGTGTAAGGGCCTTAATAAGGCTGTCAACATCAGCCTCAAAGTTATTTTCTTCTTTTAAAGGAAAGTACTCAAACTTACTGCCGGAAACTTTAAGCTCATTTTCATACTCAGAATAAGCAGGGCCGAGAATTATTGATTTTTTGGCATTAACGGATTTAATAAATACTGAAATAAGCTCTGTGGAACCGTTGCCAACTTTTATATTCTCGTAATCAGCGCCTGTATAGGCGGCTATGCTTTTTCTTAAAGCCGTATAGTTTTTATCAGGATATACGGATATTATATCAAGGTTTTCAGCCAAAGCTTTTTTTACGCTTTCAGGAAAGCCCAAAGGGTTTATATTGCCGCTGAAATCAATAATTTCTTTTTTTGGTATACCATATTTCTTTTCAATGGCGTCAAGGTCGCCGCCGTGCATATGCACAAGTTTTTCCATTTTAGAATACCTCCTCTTTTGTATATAATATTAAAACTCATCGCTTCTTTCGCGCTGGGTTATGTCATGGCTTTGTCTGTAAAGTCGTGGATATACAGTTTTTGCGTCGGCAGGCAGTATGCCTGAAGAATTAATTACTAAATCCAGACTTTTGTCAAATCCGTCAGAATATACCATTTGGCCACCATTTTCAATGCCTAATGAATAAAGGGTAACGTTTTCTGCCGAGTTTATGGTTTTAAAAGCTGAGCTTGGAGCATATACATTGTTTTTATATTCAAAACTGTATTTTTTAGAGTCGGAAAAGCCGAAATACATTACAATTTCGTTTTTCAGGCTTTCAAGTGTGCTGTTGCAGTCAAGCTCAAGTATTTTCCACATATCGGCGTTGTTTTTAAACGAAACTTTAAGGCTGTATATGTTCTTGGCTTTTGATTTTTTAATTGCCGAGGATTGAAGCATATTTAAAAATATGCGGTAAGCATTTATTACTTCTTTAATATCATCTTCGGTTAAAGGGCCGTTTAAAGTATAGCTAAGGTAATTATCCTGTCTTTTACCTAATAAATCAACCCCTTTATCGGTAAGAACAAAATAATTAGGCGGTGCAAAAAGCTCTACCGAAAGGTCACAGTCAGCAGTAAGTACCGGACGTAAATAATCATAGTCCTCAAAAAAACTGTAAGGGGATGCATAGTACGGACTTATAATACCCATATAGCACCCCAAAGGTGTTATAAGCCATTTATCTATTAATATGCCCATATACAGTACTGAGGAGACAAGAGCCTCATCATCTTCACTTAATGTGCTTTGAGTGCCTATTTCAGCTATTTTATCAAAATCAAAGCCCATAAGTGAATAAATATACGCAAATATTGAGTCTGTAACGCAGGATGACGAAATAATTTCGATTATGTCATCAACATGAAAAACGTTAATTGGAGCCTGTGTCTGAAAAGCAGTTTTTTCAATAAATACTTCCACAGCTGTTTTAAGCAGTGTTTTATGCGCCTCAATGGGGCTTAAAGCAAAAAAATCATTGTATGCTGAATCATTCTTTTGGTATTTAACAGTATTAATAGAAGGCATTTTTTGTATTAAGCCAAGTTTCTGTGCCATTATTGCTAAATATGAGGCGTAATATCCGTCTTTAATAAAAATTCCGTCTAATTTGTTTGACAAATCATACATATCGTTGGGATTTTCAAAGCGTATTTCACCAGCCGGAGAACAATGGTCACACAGAGTTTTTATATCATTAATAAAAAAACTGTTATACAAAGTATCTTTGACACTACGCAAAGCCCAGCTTTGGGAATGGGAGCTATTGTCACTTTGTATTGTAAAGGCCGTATATTTATCCGAAAGTGATTTAATAATGTTAGCCGGTGTAAGAGGTGTATCGTCTATAAGCGCCGAATAAAACCATTTTCTAAATAAAGACGGACAGATTTTATTGAGCATTTCTGTTTCATCTTTTTCGGACATATCTTTAATTTTATTAAATTCTTCAATAAAAACATTAAAAACTTCTAAAATTAGTTTCTCATTAAAAACGGTTGGGTTTATACTCATATTTTTCTCCTTATCTTTGCAATACCTATATTTTATCAGATAATACCGATTTTACAAGCTGAAAAGGCATATTGTAAGAAAGACTCATAATTGACGGTATGGTTAATTATAATAATGGACTATAGAGCAGTTAATTTTATGTTATAATTGCATAAAATATAAAAATGATTTTTTTACAACTTTTTCGACAAAAATTAGTTATTTTATAGCTTTTTGAATTCACAATATATATGATATAAAAATTTACGGGAAAAATTTGTATAGTTTTAACTTGCAAAATAAAGCTATTTAGTGTAAAATATGAATAAATTTGTGAGACAGGCGTGATGTTAAACTTAAACCAAGATAAGTTGTTAATATTATGCCACGGAAGCAGCTCACACAAATTAAGCTGTTTGATTAATGAAAAACGTTTTACGTTTTATGTGCAATGAGGGTTTGCATAGCAAGTTAGTTTTAAACAGTCTTTTTTTTGCCATAAAGCGATATGGTTTCACACTGCCGGTCTGCTTAACGCTTCCAAAAAAATAAGGGTAAAAAATTTTAGGAGGTTTTTAAATGAAAAAGAGAGTTTTAGCAATTGCAATGGCTACACTTCTTTGTGCAGGTGTATTTGCTGGATGTAGTTCTAGCGACAGTGGTTCAGCATCAGGCTCAGGTTCAGCAGCAGCTTCAGGCTCAGCTTCAACATCAGCAGCAGCTTCAGGTTCAACAGCAGCTACTGGCGATGCAGAATACGCTATGATTTCCGGTACATCTGTACCTGATTCACATCCATACGCTTTAGGTATGAATAAGATTGGTGAACTTGTAAGCGAAAAAACAAACGGCGCTGTTACTCTTGACGTATTCAACAACTCACAGCTTGGTAGTGAGCGTGACCTTCTTGAAGGACTTCAGTTAGGTTCACTCCAGATGACATGCGTTTCTACAGCACCTCTTGCTGGCTTTACAGACGCTTTCCTTGTTTTTGACCTTCCATTCTTATTCTCATCAACTGAGCAGGCAAGAACAGTTCTTGACAGCGAAGTTGGTATGGAAATTCTTACATCTTGTGAGGATCAGGGATTCAAAGGACTTGCTTGGTTTGAAAACGGCTTCAGAAACGTTACAAACAACGTAAGACCTATTACAGTTCCTGAAGACTTAAAGGGCATTAAGATTAGAACAATGGAAAACCAGATGCACATGGCTGCATTCCAAATCATGGGTGCTGACCCTACACCTATGGCAATGGGCGACGTATTCACAGCTCTTCAGCAGGGTACAATCGACGCTCAGGAAAACCCAGTTCCTATCATTGCTACAAACAAATTCCAGGAAGTTCAGAAATACATCTCTATGACAGGTCACCTCTTCAGCCCAACACCTGTATTTATTGCTAAAGATTACTATGATGCTTTACCAGCTGAGTATCAGACAGCAGTTCAGGAAGCAGCTACAGAGGCAGCTCCTTACCAGAGAGAGCAGATTGATGAACAGAATGTATCAGGTCTTGAAGAACTTATAAACGATGGTATGGAAGAAAACGAGCCAGAGAAAGCTCCATTCCAGGAAGCTACAGCTCCTCTTTATGATGAATACATCAAAGAAGGCGCTGGTATGGTTTCACCTGACATCTATCAGAGAGTTCTTGACGTTATGGCAACAGTTGAGTAATTAAATCAGAATAATGATTTCTATATTACATATTGTACAGCTTAAAGCCTGACATATTGTAGTGTAAGCTGCCTGAGAGGTTTAACAATCAGGCAGCTTTTTAAAAGATAAGCAGTTTTTAATCTTAATTTAATCTGTGTGAATTTCCTAAGTTAATTTAATTGGCTTTGGAAAGAAGAAGTGTGCTTCTTTCTTGTGCTTGTATGGATTTTCGAGCTCTTGCATGAGCAGGTTTGTCATTTTATATGACACGCAATCATTTTCAGCAAATTTTTATTCAGGTTATTTTTTATTGAATTCTTTTTATCACGCTGGTTACGTGTTAAAAAGGTTAGGAGGGGCATTTTGGACGGTTTAAAGAAATTTTTAAACAATTTCGAAGGTTATGTATGTGTAGTAACGCTTCTCGTTATGTCAGTTGTTATTTTCTGGCAGGTTGTATGCCGTTACGTATTAAAAAGCTCTTTGCCATGGTCTGAGGAGTTATCAAGATATCTCCTTGTTTGGACATCTTTCATTGGCGGAGCTTATGGTGTAAGACTTGGCGCTCATATCGGTGTTGAGGCTTTTACGCTTCTTCTTCCTAAAAAAGCGCAGAAAGCTCTTAACATAATTGTTATGATTGCTTGCTTAATTCTTTGTGCAGTTATCTGCAAATTCGGTTTTGAAATTGTTCAGACTCAGCTTTCTAAAAATCAGCTTTCACCTGCTATGCGTATACCAATGGGTTATATGTACGCAGCTATTCCTGTAGGTATGATTTTCTTTATAATCAGATATGTTCAGGATATTATTGAAGCTATAAAGAATTTTAATAAAGATGAAAAAAAGGAGGCTGCTGAATAATGGCTACATATTTGTTTGTGACTTTCGCGATAACTGCGATTCTCGGCTTCCCTATTTGGGCAGTTCTTACAACTTCTTCATTTGTTGCTCTTGGATTTGCAAGCAACACACCTCTTATAGTTGTTGTTCAGAGAATGTTTACTGCTACTGACTCTTTCCCATCACTTGCTGTTCCACTTTTCATGGTTGCTGGTAACCTTATGGAAACAGGTGGTATTTCAAGACGTCTTATTAACTTCTGTAACTCAGTACTTGGCTGGCTCCCTGGCGGTCTTGGTATGGCAGCTATTCTTACATGTATGTTCTTCGCTGCTATTTCAGGTTCAGGCCCTGCTACAGTTGCTGCTATCGGTGGTATTATGATTCCTGAAATGGAAAAAGCAGGATATGACAAAGCATTCTCCGCAGCTCTTATGGCTGTTGCCGGAGCTATTGGTGTTATCATACCTCCTTCAATCCCAATGGTTAACTTTGGTGTTGTTGGTTCTGTTTCAATTGCTACATTGTTCGCTGCTGGTTTCGGTCCTGGTATCTTAGTTGGTCTTTCTCTTATGATTGTTACATTTATTACAGCTAAGAAAAATGGATACGGCGAAAAAGTAAAACAGAAATTCTCTATTACTAACGTAGCAAGAGAGTTTATTAAAGCTTTCTGGGCACTCTTAATGCCTGTTATTATCCTTGGTGGTATTTACGGCGGTATTTTCACACCGACAGAAGCTGCCGCAGTTGCCGTTATTTACGGTTTCCTTGTTGGTCTTGTTATACATAGAGAGCTTAAGATTACAAAAATTCCTGAGCTTTTCATGGCAGCAGGTAAATCAACAGCTATGGTTATGATGATTATAGCATCTGCTTCAGGTTTCGGTTGGATTCTTACATCTGCACGTATTCCTGATGTTATCGCTTCTGCTATGCTTAGTGTCAGCACAAGCAAAATTGTTATCCTTCTTCTTATCAACATCCTTCTTCTTATTGTTGGATGTCTTATGGAAACAACAGCGGCTATTATCATCCTTACACCAATCTTCCTTCCAATCGTTACACAGCTTGGTGTAGACCCTGTTCACTTCGGTATTATCATGGTAGTTAACCTTGCCATCGGTATGTCAACACCTCCTCTTGGTGTTAACCTTTTCGTTGGTTGTGGTATTGCCAAGATTTCTATCGAGCAGATTACAAAAGCTATTATTTGGCTCTTGGTTGCAAATATCATTGCGCTGTTCATTATTACATATGTACCAGCTATCTCAATGACTATACCAAAATTAATGGGTCTTACGGCTTAAATAACTTTAACGAACCGTTTAAAGCCTGTGGATTTTTCCACAGGCTTTTTTATGTGCTTAAATTAATAATAAAATATATATGACTTAGTTAAACAAAGGTTTTAGAAAATACATGAAAAAAATATAAAATTTATAATAATAGGTTTGAAATTATATATCTAAAAATGAATAAGAACCAAAAATATGTATTAAGTAATGTTAATCCAAAATGATTAATATACATAATTCTTTATAATTATAAACATTTATGTATAATCTGTGAAATTTAATTATTATTTGCTGATAAAATATTTTTAATATCAGAAACAAAAATAGCAATTAAGCTTGTTTAAAATACTTAATATAAGGATTTTTTACAAAATTACATATAAATTTATAAAAAACGTGTATTTGATTTGATATTATTAATTTGTTTTATTATAATAAAAAAGATAGACTTCTTTAATTTATAATCAATATTGGTTTAAAGCAATGATGTTTTGAGGTGACATATGAAAGTACTATTTATTGAATATCCTAAATGCTCAACTTGTAGAAAAGCAAAAAAATGGCTTGAGGAAAATAATATTAATTTTACAGACAGGCATATTGTTGAACAAAAACCTACAAAAGAAGAACTTAAGGAAGTAATTTTAAAAAGCGGACTTCCTGCAAGAAAGTTATTTAATACAAGCGGCAATGTTTATAAATCTCTTAACTTAAGAAGCAAAATGGATAGCTTAAGTGAGGATGAAATGCTTGATTTGCTTTCAACAGACGGAATGCTTGTTAAGCGTCCTTTGGTAATAGGCGATGATTTTGCCCTTGTTGGGTTTAAAGAAGACGCTTATGCAGATATTCTTTTATAATATTCATTTTTTTAATGTAAAACACTTGAATTTATGCCGAAATAATGATATATTCTACCACGTAAGCACAAATGTTTTTATGTGAAAGAACCGGAGGCTGAAATGAAAGAAGATAAGAAATTTTATATAGTTGATAAAAGTGTTTTACCTGAAATATTTTTAAAAGTAATGGATGTAAAAAATCTTTTGGCCAGTGGCAGAGAAAAAACGGTTCAAGATGCCGTTAATAATGTTGGCATAAGCAGAAGCGCATTTTATAAATATCGTGATGCAGTTTTTCCTTTATATGAAAATACAAGAGGCAAAACGGTTACTTTTGGCATTAACCTTGACGATACAAAGGGCGTACTTTCTGCTGTGCTTAACTCAGTAGCCGCCGCAGGAGCAAATATACTTACAATTAATCAGAATATACCTATTAACGGTATTGCCAATGTTACAATTTCCATTGAAACTAATGCAATGGACAAGGATATTGGGCATTTAATGGACAATGTTGAAAGTTTGCCGGGGGTTATTTCTTTAAATATAATTGCGAGGGAGTAAACTTATATGGTTGGAATTGGTATTTTAGGTTATGGCACCGTAGGCTCAGGAGTATACGAAGTACTGGATGTTAACAAAGACATAATTGAGCGCAAAACCGGTGAAAAAATAAAAGTAAAAAAAGTACTTGATTTACGTGATTTTCCGGGGGATAATGTTGAGAGTATTCTCACTCATAACTTTGAAGATATATTAAACGATGAGAGCATAAACATAATAGCTGAGGTTATGGGAGGTGTTGAGCCGGCATTTACTTACAGCAAGTTAGCAATTGAAAAAGGTAAGAGTGTTGTAACAAGCAATAAAGCTTTAGTTGCCGAAAAAGGCCCAGAGCTTTTGAAGCTAGCCGAAAAGTATAATGTTAATTATTTCTTTGAAGCCAGCTGCGGTGGTACAATACCTATTATTAGGCCTTTAAATACATCTCTTACATCTGATGATATTGAAAAGATAGAAGGCATATTAAACGGCACAACTAATTTTATACTTACCAAAATGACGGAAGAAGGCCGGGATTTTGAGGATGTGCTTAAAGAAGCTCAAAAGCTGGGCTATGCAGAGGCCGACCCTACAGCCGATGTAGAGGGGCACGACGCCTGCCGTAAAATAGCCATACTTTCTTCTGTTGCTTTTGGCGCTACTGTTAACTATAAAGAGATACATACAGAAGGCATAACAAAAATTACAAGCGCTGATATTCAGTATGCTAAAAAGCTTAACTGCGTTATAAAACTTATAGGTGAAAGCGAAAAAACGCCTTTAGGGGTGGCAGCCAAAGTTGCTCCATGCCTTATAAGCTGTAATCATCCCCTTGCTTCTGTAAACAATGCATATAACGCAATATTTGTTAAAGGCAATATGTCCGGTGAAACAATGTATTACGGCAGTGGTGCCGGCAAACTTCCTACAGCAGCAGCCGTTGTGGGTGATATAATTGATATTGTTAAAAGAAAAGGCATTTATTCGCCTATTGATTGGAATGTAAATGAGCAGCTTCATGTTTTAAGTCCGGAAAAATCCGCTGTAAAAGCTTTTATAAGAATTGGTTTTGAAAATAAATCAGGAGCGGAAAAGGCTGTTAACGACTTGTTCGGTGATGTTAAATTTACTGTTATTGAGGGACTTAATAACGAGTTTGCCTTTATTACAGGCCAAGAAACGGAAAAAAGCGTTTGTGACAAAGTTAATGAGCTTAAAAACGCTTCAGCCGTTAAAGAAATTTTTAATGTAATCCATGTGGAGGAATAAGAAATGAAACATATAATAGTACCGGCAACATCAGCTAACATGGGGTCGGGTTTTGACAGCGTAGGTATAGCATTCCAGAAATATAATCATTTGTGGTATGTTGAAATTGAAGAAGGCCTTCAGATTTTAATTAACAAAAACCAAGGTCTTAAAATACCTACCGACGAGAATAATCTTATATACAAAACAATGAAGGACTTTTTTGATATGGTAGGAAAGCCTATGCCGGGGGTAAGGCTTATTCAGGAGGATTACATACCTCATACAAGAGGATTAGGCAGTTCAGCTGCATGTATTGTTGCGGGACTTATTGCCGCAAATGACCTTTCAGGCTGCCACTACAGCACAGACGACCTTTCACAGATAGCGGCACAGATAGAAGGCCATCCGGATAACTCCAATCCGGCGCTTTTAGGCGGTATGGTAATAGGTGCCATGAGTCAAGACGAAATGCGCCATGTTAAAGTAAGCATGCCGGATAACCTTTCTTTTGCTGTTATGATACCGGATTTTCCGGTGCCAACTGAAAAATCAAGAAACATACTTCCGCATACTGTATTAAGAAAAGACGCAATATTCAACTCATCTAGAGCCGCACTTCTTGTAGCTTCAATGATAACAGGCAATATAGATAACCTTAAAATGGCTATGGACGACAGACTTCATCAGCCATACCGTATGCAGCTTGTGCCGGGTATGGATGGAATATTTAAAGCTGCCGATAAATACGGCTCAAAAGGTTCTTATTTAAGCGGTGCCGGTCCAACACTGGTAAGTGTAATAACAGACGATATAGCCGACGAATTTGCCGTTAATATGAATGCTTATCTTTCTTCTATTAAAGACCATCACTGGGACCTTGAAATTTTAAAACCTGATTTAATTGGTGCCAGAATAATAGAAAGCTAATAAAGCTAATTATAGACAGGAGGAAATAACTTGTTAGTAGTTCAGAAATTCGGAGGCAGCTCCGTAGCTAACGCAGAAAGAATATTTAACGTAGCAGGCAGAATAGCAGAAACTTATGACAAAGGCAATGATGTAGTTGTTATTTTGTCTGCTCAGGGTGATACCACAGACGATTTAATCGAAAAGGCCCACGAGATAAACCCTAACCCATCTAAAAGGGAAATGGATATGCTCCTTTCAACAGGCGAACAGCAGTCAGTAGCTCTTATGGCTATGGCTCTTGAGAAAATGGGTTATAAGGCTATATCCCTTAACGCTATGCAGGTTGGTATAGCTACAACTTCGGTTTATTCAAATGCCAAAATTAAAACTATAGGCCGCGAGAGAATTAAAATGGAGCTTGAAAGAAAGAATATTGTTCTTGTTACAGGCTTCCAAGGTGTAAATAAGTTTGACGATATTACAACACTTGGCAGAGGCGGTTCTGATACATCAGCAGTTGCTATAGCAGCTGTATTAGGCGCGGATTTATGCGAAATATACACTGATGTTGATGGTGTTTATACAGCAGACCCAAGAGTTGTTAAAGATGCAAGAAAGTTAGATGAAATTGGATATAACGAAATGGCGGAGCTTGCTTCATTAGGCGCTAAAGTTCTGCATACACGCTCTGTTGAGCTTGCGCAGAAATACAATGTTGAGCTGGTAGTCCGTTCAAGCCTTACAAGAGATAAAGGTACAGTAGTTAAGGAGGATTCTAAAGTGGAAAAAATGCTTATAAGCGGAGTTGCTTCAGATAAAAATCAGGCTATTATTACAATAAGAGGTATTGATGACCAGCCTGGCAGGGCTTTTGAAATATTCTCTATACTTGAAAAGCACAATATTTCAGTTGATATTATTGTTCAGTCAAACGGTGCTAACCATACAACAGCTATTTCATTTACTGTAGCTGCAGAGGATAAGCCACAGGCTCTTGAGCTTCTTACAAATAGCCGCGACAAAATAAGCGCTAAAGAAATAACATCAACAGACGGTGTTGCAAAGGTTTCTATTGTAGGCGCAGGCATGGCTACACATCCTGGTGTTGCATCCCTTATGTTTGAGGCACTTTATGACGCTGGAGTTAATATTAAGATGATTTCCACATCAGAAATTAAAATAAGTGTTGTAGTGGAGGAAAAAGACGTTGAAAACGCTATAATCGCCATTCACGACAAATTTAATTTGGCGTCCGCTTCCATGAGAAAGAACTAACAACAAGTAAATAAATGATATTTAAAAGCGTTTTTATGCTGTTAAAGGCATAAAAGCGCTTTTTTTTGCAGGCATTATAAATGTGTTTGGAAATATAATTTCATAGAGGAAAAGCAGGTATAGGGAGGGTTTAGCAATGGATAAAAAATTACTTAAAACAGAGTTTATTAAAAACAGCGACTTAATGCAGATAACTGTTGAAGGTGAAATTATAATTTCAGACACACAGCCGGATATAAAAGAAATAATATCCGAAAGCGTTAAGCCGGTTATAACTTTTCGTAATGTAACCGACGGAAGAATAAGTTTTAAAGGTACTCTTACATCTTGCATAGTTTACATATCAAAAGACAGCGACAACCCGGTTTCAGCTGTTTTAAATGTAACTAATTTTGAGGATATAATGAATATAGACGGCCTCGAAAAAGATGACTGTATAAACATTCGTGCTTATGACGACCACTTTGAATTCAGAAAAATAAATGAGCGCAAAGTTTCGGTTAAAGCGGTTATTACAATAGAGGTTAGGGAGTATAAAAGCTGCCAGTGCGTTTCGTTATCGCCTGACGCTTTAAACGACGGCACACAGCTGCTTATAGGTGAAAAAACAGTAAGAAATCATGTGTCCCAAGACAAGACTGATTTTGACATTCACGAAACATACTCCATTCCCTCACCAAAGCATGAAGTAGAGGAAATACTGACTCAGTTTTATACATTAAGTGATATAGACACAAGAGCAATGCGTGGAGGATACAGAATTACAGGCAACTTAAATGTGGATTTGTTATATACTACAAACGACGGTACTCTTGCTGATACAGCACATTTTCAGGTACCTTTTGAGCATACGGTGGATAATGATGACATAACAGAGGATATGCACGCCATAAGCCGCATTGATGTATCAAACGTTAAAGCCGGAGCCTTTGAAGACAGCAGCGGTGAAAACCGAATTATAGACATAGACGCTGTGTTTAATGAAGTGACAGACGTTTTTGAGGACGAAAAGATTACATATGTAAAAGACGCATACTGTGTAAACAGCGCTTATGAGACTGAAACAGAAAAAATAACAATGCCTGTTTTTACCGGCAGAAACAAAGCCAGATTTAATTTAAAGGGTACGGCAGGAGGCAATACAGGCGCCGATATAATGCAGGTTATAGGCGCTGAAGGAAATGTGTCTGTAGATAGTGTATACCCTCAAAACGGAAGTGTAGCCGTAGAAGGTGTGGCGGATATTACGGTTTTGTATATCGCCCGTGATGACGCAAGGCCTGTTTATTCAATGAAGGCTTATATACCGTTTCATCAGGAAATGGATATGTCCGGTGTAAGTGAAGGGGATTTAATAACAGCTGATGTACGGGTAGAAGGTGTTGCGTTTAATATTATGAACAGCAGTGAGGTTGAGGTAACAGTTAATCTCTCCTGTGACGCTGAGGCTTTAAAACTTGACGAAATAGAAGTTGTATCAGATATTAAAAAAGACGAAAATGCCGACAGTGCAGTGCTTCCGGCAGCTGTTATATATACAGTGCAAAACGGCGAAACACTTTGGGATATATCTAAAAAATACGGTGCCGTTAAAGAAGATATACTTTCTATAAACAACATGGAAAAAGAAGAAGATTTAAAAGATAAGAAAAAAATATTAATTATGCGCAGAGTATAAAATAATAAAAACCCTGTTTAGGCCAAGAGCTTAAACGGGGTTTTGTTTTTAAAAAGAAAAAGCGTAAAATAAAAATATTATAATAGAAATTATTAAAGGCCAGTTTATTATATTCTGTTTAGGCGAATAAACTGTATTTTCATCGCTTTCATTAATACCATTTGCTATGTTTTTGCTGTTATGCAGATTAAAGAAGAAAAATGCAAAGGCAAGAGGTATAAGCGACAAAAGCGTTAAGTAGAAAAATGGTATTAAATCTTGTATAGTTGCCTGCGTGTTTTGTGCTGCTTCAATGGCTTGTGGGTTTGCGGCAGCCATTTTAAGCGAAAGTGCCGAAAGTATGGTCTGTGAACCATTAATAAGAAAATGCGACAGTATTGATGAAAATATAGAGCCTGTTTTATGCACAAAATAGCAGAATATACAGCCCATTAAAAACGCGTATGAAAACTGCTGGAAGTTTAAATGTGCCATACCAAATAGCAATCCGCATAAAACACAAGCCTTAACGGGGCTTAACTTTCTGAAGTTTGAAAACACAATGCCGCGGAAAAACAATTCCTCAAAAAATGCCGGCAGAAGCGATGTAATAATAAGTGTTGAAAGCGCCGGTAAATCTGCCATTGACTGAAGATAGTCCGAAGCCGCGTTTGGGAAAAACAGCGATGTAACGGCTGAAACCGACATAAGAAACGGCTGTATAAATATTGATATAACAACTATCAATAAAATATTTAACACGTCAAGTTCTTTAATATTAAACGTGTCACATAAAAATCCTTTGCCTTTAGATGATATTAAAAAATAAATTATAGCAGGCGGAACAAACATTAAAACATCACCGGCTATACTTAACACCAAAGGTATTTTAGGAAGGAGCGCTAATAAAGGCCCGGCGTATAAATCGTAAAAAACCATGTTAAGCAAAAGGATTAAAGCGGCCAGATTGCCACGAAATACGGATTTTGTCATATTACTAATTCTCCTAAATTTATTTTTTTATAGTATAGCACAAATATTTGAACGGAAAATAGAATAATTCTTAACTTTTACTGAATTGTAAATATATTGCATTATTTTAACCGGTATTGTTATTGTTTTTGTAATATGATAAAATAATATGATTAATTAACAAGATTAGGGGTAATTATGAATGAATACCGGTTATAAAGAAAGTTATAAAATAGGTTATTTGGGGCCGGAAGGCACTTTTTCACAGATGGCGGCAATTAAATATGCCAATTCACTTAATAGAGAATATGTTTTGGTGCCATTTTCCAAAATACCATCTGTTATTAAAGCTGTAGATAACGGCGAAATAGACGAAGGCGTTGTGCCTTTTGAAAACTCAATAGAAGGCACTGTTAATTATACTATAGACTCACTTATATTCGATGTTAATCTTTTTATTAAAAGTGAAATAGTTATACCTATAAGCCATAATTTAATGACAAGACCGCAGTGTGCCGGCAGAAGGCCTAAAAAAATATTCTCGCACCCTCAGTCTTTGGCACAGTGCAAAAAATATCTTGAAGAAAATTATCCTGATGTAGAAACAATACAGGTTCTTTCCAACTCTGAAGCGGCTAAAATAGTAAGTCAAAGCAATGACGATTATTTTGCTATTTCAACCCAAAGTGCCGCCGATATTTACTCATTACAAATAGTAGACAGCGGCATACAAGATAAAAGTCATAACGAAACAAGGTTTTTTGCCGTTACAAAACAAGATACAAGTAATGTGGAAGAAGGCAAAACAAGTGTTGTTTTTTCAACATGCCACAGACCGGGAGAACTTTACCGTGCCCTTGATATATTGTCTATTTGGGACATAAACATGACTAAAATAGAGTCAAGACCTATGAAAGACCATTTAGGTACTTATATTTTTTACGTGGATATTGAATGCGAAAATTACCTTGACAGGAAAGACGCGCTTAAAATGCTGGAAAGAAAGACAAATTTCTTTAAGCTTTTGGGTACATATAATATATTAAAATAACACCGGAGGCAGAAGAATTTGAAGTGTACTCTTAAATATTTATTTGGCGAATTAAAGCCTGCCGGGCGCATTTTTATGCTGCTTATGGCACTTTTTATTATAGTTTCTTCGCTTTTTATGCCAAGCATTATAATTTTTGCTTTAATTTCGGCAGTTTTTGCCGCATTTGCGGCTTTTCTTATAACACATGTTTTAAGCAGCAAAAAATATTCTGTTGAGCCTGAAATGACTAAAGAAGTTGTAAATAGTATAAAGCATTTTAAATATGTCTATTTAATGGGTCATAAAAGGGCGGATTTTGACAGCTTTGGTGCATGTACTGGAATTTATGCTATATGCCGTGCTTTAGGCAAAGAGTGCCATATTATAATGGGCACAGATATATTTGCCGTTAAGGACATATACGATAAGTTTGCTGTTAACAAGGAATATGACGGTGTTTTTGTAACTGTGGCTGAGGCTGAGAAAAAAATAAACAGCCAGTGTCTTGTTATATTATGCGACACACATGCCTCAAGGCTTGTAGAAAGCTCTATAGCTATTGAAAAAGCCGGAAAGACTATTGTTCTTGACCACCATAAAGAAAGCGGACAGCCTGTTGAAGGCGCCGAAAAGATATTTATTAAAACATACTTTTCATCAAGTTGTGAGCTTGTAGCCACAATACTGTGTTCTTGTATGGTTAAGCCAGCTCCTTTGGAGGCCGAAGCTTTACTTGCCGGCATGATGGTTGATACGCGAAATTTTGGTATGAATTCCGGAGAACACGTTTTTTCTACAGCAGCCTATTTATGCCGCTGTGGAGCCGACAGTGTGGCAGCAAGAATGCTGTTTAAAAGTACTATGGCCTTGGAAAGGGCTAAGGCAAACGCTGTTGAAAGCTCTAAAATGTATAAAAAAGGAGTTATTTTTTCGGTTTGCGAGTCAAGCCATAAAAATGTATATTTAGCCTGTGCCAGAGCCGCCGACGAGCTTTTGGACATAAAAGGGGTTGAAGCGTCGGTTGTTATGTGCAGGTACTCCGGTACGGTTTATGTAAGTGCCAGAAGCAACGGCAAAATAGACGTTGAAAGCATACTTAAAAGAGTAGGCGGCGGCGGACATATTACAATGGCCGGAGCACAGTTTGAAAATAAAGATATACAAACGGTAGACGCACTGCTTAAAAAAGCGGTGGATGAATATTTAACGGAGGTAAAGTGAATATGAAAGTAATACTTCTTGAAGATGTAAAAGGAACAGGCAAAAAGGGTCAGATAGTAAACGCCAGCGACGGTTACGCAAACAACTTTTTGTTCCCTAAAAAATTAGCTGTTGCAGCTACAAATGATAATTTAAACAGCATTAAGCTTCAGAAAAAAGCAGAAGATAAAAGAAAAGCGGAGGAGCTTGCCGCAGCTAAAGAGCTTGCTGAAAAGCTTACAAACAAAGATATTAAAATTTCAGTTAAAACAGGCGATAACGGAAAGCTTTTTGGCTCTGTAACAAATAAAGAAATAGCAGCCGCTATTGAACAGCAGACAGGCCTTGTAATTGATAAGAAAAAAATAGTACTTAATGACCAGATTAAAATGGTAGGCACAAGACATGTAAATGTTAAGCTTCACCCTGAAGTTACAGCGGAAGTTAAAGTTATAATTTCCGAGGCTTAATTTAAACGGAGGCGTGATTTATGGGGCAAGAAGAAAATACAATTTCATATTTCCAAAAAGTACCGCCCCATGACGCTGAGGCGGAACAGGCTGTTTTAAGCTCTATGTTTATTGACAGAGAAGCTGTTTCTGCGGCTATGGAAACACTTAAGGCCGATGATTTTTACCGCCCGGATAACAGGCTTGTATTTGAGGCTGCTTTGGAGCTTTTTTCCAAAGGAGAGCCTATAGATATTATAACAGTTAAAAATAAGCTTGAGGAAAAAGGTGTTTTTGAGCAGGTAGGCGGTATTGCTTATTTAGGCAAAGTAGCGGCTTCTGTTGGAAGCTCTGTAAATGTAAAAAACTATGCTAAAATAGTTAAAGACAAGGCTATTTTAAGAAACCTTATTAAAACAACAGGTGAAATAACACAGCAGTGCTTTGACGGCAAAGAAAGTGTAAATAATATACTTGATAAAGCTGAGCAGGGCATATTTAACATAATGGAAGGCAGAAGCTCCAGCGGTGTATATCATATAAAAGATGTTGCCGTTTCGGCTTTTGAGAAAATAGAGGATATATACCGCAATAAGGGCAAGCTTACAGGCGTGCCTTCGGGCTTTGCGGATTTTGATTCCAAAACTGCCGGACTTCAGCCTTCGGACTTAATACTTATAGCCGCAAGGCCGTCAATGGGAAAAACGGCTTTTGCACTTAATATAGCGCAAAACGCCGCCATACGCGGAAATGTGCCGGTAGCTATATTTTCACTGGAAATGTCAAAAGAACAGCTGGTAAACCGTATGCTCTGTTCTGAGGCTATGATAGATGCCCAGAAATTAAGAACAGGTGAGCTTACAGATGATGACTGGCCTAAACTTATACAGGCTATAGGCCCGCTTTCGCAGGCGGATATTTACATAGATGATACACCCGGTGTTTCGCCTATGGATATACGCGCTAAGTGCAGAAAACTTAAGCTTGAAAAAGGTGTTGGCCTTATACTTATAGACTATCTTCAGCTTATGAGCTCTGACTCAAAAACGGATTCACGTCAGCAGGAAATATCTGAAATATCAAGGGCGCTTAAGGCTATTGCCCGTGAGATGAACGCGCCTGTTGTGGCACTTTCTCAGCTGAGCCGTGCCTGCGAGAGCCGTACAGACCATAGACCTATGCTTTCGGATTTACGTGAGTCCGGAGCTATAGAGCAGGATGCCGATGTTGTAGCATTTTTATATAGGGATGAGTATTACTTCCCAGATACTGAAAAGCGAAATCAGGCAGAGCTTATTATAGCAAAACAGCGTAACGGCCCTACAGGCACAGTAGACCTTATGTGGCTGGGGCAGTATACAAAGTTTGCAAATATGATGAAAAACTTTTAAATATAATTTATACCGCATATTAATATATGCGGTATTTTTTAGTTATTCTTAAATATATAATGCAGATTTTATATGTTTATTTATAAAGTTTATAGCATATTACGGCTTATAAAATAATAAAAAAAGAGAGCCTATATAAGCTCTCTTTTTATAATAAGTATCTCTTTTTAACAGGAATTCCAATTAAGCCTGTTTTGGAGCGCCTACTGGACAAGCACCAGCACATGCACCACAGTCGATGCAAGATGCTTCGTCGATTACGAAAACACCGCCGTCCTCTTTGATTGCGCCTACTGGACACTCACCTGCGCAAGCGCCACATCCGATACAGCTGCTATCAATTTTGTATGCCATTGGAATTACACCTCCCACTGAATTATTATTTTCTATTCTATATCAAAACTGTGCATTATGCAAGGTTTAATTATGGAAATTATATAAAACTTTAAATATAGCTAAAAATATTACATTATTTTTTCCTTTTTTTTACATATAGTTTTATTTGATGTTTTTAAAAGAATTTTAAAATATTAAGTTGCATTAAAGAACACATAACTGCTTTATATAATATGTAAAAAATGGTATAATTAATAGCATAGAAAAATATAATTGATTTTTATACATCTAAAACCGCCCTGAGTTTTGCATAAGCGTATTTTTGGGCAGAAGGGTTGTGATTAAATGATTTCACGTTTTACAGCATATCTTGTTTCAGCAGCTATGACAGTTTGCCAAACTGCCACATTTGATACTGATGTTTTTAAAAGCAGTACTGAGCAGGAAACACAGCAGGTTAGTCAGGAGCAGGAGTTTGACTATGAGGCTATAAAGGCCTTAATGCCGCCTCAGCCGGAGAGCAATAGTCCGCTTGTTGGCTATAACGACAGAAAAAGCTGGTGGTTTTCAAGAAACACAACCAAAACACCGCCAAGCGCTCAAATGGACATAAACATAAGTCAATATGATGCATATTATTTAGGCGATGTAAGCCGTAAGGTTATATATCTTACATTTGATGAAGGCTACGAAAACGGCTGCACAAGCCAGATACTTGATACTTTAAAGGCAAATGATGTGCCGGCGGCATTTTTTGTAACAAAAAGCTACATAGAAAGTGAGCCGGAACTGGTTAAAAGAATGGTAAACGAAGGCCATGTGGTAGGCAATCATTCAGTTACTCATCCGGATTTAACAGCATTAACAGATGAGCAGATAGCGGAAGAAATAAACGGCTGTGCCGAGTATTTTAAAGAAGTTACCGGTCAGGACATGCCTCCGTTTTTCAGGCCGCCAGAGGGTGTTTACAGCATTAGAACACTTGAAAAAACACAGCAGTTGGGGTACAAAACCATATTTTGGAGCTTTGCCTATAGGGACTGGGTTACAGATGACCAGCCGGGCAAAGAGGCTGCTTTTAATAACATAATAAACTATAGCCATAACGGCTGTATAATGCTTCTTCATGCTGTATCTCAGTCTAATACTGAGGCTCTTGACAGCGCAATAAAGGAGCTTAAAGCACAAGGCTACACATTTGAAAGCCTTTACAGGCTTCCATAAAATATAAGGGGGAATTAGAAATGGGCAACATGGGTATTAAGTTTGATTTTAACAACATGATGAGTGACTTCATAGGCGAAAAAGGCATTAAAGAAGATGACATACAGGAACTTAAAGTAAAAATCGAGTCTGCTCACAAGGCTATGATTGAAAAACGCAATTCGGGCAAAATGGATTGGCGGGATTTGCCATATAACCAGAATGAAGTTGTTGAGGATATAATTAATTACGCCAACAGTGTTAAAGATGATTTTGACGCATTTGTTGTTTTAGGTATAGGCGGTTCAGCTTTAGGCCCTATGGCAGTTCAGCAGGCTATAAACAGCCCTTATTATAATGAGCTTCCTAAAGAAAAAAGAAACGGTTTTCCTAAGCTTTATGTAATGGATAACGTAGACCCTGAGAAGCTTTCTTACTTCTTTGACATGATAGACGTTACAAAATGTCTTTTCAACTGCATTTCAAAAAGCGGCAGTACTTCCGAAACAATGAGCCAGTTTATGATAATTAAAGAAATGCTTTCTGAAAAATTAAGCAAAGAAGAAGCCGCTAAGCATATTGTATGCACAACAGACAAAGTAAACGGCAACCTTATTAAAATAGCCAAAGAAGAAGGCTATAAGACATTTATAATTCCTTCGGGAGTAGGCGGAAGGTTCTCTGAGCTTACACCGGTTGGCTTACTGCCAGCGGCTATGTGCGGAATAGACATTAAAAAAATGCTTGAAGGCGCCGCATATATGGACGAAATTTGCAAAAATGAGGATATTTATAAAAATCCTGCTTATATGTACGCTGTTTTAAGCTACATAGCTATGAATAAAGGCAGAAACATTGCCGTTATGATGCCTTATGCAGACTCATTAAAGCTTATTTCAGACTGGTTTGCTCAGCTTTGGGCTGAATCCCTTGGAAAGAAATTCGACAATGAGCATAACGAAATATATGCCGGACAGACACCTGTTAAGGCTTTAGGCGTTACAGACCAGCACTCACAGGTTCAGCTTTACACAGAAGGACCTTTTGATAAAATGATTGTGCTTTTAGGTGTTGAAAAATTCAGAAGAACAATGGATATTCCGGCTATTTACGGCGATATACCAAGTCTTGGCTTTTTAGGCGGTGTTACACAAAACAGACTTATACAGACAGAGCAGATGGCTACAGAATATGCTCTTTATAAAGCTGGTAAAATGAGTCTTACTATCACACTGCCGGAAGTTAACGAGTTTACTTTAGGTGAGCTTTTATACATGTTTGAAGTAGCTACCGGTTTTGCAGGTGAGCTGCTTAATATAAACGCTTTTGACCAGCCGGGTGTTGAAGAAGGCAAAAACGCAACTTATGCTATGTTTGGCAGACCGGGATATGACGAAAAGAAGAAAGAATTAGACGCAAGACCGGAAAAGAAGGATAAATACATAATTAAATAATTGATAATATTCAAAACAGGCAGAGCCGTTTGCTTTGCCTGTTTTTTATTGTGTAGCTAAGTTATAAAGCCACTGTAAAAATATTGTAAATAAGTATTTTTTTGCTGAAATTTGCGTTTGAAAAAAGAGCGTTCTTTACAGCTTTCTACAAAATCTCCCCGTCTTAGGTGGTATATTTTTTTTAAGACAAATTAAATGGCTTTTACTGTATAAGACAGGTGCCGTTTATTGGCGCAAAAGTTTTACAGCAATCGAAATTTTTAAATATACCGCTAAAAAAGGGGAGGACGCAGCATGGAACAGGATTTTGAACAAAACGGCACAGCGCCGGGCCAGAAGGAATTTACGTTTCCTGTTAATGTAAAGCAGATGGGCAATATAGACAAAACGCTTAAAATATACATTGAGGATTACGTATATACATATATGTACCAATACGCCAAAACAGGCGGCTCAAAAGAAAAGCTTATGGTTTTGGCCGGAAAGCATACATACATAAACAACTGCGATGTGGTTATTATAAGCGGTGTTATACAGGCTAAAAATACCGCAGAGGAAAACGGTGCTCTTACATTTACTGATGAGTCATGGATTTACATAAATGAACAGATGCGAAAATACTTTGATGGTTTGAGCGTGCTTGGCTGGTGCCATGTTCAGCCGGAATTTGGCATTTTTATGATGGCCCGAGATGAGGTATTCCATAAAAGGTGCTTTAAAAACAAATTTCAGGTTTTCTGTACAATAGACCCTATGGAAAAACAGGAATGTTTTTATGCCTATAATGACGAAATGACATCTTTACGGCCGGTAAAGGGTTATTTTATATACTATGATAAAAACGAGGCTATGCAGGAGTATATGCTGGATAACAGCATATCAAAGCCTAAGGAAATACCCGAAAGCATAAGAAAAGAGGAAATGCCGGAATTTGATAAAACTGACGAAGCCGGTTTTGACACAAAGGACAAGCCTGAACCTATAGACCGAATAGATGCGGCTGAGAGAATAAGGAAAGTTCTTAATGCCAAAGAAGACAGCAAAAGAAAATCAAAAAACGGAAAATATGCCGCCATGACTGTTTTTACAGGTGCCATATGTGCCGCTTTTGTGTTTATGTGTGTTAATATGGTAAATAATATGGATAGAATACAGACTTTGGAAAAAGAAATAACTGATGTTAAGTATTCATATGAAACTATAAATACTCAGATAGAAAGCAAAGCTGAACAGGTTTTTGCAGTTAAGGCCCAAGAAGAGGAGCAAAAGCGTAAAGAAGAACAAAGCCTCAAAGATGAAAACGCGAAAGAGGAAACAAAAGAAGATAAAAATCTGGATTCAGCCGCAATTTATACAATACAGTACGGAGATACACTTTGGAGTATATGCGATAGCTACTATGGCTCGCCGGAGATGATAACATCTGTAATGGAGATTAACTCCATAACGGATATAGACACGCTTTACGTAGGTGAAAGAATAGTGCTTCCAAATGTTGAGAATAATTAAATAATATCAATTTATAAAATTCCCTTAAAAAATCGGTTGTTGTATGTTAAAATAACAAAAAACAAAATAAGAACCGATTTTTTGGAGGGATTTTTTATGCGCGCAAGCTGGGACGAATATTTTATGCAGATAGCCGAAATAGTAAAAACACGCTCCACATGTTTAAGAAGGCAGGTAGGCGCCTTAATAGTTAAAGACAACAGAATAATAACTACCGGTTATAACGGCGCTCCGGAAGGAATAAAGCATTGCAGTGATATAGGTTCGTGCTATAGAAGTGAGCTTAAAATTCCTTCAGGTGAGAGGCATGAGCTTTGCAGGGCGCTCCATGCCGAGCAAAACGCAATAATTCAGGCGGCTAAAATAGGCGTAAGCACACAAGGCGCCACAATGTACGTTACACTTCAGCCTTGTGTAATATGCGCTAAAATGGCCATAAATGCAGGCATTAAAAAGATAGTGTATAAAGGTGATTATCCGGACGAGCTTTCATTAAACATGCTTAACGAGGCCAATGTAGAGCTTATAAAAGTTGGAGGTATTGACTGATGAGATTTATTTCGTGGAACGTAAACGGTCTTAGAGCCGTTGTTGGCAAAGGTTTTATGGATTATTTTAATTCTGCTGACGCTGATATATTTTCTGTTCAGGAAACGAAACTTCAGGAAGGCCAGATTGACCTTAAAACCGAAGGATATTATCAGTACTGGAACTATGCCGAGAAAAAGGGATATTCCGGCACGGCTGTTTTTACAAAAATAAAACCGTTAAATGTAACTTACGGCATAGGCATAGATGAGCACGACAAGGAAGGCAGAGTAATAACACTGGAGTTTGAAAACTTCTTTTATGTAACGGCTTATGTGCCTAACTCTCAGGCAGAAAACGCAAGGCTTGAATACAGGGTAAAATGGGAAGACGACATGAGGGATTATCTTGTAGAGCTTAAAAACATTAAGCCCGTTGTTTTCTGCGGTGACCTTAATGTGGCTCACGAGGAAATAGACCTTAAAAACCCTAAGCCTAATATAGGAAAAGCCGGTTTTACTTATGAAGAAAGAGAAAAGTTTACAGAGCTTTTAAAAAGCGGTTTTGTAGATTCTTTCAGATATTTTTATCCGGATAAAACAGGCATTTATTCTTGGTGGAGCTACAGATTTAAAGCAAGAGAGAAAAATGCCGGTTGGCGTATTGACTATTTTGTTGTTTCTGATGATATAGCAGATAAAATGAAAGATGCCGTTATTCACACTGATATTATGGGTTCTGACCACTGCCCGGTTGAGCTTATAATAGATTTATAATTAAATAAAAGCTGTTGTATACAAAAAAATCCAGCAAAGTGATGCCCTTCTATGGTATATTTATGTTAATGGTAATTAAATGTAAATATAAAGGAGGGGCATTTTTTTGAGCAAATTCGACGTAATGTATAAAGAGCGCCTTACAACAGCAGAAGGTATTGCAAAGCTTATTAAATCCGGCTACAACTGCGCATCGCCTATTTGTATGGGTGAGCCTGTGGATATTGTTAATGCTATAGCCCAAAGAGTTGAAAAAGGCGAAATAAGCGGAATAAAAACAAACGGAACCCTTACTTTTGGCGGCAGAGATTATCTTAAACCGGAGTTTGAAGGAAAATTCGATTTTAGGTCGTGGTTTTTCGGTGCCGGTTCACGAAAAGGCGGACAGGAAGGCAGATTTGATTATTTCAGCTATAATTATTCCGATTACCCTAAAATTTACGATTTAAGAAACGATTTAGACGCTGTTCTTATGGTTGTTTCACCTATGGATGAGCATGGATATTTTTCAACAGGACCATACTTTGGTGAAACACTGGGTATGTTAAGAAACGCTAAGCATGTTTATGTAGAAGTTAATAAATTTATGCCGCGTACATTTGGGCAGAATTTCATTCATATTTCACAGGTAGAGGCTCTTTGTGAAAAAGACGAGCCTATATTTGAGCTTCCTGTTGGGGAGCCAAGCGAAAATGATTATAAAATTGGTGATTTAATAGCCCCAATGGTACCTGATGAAGCTACTATTCAAATAGGCATTGGAGGTGTTTCCGGTGCTTTGGGCAAGGCTCTTGCAGGTAAAAAGGATTTGGGAATACATACCGAAATGTTTTCAGATGCTATGGTGGACTTAATAGAGTGCGGTGCTGTTACAAATGAGAAAAAGACATTCCACAAAAGACAGAGTGTAAGTACATTTTGTTTTGGTAGCAAAAGAGTATATGACTATATAGACAATAACCCATCACTTGTAATGCTTCCTGTTGAGTATGTAAACGACCCATACAACATAGCTAAAAATGACAAGTTTGTTTCGGTAAACGCTGGCCTTGAGGTAGATTTTTTCGGTCAGGTGTGTTCCGAAACATTGGGGCCTGTGCCATTTAGCGGCCCGGGCGGACAGTTTGACTATGTAAAAGGCGCTAAAATGAGCAAAGGCGGCAGAAGCTTTATAGCTATGAACTCAACTGCTAAAGGCGGAAGTATATCACGTATTAAGCCTATGCTTACTTACGGCTCGGCTGTTACAACACATAAAAATGAGGTTGACTGTATAGTTACGGAATTCGGCGTTGCTGAGCTTTTTGGCAAAACAATGCGTGAGCGCACAAAAGCCATTATAAATATTGCACATCCTAAATTCAGAGAAGAACTTTTGTTTGAGGCTAAGAAACTTAACATTTTGATTTAATAATTAAAAAGCACGGTGAATATCATCGTGCTTTTACTTTACTTTTTTATTTTATAATATATAATTGATTATAAAAATGTCTGAAGAGGCCAGAATTGGGAAATAAAAAAAGGCTGACGTTAAATGCAGCCTTAAATATATGGATTTATTTGGAAGAAGCGGCGCACTCAGGACAAATGCCATAAAATACAATTTGCTCATCATTTATTTTAAAGCCGCTTTCTTTTTCAACATCCTCACGCATAGCCTCATCCGGTTTATAGTAAACATCAAATACATGGCAGCATTTTGTGCATACTATATGCTGGTGGTCTGACATATCAGCGTCGTAGTTGGAATACTCAAAACAGAAATTAAGCTCTTTTATTAAGCCTGCTGTTTTAAAGCTGTCTAAAGTTTTATAAACAGTAGCAAGACTTATTGACGGGTTATCTGCAATGAGCATTTTATGTATAGCCTCGGCTGACGGGTGTGATTTTGTACTTACAAGAGCGGAGTATACGGCAAGACGCTGAGGAGTTACTTTTAATCCTTTTTCTTTTAAAATTTCCGCGAACTGCTTCATAGACATTCTCCTTATTAATAATTATTATTAATTAATAATAATAACTTTTTTACAATTTGTCAACACAATATAATTATTTTAGAAAACTTTAATTTTATTACGGGAGGCAACAATAATGAATATAGTGCTGCATGAGCCGGAAATACCGCAAAATGCCGGAAATATAGCAAGAACATGCTCTGTTACAAATACTGTTTTGCACCTTATAAAGCCTTTGGGATTTTCTGTTGAGGATAAGTATTTAAAAAGAGCCGGACTTGATTATTGGTCGGAATTGGATATCAGATATTATGAAAATTTCGAGGATTTTAAAGAGAAAAATCCTAATGCCAAAATTTGGATGGCTACAACAAAAGCCAAAAAAATATATACTGATGCGCAATATGACGAAAACGACTATATAATGTTTGGCAAAGAGTCCGCCGGAATACCGGAAGAAATACTTCTTGATTACAAAGATACAGCAGTTAGAATACCTATGTATGGTGAGGCCAGAAGCCTTAACCTTTCAAATTCAGTTGCCATTATGCTCTATGAAGCCCTTAGACAGCAGGATTTTAAAGGTATGAAGCTTTACGGACAGCTGCACAGACACGAGTGGTAATTTAAGTACTGAAATAAATACAATAATTAATAAAAAAACAGTCTTATTTTTGGACTGTTTTTTTATTAACAGTGATTTATATTGGTTTGAAAAATAAAAGTTTTTGCAATTTGACGGAATTGTACCTAATTTAGAGCAATATTATTTGTAATTTTAAAAAAAACGGCTTTGTAAATCCTATGTGTTCATATCTTATTAAAAGATATACTGAATTTTTAAACATAACTTGGACTATTTTAATTAAATTTTATAAATCATCAATATATTTATTAAAATTGACAAAATTAATACAAATATAATATTATCTTACAAGGTGTTGAAAGTGTAACACTTTGTTTTAATGCAGCTGCGGCATTTTTATTTTAATGGCTTTAATGCAATGGTGTGTACAGCCTTTGTTATTAAGGCAGTGTGGTTTCTAATCTAATTTAATAAGGAGTTTGTGGTTATGTTATTGGCTATATTTATAATCAGCATTGTTCTTTTAATGCTTTTGATTATCAAGTTTAAGGTTAATCCTTTCCTTGCACTTATTTTCATATCAATACTTATTGGTTTTGCCACAATGATGAACCCTACAGATATTTCGTCTAATATCGCCAGCGGTTTCGGAAGCACAATGACAAGTATTGGTATAGTTATTGCTCTTGGTATTATCCTTGGTCAGCTTTTATACGAAACAGGCGGTACAGAAGAAATCGCCAACTTAGTTCTTAGAAAAGTCGGAATGAAGAGGTCTCCTTTAGCTCTTGCTATTACAGGCGTTATTGTTGCTATACCTGTTTATTTCGACGCAGCTTTCATTATTCTTGTTACAATTGCTAAACAGCTTTCTAAAAAGACAGGTATTCCTCTTGCAAGATTTGTTACAGCTCTTGCTGTAGGTCTTATTGTTGGTCACTGTGTAATTATACCTACACCGGGCCCAATGGCTGTTTGCGGTAACGTAAACGCTCCTGTTGCATCATTTGTATTCTATGGCCTTGTAACAGGCTTTATAGCTGCTCTTGTTGGCGGTGTTCTTTTCTCAAAGCTTACTGTTAAGAAATTTTTCCCAGAGCAGTGCGGCTTAGAGGCTGAAGATGTTGAAATTGGCACAAAGAGTGAAGACGGCGAAAGAGCATCAGGTGTTCTTGCTATAGGCCTTATACTTCTTCCTATTATACTTATTCTTTTAGGAACAGTTGTAAGCACAGTTGTTGGCGACAGCAACCCAACTTTAACAGCTGCATGCGCATTTATTGGTGACAAGAACGTAGCTCTTTTCATAGGTGTTGTTGTTGCTATATTTGCACTTAAAAAGTACTTTAAACGTCCTCTTGACGATATTCTTACAGAGGCAGCCGGACAGGCAGGTATGGTACTTTTAATTACAGGTGCCGGCGGAAGCTTTGGTGCTATTATAAACGCAACAGGTATTGGTGATTACATTGTAAATATTATGAGTAACTTCAATGTTCCTCTTATTATACTTGGATTTGTTCTTTCACAGATTCTTAGAGCGGCTCAGGGTTCAGCTACAGTTGCACTTGTTACAACATCAGCTATCGTAGCTCCTTCAATCGCTTCAATGGGTGCTTCACCTGTACTTGTAGGTCTTGCTATCTGCTTTGGTTCAGTTGGTCTTTCACTTCCAAACGACTCAGGTTTCTGGGTTATCAACAGATTTGCAGGCTTTACACTTCCTGAAACAATTAAGGGCTGGACAATTAACGGTTTTGTTGCCGGTCTTACAGGCCTTGTAGTTGTTCTTATAATGAGTTTCTTTAACCTTCCTGGTCTTTACTAATAATAAAGCCAAAACAAGGTTAATTAACACAGTATAAATAAATAGCACGTAATCATTTGTGTTTGCAGATGGTTACGTGCTTTTTTGTTATACTTTTAAATATAAGTTATATATTAGTTGATTTTTGCTTTTATTAAATGGTAAAGTATCCACCAATTTATTAATGTTTTAATATTTTTACTATATTAAATTATGCTATAATGTAAAAAAAGCTTTTGGATTAGGGGGAAGGGGTGGTTTATATGCCGTGGTACACATCGCCAATTACTGTAATTATAATGTCTTATGCTCCACCTGTTTTATCACTTTTAATACTGTTCTTTATTAAACGAAACCGTTTGTATATTTCAGTACCTATAACTATTTTAATTGATGTGCTTTATTGGGGATTTAGAATTATAAATGGCACTGCATATATTAGTGATGCTTTTATTTTTACTGTTCCTAAATGGATATATTTACTTATTATGTCATTTGTAATTATGACAGTTGATAAAATACTGAACAAAAATAAATTTTAAACAAACATACAAAAAGCGCTTAATTCCTAAATTAAAACTAAGCGCTTTTTATATTTGTTTTATTTTCTTACACTCTTTTTAAACATTAATGTTACAAAGTATACAACAGCCGATGTAAGCACCATTGTAGCTCCGGCTGATGTATCAGCATAAAATGATATTATAAGGCCGGCTATACCGCATATGATGCCAATGGCGAGTGAATAAAAGTGGTATTGTTTTGAGTTAAGTGCTATATTTCTTGCCGCCGCTGAAGGCAGTATTAAAAATGAATTTATTGTAAGTATTCCTATCCATTTAACAGAAAGCATAACAGATATTGAAAGCATAACAACAAATATATTTTCAATAAGCAGGCAGTTTATGCCGCGGCTTGATGCGAGAGATGAGTTTATACTTATTAAAAGCAGTTTGTTATATATTTTAATCCAAACAATATAAACAGCTATCAAAACTATAAGCATAAGCAGTATTTCCTGAGGTGTTACTATTAAAATATCTCCTATTAAATAGGATGAATATTTTGAAAAACCGCCGTTTTTTGAAAGTATAACAATACCTAAAGCTACGGAAACCGATGAAAATACACTTATTATTGTATCTGTTGAAGCTGTTTTAAATGATTTAACACGGCTTATAACAAGACCTAAAAATATACCAAATGCTACCATGCTTAAAACAGGATTGCCAAGGCCTAAAAGTATGCCTATGGCTATGCCGGTAAATGCACTGTGACCCAAAGCATCGGAAAAAAACGCCATTTTATTATTTACAGCCATTGTGCCCAAAAGAGCAAAAAGCGGTGTAATTATAATAACTGCCAAAAGGGCATTTTTCATAAAATCGTACTGTATAAATTCAAAGGGAAGACTGTTTAATATATTGTATATATAATCCATTTTTATTTCTCCTCCCTTAAATAGCCGAACAACTGATTAAAAGCGTCAGATGCAAATACTTCGTCTACATCGCCCTGAGCTACAACGGTTTTATCTATAAGCACGGCACTGTCGGCATAGCGCTTTATAAGATTAAGGTCGTGGGATACAAGTATTATAGCTATGTGATATTGGTCACGTATTGTAGTTATTCTTTTATAAAACATATCAAGCCCGGCGGCATCTACACCGGATACCGGCTCATCAAGTATAAGCAAGTCCGGCATAGGGTCAAGAGCTGTTAAAAGCAGTACTTTTTGAATCTCTCCGCCTGAAAGATTGCCCAAAGGCCTGTCCCACAAATATCCGCACTCAAGACTTTCAAGGCGTTCCTTTATTTCTTGTAACTGTTTTTTATCAGAGCCAAGCCAAAGGGGGCGTTTGCTTTTGCAAGATAGCATAAAATCTGCAACACTTACAGGTGTGCTTTTATCAAAAACAAGCTGCTGTGGTACATAGCCAATTTTCGGCTTTTTAATTGCTGTGTCATCGTGGCTTTTAAATGTTATACTGCCTGTATACGGCCTTTCGTTTATAATTGCCTGAAGAAGAGTTGTTTTTCCGGCACCGTTTCGGCCTATAACGGCTGTAAGCTCACCACAGTGGAATGTAAGATTAATGTTTTCTATTATAATATCACCGCGGTTTATAACCGAAAGATTTTCTATATCTATTTGGCACAGGCCGCAGTTGTTATGGCTTTTCATTTGTTTTTCGCCTCGCTTATGGTTAAAATGTTATTTTTCATTGCCGCTATATAGTCGTCTGAAGAAACGGTGTATGTTAAAGGGTCCAGTATATAAACAGGTATATTAAGCTCACGGCCTATGGTTTCGGCAAATATACGGCCGTTATCGTCGGCACAGAATACAGCTTTTACATTAAGCTCCTTTGCCGAGTCTGTCATTTGGGCCATTTGGCGTGCTGTAGGTGTTGAGTTTTCGTCTATTTCTATTTCAGCTGTTATTTTGGCACCGTTTTCTTCCAATAAATAGTGAAATGCCTCGTTAAAAGAAATTACATTAAAATCATCACTTGTTTGGTTTGCTTTTTCCAGCTCTTTAAGTGAGTTCACATCGTCAATAAAAAGCTGAGTATTTTTATCTATAATATCTGAAAATTGAGGATAAATTTCTTTTAAGCCGGAACAAATATTTTGTGCCTGAACAGATACCATATCAAGGCTCATCCATAAATGGCTGTTCATTTCATGCTCATGGTCGTGGCTTTCTTCGTCTGAATGAAAATGTTCTTCGTGTTCTTCATTAATTCCGCTTTCGTCAAAAAGACCTTCCGATGAGTCTATTACATTTATGTTTGTTTCACCAACAGCTTTTTCAATAAATGAATGTTCCATACCGGCGCCGTTTATTATTAGCACCTGAGCACTGCTTAAAAGGCGCATGTCAAGTGTTGTAAGCTGGTAATCGTGAAGGCAGCCGGTTTGTGGCCGAGCCATGTTCTGTATATCAATATCAGTTCCATTTGTTATTCGCTGAGTAATTAAATAAACGGGGTAAAAAGACGTTAAAACACTTTGGCCGCTTGTGTTTGGTTTATAGCAGGCTGAAAACGCCGCCAGTGAGAAAACAGCCGTTAAACAAATAACTACTTTTTTAAACAGCTTTTTCATTAAATGCCTCCTTATTAAAACAAACGTTTATAAGGCGGTTAAAACGAAAGTTTTGAAATATTTATGCTTTAAAAACAGCCTTGTTTCAATAGTTTGTTTTTATTAATAGATTTTATGTTTATTTGTTTTTGTTGTCAACAAATAAATTGTTGTGTCTGTTTTAAATGTGTGGTATAAATTAATTATTCGTTAATTGTTTGCTTGTAGTCTGGAAGGGGGTCTTTATTTTGCCTGATGGTTATATTGTTAGAAGCTGGAATGGCAAAGCACCTGTTATACCTGAAAGCTGTACCATATTTGAAAACTGCTCTATATACGGCAATGTTGTTTTTGGTGAAAACTGCGTTGTAATGCCGGGAACGGTTATAAGGGCTGAATGTGGTATTGTTAAAATAGGTGATAACACAAATATACAGGATTTGTGCTGTATACATACAGATGTATATGATGGGGCTGATGTTATAATAGGCTCTAATGTAACAATAGGCCACAGGGCGCTTTTGCATGCCTGCACAATAGAGGACAACTCACTTATAGGCATGGGAGCTGTGGTGCTTAACGGTGCCAAAGTTGAAGAAGGTGCTATGGTTTCGGCCGGAGCCCTTGTTACACAAAACAGCGTTGTGCCAAAAGGCTCATTGGCAGTAGGCATGCCGGCTAAAGTAAAAAGAGCCGTTAAGGAAGAAGAAATAAAGGATATGCAGGATACCATTGAGGAGTACAGGCAGACAGCAGAAGGCTACTTTAATAAATAGGAGGAATTTAAAATGGCATACTCATATAAACCAACCGGTATTTGTGCCGGACAGATTGATTTTGATGTACAGGACGGCAAAGTTGAAAACGTAAGATTTTACGGCGGATGTCCTGGAAACCATATAGGCATACAAAACCTTGTAGAAGGCATGCCTGTAGACTTTGTTATTGAAAGACTTAAAGGCGTAAGATGCGGCAACAGGCCTTCATCTTGTCCAGACCAGCTGGCTAGAGCCCTTGAGGAATACAAAAAACTTGAAAAATAAATGAATTAAAAAAACCGCTTTCCGTGTATGGCATTTTGCTTTACGCGGAAAAAGCGGGCTTTAAGCGGATTACGTTTTGCTTTTTCGGATATACGCTATTATTGTTTGAACAGCGGATATGTCGTGCTCGTTTAAGCCCGAAGCATCTATCATTGGTCTGTTGTCAACACAGAGAAGGTAATCAATAGTAACGCCAAAGTATTTTGCCGCTTTAATTACCGTTTCTACCGATGGTATTGAGGAGCCGTTTTCCCAAAAACCAACGGTTTGCTGTGTTACTTCAAGTGTTTCAGCAAGTTCAGACTGTGTTATGCCGCGGGATTTTCTTAAATTTTTCAGTCTATTGCCAAAAGAAATATTCAATTATTGCACCTCCCTAATCCTTAGTAATAGGATAGGGTATTTTTTAGACCCTATATAGTGAATATTATTTGTAATAAAACAAGTATAATTTGTTTAGTTGGTGAAAATATGAAAATTTGTGCTCTTGCTGTTAAGATATCAAAAAACGAAAAAAATGAGAATATAAAATTCCGTATTGAAACAGAGATTATCAGACAGATTAATAATGGTGTTTTATATTTTATGCTTGCGCTTTATTCTGAAAACGACATTCTTTTGGCTGAAAAAGTTATTGAAATACGTAAAAAGCACAGCAACATTCATATTTTTGCCGTAATGCCGGGTTTTTATTATTTATCCGGCCAGACAAAGAAAAACAAAAACAGAATTAATAATATAGTTTCCCAATGCACAGCAGTAGAAAAAGTTATGTTTACTGATGAAAAGCACTGGGTTAAAGCGGCAGACGAAATTTTAATTAAAAACAGCCAAGTTATTATTATAATTACAGATATTCCACTGCCTCATAAGTCATGGATAGAATTGGCGGCAGATTTATACTGTAAAGAAAAGGTTATAATTAAGGTTTAATAATGTAAATTTTTGCTTAAAACTAACATTAAATTTAGTTTGCTTATTCAAATTTATTTAAAATAAATATGTTATAGGCGTATTGACAACGTAATATTGGTTATGATAGAATTGTACTCGTTAGACGTAAGTCTTTTTTTTATGCGTAATTTTGTATCTTGAGATGGAGGTGTAACTTTTATGAGAACCAAAATTACTTTGGCGTGTACAGAGTGTAAGCAGAGAAACTATGAAACAACAAAAGACAAAAAAACTCAGCCTGACAGAATGGAAATTAAAAAGTATTGTAAATTCTGCAAAACACATACTTTACACAAAGAAACAAAATAAGGTTTTGTGTATAGCAACCTGAAAAGGATGTGGAACTTAATTTATGGATGAAAACAATCAGAACAATACGAACAACCCAAAGGAACAAAAAGAGCCAAAAAAAGCTAACAGTTCAGCTAAAAACCAGAAACCTGGCTTTGGCGAGTTAGTAGCAGACCATAAGGCGGAATTTAAAAAAATAGTTTGGCCTAATAAAAGTGATGTAATTAAAAAGACCGGTACGGTTATAGTTACTTCAATATTTATTGGCGCTGTTGTATTCTGCATGGATACTGTTTTTTCCCAATTACAGGCTTTGCTTATTAATGTTTTAAACTAAGAAGCATGAAGGATGGATAGTATGTCTGAGGAAAATTTAAACGCTGAAAACAGCAGCCTGCCTGACGATGGTGAGCAGGTGGCCAGATGGTATGTTGTCCATACTTATTCGGGCTATGAAAACAAGGTAAAAGCTAACATTGAAAAAATAGTCGAAAACAGAGGCATGCAGGACCAGATTTTTGAGGTAAGTGTTCCTCTTAAAGACGAGCTGGAAGAGAAAAACGGACAGAAAAAAGTTGTCCAAAGAAAAACTTATCCAGGTTATGTACTGCTTAAAATGATTATGAACGACGAAACTTGGTACGTTGTAAGAAACACAAGAGGCGTTACAAGTTTTGTAGGCCCTGGCAGCAAGCCTGTTCCTCTTTCTGACGAGGAAGTGCTTGCTATGGGTATTGAAGACAGCACATTTGATGTTAACTTTGAGCTTGGAGAAGGCGTAAGGGTATCAAGCGGGCCTTTCGCCGATTCTACTGGAATTATCAAAGAAATTAACGAGGGCAAGCGCACTGTTGTTGTTATGCTTTCTATTTTCGGCAGAGAAACACCAGTTGAGCTTGACTATACCCAGCTTGAAAAAATTATGTAACATTAATTCCTTTAAGGAATTTCAGTTAATTTGACGTTCGTTTTGCGCGGAGATTATACTGCGCGTGGGAGGGAAATAAATCCCCGTTATTTACCACATTATAGGAGGTGCCGACATGGCAAAGAAAGTAACAGGTTATATTAAATTACAGATTGCGGCTGGAAAGGCAACACCAGCTCCACCGGTTGGTCCAGCTCTTGGTCAGCATGGTCTTAACATTATGGGCTTCTGCAAAGAGTTTAACGAGAAAACAGCTCAGCAGGCAGGACTTATTATTCCTGTAGTTATTACAGTTTATGCTGACAGAAGCTTTACATTTATTACAAAGACTCCACCGGCAGCAGTTCTTCTTAAGAAAGCATGCAAAATTGAGTCAGGTTCAGGCGTACCTAACAAAACAAAGGTAGCTAAAATCTCTAAAGACGAAGTTATGAAAATAGCTGAACTTAAAATGCCTGATCTTAACGCCGCTTCTATCGAGTCCGCTTACAGCATGATTTGCGGAACAGCAAGAAGCATGGGTATTGTTGTTGAAGAATAATAGATAAGCATTGGGCTTATCCAAGTGGGAGGGATTACTCCCGATATTACCACATAAGGAGGACACGAAAGTGAAAAGAGGAAAGAAATATTTAGAAAAAGCAAAACTTGTAAATAACGCAACAGCTTATGATACAGCTGATGCTATAAATCTTGTTCAGCAGACATCATCAGCTAAGTTTGATGAAACTGTTGAAGCACATATTCGTTTGGGCGTTGACAGCAGACATGCTGATCAGCAGGTTCGTGGTGCCGTTGTTCTTCCACACGGTACAGGTAAAACAGTTCGTGTTTTAGTATTTGCTAAAGGCGCTAAGCTTGACGAAGCTTTAGAGGCAGGCGCTGACTTTGTAGGCGGCCAGGAACTCGTTCCTAAGATTCAGAACGAAAACTGGTTTGAATACGATGTAGTAGTAGCTACACCTGATATGATGGGTGTTGTTGGTCGTTTAGGCCGTGTTCTTGGACCTAAAGGCTTAATGCCAAACCCAAAAGCTGGTACAGTTACTATGGATGTTGCTAAAGCTGTTAAAGAAATCAAAGCCGGTAAAATCGAGTACCGTCTTGATAAAACAAATATCATCCATGTTCCAATCGGAAAAGTTTCTTTTGGTTCAGAAAAGTTAACAGAAAACTTCCAGACTCTTATGAGTGCAATTATAAAAGCAAAACCACAGGCTGCTAAAGGTCAGTACCTTAAGAGCGTAGTTATAGCTTCTACTATGGGCCCTGGCATTAAGATTAACACAGCTAAAATTACTGAGTAATTTTTAGTCGGCAGTACTGAAAAATGTGTTGACATATATGTATTAATATGCTAATATAATAAGGTCGAATTTGAATACTGCCGTAGACAGCTGGTGCTTTTTAGCGTAAAAGCCTTTGCTTGCCAGCCGAGGAATTGTGATTTTGTTAAATCGGGCTTTCCTGTCTATGGGCGGGAAAGCTTTTTTATGTATTAAATTTAATATTCTGTTTATGCAGATATATTTGAATTAATATACAGGGAGGTGTAACAATGGCAAAAATAGAAGCTAAGCAAGTTGTAGTTAATGAAATTAAAGACAAGCTTTCAAGAGCTGCATCAGTTGTTGTTGTTGATGCGAGAGGTCTTACAGTTGAGCAGGACACAGCACTTAGAAAAAGCTTAAGAGAAGCAGGCGTTGACTATAAAGTTTACAAAAACACAATGGTTACTTTAGCTGTAAAGGATACTCCTTTTGAGGGCCTTGCTCAGTACCTTGAGGGTCCAAGCGCATTCGCTTTCAGCTATGGTGAGGCAACAACAGCAGCCGCAATACTTGATAAGGCTGTTAAGAACCTTGAAAACCTTGAGTTTAAAGCAAGCGTTATTGAAAACACAGTATACGACGCAGCAGGTACAAAGGCTATTGCTGGTATTCCATCAAGAGAAGTTCTTCTTTCCAAACTTCTTGGAAGCTTCAAGAGCCCTATGTCATCATTTGCTCGTGTTATTAAGCAGGTTGCAGAAAAAGACGTTCCAGCAGCAGAATAATGAACGGAACATATTAATTGAGTATATTTAATTTTATTCGGAGGTGCTAATAATGGCAAAGTTATCAATTGAAGAAATTATCGCAGCTGTTAAAGAGCTTACAGTTGTTGAACTTAACGATTTAGTAAAAGCATGTGAAGAAGAATTTGGCGTATCTGCAGCAGCAGGCGTAGCTGTAGTAGCAGCTGGCGGCGAAGCAGCAGCAGCTGAAGAAAAGAGCGAATTTGATGTAGAGCTTACAGAAGTAGGCGCTGAGAAGATTAAAGTTATCAAAGCTGTTAGAGAAATAACAGGTCTTGGCCTTAAAGAAGCTAAAGAGGCTGTAGACGGCGCTCCTAAGGTACTTAAAGAGGGCGTAGCTAAAGAAGAAGCTGAAGCTATGAAAGCTAAACTTGAAGAAGTTGGCGCTAAAGTTACACTTAAATAATTTTAAACTTAAATTTAACCCTGCAAACTATGTTTGCAGGGTATTTTTATGCCAATTTACAAATAAAATAATTAATAAAAATAACACACAGCAGTTTAAAGCTAAAATATATGCTTTATCTGCCATGTGTTATTTATTGTAGTTTGCAGCTAATTTTCGTATTTGTGTTTTCTGCCAAGTTTGTAGGCAGTTAGTATTATTGCCGTTTCTTCACCGGTTAGCTTTCTTTCAAGGGATTGCTCAAAGTATTCTATTAATCCATGAGTGTCTATTTTAACATGGGTTTTCTTTTTTGGAGCTATGTCGGTTTCTTTAAACACTGAAGGCTCCGGAAGCTCGGTGTATATTCTTTGAAGTATAAGTGATGTATAGTATGCATCGTTTAAAGCATCATGAAACTTTAAATCCAAGTTAATATCAAACAATTCTGCTGCGTTTTTAAGCCCTATTGTTCCGCCTGATGTAGAATGCAGCAGTTTAGCAGCTACCGGCTGTATGTTGATGTATTTTTTAGTTAAGGCGTTTATATCGCACTTAAAATATTTGATATTACGGTAAAGGGATTTAATGTCGTCTGTACCCCATGTATAAATAATGCTGTCTTGGCCTTGAGCAAAATTAACAAATGCTTCATAGCCCTCTTGAAATGGTGGGCAGTCTTTTAATATTTCGTCTGTTATGCCTGTTATGCGTTCTACAATGGGATTTATTTTAGGATATATTTGTGGTTTTATTAAAAATGAGAACTCGCCGATTTTTTCCAGTTTTTCATTAAGCTTAACGGCGCCTATCTGAATTATTTCAAAAGGACATTCTGCGGCAGAGGCATTTGGTTTGCCTTTTTTTGTATTGCTTGATTGATTAAACTCCAAATCAATTACTATATGATTCATAAATACCTCCAATAACGGCTTAAAATGCGCGTGCAATAATTATATCATTATTCGTCTGCTTATTAAAGAAATATAGCCTTATTTATTGAAAAAACTTTTCAAAAAGGTTATATTTTATTAAAGGAGGGATTTTAATGAGGTTTGATTTTACTGATGAAGATATAAAAAACGAAGTCAACAAGGTTTATATTGAAGACGATGATGTTCTGCTTACAGGCGAATTTATTGAGGGCGATGGCAAAAAATACATTCTAACAGGCAGTGCCCTTATAGAAGGTGAAACTTATCACGGGTTTGAAACAGAATTTGAGCTGGAAGACGAAATTCAAAACCCAACAGCCGCATCTTTAATGTCTGCCGACTGGAAATGGTACGATTATATTTGCTGAAAATAAATAAAATTTATGTTTTTAAGGCCGCTGAAGCGGTCTTATTTATTTTTAATAAAAAATTTTCTATTTATGTATTGCAATATTTGGTGTAATAGTGTATATTAAGTGTGTTAGTTGAAATAGTACACTTAATTCAATAGAAAGGAGGCCGACGCAATGATTGTTATTGATTATAAAGACTCAAGGCCTATTTATGAACAAATAGTGGAAAAATTTCAAACGCTTATTGTTAAGGGCGTATTTGAAGCAGACAGCCAGATGCCTTCTGTAAGAAGCCTTGCTATGGAGCTTTCAATTAATCCCAACACAATACAAAAAGCGTATGCCGAGCTTGAGCGGCGAGGATTTATTTATACTATTAAGGGACGTGGAAATTTTGTTTCTTCGGGAAAAGAATATTTAAAATATAAAATAGGCGAGATTCAGATAAAGTTTGATAAGCTTTGTGAAGAAGCCGAAAGCGTAGGTGTTAAGAGAGAAAAAATAGCCGCCTACATTCTGGGAAAGGAGATGAGTTTATGATAGAGCTTAATGGCTTAAATAAATCCTTTGACGGAATTAAAGCCGTTGACAATATAAGTGTTACAATTAAGGAAGGCTCTGTTTTTGGACTTATTGGAACAAACGGTGCCGGAAAAAGTACAGTTATGCGCCTTATGACAGGTGTTTTAAAGCCGGACAGCGGAAGCGTGCTTATAGACGGTGAAAAAGTTTATAACAATATTTCGGCTAAAAGTAAGTTTTTCTTTATATCAGATGACCAATACTTTTTTGCCACAGCCAATGCCAAAGATATGGAAAGATATTACAGCAGTCTTTATCCTGATTTTGACAAAGGTGCTTTCTATGATTATCTTATAAGGTTCGGGTTAGACGCTGGACGAAAAATTAATACTTTTTCAAAAGGTATGAAGCGTCAGCTTATACTTCTTTTAGGTATATGCGCCAATACAAAGTATTTAATATGTGATGAAACATTTGACGGACTTGACCCAGTTATAAGACAGGGCATTAAAAGTATATTTGCCAGTGAGATTGAAAAAAGACAGCTTACGCCTATTATAGCTTCTCACAACTTAAGAGAGCTTGAGGATATATGTGACCATGTAGGTCTTTTGCATAAAGGCGGAGTTCTTTTGTCAAAGGATATTGAGGAAATGAAATGCTCAATACTTAAAATTCAGTGCGTATTTAAAAATGATAAAGAGCGTGAAAAAGCCGAAAAGAACCTGACTATATTAAAAGACAATGTAAGAGGTTCACTGCATACATACACAGTAAGAGGAACTCAGGAAGATGTGGAAAGATTATTTGCTTCTTTAGAAACTATTTTCTTTGAAGTGCTTCCATTATCACTGGAAGAAATATTTATTAGCGAAACGGAGGTTGCGGGCTATGACATCAAAAAACTCATTTTTGGTTAATATAAAACAGAATGCTGTAAGAAGAACATGGTCTATACTGCTTTTCGCAATATCATTCTTCTTTGTGCTTCCTGTAACATTAATGGTTAATTTCAGCTCGTTGCTTAAATATACTGAAGAACAGTTTCTGGCAAAACAGATGCTTATCTCTTTTAAAAGTGTTGTTGTATTAAATCCATTTATTATGATAGCAACTGTAATTTTTGCCATAATTGCCGCTATACATGGTTTTTCATATCTTTACAGCAGAAAGAAAACAGACATGTATTTAAGCGTGCCAGTAAGCATAGAAAAACGCTTTGCGGCTATATTTATAAACAGCGTACTTATGTATGTTGTGCCGTATATTATATTTTTAATAATAACTATAATAATTGCGGGAACCTATGGCGTTAATGATGCGTATATTATTAAAATGGCATTTGTAAGCTTTGGCATTAACACACTTTTTTATTTAGCAGTTTATGCCGTTACATCAATAGCTGTTATGCTTACAGGTAACCTTCCGGTTACTGTTTTAGGCGCAGGTACACTTTTGTGTTATGAAAACGGTGTAAAGTTTTTGCTTTTAGGTATGTTCAGCAATTATTTTAAAACTTACAGTCCATTCAGCGATGAAAAGTTTCTTAAAACTTGGTTTTCACCTTTAGGTATATTTGTAAGTTTTCAAAATGATTTTGCATTAGCCTTAAAAGACAACATAAGTGTTATGCCTACAGTTGAAAAAGCTGCTTTGCATTTGGCTGTTTTAGCCGTTGTTTTTATGGTAATAACATTTTTGCTTTACAAAGCACGTCCTATAGAAGCTTGCAGCAAATCAATGGCATTTAAAAAGAGCAAAAAGGTTATTAAGCGCCTTATAATGATACCTGTTGCTTTGGTATTTTCATTATTCTTTGAGTCAGCCAGCGGCGGCTCTTTAGGCGGAGCTATATTTGGCTTGGCAGCAGGAATTATATTATGCCACTGTGTAATTCAGGCAATATACGAACAGGATTTAAAGGCAGCGTTTAAAGATAAGCGCTCTATTGTATACATAGCTGTTATAGCGGGATTTATATTTGCTGTATTTAAGTTTGATATAGTGGGATATGACAAATATATACCTAACGAAAACAAACTGGTAAGCGGAACAATATCTCTTGATATGCCTTTTGGCAACAGGGCAAGTTTTTATAACGACGATTATGATAATGTTACAGCAGAAAATTACAGATAGACAAATCCCTTTTATGCGATATAGCCTATACTGCATCGCAGGAGATAGATAACTACAACAAAGGATACGGTTCAGAAGATAACCCATATACAATAAGCGCCACAATGAAATATAATCTGTCAAATGGCAAGAGTGTATACAGAAATATATACTTTGATTATAAGGAAAATGAGGAGCTTTTAAACAGAATATTTGCCGATATTAATTTTAAAGAAAACTATTTACAGCTTTTTGACAGCATATTTGCAAATAATGAAAGCTTATATGAAATCCGTTACAGCAATGACTTTATAACTGAAATATTGCCAAACAATGTAAATAGTGAGCTTATAAACGCTTACAAAAAAGATTTTATTGATATGTCATTTAGCGATGTTGACGATACCCTTGCTTCAGGATATTTGGAAATGTACGCTATTATTAAAAATGATAATGCAGACGAAAATTCAGGTATGGATGATACAATAAATATTTACTATGAATTTCCGGTTTTTGACTCTTTTGAAAATACAAAAGCACTGCTTGACAGAGAGGGCATAAACATTAACCAAAAGGCTGATAAAGAGGATGTATTTTCAATAACGGTTTATAACTATGAAAACAATACACCGCCTATTGAAATTACTGATACAGAGCAGATAGGTGAAATTTTAGACTGTGTTTATTCAAGAAATCAGGGATATTACAGCGCTGTTAATTTTGGTTTAAATGAAAATTATGATGTTGACATTACATTTAAGCCGGAAAAATACAATGGCTATTACAATGTAAACTGTGGATTTAAAGAAGGCATGGTTCCTGATTTTATTAAACAGAACTGATATTGCAGGTTTTATGCGTCATACTTTTAGGAAGTAGATAAAATACATATTTTTAATGAAGCATACTATTGAACGGAGGGTAGTAATATGGCATACATCACTATACAGGTAAACGATACGGAAAAGCTCGAAAAATTAAAAAAACTGCTTTTCGAAAACGGATTTGAGGCAGACGAAACAAAAATAACAGATACATCAGATTATATCTACCGTTTTGACGGTTTGGAAATTGACGACGAGAAAAAGCGTGTAACGGTAGACGGAAGAAGTATTGCTTTAACACCTACAGAGTATAACATATTGTGCATACTTATGAAGCAGAAAGGCAGAGTACTTTCGGCTGAACAGATTTACAGAGCTATATGGCATGTTGAAACAATAGGTGTAGAGGAAAACGTAATTGCTGTGCATATTAGACGCATAAGAATGAAAATTGAACATGACCCTAAAAAGCCGCATTTTGTAAAGGCTGTATGGGGTGTAGGCTACAGGGTAGGCTGAATTTGACAGTTAAGGAGGAGAAGTGTTATGGATAAAAAAGATTTAGGTTTGTTATTTATGTTTTTGGGGGCAGCTATGTGGGTTCAGGCTTTTACATACGCGGCTTTAAATACAGCTTTTATAAATTCCAGCACTTCAGGCAGCTGCTTTAAAAGCTTTTTAAGCTACGGCAATGCAGGCTCCTTTATATGCGCTATTTTCTGCGTAATATTCGGCATACTGCTGATTAAGTTTGATAACTGCAAAAAATGTGATATATTGTAAAATATAAAAAATAATTAGGGCACTTTATAAGTGCCCTTTGTTTTTTATATATCTGATATAATAAAATATAACCCCGGCATTATTAGATTTAAACTTATGCCGGGGTTTATAATATTATTAAGCTAAATAGTTTGATACTTAATATTAAAAGCAGCCTTTGGCGTTAAGTGCTTTTTTGTCAAGTGTTTCAAGTCTGTTAAGAGCTTGGGTAAGTGTTTCACGGCTTTTGGCAAAATGAAAACGAACATAATTATTTATGTCTTCATTAAAGAAGCTTGAGCCCGGAACGGCGCCTACACCTACTTCACGAGCCATCCACTCACAGAATTTAATATCGTCAGTAACACCGTATTTTCCTACGTTAACCATTACATAGTATGCGCCCTGAGGGTCTGTGTAGTCAAAGCCTAAGTTTTTAAGGCCGTTAATAAAAAGGTTTTTCCTATCAGTGTAAATGCCCAAAAGCTCATCGTAATAACTGTCGTCAAAATTAAGAGCGGTAACAACAGCTTCTTGAAGCGGAGCGGCAGCACCTACTGTAAGGAAATCATGTACTTTTTTAACACGGTCTATTATGTATTCCTCAGCTACAACATAGCCTAAACGCCAGCCTGTTATGGAATAAGTTTTTGAAAGAGAATTACATGTAATTGTTCTTTCTCTCATACCCGGAAGATTTGAAAAATATACGTGTTTAAAAGGCTTGTAAACTATATGCTCATAAACTTCATCTGTTATAACAAATGTGTCGTATTTAACGGCTAAATCAGCTATTATTTTAAGCTCATTTTCTGTAAATACTCTACCGCTTGGGTTAGAAGGATTGCAGACTATAATAGCCTTTGGACCCTGTTTAAAAGCGTCTTCAAGTACATTTGGGTCGAATGTGAAATCCGGTGGGTTAAGTGGTACGAATATAGGCTGTGCGCTGGAAAGTATGGCATCTGCGCTGTAGTTTTCATAAAACGGTGAAAAAACAATTACCTTTTCTCCCGGATTGCAAACAGTAAGCATAGAAGCCATCATAGCCTCAGTACTGCCACATGTTACAACTATGTTTTTGTCAGGGTCTATTTTTTGGCCTGTAAAATGAAAATGCTTTTTTGCAAGGCCTTCTCTTATAGCCTGTGAACCCCAAGTAACCTCGTATTGATGATGGTTTTCGTAAGAAACTTCAGCAAGTCTGTCAAGTAGAGCTTTAGGCGGGTTAAAGTCAGGAAAACCCTGTGAAAGATTTATAGCGTTATTATCAATAGATATTCTTGTCATTTTACGTATCATAGATTCTGTAAAAGTATCTGTTCTGTTGCTTAATTTTGGCATTATTTGTACCTCCTGCCTTTATTTGTTTTTCCTATTATACATTTATTCATTAAAAAATACAAACGGTTTATAATATTAAATGAACTGAATTTGTTATACTTTAAACATATTAATTAATATTAAGTTGCTAAAAATTTGAATAAATAGTAAAATAATTAAATCAAATAATACAAAATACGGAGGCTTTTATGAGGGTATTTGCTTTATCCGACCTTCATTTGGGGCATTCAGTTAATAAGCCTATGGACAAGTTCGGCGGTGAATGGGAAAACCATGCTGAAAAAATACAAGCAAACTGGAACAGTATTGTAAGTGATAGTGACATAGTACTTATACCGGGAGATATTTCTTGGGCTATGGGCTTTAACGAAGCCGAAAAAGATATTTTATTTATTAAAAACTTAAAAGGACAAAAAGTGCTTTTAAGAGGAAATCATGACTACTGGTGGAGCAGTGTGTCACGCCTTAATGGGCTTTACGCAAAAAGCGGAATGTATTTTTTGCAGAACGACTGCTTTATGCTGCCTGACGGTAAAACTGCCATCTGCGGTGCAAGGCTTTGGAAAAGCGAAAGCACTGAGGCAGAAGATATAAAAATTTACAGGCGTGAGATTATAAGGGCGAAGCTTTCACTTGATGCGGCTATGCGCAAAAAGTGCGAAAAAATTATATTTATGAGCCATTATCCACCTTTGCTTTTTGGCGAAACATGCAGTGAGATATGTGAGCTTTTTAAAAATTATCCTGTAATAAAAGCCGTTTATGGACATCTTCACGGCAGTGATAATTTTAAAACGGGATTTCAAGGTATAATTGAAAAAACAGAGTACAAACTTGTTTCGGCGGACTATGTTAATTTTACGCCGCAGCTAATATTTGAGGAGGAATAATTTAAAATGGTTATTATGGTTGTAGACGGACAGGGCGGCGGAATGGGCAAATCAATAATAGAAAAATTAAAGCCTCTTTTAGGCCCTGAAAATCAGCTTATAGCAATAGGTACAAACTCCATAGCAACAGCTAACATGATTAAAGCCGGAGCAGATAAAGCGGCTACAGGGGAAAACGCTATTAAAGTAAATGCTGCAAAAGCCGATATTATTATGGGCAGTATTGGCATTATATCATCTAATTCAATGTTTGGTGAGCTGAGCCACAAAATGGCAAGAGCTATAAGCGAAAGTCCTGCTGAAAAAATATTAATACCTATTAAACGCTGCGGTATATATGTAGTTGGTATGTGCTCAGATTCTATGCCTAAAATGATAGAAGAAGCCGTTGATACATGTGTTGAAATGGTTAAACGCAGTAAAAAAGGCTGTGAGATATAAGGAGGATTTATGGGATTTTTATATATTCTGCTTATAGCCGTAAGTCTTTCAATGGATGCCTTTGCTGTATCAGTATCAAACGGTCTTTCAATTAAGGAAATACGCAAAAGTGAGATATTTCTTGAAGCGCTGTTTTTTGGCGGGTTCCAGTTTTTAATGCCTGTTTTGGGTTTTTTGCTTGGCTTTAGTGTTAAAGGATATATTGAGGCCTTTGACCATTGGATAGCTTTTGCACTTTTAGGCCTTATAGGCTTTAACATGGTTAAAGAATCTTTGGGCGGCGATGATGAAGATGAGTGCGAACAAAGACAGGCTCTTACGCCAACTAAACTTCTGTTTCAGGCTATAGCCACAAGCATAGATGCCTTAGCTGTTGGTGTAAGCTTTGCTGTATTGAATGTAAATATACTTTCCGCCAGTGCTGTAATAGGAGTTGTATGTTTTATAATTTCTGTTTTTGGTTCCATAATAGGTAAAAACGCAGGCAAAATGCTTAAAAAACGTGCTGAAATGGCAGGCGGTATTATTTTAATATTAATAGGTGTAAAAATACTTATTGAGCATATGTTTTTTTGAGCATAATTATAAATTTTGCCGAATACAGAAAGATTAGACTTAATTTTTGTTATAAAACATAGTTATATTAGTTAAATAATTGTAAAACACTATGAAATTTTTGCTTGAAAATTGCAAAATTAGATAATCTGTGTTAAAACTTAAATAAATGTAATGGATACTTTAATTTATGTGTTGAATTGGTTTTAAGATTGTACTATAATAAATACAATTTGTGTTGGTTGGTAATTACTTTATATATATACTTTACAGAAAGGAAGTTTTATTATGTCCAAGATTATGAAAACCATGGACGGCAACGAGGCTGCCGCTTATACTTCTTATGCTTTTACTGAAGTAGCAGGCATTTTCCCTATTACACCGTCGTCACCAATGGCTGAGCACACAGATGACTGGGCTGCTAACGGAAAGAAAAACATTTTCGGTCAAACAGTTAAGGTTGTTGAAATGCAGTCAGAGGGAGGCGCTTCCGGTACCGTGCACGGTTCCCTTGCGGCAGGCGCCCTTACAACTACTTATACAGCAAGCCAGGGTCTTCTTCTTATGATTCCTAACATGTATAAGATAGCCGGCGAGCTTCTTCCGTGTGTGTTTCATGTAAGTGCCAGAGCACTTGCAAGCCATGCTCTTTCTATATTCGGCGACCATTCCGACGTTATGGCATGCCGTCAGACAGGCTTTGCACTTTTAGCTTCAAACTCCGTTCAGGAGGTTATGGATTTAGGCGCTGTTGCGCACTTAAGCGCTATTAAAGGCAGAGTGCCTTTCCTTCATTTCTTCGATGGCTTCCGTACATCACACGAAATTCAGAAAATTGAGTGTCTTGACTATGACGATTTAGCTAAGATTGTAGATATGGACGCTGTAAACACATTTAAGAGAAATGCTCTTAATCCTGAACACCCAGTATTAAGAGGTACAGCTCAGAACCCAGATATTTTCTTCCAGGCAAGAGAGGCATGCAACCCTTACTACGAAAATATAGTAGGTGTTTGCGAGGAATACATGGCTAAAATAAGCGCTCTTACAGGCCGTGACTATAAGTTATTTAACTACTATGGCGACCCTGAGGCCGACAGAGTTATTATAGCAATGGGCTCAGCTTGTGAGGCTATAGAAGAAACAATTGATTATTTAAGAGCTAAAGGCGAGAAAGTAGGCCTTGTTAAAGTTCACCTTTACAGACCATTCTCAGCTAAACACCTTATAGATGCTATTCCAAAAACAGCTAAAAAGATTGCTGTTCTTGACAGAACAAAAGAGCCGGGCGCTCTTGGCGAGCCTTTATATCAGGATGTATGCACAGCTATGTTTGAGGCTAAAGAGCAGCCAATGATTGTTGCCGGCCGTTACGGTCTTGGTTCAAAAGACGTTACACCTGCTCAGTTTATAGCTGTTTATGATAACCTTAAACTTGACGCACCTAAGAACCACTTTACAATAGGTATTGTAGATGATGTTACAAACCTTTCACTTAATGTAGGCGCTGAGGTTAACGTAACAGAAGGCGACGGAACAATAAGCTGCAAGTTCTGGGGTATTGGTTCCGACGGTACTGTAGGCGCTAACAAAAACTCAATTAAGATTATAGGTGACCATACAGACATGTATGCACAGGCTTATTTCTCATACGATTCAAAGAAATCAGGCGGTGTAACACAGAGCCACCTTCGTTTTGGTAAGAAGCCTATACGTTCCACATATCTTGTTAAAACAGCAGACTTTGTTGCCTGCCACAAACAGGAATATGTAAACCTTTACGATATGTATTCAGAGCTTAATAAAGGCGGCACATTCCTTCTTAATACAGAATGGCCAGTTGATGAGCTTGACAAACATCTTCCGGCAGCTATGAAGAAATATTTTGCTGAAAACGACATTAAGTTCTATGTAATTAATGGTACAGATATTGCAAGAGAAATCGGCCTTGGAAACAGAGTAAACTCCGTTTTACAGGCAGCATTCTTTAAACTTGCAAACATTATACCTATAGATGAAGCTGTTGAGTATATGAAAGCCGCTATTAAAAAGACATACGGCAAAAAAGGCGATGCTATACTTAACATGAACTATGCAGCTGTTGACCAGGGAACACAGAAAGTTGTTAAAGTAGAAGTTCCTGAAAGCTGGAAAAATGCTGTTGACGAAAACGCAGGCGCTAAGAAAGAAGTACCTGAGTTTATTAAAAATATTGTTGAGCCTATTAACGCACAAAAAGGTGACAGCCTTCCTGTAAGTGCATTTAAAGGCCGTGAGGATGGTACATTCCCACAGGGTACAGCAGCTTACGAAAAGAGAGGCGTTGCTGTAGACCTTCCAAAATGGGATGTTACAAAGTGCGTTCAATGTAACCAGTGCTCTTTTGTATGCCCTCATGCAGCAATTCGTCCTTTCCTTCTTACAGAGGATGAAGTTAAGAACGCTCCTGAAGGCTTTGACACAAAGAAAGCTATTGGTAAAGGCCTTGAAAACTATCAGTTCAGAGTACAGATTTCAGCTCTTGACTGCTTAGGCTGCGGAAGCTGTGCTAATGTATGTCCTGCTCCTGGCAAAGCCCTTACTATGGTTCCTGCTTATACACAGGAGAAAGAAGCAGCTAACTGGGATTACGCTATGAATCTTTCTGTTAAAGAAAATGTTATGGCTAAAAACTCAGTTAAAGGCAGCCAGTTTGTTCAGCCACTTCTTGAGTTCAGCGGTGCATGTGCAGGCTGCGGCGAAACACCTTACGCTAAGCTTATAACACAGCTTTTCGGCGACAGAATGTATATTGCAAACGCAACAGGCTGTTCATCAATCTGGGGCGGCAGCGCACCTTCAACACCTTACACAACAAACCATAAGGGACATGGTCCTGCTTGGGCTAACTCACTTTTCGAGGATAACGCTGAGTTTGGTCTTGGTATGGCTCTTGCTGTTAAACAGATGAGAGAAAGACTTAAAGCACAGCTTGAAAAACTCAGAAGCGTTCAGGGCTGTGAAGTTATGGCAGAGCGCGTTGATGAGTGGATTGCCACAATGAACGACGGCGAAAAGAACAAACAGGCAACAGCAGACCTTATTGAGCTTCTTGAAAACTACAATGGTGCAAATGCTGAGGCTCAGGAGATTATAAACGACGTTCTTAAAAACAAAGACCAGCTTGCTAAAAAGAGCCAGTGGATATTTGGTGGTGACGGCTGGGCTTACGATATCGGCTACGGCGGACTTGACCATGTTTTAGCTTCCGGCGACGATATTAACGTATTTGTATTTGATACAGAGGTTTACTCAAATACAGGCGGACAGTCATCAAAGGCTACACCTGCCGGCGCTGTTGCACAGTTTGCTGCAAGCGGTAAGAAAGTAAGAAAGAAAGACCTTGGCATGATGGCTATGAGCTACGGCTATGTATATGTAGCACAGGTTGCTATGGGTGCTAACCAGGCACAGCTTGTTAAAGCTCTTATGGAGGCAGAGGCTTATCCAGGTCCTTCACTTGTAATTGGTTATGCTCCATGTATCAACCATGGTATTAAAATGGCTAACTCACAGCTTGAAATTAAGAAAGCTGTTGAGGCAGGTTACTGGCATTGCTACAGATTTAACCCAACTCTTAAAGCAGAGGGCAAAAATCCGTTTACTCTTGACTCTACACCTGAGCCAAAAGGCGATTTCCAAGAGTTCATAAAAGGCGAAGTTCGTTATTCATCACTTTTAAGAACATTCCCGGATTTAGCACAGGACCTTTTTGCTAAGGCTGAAGCTGACGCTAAAGAAAGACTTGAAAAATATAAAAAACTTGCAGCAGGTGAAATGTAATTATTTTTAAAAGCTGTAATATTAATATAGTTTAAATTACAAAATGGCTTATACTGCCTTTGCAGGCGGTATAGGCCGTTTTTTTGTGTAAAAAACAGGCTGTTTGGGAGAATAAATAATTATATTTGTATTACAATTATAAAAGTAAAATAAAAAATTAATATTTATTGAATATTAATAATTATTTATTGTTTTTCGATAAATAATAATTGACAAACAATATTAGTATGTATATAATGGCATTAAAGAAAAGAAAGTAAGAGAGGATTGGTTTTATGTGGAATGCTAAAAGGTCTGTTATATTATCCTGTATATGTACTAAAATTGTTATAGTTTTTTCGGTACTGTTTTTGCTTACCGCACCTTATTGGGTTGGGCTGTATGTAGATTATGCATCAAAAAATGCAGATATTAAAAATCCGCTTATTTTTACGGTTTATGCCGCAGGTATTGTATCACTTGTACTGCTTTTTAGCCTTAATAAGCTTCTTTCTAACATAAGAAATGAAAATGTGTTTATATTTGATAATGTAAAGCTTTTAAGGGCTATATCATGGTGCTGTTTTGTTGTAGCGGTTATACTTTTGTTTTCAGGCTTTTATTATATACTGTTTTTGTTTGGTGCTGTTGCCGCAGGATTTTTCGGTTTAATACTGCGGGTAGTTAAAAACGTAATAGAACAGGCGGTTATAATTAAAAACGAAAACGACTTTACTATTTAACGGGAGGAATTGATTATGCCTATTATAGTTAATCTTGATGTAATTATGGCAAAGCGTAAAATTTCTTCCGGCGAGTTAGCCTCACTTATAGGAATTACACCTGCCAATCTTTCAATACTTAAAAATAACAAAGCAAAAGCCATAAGGTTTTCTACACTGGAAGAAATTTGCCGTGTTTTGGACTGTCAGCCGGGGGATATACTGGAATATGTAACAGAGGACGAAAATAAATAAAGGAGGTATTAAAATGACTGACTTAACTTCTTTAAGCAATGTAAAAATAAGCGAAAATACTCAGCAGACCGAAGAAAAAAAGCCAAAATATTATTTTACAAAATCAGACGGAATTTTTGCTATAGTATTTTTTATATTAGGTTATTTGTATGTTCAATGGGCATATCCCTTTAGGCCGGCGCTTTCAACTGCTTTGTTTGTAGTGATGTTTGTTATAACTGGTACTGTTTACGGAAATGTCTGCGGCTTTAAGCAGAGCAGAAAATCAATTCCGTACTTAATTATACTGCTTTTAGGCGCTTTAAGGTTTGTTGTATTTGATAATGATTTGCCGGGTGTTATGCTCTTTATGTTTATAACTGTTATGGCTGTTTACTGGGTTGGTGTTTTTGCCAAAAAGCGTATAGGAGCCAACAGTGGAAAGGATAAAATCTCGTCTTTGTTTGTATGGGATATATTAAACCAGCTTTTAAATGTGCCGTTTTCTCACTTTTCATGTTCTTTTGGAAGTATAAAAAACTCTTTTGGCAAAGGCAAAAACAGCAGTGTATCTGGGCAGATTTTAATAGGTATTTTAATTTGTATTCCTGTTGCATTTGTTGTAATTAGCCTTTTAGCCAGTGCAGATATGGCCTTTGATAATTTAATGGGTATTTTGTATGATATGTTCTTTGGTAAAATATACAGCTCCGTAATTAAGCTTTTTATTGCTATTCCGGTATGGTGTTATTTTTTTGGCCTTTTTTACGGCAATTTAAGGAACAAGAGCTTTCAAGGTATTACATGCGAAAGTGTTGAAAAAGCAAGAAAATACATGTGTAAAATGCCTAAAGCAACAGCATATACTGTTTTAACAGTTATAAATTTAATATATATTCTGTTTTTTATTTCACAGTCGGCTTATTTGTTTTCAGGCTTTTCAAACTTGCTTCCAGAGGAATTTACCTATTCACAATACGCAAGAAAAGGATTCTTTGAGCTTTGTGTAATAGCGTTTATTAATTTTGGTATTACTTATCTTTCATTTGTTATAGTAGAAAGAAACAATGAAGGCAAAAGGCCTAAGGCTCTTACTGCCCAAACAATACTTCTTTCGGTTTTTACACTGCTTTTAATAGCAACGGCATTAAGTAAAATGGCTATGTATATTGACTGCTACGGTTTAACACGCCTTAGAATTTACGCTTCATGGTTTATGGTTATGCTTTTTATTATGTTTATAATTATAATAGCTAAAGGCGCTGTAAACTTTAATGCTCCAAAAGCCGCGTTTGTTGTATTTTGTATAGGTCTTTTTGTTCTGTGTTTTTCAAATATAGATGGGTATATGACAAAATATAATATATCAAGGTTTGAAAAAGGCACCCTTGATACATTCAGTCCGTATGATTACAGAAGCCTTTCGGCAGGGTCTGTGCCGTATTTATATGAGTTTTACAGCAATATAACAACCAACGGGGAGTATATTGGAAAAACTGCATCTGAAAGCGGAAACACAAATAAAGGCGTTATGGCTTTAAACTCTGACGAGCTGATACAGTTAAAAACAGATATTGAAATGGTAATTAAAAACGACGAAAGCAATTTTGTTTGGTATAACGGAGATTTTAAGACATTTAATATTCAGGCATATAATGCACAGAAAATAGCTTTTGGCAAATAAAATTAATTATATAAAATAAATAATAAAAAGGCCTATTGCTTTAACGAGTAAAAAGGCCTTTTTATTGTGTTTTGTAATTCTAATGTTAATTATAAATCAATTTCAAAAACTAAATCCATTTCTTTAATTTTGCCATAGTCATTTATGTTTGTAGGTATAAATCCAACATATCTATAGCCTTTTTGGGCGTATTCCGCTATAATTTCTCTGTGTTCTTCTGACTTTGCGCCAAAAAATTTACCTGTATGAACAGTAATAAATTCGTATTTCTTCATTGAGGTTACCTCCGTTGAAATTCAGTGTTTTTGTTTATTTTAACATTTAAAAACACGTGTTTCAATTTAATTAAGTGCAGTATGGCGCGTTTGATATGCGTTATATAATAAGTTATGAAAAAATTAAATAAAATATTGAAAATATTTTTAAATTTGTTATAATATTGTTATAAAAGAGCGTATGCGTATTATAGTGTTTATAATGCGTGTAGGCTCTTTTTTTCTGTATAAATTGTTTAATTAACAGGAGGTATGATATATGTTTAATATGCCGTTATATAAAGAGCCGGATTTTTCTAAAGAAATGTTTGTAAAAGCGCCTGATGCCGTTTTAAAAGCTGTTGCAACAGACGGAGTTGCGCCGGAAAATTATCATGCCACAACTATTTTTCCGGAGTATTTTAAAATAGAAGGCAAATGGCTTTTGGCCGAAGAAAGCCGAATGGACTGTGTTGCTGTTTACAAAAATGACAAAATAGAGGTAATAGAGTTCAGAAACCTTAAAAAAGGTGATTTGGTTGTTGTAGGAAGAACAGAAGACGCCAGCGAGGGTATTTATGTATATACTCAGGGCTTTGAAAGTGATGAGGAATTAAGAGAAGCTTTTTCTTTCCGCCAGAGCAGGTCAAGAGAAACGGCTTATTCCAAGGACTATGACAATATATATGAGCTTTTGGAGTATGAAAGAGAAAACGGGAACATAGTTTGGGTAATGGGCCCGGCATGTGCCTTTGACGCAGATTCAAGAGCGGCTTTTGCGGCCCTTGTTCGTAATGGATATGTAAACGGCCTTTTGGCAGGCAATGCCCTTGCAACCCATGACCTTGAAGCATCATATTTGCAGACAGCATTGGGACAAAATATATATACACAAAAGAGTCAGCCTAACGGACACTATAACCACATAGATACTATAAACAAAGTACGTGAATGTGGAAGCATTACCAAGTTTGTTGAGTATGGCTATGCCAAAGACGGCATTATATATGAGTGTGTTAAAAACAATGTGCCTTTTGTACTTGCCGGCTCAATACGTGACGACGGACCGCTTCCTGAGGTTTATGGCAATGTTTATGAGGCTCAGGACGCAATGAGAAATATTATAAGAAATGCCACAACAGTTATATGTATGGCTTCGGCATTACACACAATAGCCACGGGAAATATGACGCCGTCATTTAGAAAAATAAACGGACAAATAAGGCCGGTTTATTTCTATTCCGTTGATATTTCGGAATTTGCCGTAAATAAGCTTAAAGACAGAGGCAGTTTGAGTGTTAAAACAATAGTAACCAATATACAGGATTTTATTGTAAACATTAAAAAAGGTCTTAAAGCGGAGTAAAACAAAAGCCCGCCTGACAAGTGTCAGGCGGTTTTTTAATGGTTCTTAATTTTTGAAATTTTAATTCCTATTAAAGTAAATACAGCAATATATAGTAAAGAAATTATAAAGTATAAAAATATATTAGACACCATATCTTCTGATTTATTGGCATTCATGCCTAAAAGCATAAGTGAATATGGCCAAAATATTCCCAGTGATGTATTGGCGGCTATAAGACCGGTTATTCCGCCAAGCATGCCTACTACAACAGGTACGGCAAAGTTTTTAATAAGCGCCGCCGCCGCAAACTGTATTGTAGCTGTTACAAAGCCGCCTAATGTTCCCCTGAGCATCCATATAAATATATCAGCTGGTGGAAGGCCATTTAATGATATAATTTTTCCAGCAAAGGTAAACATAACACAAAGCCAAACTTGAGTCATAAATGTTATAACACATACCATTATATATTTTGATAAAAATATAGTTGAGTATTTTAAAGGCCTTGTATACATATATTGCCGGCAGTTATTAAAGTTTTCGTACCGCCACAAAAAAGCACAGTAAACACCTATAAGAGGCGCAAAGAAAAAATTAGAATAAAAAAGTGTTATTTGTGTCCATAAAGAGTACCACTGGGATTTAAGTATTCCTATGTTTGCCAAATAATTGCCGCAGCCAAGCAGTACAGGTATTATTGGTATTATAATAAAAACCGGCCATATTAATGTGCCTTTGCATTTTAAGCGCTCGCAGTAAATTGATTTAATAAGCATAAGCATTCTCCTTACATTTCCTTAATTTTAGATATAAATTTTCTGCGTGTATACAGGTACTGCAATACAATATACACAATAATCACTATAAGCCATAAATAAGGGTAACTTGTCCAGTAATATTCAGTATATCTGCTAACAGAGTCGTAATTAATGCCATTGTTGCATAAAACGCAGAAATAACCCCATGGAATTATGTAGCGCAAAGGATACTGGGGCAAAAACCACGAAAACAGTCCGGCAAATGTTCCGCCTATGCTTACAAAAAGCGGTGTAAGCTGATTTTTTGACCAAAGTGAAAAATTTAGCTGAAATATAAAAAGGGCAACCATTACAGCAAAAACAGATATAAAAAACATTATAAATTTCGTAACGGAATAAAAATCCATATTAATGCCTATTAAAACATAAAATATGCTTTGTGCGAGAGCGTATAAAAACAGACATATTACACCAATGGCTATTTTACCTTTAAATATGGATTTTGTATTTTGCATACAGCTAAGCCATTTATATGTGTTTCCAATAAGCTCAATATCAGCAAGGCGCGTGGCTAAAGCGGCTATTATAACAGGTGAAATTATGGTATTTATCAAAAACAGATTTAGGTTTGTCATGGCAAAAATACCGCTTAATTTATTAAAGTCCAAGCCGTTTAGGCTGTAGCACGTCCATATAACTATTACAAATAAAGACGCGGCAAACATTAAATACACATATCTGCGTTTTAGTTTAAGGCTTTCAGCTTTTAGTATTCTTATCATAAGCCATTCTCCTTTACCATAGAGAGATATATTTCTTCCAGATTTTTTGTTTTCTCCGTTACACGGTATATATTTATATTGCTGTTTACAAGGCATTTTACTGTATTGGAAACATCTGTGTTATCCATAAACGGAAGTATAATGTGGTTATTGGATATTTCTGAATTTATATTCATGCTTTCTTTAATAACAGATAACGCCTTTGAGTTATCATCTGTATTAATAACTATATTTTCGTTTCCTAATTCCTGTAATTTTGAAAGTTTATCCTGAAATATAATTTTTCCAGAAGATATAATGCCTATATAGTCTGAAACCTGTTCCATTTCTGAAAGAAGGTGGCTTGAAATCATAATTGTTGTTCCGTATTCTTCCGGCAGTGAGCGTATTAAAGAACGCATTTCATGTATTCCAGCCGGGTCAAGACCGTTTGTAGGCTCGTCAAGCAAAAGAAGTTTTGGCCGGCCTAAAAGTGCATTGGCTATGCCTAAACGCTGTTTCATACCTAAAGAGTATTGAGAAGCTTTTTTGTTTTTTTGTCCTTCCATTCTTACTACCGATAAAACACGGCTTATTTCGGAAAAGGGCAGTTTTTTAAGTATACAGCTTATTTTTAAGTTCTCGTAGCCTGTAAGGTTGCCGTAATAAGACGGGGACTCAATTAAAGAGCCGGTTTGTTTAAGTATTGAAATACGGTTTTTTTGATTCATTTCTTTTCCAAATATTGATATTTTTCCTCCGCTTGGGTCTGTAAGGCCTAAAATCATTTTCATTGTAGTACTTTTTCCGGCACCATTAGGACCTAAAAAACCGTATATTTTGCCTTCCGGAACGCAAAGGGATATATTATCAACAACTTTTCTGCCGTGATATATTTTTGTAAGTTTCTCTGTTGTTATTAACTGATTATTCATTTTAAAACCTCCTTTTTGTTTGATTTTAAAACACAAGCCTTACCTGCTCTTTGCTTTAACCTTAAATTTTGTTTAAATGATTTGCCAAATAAATAAAAACACAAAATAAGATATTATAATGTATCTGGGAGTGATTGTACATGAACTACTATAACGCAGAAATACTTATTGCAGACGACAATTATGATTTATGCCAGATGATTAAAACAATGCTTATAACAAATGGTTTTAAAAATATAGACACAGTTTTGTCATGCGGCGAAGCTGAAAGGATGATTTATAAAAAGAGCTACAGTTTAATAATACTTGATGTGAATTTTCCTGATGAGGACGGATTTAGTTTTTATAAAAGATTGAGCCAAAGTTTTGACATACCTGTTATTTTTCTTTCGGCAAGGGACAAAAACGAGGACAGATTAAAGGGGTTAGGTCTTGGAGCTGATGACTACATTACAAAGCCGTTTTTAGCTGAAGAACTGTTATTAAGGTGCAGAGCTGTTTTAAAAAGAACATACAGTGAATATAAAAACAGCGACAGAATATATAAAATAGGAGATACGGAAATTAATATGTCAGCCGGGACAGTAAAAAAAACGCCTGAAAGTGAAGAAACAGCACTTACAAACAAAGAATACAAGCTTTTAAATGTATTTTTGGAAAACAGAGGAAGGATACTTACATTTGACTTTCTGGCAGAAGCCGTTTGGGGTGAAAATTACTATGCTTACGAAAACACGCTTATGGTGCATATAAGAAAATTAAGAGAGAAAATAGAGCTTAATCCGTCAAACCCGAAATATATAATTACAATGAAAGGCTTAGGTTACAGGCTGAACAAATGAAAAGTTTAATTAAAATCTATTTTAAATATGTTATTTTAACTATATCTATTGCCATGGTGTTTATTGCACTTCAGCTGTGTATTTACATTTATGTTGGTGTTTTAATGTGGCAGAATGAAGGTGTGCCTTTAGATGGAAAATATTCAGTAAGGAATATATCCCAGCAGTTTGAGTTTGATGAAAATAAAAACATAACAAACAGTGAATATATGAATGGTATTATAGATGAGGCAAAATGTGAGTTTGCTTTTATACTTGATGACAACGGAAATATAAATTGGGAACATAATTTAAGCGATGATTTAAACCATAAATACACAATATCTGATGTTGCGTCATTTTCAAAATGGTATCTTAACGGATATCCTGTTTCGGTTTGGGAAACAGACGGGGGTCTTGTTGTTTTAGGTTATCCCAAAGACAGTATATGGAAATACAATATTGTTCAGGATATAGAAGGGTTACACCTGCTATTTAAACTTGTAATTTTCGGTGTTATAAGCTCTTTTGTTTTTGTGGCAGTGCTTATTATAATATTTGGTTATGGTTATTATAAAAAAGTAAAGGTTATAACCGACGGAATAGATAACCTTTCAAATGAAATGCCTGTTGAAATGCCTGTAAACGGCAATTTTAAAGAAATAGCACTTTGTATAAATAAAACTGCTGAAAAACTCAGAAAACAGAAAAGCATTATTGAAAAACGTGATGAGGCACGGACAGAATGGATAAGTGCAGTATCCCATGATATAAGAACACCGCTTTCTTTAATTATGGGCTATGCCGAAATGTTAGGTCAAAGCAATACTGGTAATATTGATACAAAGGCAAAAGCGGCTGTTATAAAAGAGCAGAGTATAAAAATTAAAAAGCTTATTGATGACTTAAATCTTGCGTCAAAGCTGGAGTACAGTATGCAGCCACTAAGAAAGGAATATATTCGGTTATCTTCTGTTATACGTCAGGCCGCAGCCCAGTGTATTAACTCCATTGATGAAGAAGCTGAAAAATACAATATAAATATTGATACATCGCCGGAATTTGATGACTATATTATAAATGCCGATAAACAGCTTATGCTGAGGGCTTTTGAAAATATTGTTGGAAATTCAATAAGGCACAACATTAACGGGTGTGAAATATATATTAAAGGATATGTTGAAAACAAAAGGGCGCATGTTTTATTCGATGACAGCGGTTTGGGTATCCCAAATGATGTTGCCGAAAATATAAATAACAATACAAAATCTTTAAGGCATGTAATGGGTCTTATTATAGTAAAGCGCATTATTACAGCCCATGGCGGAAATATGAATGTTGATAAGGGAATAGAAATAATATTTTAAATATAAAAAAGCGTGAATTATTAAAAATATCACGCTTTTTATGTTAAATATATTAAATCATTTTAGAAGCATAGGAAAGTATAAGCTTTTCCCAAGCATAATCGTTATTTACGCTTTTAATCATATAATCAATGTTATTAATCTGTGTTTGGGTTAAGTAATCAAAGTTTTTCCACGAGTCTAAATAATACAGCCTTCTTGCAAGCTGAAAACGCTTTTTCTCGTATTCCGGCAAAGCAAAATACTCGTCCATGTAGCTTAATATATCTTCACGGCGTTTATCAATATATCCTTCAACATATGGCAGAAGATTTATAATGTGGTCACTTATTACATAAGATGTTGAGCCTTTTAAATTATCAATAAAACTTCTAAGCTCACGTACTTTGCCGTCTTCAGTGCAGTTCCTGAATGTTCCGGCGTTATTCATGTCATAAAGAGGGGAGCCTTCTTTCATCATAAATGTACGTATTCGTATAAATTCCGGATTAATCTGTTTCATAACTTTGGCTGTTTCAAAAGCATTTTTCTCGCTTAAATCAATACCGCCGTTTCCCGGCATATAAAAAAGATTAATTGTCATATTGGCTTCTTTAAGCTTTAAGCCGGCTTCAAGCTCCTGCTCAACAGTAAAGCCTTTGTTTATTACTTTAAGTGTTTCATCACAGCATGTTTCAAAACCGGAATGTATCATATTTAAGCCGGCGGCTTTTAAGTCTTTAAGCTCCTGAAGTGACTTGCGGCATATAGAGTCTGCTCTGCCGTAAGAGGCTATGATTTTAAGCTCAGGGAACTTTTGAGATATTCTTTCAACTATTTTAATAAGCTTTTCTGTTTGAAGAACCATTGTGTTGCCGTCTTGAAGGAATATGGCTTCCATGTTTCCGTTTGCGGCCCAGTTAAACACCATAGCATAACATTCGCGTTCTTTATCGGTTTTAAGTGAGAAATACTCATTATTTAATGAAACGGTGTCAAACTCGCCATTAGGCAGTACATGAGAAAGCACACGTTCTTTTATTTCCGCCATTGAGTCTATATCTTTTAATACGTCTTCTACAGGCCGTGTTTTAAACTGACAGCCGCGGTAAAGCATACAAAAATTACATTTATTCCAAGGGCAATTTTCAGTAACCCTTAAAAGCAGGCTGAAGCTGTGCATTGGCGGTCTGTATACGCCGGATTCAAATGTGTTCATATATTCACTCCTTTTTGTTAATTAAAAGCGGGCAAAAAAATAAAGCGGATAGCGGGAGTCGAACCCGTCTCTAAAGCTTGGGAAGCTCTCATTCTACCGATGAACTATATCCGCATTTATTT
>JAHZEA010000019.1:38805-41505 GCA_019422065.1 Lachnospiraceae bacterium | reverse complement strand
ACAAGAGCGTTTGTAGAAGCATAAGCTGCCCAGCAACCGTTTCTTCCGCACTCGCACTGTTCACCGCGGAATACTATTACATGGTGGCCAAATTCTCCGGCACCATAAGCCAAGCCATGATAAATATTGTTATCTATAATAATACCACCGCTTATGGCTGTACCTATAGTAATGATTATTGTATTTTTCAATCCTTTTGTAGCGCCTATGCGGCTTTCAGCCAAAGCATAGCAGTTGGCGTCGTTATCGCATATAACCGGTATACTAACATATTTTTTCATTTCATCGGCTATAGGCGCGTTTTTAAAGCCAAAATAACTGGAGTAAATCATAACCCCTGTATGGCAGTCAATGCTTCCATAACAGCCAATACCTATAAATTCAATATCTTTATTTATATCAAGACCGTATTTATTAACTATTCGTATGCAAAGATGCGCCATATCTTTAATTATTTCATCAAATTTTCTGTATTTAAGGGTTGGTATGGATTCCTTAATAAGTATTTTGCCCGTTTCGTCTACAATACCGGCAGTAATATATGTTAAATCAAAATTTACACCCAGTCTATACATTTATTCCGCACCTCCATTATCTTTATTTTCAGACATAGCTTTTAAGCGTTCGTTAAGTATCTCCTCAGCACTGTAACCCACAAGTCTCTGCCTTACATTCATGGCCGCCACTTCACATATAACGGCTGTATTTCTTCCAGGCCTTACAGGTATGGTATTGGATGGTATTTTTACACCCATAATATCATGGTACTCATCATTAAGACCTATTCTTGAATAGACCTTTCCGTTTTCCCACATTTCAAGCTTAATTACAAGCTCAATATTCTTAACTTGCTTAACTGAGCCTACGCCAAAAAGCTCTTTAACATCTATTACGCCAATACCCCTTATTTCTATAAAATGCTTTATAAGTTCCGGGCATGTACCTTGAAGATTATCGTAAGACAGTTTTTTAATCTCAACCGCATCATCGGCCACAAGCCTATGACCACGTTTAATCAGCTCAAGGGCTGTTTCGCTTTTGCCAATACCGCTGTCACCTATAATAAGCACTCCAACACCGTATATATCAACTAATACCCCATGAATTGTAACTCTTTGTGCCAGTTCATTTTTAAGCCATCTTGTGGCATTTTCTATAAAATCCGGTTCAGGCGCTTCTGTAGAAAAAACAGGCACATTAAATTCTTCGCAGAAAACAAGTATCTCCGGAAAAATCTCAAGACCGCCGCAAACAATAAAGCACGGGAACCTGTACGAAAACAGCTCCCTTAAAATCTGTTCCCTAAAAACCGGCTCAAGCCTTTCAAGATAAGCATGCTCAACCTTACCTATAACCTGTATGGCATCGCTTTCAAAATAATCAAAAAAACCGGCAAGCTGTAAAGCCGGTCTGTTTACCGCCGAGTTTTTAATTATCCTGCCCTCAAGAGAAATTTCAGGAAGCTCATTTTTAAGCTTAAACTCGTCGGCTAGTTTCTCAACAGATACAGAATACATTTCAATACCTCCATAAAATTCCGAATTATAATTCGAATTTACGGTAAAAAATACCAAAAAACATCTTATAAAGTATTATTTTATATTCCAAATATTAACACACCAAATATATAAAATCAAATATATTTGTCAACTTAATTAAAAATATTTAATACAATAATAATTAGTGGTTTATTTAATTTCCGGGTTTTCCTGCCTGAAAAAGCTGTAAACAGTTTCGGCTGAGCGTATGTTCATACCTTCAACTTCAAGTAAATCGCTGACTTCTGCATTTTTAATCTTTTCAATATCTCCAAAATGCTTAAGAAGTGCCTTCCTTCTTGCCGGTCCAATTGTAGGTATATGATTTAAAATTGAGTCAACCTGTGATGACTCTCTTAATTTTCTGTGATACTCAATAGCAAACCTGTGAACCTCATCCTGTATACGTGTAGCAAGCTTAAAGCCTTCTGAATTAGTAGGAAGCATAATCTCTTTGTCTTCAAAAAGCAGGCCTTTTGTTCTGTGTTTATCATCTTTAAACATACCGCATACAGGTATATCCATACCAAAAGAAGCTAAAACAAGTTTTGCGGCCTTAACCTGAGCTTTGCCGCCGTCCATTAATATTAAATCTGGAAGTCTTGCAAAACCACCAGTTTTGTTATCCATTTTATCTTTAATGCTGTGGTTTATTCTTCTTGTCAAAACCTCCTGCATACTAGCAAAATCATTTGCACCCACAACTGTTTTTATTTTGAACTTTCTGTAGTCACTTCTTTTAGGCATACCGTTTTCAAAAACAACCATAGCACCTACCGAGAAAAAACCCTGTATGTTTGAAATATCGTAGGCCTCAATTCTTTCTGGTATGTTTTCAAGTCCCAAAGCCTGACTTATTTCCTCTACGGCACCTCTAGTTCTGGCATTATCTTTTTTAAGTTTTTCGCCGAACTGCTCAAATGTTATAGATGCATTTTTATATGCCAGCTCTACAAGCTGTTTTTTCTCACCTTTTACAGGCACGGTAACAGTTACTTTGCTTCCTTTTAAATTAGACAAAAAGCCCAGTATAACCTCTTTTTCTTCCGCCACAATGTCTTCCGAAAGTATAAGCTCTTTAGGCACAAAAGCCGTTCCGCTGTAAAACTGCTTTATAAACTCTGTTATAATCTCGTTTCTTGTCATTCCCTCGGTATTGTTT
>JAHZEA010000019.1:29440-38795 GCA_019422065.1 Lachnospiraceae bacterium | reverse complement strand
TATTAAAAAATGCTCTCGGCCCATAACTTTTCCGCCTCTTATAAAAAATACCTGTATAAGAGCTTCGTCAAAAGCACGCACAAAAGCTATAACATCACTGTCGTTAAAACCTGTGTTAGACATTTTCTGCCTTTGCTCTACGCTTTTAATGTATTTTATTTTATCACGGTACTGAGCCGCTTTCTCAAACTCAAGATTTTCCGAAGCTTCTTCCATTTTTTCCTGCATTTTTTGAATAATATCATTGTGCTTGCCTTCAAGAAAATCCAAAGCCTCATTGACATACACTGCGTAATCCTCTTTTTTTATATTTCCTTGACAAGGAGCACAGCACTGACCTATATGATAGTTAAGACATGGCCTTTCCTTGCCTATATCTCTTGGAAGGACTTTACGGCATTTCCTTAAAGGCCACATTTTATTAATCATTTCTATAGTTTCTTTAACTGCATATGCGTCTGTAATTGGGCCAAAATACTTAGCTCCGTCTTTTAAAACCTTGCGCACCATAAAAACTCTTGGAAAGTCCTCGTTAACCGTAACCTTAACATAAGGATACATTTTATCGTCTTTAAGCATTATATTATATTTCGGCCTGTGCTCTTTTATAAGGTTGCATTCCAAAATAAGTGCTTCCATTTCGCTGTCAGTTACAATATATTCAAACTCGGCAATATGCTTAACCATACTTATTACTTTAGCCGAGTGGTTTTTATTAGACTGGAAATACTGGCGTACACGGTTTTTAAGGCTTATGGCCTTACCTACATATATAATCTCGTCATCGGCATTTTTCATTATGTATACGCCGGGTTTAGACGGCAGTTTTTTTAATTCCTCATTAATGTCAAACATAGTTTTTCTCCGTAAACAAACAAGTAATTTAAAACATAAAGACTACATAATAATATAAAGAATATCTAAAAGGGGTTGATTTCATGCGTAAAAACAGCTTTGCCGTTGGCTGTATTATATTAATGGCCGCCAATATTATAACCCGATTTATGGGCTTTTTTTACAGGGTATATATGTCAAAATCAATAGGCGCTGGCGGCATGGGTCTTTACCAACTGATAATGCCTGCTGTTTTTAATAAGGGAAAAATTAAGCTTAGTAACCATTATAATTCTTTATAATTTATCCGGCAACAAAAACAATATTACCTTTTAAAAGTTAAAAGGATTAATAAACCTTGTTTTAATCTCTATCTCGTTTTTGCCGCAAACAGTAATTCTTTCAGTAAATACTTTTAGTAAAAATCTGTAATTATATAAAAACATTTCTTCTATATTAAAAGCATATTTCAGCTTTTCATCTGACTTTTTTTCAGCTAAAGTAAGCCCTTTTATTTTTAAATCAAAATCTTTTCCGTTTATTTTATTATTTTTCAGCTTCTCATATAAATCGGCTTTTTTTGAGACTGTATATCTTTTTGCACACTGGGTTTTATGTTTAATCACTGCTGTTCTGTCATTTGTTTCTCCCAAAAGCAACAAACAATATATTCCCAATACTTTTGAAGCTGTTTTATTCAAAACAGAACTTTTTATTCCGGTATTTTGGCATACACCGCCTGATGATTTAGCAGAGCAGATATAATACCCTGTTTTTTTACTTCCGTATTTAACACTTTTAAGGCTCATTTTAAAACCGCATATACCGCAGTAAATATTAAGGCCTGTACTATCGTCATTATTTATTTGTTTGCTTATTTTTTTACTGTTTTTGTTTAAAATATTTTCAACCAGCTCAAAGTCATTTCTGCTAACAATGGCTGTGTGGGTATTTTCCACTACTATCCATTTTTCTTTGGGAAGGCGGATATTTTTTCCTTTAGGTGTAAGGGTTGTAGTAACAGACTGAACCGTATCCCCCACATATACTCTGTTTTGAAGTATCCTTTTTATACTGCCTTCACGCCAAAAATAGTTTTGAAATTCTTTTTCTTTAACAATACCCTTGGATATTTTATAAGCATATGGCGTTAAAACTTTTTCATCGTTCAGCGTTTTAGCTATTTTATAACAGCTTACATTGCTTTTTGCCATTTCAAATATCCGCTTAACCACCCTAGATGCTTCATAATCTATTTCAAGTTGTTTCCCGTTTTTTATATAGCCATACGGCGCTAAAGAGCCCAAAAACTGCCCTTCTTTCATTAATACCATCAAAGCTGTTTTTTCTTTTTTTGAAATGTCCCGCACATACCCCTCATTAAGTATGTTTTTAAGCCCTATTAAACAGTTATTGCATTTGAAGTTTTTTTCGCTGTCGTAATTATCATTAACTGAAATAAACCTGACACCCCAAAAAGGAAACACTCTTTCTATTAAATTTCCTGTTTGAGTATAGTTTCTGCCCAAACGAGAAACATCCTTTACGATAACACAGTTTATTAAGCCTGAATATATATCCGAAAGCAAATTTTCAAAGCCTTTTCTTTGTGTTGTCATACCGCTTTTGCCTAAATCAAAATATGTATTATATATAGTTATATCAGTATTGTTTTCTAAATAAGCATTTAAAATTTTAAGCTGATTTTCAGCGCTTTGACACTGGTTTTGTTCATTGCTTTCAAGTACAGAAACACGAATATACAGCCCCGCTTTATACATGCAAAACCACCTGCCTAAAAATTAAAATTCAGCTCAATTTCTATTAAATTACTGCTTGTTACTAATATTTTATCTATAAGCTCAGCTAAAGCAGTTCTTTGGTGACCAATATCATATTTAGGTTTTGCGTTTAAAAGTCCGTTTATCCTTTTTATAATTGCTTCTGTTTCTTTTAAGTAAAAATTTTTCAATTCTTTGGCATCATTTTCTGAAATAACACCTTTTTTCCTGTCTAAATCTATATAACTAACAATGCGGGTTATATCATTTTTTCTTTCTTCAAGCACTTTTATTTCATACTCAGTATTTAAAATACTACTCAAATCTTTTAGTTTTGAATTAATTTCATAAACGCTTTTATTGCCTAAATATAAATGTGCATACATATTTATAACATTTGCAACTGTGTTTTCAATACTTACACTGTCTACAGCGCTGTTTTTGCACAGGCCTTTTTTGTAGCCTGAGCACATGTAATACATATATTTAACATTATTTGAATTTATTGTATGATGAACCATTTTTCTTTGGCATTTTCCACAGAACAAAATACCAGAAAGCAGATAAAAGCTTTGGCAAGAACAATATGTTCTTGCCGGAATTTTTATAACTCTGTTTACTGTATTAAAAATACTTTTATTTACAACAGACTCATGTGTTCCGCTTACTTTAAACCACATATCTTTTGGCTTTAAACTGTATTTTTTAATTTTATGATTAGGTGTACTTTTTTTGCCCTGAACAAGGTTGCCAATATAAACCTCGTTTGTAAGTATGTTTTTTACCTCGGCTCCGCTCCAGCTTATAACTTCTTTTGTTGTTTCTGCTGTTCTTTTTATATAATATTCCTTAGGGGGCAAAATACCTGTATTATTAAGTTTTTCAGCTATTCGTCCACAGCTTGCACCTAAAAAAGCCATTAAAAATATATTTTTCACTACAAAAGACGAATACTCATCTTTAATAAGCTGATTTTTATTTTCAATATCCTTTTTATATCCATATGGTGCAAAGGCGCCTATATACTCGCCATTTTTGCGCTTTATATCAAGGCTGGCCCGTATTTTAGATGATATATCAGCACTGTAAGAATCATTCAGCAGATTTTTAAATGGTACTAAAAGGCTGTCGCCAAAGCCTTTTTTTAAGCTGTCTATACAGTCTGTTACAGCAATAAATCTTACACCTTCTGAAGGAAAAAAACGCTCTATGTAGTACCCTGATTGGATATAGTTTCGCCCAAGCCGTGATAAATCCTTTACTATAACGCAGTTTATACTGCCATTTTTTATATCATCAATTAAAGCTTTAAAAGCTGGTCTTTCAAAATTTACGCCGGAAAAACCATCATCCGTCCTTTCATTAATAAGCTCAATGTCGTCCCTGCTTTTTATAAATTCAGATATAATTTTTCTTTGGCTTTGTATGCTGTTGCTCTCGTCTTTATCCCCATCGTCTTTTGAAAGCCTTAAATATGCGGCGGCTTTATACTTTTTTACCATACCTAAATGTCCAATGAGTCCATATATTCTTTAAAACAATCCTCAAAAGACGGACCATTATCGGCATATTTAATTTTAACAGTTATGTCGCCGCATTTAAAAACATAAGGATTTCCTATTTGCTCAATAAAATACGTCATTCTTTCTTCTTTAGTCATTTTATCCGTAAACACAATATTTTCAATATCTTTTATTTCTCCGTTATTTTCGGTCATACAAAAATTCCCCAACAACTTTTTAATTAATTATATTTTTTCTATAAAAAAATATGAGCTTTGCTAATACTGTTATTAATTTATTGTTTAAACGGATTTGAAAAGTTTAAAAATATCTCTACTTCTTTAGGGCTGTAAACATTTATTCTATTTATAAATACTTTTATGGCGCAGTTTAAAAAAGTGTTACAATCTTTTTCACCGCAGGGTAAATTAAAATCGTTTTTTCTATCAGAAAGTTCATTTTTAGTTTTATTTATATAATCTAATTCATTCAAAAACTCATCTGGCGCAATTTTACCGCACTTATACATTTCATAAGCCTGAGCTTTTAATTTTACGGATTTTGAAGTATTATTTTTTAAATCATAACTCTTTTTATTAAAAACACATAAATCAGCATTATTATTAAAGCACATGTTAAAACCTAAAACCGAAGCATTAAAATTAAGTACTTTAATTACAGCAAATTCTAAAGCATTGTATTTAAGAGTATGTTTAAAACACATATTTTCAGTATCTTTTTTGGCTCTTTTGCAGTAAAAATACTGCTTTTTGCCACAACCCGAGTGATAGAGAGTACTGCCGCATACACCGCAGTAAACTTTTCTGTAAAACGGGTGATATTCTTTCCTTTTTATCGGCCTTTTTATTCTGCCTTTATTCAGCTGGTTCTGGACATTAAAAAAAAGCCCTTTATCAATTATAGGCTCAAAACGCCCGTAAAATTTATGCCATTTTTCCTCAGGCACTTTTACAGGCGTTTTTATATTATTTGATGCATACCGTCCTAATATAAGTGTTCCGGTATAACGTTCATCATTTAAAATATCTCGTATTTTAGTTGTATTCCAAAATTGCCTTAATTCTTTTTTTCTTATATTCTGGCAAGGCGTAGGAATATTTTTTTCATTAAGCAGTGAAGCAATTTGTCCGGCACTTAAGCCGTTTTTGGCACAATCAAATATAAATTTAACCACACCGGCTGTTTTTTCATCAACAACATACATTTTTCCTGTATTGTCTTTTTTATAACCGTAAAAAGGCCGGCTAATTTTAATTTCACCGTTTTTTATTAACTGTCGTTTTGTTGTTTTAATTTTCTCAGATAAGTCCCGGCTGTAATATTCATTCATAATACCTTTAAAAGGTATATCCAAGTATGGTATTTTGCAGTTTAAACTGTCATAGCAGTCGTTAACAGATATAAGTCTTACATTAAAAGCAGGAAAAAGATACTCCACAAAGCCGCCTAAATCAATATAATTCCTTGAAAGTCTGGAAAAGTCTTTTACTATAACACAATCTATATCATTTTGTTTTATTGACTTAACTAAACTTATAAGTCCCGGCCGGCTGGTATTTGTACCGGTATATCCGTCATCGGCAAACTCCAAAACACGACTGTTCTTTAAATCGCATTTTGAACCTATAAAATCATATAACAGCTTTCTTTGGTTTGATATGCTTTCGCTTTCCCCGTTGTTTTCGTCTTGAGCCGAAAGGCGCATGTAAATAGCTATAACACTGCACTGTTTCAAATTAATGTATACCTTTCAACTGTTTTTTACATTTATATTCAAATTAGAGTAAATAAATACTATTCCAAATCCTTTAAACCTCTTAAAATATGAAACCGCATTGCCATTTCAGCTCCGTCGCCATCGCGGTATTTTATAAATCGTGCTATTGATGGATGATACAAAAGAGCGTTTTCGTTGGATTTTTCGGTATGCCCTGCTTTGGTTGATGTTTGTATGGCATCACTAACGGCACTTTCTATAGATGGCATTGTAAGCTTAATTACATCGTTTTTAGTAGCTTCGGCAATTAAAGCATGAAACTGTTGGTCTTCCTTTGTAAAAGGCTCTCCTGATTTAATTAACTGGGTTATTTTTTCAGAAATATCACAAATTTTATCAATCTGCTTTTCATCAGCGTTTTCTGCAGCAAGCCTTGCACTTTTAGGCTCTAATATAAGCCTAAACTCAAACCAATGCTTAACAAGCTTTTTCTTGTCCTCAAGGTATTTCATTCCATAAATGTCATCGTTTTCGCCCATTGAATTAGAAACAAAAGTACCGCTTCCCCTTTTTATAACAAGAATGCCTTTTGCAGCTAAAATCTTAATAGCCTCTCTTAAAGAAGCACGGCTTACACCCAATTCCGCGCTTAAATCATACTCGTTAGGCAGTTTGCTGCCGGGCATGTATTTTTTATCCAAAAAAATCATATCACTGATTCTGTTTGCTATTGTTTGACTTACCGGTATAAACTGGCCTTTCATTTTTTTCACCCTTTACAAAAATATTAAAATTCTAAAGTTGTAAGACTAATTTTACCAAAAAACAATAAAATTGTCTATATAGTGTTGACATTTAAGGAATTTTTAGTTAATATCAATACAAAGTTGTATGACTGATTTTAAAATAAAGGAGATGTTCAAATGCGAAGCGATGCTATTAAAAAAGGACCTAAAAAACTTCCTCACAGAACATTATTAAAGGCATTAGGCCTTACTGATGCCGAAATAGAAAGACCTCTTATAGGTGTTGTAAGCGCTAAAAACGATATTATACCTGGCCACATGCACCTTGGTTTAATTTCACAGGCTGTTAAAGACGGAATACGTCTTGCCGGCGGTACACCTTTTGAGTTCCCGGCTATAGGCGTATGCGACGGCCTTGCTATGGGACACGACGGTATGCACTACTCACTTATAAGCCGTGAGCATATTGCTGACAGTGTAGAGATTATGGCTAACGCCCACCCATTCGACGCTCTTGTTTTTATACCTAACTGCGATAAAATTGTTCCGGGCATGCTTATGGCTGCTTTAAGGCTTAACCTGCCAAGTATATTTGTAAGCGGTGGCCCTATGATGCCGGGTAAACTTATGGACGGCTCAAAAACTACATATTCCAACGGTTATGAGTTTATACCAAAGCTTGAACAGGGATTATGCACTGAAGAAGAAGCTATGGACGTTGAAAACAACACTTGTCCTGGCTGCGGAAGCTGCGCCGGCATGTTTACAGCTAACTCAATGAACTGTCTTACAGAAATTATAGGTATGGGTCTTCCAGGAAACGGCACAATTCCTGCTGTAAATTCCGGAAGAATACGTCTTGCAAAAGAAGCCGGAATGAAAATAATGGAAATACTTGAAAAAGATTTAAGACCAAGGGATATTGTTACAGCAAAAGCCCTTGAAAATGCCCTTCATGCTGATATGGCTCTTGGCTGCTCCACAAACACAGCTTTACATCTTCCTGCTATAGCTCATGAGGCTGGACTTACAATAGATTTTGAAGATATTAACAGAATAAGCAAAGAAACACCACATTTGGTTAAATTAGCTCCTGCCGGTGCCGACTGTCTTGTTGACCTTGAAGAAGCCGGCGGATTAAGTGCCCTTATGAAAGAGCTTGAAAGCTATGGTCTTTTTGACACAAGCCTTATGACATGCACATGCAAAACAATAGCCGAAAATATTAAAAATGCTAAAATACGCAATCCACAGGTTATAAGAAGCAAAGAAACAGCTTACTCACCAGACGGCGGACTTGCTGTTTTATGGGGAAATATAGCTCCAGACGGTGCTGTTGTTAAAAAAGGTGCCGTACTTCCTGAAATGCTTGTGCATAAAGGCCCTGCAAGAGTATTTAACAGTGAAGAAGAATGTATTGACGCTATGACAGCAGGAAAAATTGTTCCGGGTGATGTAATTGTTATAAGATACGAAGGCCCTAAAGGCGGCCCTGGTATGAGAGAAATGCTTGCTCCAACAGCAACACTTGCCGGTCTTGGTCTTGACAGCTCAGTTGCCCTTATTACAGACGGACGTTTTTCCGGTGCTTCAAGAGGCGCTTCAATAGGCCATATTTCACCTGAGGCAGCAGCCGGCGGACCTATAGGCCTTATTGAAGAAGGCGACATTATATCAATAGATATGAACAACAACACACTTAATGTTGACGTTGATGAAGCAACACTTGCTAAACGTCGTGAAAGCTTTAAGCCAATACTTAAAGAAGTTCCTAACGGCTACCTTAAACGTTACAGACAGCTTGTAACAAGTGCTAACACAGGCGCCGTATTTATGGACTAAAAATTTAATACAGAATTAAGCATAATTTTTTATTCAGTTTTTAATTTATGTTTTAATTACAAAAACAGACAGCCCACCCTGTCTGTTTTTGTTATGTGCAAAACCTATTTAATACTACAAAAAACCAATAATAAATTAATTTTTAAGCTCTTTTAAATTTTTCCCTATTAAAAAACAGCACCTTTATATATATTATGCTACTCAATAACCGCTTCAGGCATAACTACAACTGTATCAAAACTTACTGCGGAACAGACAAATGAAAACTCTGTTTCAAACTCAATTACAATACTTAAAGCTGCCCTTGGCATAAGCCTTTCATTAAGCATAACAATAAGTATTCTTATGTACTTTAACGCAAATTTTGCAGCTGAATACTTTATTAAAGACATTCGCGGTGCGGCACCTTTAAAAATATTAAGCCTTTGTCTGCCTTTTATGGCCGCAGGCTCATGTATAAAAGGATACTTTTTAGGCCGACAGAACAATATTTTTCCGGCGTTATCCCAAATATTTGAGCAGGCAGTAAGAATGCTGTCTCTGGCCGCCATTATGGCTGTTTACTCACCTGACACTATAGAGAGCGCCTGCTCTGCCGCAGTAGTAGGTGTTGTGCTTGGTGAAACATTTTCATTTTTGCTTACAGCCGCATTTTTATTTTTTTCAACAGACAAAAAACAGTACAACAAAAACCGCCGGAGCATAAGCCTGTCATCATGCTTTAGAAAGATTGTATCAATGGCACTTCCTCTTTCAGCCTCAAGAGCGGCTTCGTCGTTTTTAATGGCTGTTGAAAACATACTTATACCACTGCGTCTTTCGCTGTATCCAAAAAGTACTGATGCCTTAAGCCAGTACGGTCATCTTACAGGTATGGTTATGCCTCTTGTGCATTTTCCATCATCAATGCTG
>JAHZEA010000019.1:28442-29430 GCA_019422065.1 Lachnospiraceae bacterium | reverse complement strand
GGGCGCTGTTTCGGTAAGCATAATACCTGCTGTTTCAAAACAGAGAACTTATTCAAACAAGAATATAGCCGAAACTACAGTTAACAGGAGCATATGCTTTACAGCCGCTACTTCCTGCGCCGCCGCTGTTTTCTTTTACGCTTTTTCAAATGAAATATGCCAGATTGTATATTCAATGCCTGAGCTTGGGAATATTTTAAAACCACTTGCTCTGCTTTGCCCGCTTATGTATTCTCAAATTACATTAAACGGCATTTTAAACAGTCTTGGAAAGCATTTTCATTTATTTGTAACCGGCATTATATCTTCTCTTTTAAGCATAGGCACTATTTATTTTTTAATGCCTCTAATGGGCATTCCTGCATACATAATAGGTGCTTTTATATCAACATCTTCTTCTGTTATACCGGCTGTTGTTATCAGTTCAAAGTATTTCAGAATAAAGCGCGCCATATTAAAATATTATTTTTTATGTGGTATGTGTGCCGTATTAGCAGCTTTTGTGTCAAAATTAATGCCATTAGATAATATTTTATATCAAATGTGTTTTATGGGTTTAATATATTTAGCCGGAGTAATATTTACAGGTATTTTTTCGGAAATTACAGGGTTTAAAAAATTAAACACTAAATATTAACAAATAATGGCTTTATTATGCCAATACTTTTTATTTTGTAATGAGAATAAATAATATTGCTCTAAAACAAAAAGCTGAACATAAATTTTTATATGTTCAGCTTTTTTAATTAATATGTTACCACAGAATAATCATATAAAATTCTAATCCACCACGGCGGTATTAACGATGGGTAATTATTAAAAGACTCAATTACAACATGCTCTGCTTTATTTTCTTTTGAAACATCTGTTATATTTATTTTTACTAAATTAATATAATTTTCCAAATATATATACGCTAAAGGCATAATTTCTTCATTGTTTTCTACTGTAGGCATTAAAGCGTAAAGGCTTTCTCCTGTGCCTTTAA
>JAHZEA010000019.1:0-28432 GCA_019422065.1 Lachnospiraceae bacterium | reverse complement strand
AAATAAACCTCACAAATAATTCTGGGTTTTATTGTTTTATAATGCCATTCTCTACCAAAATTATACCAATTTTCCTTTAGCCAATACTTGCACTCTGTTAGTATCACCTTTTTTTCACACGAAGACAAATCAGATTTATTTGTACAAATATAATTCTGTCCAGAACCATGAGTTGATTTTAAAACAAATTTTTCGCCAGCTTTAAGGCAGTTAATGCTAACAACTTTATTTTCTGAGCGGCCAAAGAAAATTTTTATATCATTAATATCATTTTCAGAGCTGTTTGTTATAATTATATTATATCCATTTTGATATTTTATATTGGCATAAGTATACAGCACAGACAGTATTAATAAAATAAATACCACTATAACTAATATGATTTTATATTTTATCATTATATTTTTAACCAAGCTGATACCCACCCCAAAAATTTAACGCTGTATAAGTGTATAATTAATTTCCGGCTTTTCTATAAAATTCTGCCGCATATTCCGGCAGTATAGGGTTTATAAAGCATCTTGTAGCATACTCAAAACCGGCCCAAGAACCTATTCTCGGCAAAAGCCTTATATACCAATGAAACAGCCCATCTTTTGTGGACTTAGCCTTTTCCTGAATACATATATTAAAGCTTATGCCTTTTCTTATTGACTCTATCCTAATAAGCATATCTTTTAAAAATCCGGCTAAGCTTTTCAGCTCATCATCACTTAAATCGCCCATTGTTTGAATATGCCTTTTAGGCACAATCCACATTTCAAAGCTCTGCCTTGAGGCATAAGGTGTAAATGAAACAAAAAACTCATTTTCATTTACAATCCTTTTTTGAACTTCTTTTTCATGTTTAATTATATCACACATTATACAGTGCCCTGTTTCGGCCTTGTGTTTTTCAAAAACACTAAAAGCCGCCTCCTGCTCACTTGTAAGCACCGGCACACCTAATACCTGCCAATGGGAATGAGAAATAGAAGCACCTGCATAAGGCCCATTGTTTTTAAAAACCTGAACATACTCTATCATCTCATGGGAAAGCACTTTATTGAGCCTTTGGTTTATAACGCATAAAAGCCTATATAAATGCTCCTCGCTGGCGGTAGCAATGTCCATTGTGTGCTTTGGAGTATCCACAATTACCTCATGTATACCAAAACCGTTAAAAGACTCATAAAAACTGTCTGAATCCTTTTCGAACTCCTCTCCGTTAAGAGCCGGATACATATTGTCAAAAACACGGATTTCCCAACCATTGCTGTCTTTAAGCTCAAAAACCGCCGGCGGAGTCATGTTTTCGTTTTCAGGACAAAACGGACATATATTGTCTTCTTTTTCTTCTATTCCAGAGCTTCTTTTATAATTATATGGTTTGTTTTTACGGTTAGAGGCAAAAATCACCCACTCACCAGAAAAAACATCCTTTCTCATTTGAGACATTTAACCACCCCGTCAATATTATTCTGTTTTATTTGCAGTTCCTATGTGCCAGCTTTCAATATTTCTGAAATAATCGTATGGCACAGGGTCAAATGTGCCGTCAATTCTGCCGTTTACAAAAAGCGCTGATTTTCTAAATAAAAGACTTATATACGGCAGTTCTTCGGCTGTATATGCCTCTAATTCCGAATACGCCTTAATCATATCCGCCTCATTAACGGCATTATATGCGGCATTAATAAGGTTATCCATGTTTTCGTCGCTGTAAGAAATATAATTATATCCTGTGCTATTTGAAGACTCAAACATAAAGCCAAAATACGGCGAAATTGAAAGCTCCCAACCACCTACAAACAAATCAAAATCGCCTGTTTCAAGCTTTGATTGATAAGTAGCAAAGTCAACTGCCTCAACAGTTGATTTAATGCCTAATGTTGTAAGCTCGTCTGCTAATTTAAGCGCAATCTGCCGGCGTTCTTTGCTTTCTTTATTAACAAGTATTCGCAAATTAATATCATGTGTTCCGGTTTCATCAGTTTTTATAAAAAGTCCGCTGTTATTATCATATTTATATCCTGATGCTGTAAGGTACTCTTTAGCTTTATTTAAGTCGTACCTGATGGCGGCTATATTATTGTCATATAAAAAGCTGGAAGGATTAACCGGCGATGACGTTTTAACAGCATTTGAAAGATAAACGCTCTCTATTATATTGTCTATAGGCACAGCACACGAAATAGCTTTTCTTATGTTTTTATCGGTTAAAAGCTGATTATTAAAATTAAAACCTATAAACTCAAAATAATTGGAGTTAAAGCTGTATTTGTTTACATCGGAATCAAAATCATATTTACCTATATCTTTTTCGTCTATAACAACACAGTCTGTTATTTTCTGACTGAATGAATAAACATCCGTATCGGCGTCAGTTGTCATTTTAGCCACAACTTTAGATATTGAAGGTTTTTGAACAAAACTGTTATCACAAGCTTCCAAAACAAGTTCTTTTGCCGGTGTAAAGTCCGAAAACTTATACGGCCCGCTTCCCATAGGCACTGTGTCTTTATCTCCAGAACTGTAATAGCTTTGTGAAATCACAGGAAAACACAGAGAAAATATATTTCCGCTGAAAGCCTCAGCAAAATATATGTCAACTGTATATCTGTCCTGAACTGATACACGCCTTATGTTGTCTGTGCATTTTTTATAAACTGTATCATCTTCGGAATTAAGTATTGTGTTTATAGAATAAGCAACATCATTTGCTGTAATGGCACTTCCGTCGTGCCATAAAAGACCTTCTTTAATTTTAACTGTTAAAATAGTACCGTCTTGAGTATAGTACCAGCTTTCAGCTATAACTCCTTGAGGCTTATTAGTATTATCCAAACTTATAAGAGGCTCAAACATAAGCCTTAAAACACTGTCTACAGACTCATCTTTGTTAAGCAGAGGATTAAGCATAGTTGTTGTTCTCATTGAAATATTAAGAACATTTTCATCATTTTCATACTCGCTTTGGGTATCCTGCGATGACAAAACTTCAGTCTGCGAATTATCGGCTGTTTCGGTTTCTTCGGAACAGCCAGAAAACAGCATTAAAACCGCAAATGCTAATAATAATATTCTTTTCATTTCTTCTCCTGTTACCTATATAAATACTCGTATATCTTTTTTGCCTGCTGTACTTTTTTTACATAATTACGCGTTTCTTTGTATGGAATATAATTAAGTCTTATTCCGTCGGCTGAATATTCTTCATTGGCAAGCCATCTTGAAACATTTCCGCTTCCGGCGTTATATGCCGCTAAAGCCGTTTCAACATTACCGTATTGATTAATAAGCCTGTTCAAATACCAACAGCCTATTAATATATTAACCTCCGGCACAAAAAGCGAGTCTGTATCAAAATTTTTTATTCCCAGTTCTTCCGACGCCCAAATTCCGGTCATATCCGAAATTTGCATAAGCCCTTTTGCATTCATGTGGGAAACTGCTGAGCTTTCAAAATTGCTCTCACATTTAATAACCGAATAAACAAGGTTTTTGTCTATGTTATATTCTTTAGAATATGTTTCAACATAGTTTTTATATCCCTGCGGATAAAGCATTTTCTTTAATATAATGCTTTTGAATACAAACGCAGAAAAAATAACCAGCAAAACAAAAAATACCATCAGCTTAAAAAGCATAGCCCGTGATTTTTTACATTTCATTTATTATCTCCCGGTTTATCCAATAATATTTTAACCTGATTAATCAAATCATCAATTCCTTTGTTATTATCAATAATAACATCAGCATAAGTATTATAAACATCATAACCCTTTTGCTGTTTCATTCTGTTAAGGGCTTCTTCTTTTGTTATGCCGTCACGCGCCATTATCCTTTGTGCCCTTGTTTCGTCTGAGGCGTAAACCACCCAAACTTCATTGCACAGTGTTATAAACTTACCCTCAATAAGTAAAGGCGCGTCTATAACAACTATTTTGTGCCCGTTTTTTTCGGCATTTATAATATCATCTTTCATTTCTTTGTATATGTACTTGTGGGTACAGCTGTTTAAAAATTCCAGCTTTTCCCCACCCTGAGAAAACACAATACTTCCCAGTTTACGTCTTATAATTTCGCCGTTTTCGTCAATTATTTCATCGCCGAAATATTCTTTTAATTCTTTATATGCTTCTTTGCCCTTAAGTATTATATCATGGCCTATTTTATCGGCATCAACAATATAAATACCCATTTGGGATAAAGCGTGACTTACTACGCTTTTTCCGCTTCCTGTAGGGCCTGTAAGACCTATTATTCTCATTCAAATCACCCTGTTACTTTGCTTCATACCAATTTTTAGCGCACTTCACATCAGATACCATAGGGACTTTAAGTGAAACGGCATTTTCCATGTTTTCTTTTAAAATTACGCTTACTTCTTCTTTTTCAGGCTCATAAGTTTCTATAAGCAGTTCGTCGTGAACCTGTAAAATAAGCCTTGATTTAAGATTTCTTTCTTTTAAAGCATTGCTTACCTTAATCATTGCAATTTTTATAATATCTGCCGCAGTGCCTTGTATAGGCATATTCATGGCTACTCTTTCGCCAAAAGAACGTGTATTAAAGTTAGATGATGAAAGCTCCGGCATGCTTCTTCTTCTGCCGAATATAGTTGAAACATAGCCGTCCTCTTTTGCCTTTTCTACCACTTCATCAAGATATTTTTTAACATTAGGGTATCTGGCAAAATAGTTATTGATATATATTTCTGCTTCTTTTCTTGTTATGCCTAAATCTTGGCTTAAGCTGAAGGCTCCAATACCGTATATTATACCAAAATTTACAGCTTTTGCCTGACGCCTCTGCTCACTTGTTACCTCATCAAAAGGTATGCCCAAAACCTGTGAAGCTGTCATTGTGTGAATATCAAGGCCATTTTTAAATGCGTTAATAAGGTTTTCATCATCAGCCATGTGTGCCATAACACGAAGCTCAATCTGGGAATAGTCAGCATCTAAAAATACATATCCGTCTTCCGGAATAAAAACTTTTCTCAATTCCCTACCAAGAGCAAGCCTTACAGGTATATTTTGTAAATTAGGCTCTGTAGAGCTTATTCTTCCTGTTGCCGTAATTGTTTGGTTAAATGTGGAATATATTCTGTCTGTTTTTTCATCAAGTACGTTTAAAAGGCCGTCGGCATAAGTGCTTTTAAGCTTTGTAAGCTGTCTGTAGAAAAGTATTTTTTCTATAACAGGGTTATCATACTTAAGCTTTTCTAAAACATCAGCCGCTGTTGAGTATCCGGTTTTAGTCTTTTTGCCGCCTTTAAGCCCCATTTTATCAAACAAAATATAACCCAACTGCTTTGGTGAGTTTATATTAAATTCTTCACCGCACATGTCATATATTTCCTGAGTTATTGTGTCTATCTGTCCGCTTAGTTTTTCGCCGTATTCTACAAGGCCTTTTCTGTCTACTTTAATACCGTTTTTTTCCATATCACGCAGAACGTAAATAAGCGGCATTTCAATATTATAGAATAAAAATTCCTGATTGTTTTCTTTTATTTTTTCAGCCATAACAGGCTTAGCCTTATACATAATTTCAGCCTGCTTAACGGCATAAGCCGTTCTTTGGTCTTTATCGAGTGTTTTTATTGAAACACGGCTTTTGCCTTTTCCCAACACTTCCTCATCACTTTTAAATGTTTCGCCAAGAAAATCTCTTGCTATGTCATCAAAATTATATGTGTCTTTTGTAGAGTTTAAAATATATCCGGCAATCTGTGTATCAAAAACAACTCCGTTTATTTCTAACGGCGAAATAAGAGTCATGTCTTTTTTAATGTCATGTCCTATTTTTTTATAATTTTCATCTGAAAAATATTTTTCTAATGATTTAAGCAGACTATCTGATGAAAAATCTTCACTACTTTCTATAAAACAGCCGCCGTTTTTGCCATAAATGCTTACGCCTTCTATTTTTCCGTTTTCTGCAATAATTACATAAGCTGACTCATCTTTAAAATTGCCGTAAACATAATCTATACAATCACTTTCAGAACAGATATATAAATAATTATTTTCAGATACAATATCTTCTTTCTTTTCTTCTGCCGAAAATCTGTTTATCATGGACTTAAACTCAAGCTCTTTAATATACTCATAAGCTTCACTGCTTATATCAGTGCCTATAGACGGCATTTGTCTTAAATCAAGCTCAACCGGCGCATTTGTAACTATCTCTACAAGAAAACGGCTCATTAAAGCCTGTTCTTTATACTCCTTTAAGTTTGCAGAAGCCTTAGCCGGTTTTACCCCATCTGCGTTTTTAATTGCTTCCTCTACCGTTTTAAACTGCTGAATAATTTTAACCGCTGTTTTTTCACCTATAGACGGCACACCGGGTATATTATCAGATGCATCCCCCATAAGAGCTTTAACTTCTATAAATTCTTTAGGTGTAACGCCATATTTTTCAACTACATCTTTGGCATAATAGTCCTCAACTTCTGTTTTACCGCCTTTGGTTTTAGGTATCTTAATTTTAAGTGTGTCAGTTGCAAGCTGTAATAAATCCCTGTCGCCGGAAACAACTATTGTTTCAAGGCCTTTATCTAGAGCCTGTTTTGAAAGTGTTCCCAGTATGTCGTCTGCCTCGTAGCCCTCGCATGAATATTGTTTTACATTTAAAAGGCTTAACAGCTTTTTAAGCATAGGCATTTGGCTTGCCAATTCTTCCGGCATGCCTTTTCTTGTGCCTTTGTACTGCTCATATTCTTTGTGCCTGAATGTTGGTGCTTTAAGGTCAAAGGCAACTGCCATATAATCAGGTTTTTCGTCATCTAAAAGCTTAAATATTATATTAAAAAAGCCGTAAACAGCATTTGTATACTCACCTTTAGAGTTTGTAAGAAGCGGCACACCATAAAATGCCCTGTTTACTATGCTGTTTCCGTCAATAAGCATTATCTTTTCAGTCATTTGTTCCTCCAAATAATTAAAAATATAAACATTAATTATTATACACTCTTTTACGCCAAAACTACAGTACAAAAAGCCATATTTATGTAAATTCATATTTATTTAACCCTATTAATTAAAATACCCTTATGCAATTTATTTATGTTACTGTATTTTCAAATGAATTACTATATGGTAAAATCTTTCAGGGAGTTGATTAAATGAATATTTTAAATTTTGAAATTTCTAAAAAAACCGAAGAAGAAATAAACGAGATTACCAAAAATTTTAAACGCACTGTTGAATATGCCGATATTTCCGAGCTTCAGGTAGGGGGCTTCGGCGCTGTTTTTTATACTAATCCTGAAAAATACATTGTTTATGTTTCAACTGACTTAAACAACGACGATTTCGAAACAAATATATTATATGAACTTCATCACATACGCCAAAAAGAAGCAGAATACCCTCTTACATCTTTAAAAAGAAGTGATGTTGTACTTCAGGAAAAGAACCCTATGTTTTTTTCATACCTTGACCATTCTTTGGTATCAGCAGTTTATGACCTTGATGTTATGACACGTCTTAAAGATGCCGGTCACTCAATAGAGTTTTATATTTCAAACCGTTTAAACCAGATTTTAAAGATAGACCTTAAATCAAATATGGCCGATAAATATAACTATGCTTCATTTGGCATTCAGTTTATAATGTTCTGCCTTACAGCGTCAGAAAGCGATAAGGAAACAGCCGCAGAGTTTTTAAACAAAAACTTTAATTTTATAGCTGACAACATATACCCTTATGCGGAAAAAATTAAAGAAATAGGCTTTGATACACCTCTTGCCTGTGCAAAATGCATTATGTATATTATAGACGTATTTAATATTTGGGATGTTGAATATGTAACTTTTAGAGATGTAAAAGTTAAAACACATAAATCATATTTAAGATTTTTAGAAGAAAATAAATAAAAAATACTCACCAATACGTTTCAATGGAATATACTGTAAAAAAAATATTCGGAGAAACTATATGAGAAAAAGCTTTATTAATATGGCAGCTGCTTGTGTTACATCGGCTGCCCTTCTTTTTACAGGATGTGCCGGAAGTGATACAAAAAACGAAGAACTTACAGAAGTAAGGCTTAACGAGGTTGTGCACTCGGTTTTTTATGCTCCTCAGTATGTTGCTCTTGAGAACGGATATTTTGAGGAAGAAGGCTTAAAAATAGACCTTTCAGTTGGTCAGGGTGCAGACAAATCTATGACAGCGCTTATATCCGGTTCTGCCGATATTGCCCTTTTAGGTACAGAAGCAGGAATATATGTATATAACCAAGGCGCTGAGGATTATGCTTTAGCATTTGCTCAGCCAAACTGATAATTATACATAAAAAAGGCTGGATAAGGCTCAACCGCCCTACAGCTGCCATGTAATTATTTCAGCATATACTTAATTATTCAATAAATACTTTAATACTTTCTAGGCTCATTATACGTCATATACTGCTGACTGTCACCAGTTCCTGTGTTGTAGGGTATTTTACTACTCCCACCGCCACAAGTATATTAACAACAGTTGCTATAAACCGTGTTGCCATATCCAGCGTTACTGGGAATACAACATCAAACATTCAAAGTAATTGGTAAACAACCGCCAAAACTACCAGCAAAAATGTTACAAACCAAGTCTTATTTTAAACCTTAATTTCCAATTTATTTTATTTTTAAACTTCTCCTTTTTGCTTTAAATGCAAATCATTTATTTAATTAAACATTTCAGTAATAGTGACATTACATACAAAAGCGTGATATGCCTCGTAAATCTTACAAAAATTTTCATAAGCGTATGATGTTACCTTTCCATCAGCCATATATTTGTCGTGATAGTATATTAACTATACTCTAAAAAGCAGCATTGTGCCGTTGATGTTTGCATTATGGTCTTTTTAAATCGTCAAATGGAATATCAACCCTTTTTAACTCAATTTGATAAGATTTTAAAGCCTCTATAAGCTCTTTGGCTTCTACTTCATTCAATAAGCTCTCCTCACTTTAAAAACTTATCAATATTGCTTTGAGTTTTTTCTCAAAGATTTTATATTTTTATCATATCTGCCGGCCGTCGGCATGTTCTCAGATGTAACATGCTTAATTTCATTCTCCTTTCTAGTAAAGAGCAAATATTGTCATGTTCTTTAAATTTCTAATCTTTTAGGCTTGTCCTTATACGACGGCTCTCTTTGAACAGCCGTCCGATTCCTTTAAATGGAATCTTCTTTAACCACAGATTCAATACCGCAAAATGTTTTATTAGCATACATACGCCACATAATCTCTTTGTATTCTATGCTTTCATGGTCTGTTGGCAGTGGCTTTGTTTCGCCTGTCTTTGTGTCATATACCATTGAAGGCAGTACAGTTATTTCACTTTTCTTTTTACCTTTCATATTTAAACACCTCCCGTATATAATATGTTTGCTTTTGTATGTCCTATTTCTCAAAACTTGTTGTCACTTTTAGTATTGAAGAATAAACTTATATTCAAAAAGTTTCGCACACTTACCTAACCCACCGTTATTCTCTAGTCCAAGCCTTTGATACTGGTCTTTATACATACATTTTTCTTATAACTTACGTTTCCAGTACTCTCCTTTTCTATATTTATTTTTATAGATTCTCATTTTGTTCACTCTCTTAATCTTTTAATAGCTCATCAACCGTACAGTTAAAAAATTTTGCCAGTTACAAAAGGTTTTCTGCCTGTGGCTTACTTTCTGCAGTTTCCCACATTGCAACTATTGTTCTACTTAATTTTTAGCAACTTTTGCTTGAGTCATATTCTTTTGACTCTCTAATTGATTTTTTATTCATCGTTTCACCTTTTTATCAATCTTATTAACATTGTGACAACATTATTTATAGTTTAATCAATATATTTGACAAATTCTTTTAATATACTTATTAACCGCCAATTTAATTGAGTTTATAATTATATATAAAATGATGTGATAATTTGATTAGGTTAAAAGAACTACATAATAAAAAAAATTAGTTGATAAAATTTCTGTTTCTCGCTCTACTGTTACAATGTAGGAAACTGGTGCAAGTTAACCAAATACTAATATAATTTTATAAAATTCTGATTTTTCAACGCAAGTATGACTACTTGCTCAACAAATAAAACATTAGCAATGAGCAAATTAAATCAACCCTAAAAACTCTGTTGAAATCCCTGTGCTCGGTAAAATAGATGCTGGTTTTCCAGTCTTTTGGGATGAAAATACAATTGATTATTAGGAAATATCCGATGAAATAGTAAAGAATGATAATTATTTTGCCTTACAAATTCATGGCTATAGTATGGAACCAAGAATTTGTAACATTAATGTCAAAAATTGAGACATCACAATTGTTCTTATAAATGTAAATGGTGATATAAAGACTTGTTAAAGAATATTAAAATATGCAAAGGGAATTACTCTATTGTCATTTAATAAGCTTATGAGCCAAATTTTTTTACAAATAAAAAAATTAACACCTTACCAGTTACCTTAATCGACAATATGGTTGAGTTATGTGGTAAATTGTGATAAAATAATTATTAATAATAATCAGTTTAATGTTAACAATTTTCATTCTAAAATATTAGCATTAATCACTATATTAAAAAAGCCGTCCTGTCTGGTACACAAGACGGCATAGCTTGAAGAAAGTCACATTACGGCAACTTCCAACAATATTATTGTATCATTTTTTTAAGTTTTGTAAAGTTTTTAGGGAGGATTTTATTATGAAAAAGAAAGTTTTAGTTGTTGCAATGTCTACTATGTTTTTATTAGGTGCCCTTTCCGGATGTGGTTCAACAAGCGACAGTTCTGAAAGTGGAAGCAGCTCCGCTTCTTCTGTATCATCTTCTGCTGAGGCATCAAGTTCAGCATCTTCATCAGCTGCAAGTTCAGAGGCAGAAGATGAAAATGCAGATAGTGAAGAAGCATCTAATTTAGCTATAGGCGAAACAGGAACACTTGATAACTGGTCTGTTACTGTCACTAATTTTGAATTTCTTGATTCTGTTCAAAATACTTTTGGTGAATTTACTCCAGAAGCCGGAAACAAATTTGGTCTTGTATCATTAAGCATCACTAATAACGGTAAAGAATCAAGTACATTTTTACCATCATTCGGACTTAACAATGATGTTCAAGCAATTATTGTTTATGGTGATGGTTATGAATATTCATTAACAAATTTAATTGGATATGAAAATTCAATTATTGACTCAACTGTAAACCCTCTTACAAGCAAAGAAGGCGCTGTAGCGTTTGAATTACCTCAGGCTGTTGTTGACGGAACTGAACCGCTTATTCTTAAAATTACAAAGGGTAGCAATGAACTTAATATTTCTTTAAGGTAAGACATAAAATCACCCTGTGTTAATACACAGGGTGATTTGGCGTTAAGAATATGAATTGGAGAGATGATATTATGAAGTTAAAATTTTTATCTATAACATTATTTGCTGCATTGCTTATTTCCACCAACATTTATGCATCTAATATCAATGTGGTTATAAATGGTAAAGCTGTTAATTTTACTAATGATACAGGTTATCCAATTGTAGATGAAAACAACAGAACATTAGTTCCTCTTAGAATAACAATGGAATCAACAGGCGCAGCAGTTGGATATGATTCAAATACTTCAACAGCAATCGTAGTTACTCCGCATGACCGTATAGAAGTACCTGTAGGTGAATCATATTTTTACAACAACAATCAAAAAATTGAAAATGATACAAGTGCAGTTATTTATAACGGCAGGGTTTATCTTCCTATACGTGCCGTATTAGAATCAGCTGACTATACTGTTGAATGGGACAGTAAAACCAACACTGTTAATGTCCACAATTTCAGCTACAATAGTTCAGATTTAGTACCTTATTCAACTTCCGACATAGGTACTCTTGCCGATGCAATTTTAAAAGGAAATGTTGTATATATTAACGGCCAATATTATGCTACACCTGAATATGTTAAATCACTTAGCAACATGAAAGTTTCATCTGCTGATAATATAAATACTTCAATATATCCTCAGCCAGTACATGGAGGTCCTATTAAAATTGACTGGGAAAATTCATGGACAACATCTGACAACTTTTACAAAGGAACTGCCTATGATTATGAAATTGGCGATACCAGTAACTTAGAACCTGTAGAAAATAGAGATTCACAATTTTATGTATACGGTTTTTATACCCAAGGCATTTATGGAACAGAATTAGCCTATCCATTAACAGATTTTAACGAAGAAATACTTTCTTATGATAATGCTACAGCAACATTTAACGGTATAAGAGTAAAAATGGAAGATGGAGTATTATACTTTAATCAAAGTGATTTAAGAAAATATAACATAAAATACTAAAAAACTACTAATCATATTGTATAAACAATTTGAATAAAGAATAATTAAACTTATCAAAAGGGCTGATGGCAAATGCTTATAGGTGCCGCCTACATAAGAGTTAGTACAGATGACCAGCTTGAGTTTTCTCCTGATGCGCAAAAACATGCCATTTTACAATATGCTAAAAATAACGATATACTAATTAATCCTGAATACATATTTGTAGATGAAGGCATTTCCGGCAGAAAAGCTGAAAAAAGACCAGAATTTTTGCGTATGGTGGCAGCAGCCAAAAGCAAGCCTCGCCCTTTCGATGTAATACTTGTTCACAAATTCGACCGTTTTGCCCGTAGCCGTGAAGATAGTGTTGTTTATAAGTCAATGCTCCGTAAAGACTGTGGAATAAAAGTAATAAGTATAACGGAACAGTTTGAAGATGATAAATTTTCAATTATACTTGAAGCTATGCTTGAAGCCATGGCAGAATATTATTCTCTTAACTTAGCAGATGAAGTTAAAAAAGGCATGTTTGAAAAAGCACGGCGTGGTGAGCATATTGGAAAAGCTCCTTATGGTTATGACATTATAAACAAAAAGCTTGTTCCAAACAAATACGAAAGCGAAGTAGTCAAAAAGATGTTTCACCTCTATACCAACGAAAAGTATAGTGTAAGCAAAATAACAAGATACCTCAATACAAGCGGTATAAATACAAAATACGGCGGAAAATGGAGAAACTGTACTGTTGACTACATATTGAGAAATAACGTATATACCGGTCAGACACGCTATAATTATATCAGTAAAGATAAGTATACACCTAATCCGGAACCCGACTGGATAATAGCTCAGGGAAGTCACACACCGCTTATATCACTTGCAACATATAACTCAGCAATAGAACAGCTTAATTCAGCTGAAAAATTAAAGTTTACCAGTGAAAAAAATCAAACAGCCGGCACATGGCTTAGACATCTTGTTTACTGCAAGGAATGCGGCAACAGAATGAGAGTTACATGTTCCAACCAAAAATACTACTCTTTCAGGTGCAATAATGCATCTTCGGCATTCTGTTCCAAAAAAGGTGCTTATTCTGCAAGACGCCTTGAAACGGCCGTACTTCATGCCATTGAAAAAGACCTCTCCCGCCCTTCTTCAATTCAGTTTCAAACAATAACACAGCATGTAGATAATACCGAAATAAACCTTCTGCTTATGCAGATAGAAAAAATAAAAGAAAAAGTAAATCTTGCAAAAAAGGCTTACTTGGCTCAAATTGACACTTTGGAAGAATATAAAAATAATAAGCAGGCACTTGATAAAGAAAAAGAACAAATATTAAATAGAATAAAAGAAATAAATTCAGCTATCAGACCAACGCCAAAACAGCGAATAAAAGAAATAAACGACTATTACATAGCTTTAAGGTCCCCAACTGTTTCAATAGACGAGAAAAACATTATTGCTAAACAGTTTATGTCAAGAATAGACTTTGACCTTTCAACAAAAACAATACAGATTAATTATTATGTATAATTGACATTTTAGCCAGCTTACCCAGCGTGCTGGTAACTTTCTTGTTTCCAGAGAGAACGACACTGACTTTAAGTGGAGTGATTTAAAAGGCAAGTCAATAATCGGCGGCAGAACAGGCGGTATGCCTGAAATGGTTCTTGAGTATGTTCTTAAACAAAACGGTCTTGAAATAGGAAAAGATGTGGAAATTATAAACAATATATCTTTTGAATCCACAGCTGGAGCATTTTCAGCTGATATAGGAGATTATACAGCAGAATTCGAGCCAACAGCTTCAGCTCTTGAAAACAGCCAGAAAGGCTATGTTGTGGCATCTTTGGGAACAGAAAGCGGATATGTACCTTATACCGTTTATATGGCAACCAAAAGCTATATAAACGAAAACCCAGAAATTATACAGAAATTCACTAATGCTATTTACAAAGCTCAAATTTGGATGAGTGAACACACATCAAGCGAAATAGCAGAAGTTATACTGCCTTATTTTACAGACAGCGATATTGAAACATTAACAAAAATAATAGACAGATATAACTCACAGGACACATGGAAAAGCGACCCTGTATTTGATAAAGAAGGCTTTGAACTTATTCAAGATATAATGGAAAATGGCGGAGAACTTGAAAAACGTGTACCTTTTGAAGAAATGGTAATAACTGATTTTGCCCAAAAAGCAGTTGACAGTATAAAATAATATATTTATAAAATTACCCCACTGGTTCATTGTAAAGTCCAGCGGGGTAAATTCTTATTCAGCTATATTTTCTATAAAAGCATAAGTAGCTTTCGCTAAAGCCTCATAACCAAAATTATTCGGGTGTGTGGTATCTGTAACCTTCATTGAGCCATCCTGATTAAACTCGTCTACTGTACTAATTGTAAATTTAAAATCACCAAAAGAGTCTATATTCATATAAACCGGGCAGAAATAAACTCCGTCTTCTTCTGAATCTTTAAAGTGCTCTGTTAAGCTCTTTACAAATGAAAGTCTTTCGTACTTAGCTGTTTTTGTAGTGTCAGAGTCAAAAAGCATAAGCGGCTCGTTCCATATTATTTTAATATTGCTGTCATAAGCTTTAATGCTTTCTATCATTTCATCAAAATACGACAATATCTCATCATGGCTGTTATGGCCTGAAAGGTTAATGTCATTTATACCAAGGTTAACAACAACATAATCAACTGAGTCATATCCGTTGTTTTTCATATAATAACCAAAATCAAACTTTCCTTCTTCATTAAGGAACGGATTGGAATAACCGTATTTACTGCTTACGTTGCAGTAATCATAAGCTGACCAGCCGCCACGGCCTTCGTGCTTACTGCCTTCATTGCCCCTTGTGCCTAAAAGCTCCATGCCTTCATTTTCGGCTATCTCAGTAAAATACTGAGTATACAGGTTTTCGTTAATTAAGCTATCGCCTAAAAACATTACTTTTTTATTATCTAAAACATTGTTTTGAGTATCTTCAACAATTATTTCTGTACTGCCAAGTTCTTTGCCGTTTACATATAAATAATAGTATCCACTTTCAATATCATCTGTTTTAACACGTCCGTCACTTGAAATTATATTTCCGTCATCATCCATAACTTCTATTTTATCACCAAAATCAGCGCTACAGTTTAAAAGTGAGTTATTAAAGTCTACTGTTGTACCTTCAAGAGCATATACTTTTTCCGGAAGAACAGCTTCTTCTTTGGTAATACATTCCGGATTAATGCCTGTTGACTCATAATTAAAATCACCTGTTACATTTTCTGTTGGTACATGATAATAATTAAGAGTTACATACATTTTTATAATTTCGTTTGCATTTTCATTATCTGAAACAAATTCCAGTTCTGTATTTTTTTCATTTATAAAATCGGCTTTTGCAAAACTAAGCGTTGAAGAATATGCATTGCCTTCCTCATCATTTATAGTAAATTTTACACCACTGTTATCAGGATAAATACCGCTTACATAAAACTTCTTGTTTTCATCCGAATTATATATTTTTAAGTCCTTAACAACCGAAAGGAACTCATTCATTTCTTCATTACCGCTGTTTTTATTTACAAAATAATTAGTATTTGCCTGAGTAACAGAGTCGTACTTAATTCCAAGGCAATAAGGGTCAATATTTCTAACCTCAGACGGCTTTACTGAATTAAGCTCTTTTTGAAGCTCATCATCAAAAGGTGTAAATACCGGTTCATCAAGGCAGTAGAAAAACTTAACCGGTGTACCGTTATCGTACTGAGTTTTAAGATATGTCTTTAATGTATCAACATCTTTAACATTTCTTACATTCATAATTCTCATAAGTATTGTATCTGTAGTTTCGCCAAAAGAAATGCCGTCGTATCTATTTGTTTTTTGTGAATCAAAAGTATGTACGTCAAAATGAGTAGACGCACCATTAACAAGTCTTGGGGCATTTTCACCAAAAGAACACTGGAAAATAGTAGTATTGTCGTTTTTAAAAGCTGTTTTGGTGTATAAGCTCCAGTCTTCGCTTCCGTCGAATATCTTAAGTCCTACATTTCGTTCTATTCCCCAAATACCGTCAACACATGTAATTTTGTCAGTATACCCTGCACTTAACCTATAAAGTGGGTAATCAAGTGGAATTTCAATTTTTCCTGTAGTTGTAAGAAGCGTATATAAATTACCTTCACCAACGCCAGATACTGTTGACACGTTATATGGATTTATATTATAAGCTGTGTCCGGTCTTACAGCATGATACGCACCTTCTATTGAAAAGCCCGCATAGGCGTTAATTGTAAAAGCAGCAGATAAAAAAAGTGCCGCCACTAAAACGCTTTTTTTCATTTGTATTACCTCCTAAACCAAAACTTATATCATTTAATAATAATAACCAAACATAATTTATGTCAACTCTTTTTAATAAAATTTAAAAAAATATTTATATTTCAACTCCTGTTCAAAACAAGTTTAAGTATGCTATACTGTAAATATTTAAAGTATGAGGTGATAAAATGTCAGGTTCAATATTTGGAAAAAACTTTCAAATTTCCACTTGGGGCGAATCCCACGGTGAGGCCCTTGGTGTTGTTATAGACGGATGTCCTGCCGGCCTTAGCCTTTGCGAAGAAGATATACAGGCTGACTTGGATTTAAGAAAGCCGGGCTCCAACAAATTCGGTACTCAAAGGAAAGAAAGCGACACAGTGCATATACTTTCGGGCGTTTTTGATGGCAAAACAACAGGAACTCCTATTTCACTTGTAATATATAACGAAAACCATAAATCAGCTGATTACTCAAATATAAAAGACGTATTTAGACCGGGACATGCTGACTACACATTTACGGCAAAGTACGGCTTTAGGGATTACAGAGGCGGCGGCCGTTCCTCCGGCAGAGAAACCGCTTCAAGAGTTGCGGCCGGTGCCGTTGCAAAAAAAATACTTTCAGAAATAGGCATTGAGTTTTTAACATATTCAAAAGAAATAGCCGGCTTTGAGTGCAGAAATATTCCTTCTACTAAAGAAGAAATTTTATCCAATAACCTATATATGCCGGATACCCAAACAGCTCTAAAAGCTGAAGAATACTTAAAAAAATGTATTGAAAACCATGACTCTGCCGGCGGCATTGTAGAATGCATAATTAAAAACGTTCCTGCCGGCATAGGTGAAACCGTTTTTGATAAATTAGACGCAAGCCTTTCAAAGGCAATATTTTCTCTTGGTGCCGTAAAAGGTTTTGAGGTTGGAACAGGCTTTAAAGCCTCACGCTTAAACGGTTCTGAAAACAACGACCCATTTATTGCAGAAAACGGTAAAGTTACAAAACTTACCAATAACGCTGGTGGAATATTAGGCGGAATGAGTGACGGAAGTGACATAGTTTTTCGAGCAGCTTTTAAGCCTACTCCGTCTATATTTAAACCGCAAAAAACAGTTGATGTTAATTTAAACAATACACAAATAGAAATAAAAGGCCGCCACGACCCTATAATAGTTCCAAGAGCCGTAATTGTAGTTGAAGCAATGGCAGCAATTACACTTACAGACCTTTTATTCAGCAATATGTTTTCAAAATTAAGCTCCATAAAAGATTTTTATACAAAAATGTAATCATATAACAAGTCCCGCCTCTCATATATTCTTAGAGAGGTGAGACTTATGAAAAAAAACAAAAGTACATGCCCTGTTGTTTTTATTTTAATATGCGTATGCTTTATATTTGGCATAATAGCAGGTTCTGTATACCAAAGCATTACAGAAAGTTCTTTTTTTATTAACAAAATAGCAGTTAAAGAGATAATTCCGCAAAATATGTCGTTTTATATGATGTTTATCAAAAACATAAAATTCGGCATTATTATTCTTATTCTTTCTTTTATAAGCATAGGCATACCGCTTATATTGTCGGTTTTTGTATTAAACGGTATTTTTTATGGCTGTGCCTTTTCTTACATAATTTCTTTAAATGGTTTTAACGGCTTTAAAGCATTTATATTTACAGTTCTGCCTTACAGTATACTGCGTTTGGCACCTTTGATATTTACAGGCTGTTTTTCTTCTTTACTAATAATGCGCAGGTTTTTTAAAGAGCACTCCTCTAAGTCTTACCTAAAACGAGAAGTACAGAAAACAAAATTGGAGTTTGCCATAGTGTTTTTTCTGCTCTGTATAATAACATTTGCTTCCTGCATATTAGAAACAAAACTAAACATACCACCGACATTTTACCAATAAAACTGAATTATTAAATAAATAGTTATAAAAATATTATTAAAATGTTAAAAATTGTCGACAGAAAGCTTTATTTAGTATATAATCTACCCTGTATTATGTTGCATGAAAAGGGGAAGAAAAATGCAAGAAGACGACGCTGAGTTTTTAGCATTTCTAACGGAAACAAAATGTGCTTCCGAAAACACTATACTCTCTTACAGAAGGGATTTAAGAAATTTTTTCCAATATCTTGATAAGTACGGCATAACCGATTTTAGTAGGGTAACAAGCATAACTCTCTCATCATACACTCTCTACTTACAAAATAATAATAAAGCAAGCTCCACCATATCGCGCAATATCGCTTCGCTTAAATGCTACTTTTCATTTTTATACTCTCATAACAAAATTAAATCAAATCCTGCTGCTGAATTAGAAGCGCCTAAGGTATCCAAAAAACTGCCTGAAATACTTTCGGTAGAAAACGTAAGCCTTCTTCTTAATCAGCCGGATATGACAGATACAAAGGGTATACGCGATAAAGCAATGCTTGAGGTATTATATGCTACAGGCATGAGAGTTTCAGAGCTTATTTCACTTAATGTAAAAGATTTAAACCTTAACCTTGAGCTTATTCACTGCACAAGCAAAAATAAGTCAAGAATAATACCTTTAGGCTCAAAAGCCATTTATTCTTTAAACCTGTATTTAAAGAACTCAAGAAATCAGCTGCTTAAAAATCGTGATGAGGCTTGTCTGTTTGTTAACTGCAACGGCCACCCTATGACTCGTCAGGGCTTTTGGAAAATTATAAAAGACTATGCCCATAAAGCCGGTATAACTGACGATATTACACCGCATACACTTCGTCATTCTTTTGCGGCACATTTAATAGAAAACGGAGCTGACTTGCAGTCTGTGCAGGAAATGCTGGGGCATTCAGATATTTCCACAACTCAGATATATGCAAAGCTTGGCAAAAGCAAACTTAAAGAAGTATATTCAAAGGCTCAGCCAAGAGCATAAAATTAATACGTGAATTCCCATGCGGAACTCACGTTTTTTTATTGTTATAACTTGTACCCCGAACCACATTAATGGTATACTAATATAACTTATAAAACTTTTTACAGGTGATTAAATTGAAAAAAATACTTATTATTTTAGCTGTTTTAGCTGTTACTATTATTTCTGCCGGATGCAGTAAAAAAGAAGTATCTCAAACGGCTTTTCTCCTTGATACCGTTTCAACAATTACAATATACGACTATTCCGGCGACCAATCGGCTGACGATATAATAAATGAATGCTTTTCTTTGTGTACTGAGTATGAAAAAAAATTAAGCCGCACTATAAATACCAGCGAGATTTCAGCAATAAATTCTGCTAAAGGCGATAAAGTACAAGTTTCAGACCAGACGGCAGAACTTATTAAAAAAGCCATTAAATACAGTGAACTTTCAAATGGAAAGTTCGATATTACAGTAGCGCCTGTCACTTCTTTATGGGATTTTAAATCAGAGTCCCCTGCTCCGCCAAGTGAAAGTAATATTAAAGATGCCTTATCCCATGTTAACTACAAAAATATTTCTGTAGAAGGCAACACTGTTCAGCTTCTTGACGAAAACGCAGCCATTGATTTAGGCGGTATAGCAAAAGGCTATATAGGCGATAAAGCAAAAGAATTTCTTATAGAAAAAGGCGTTAAAAAGGCCCTTATCAACCTTGGCGGTAATATACTTGTTATATGTCCCGAAAATGACAGCCTTATAATAGGTATTCAAGACCCTAACGCTCAGGAAGGCACACTTTCCGGCGCTATATCAACAAATGGCAACAGTCTTGTAACAAGCGGTATATACCAAAGATGTTTTGAGTATAACGGAAAGCTATACCACCATATTTTAGATACTTCAACAGGCTATCCCGTTGATAATAACTTAGGCTCTGTAACCATAATAGGCCCTGAGTCTGCCGACTGCGATGCTTTAAGCACAACTGTTTTTTGTCTTGGAGCGGAAGAAGGTTTAAAGCTTATTAACAGCCTTGATGGATATGAAGCAGTAATAATAACAAAAGACAACGAAACATTGTTTTCAGACGGAATAAATAAGACAGTAGAGTATCGCCCAGCTAGCGAGCTTAATTAAGGAGTGAGAAAATGCCGCAAAACGAACACAGAGCTACTTCAAGAGTTTTAGACATACTTGAAATGCTTTCTTCATCAAACGACGGCTATACATTAACTGAAATAGCCAAACAGATTAAAGCGCCTAAAAGCAGTATTTTTCCTATAATTCATACTCTTGAGGACAGACATTATATTTCATTGCAGCAAAACAGCGGAAAATATCGTATAGGTATAAGTGCCTTTGCAGTAGGCTCAACATACTTTAACTCAAAATCAATATTGAGCCACATAAGCGCTGCAATGAATGAGCTTGTATCAGTATGCAACGAAACATGCAGTATGGGTGTTTTAAACGGCTCAAATGTTTTATATGTAGCCAAAATAGACTCTCCTCAGTCACTGCGCCTTGTAACTCACGTAGGTAAAAAAATACCGGCTAACTGCACAGCTTTGGGAAAAGCCCTTTTAAGCAGAACAAGTTTTGAGGAAATGAAAGAAATATTCCCTCCGCAAATGCTATCCTGCACCAGATACTCCATTACTGATATTAATAAGTTTTATGAACAGGTGCGCAATGTTGAAAACGAAGGTTTTGCCTATGAAAATCAGGAGTTTGCAGAACAAATAATATGCATAGCCGTGCCTATAGTTAAAGACGGCTCTGTGCTTTATGCCATAAGTGTTTCAATACCTTCTTTCAGGTGTGACAGCAAAAAGCTTATAACAGTTAAAAATGAGCTTAAAAAGCTTAAACTTAAAACAGAGCTTTTGCTCAGAAACTATTCCGGTGATATTTTGCTTTGATAATTAATATTAATAAAACCAGAAATTTAAAAGGCTCAAACCGTATTTATCGGTTCGAGCCCTTTTTATACAATGCGCGTTTTAAATCTTGTATATATCTAATCTGTTGTTTTTTTAAGTACGGCTTAATAAAAGGTATTAAAAATATATTCTTAGTGGTTATTTCTTCTGTAAAATGCACTGTCGTTTTGCCGCCGCTATATGAAAAAACACCTTTCCAACGGCCTTTTATGTTCTTGTTTTCCAACTCAAATTCCCAATATTTGTGCTTAATAAAAGCCGTTGTTTTAAAATAAGTTTTAACGCCTTTATTTGAATATTCTATAAACTGGTGTTTGCCTAAAACTTCTATATAGTTAATATCACTGCGCCATTTATAATCACTTAAAGACGTTACTTTGTTCCAAATAATGTCTATTCCGCATTTAAAGTCAGCTTTAATACTTGAAACAACTGTATATTTTTTCATAAACACCGCCAAACTTTTTTCCAGCCTTTTTTCTAACTTTTTCTAACTTTTTCTAACCTTTTCTAACTCTTTCATTACTTTTAATTGTTAATACCAAAATCCAGCTCCATTATTTTTTCATTTAAACAGCAAGCGCAATAAGGATAGGCGCCATAGCCTGAGCCGTCTGCAAGTATTAAAAATTTATCTGCGGCACTTTTTAAATAATCCCTTGTAGCATAAATTGCGTGCTTAATATCATATTTATTAAATTCCTTAATATTTTCAGCATGTTTTACAGCGTCTTTTTTGTTATCGCAGTAAAAAACAGCCCCATACCTTCCACTGAAAGCTATGCACCAAAAATTATTTTGTATATACTCCAGCTCATCATCTGCCGACTCACCGTCGTACAAAGGATTGCCTATAATTCCGCCGCCTATATGAATAGAGTCCTTTATTATAATGCCAATTCCCATAGCAGGCACATTTTTAGGCGTAACTTGGCTTATTAAATCATAAAGTTTAATATCAATATAATAATCGTCTTTTAAATCTGCAAAGTCTGCTTTTTCAATAGCCGATTTATAAATCTCCTTTGTTTTTTCTCTTTCACCGTCTTTGCAGAAACCGCATATATAAACTTTCTTTTTACAGTATGTAAAATATTCATCGCAAAAACAATCCATATTAATTATTCCTTCATATTCTTTTTAACAAATGTCCAAATCCTGTAAAGTGCACGCTCTATATTCTCAATAGAATAAGCATAAGAACACCTTATAAATCCTTCTCCAGACTCGCCAAAAGCATTACCCGGTACAACAGCTACTTTTTCATCATAAAGCAGTTTTTCACAGAATTCATTACTTGTCATGCCTGTTTTTTTAATGCATGGGAACACATAAAATGCGCCCCTAGGCTCAAAACAACTAAGACCCATCTGCCTGAACCCATCTACCATAACACGACGTCTTTCATTGTAAGCATCACGCATAATAGCTATGTCTTCTTCCCTCTGCTCACTTGTTAAAGCCTCTATTCCGGCATACTGACTTGGTGTAGGTGCGCACATGGCAATATACTGGTGTATCTTATTCATATTAAATATAAGTTCTTCCGGGCCGCAGGCATAACCAAGGCGCCAGCCCGTCATAGCAAAAGCCTTTGAAAAACCATTAAGTACAACTGTTCTTTCATACATTCCCGGAAGTGACGCTATTGAAACATGCTTTGTTTCATAAGTAAGCTCCGAATATATTTCATCGCTTATAACAAATAAGTCATGCTCAATTATAACCTTTGATATAGCGGCTAAGTCGTCTATTTCCATTATACCGCCTGTAGGGTTATTAGGATACGGAAGTATTACAGCTTTTGTTTTAGGTGTAATTTTACTTTCTAATTCTGCCGGTGTTACTTTAAAATCATTTTCTTCGTATGTAGTAACAGGCACAGGTACACCGCCGCACATTGAAACACAAGGCTTATAAGAAACATAAGAAGGCTCAACTACTAATACTTCATCTCCCGGATTTATAAGTGCTCTAAGAGAAATGTCAATTCCTTCGCTGGCACCTATTGTAACAAGTATCTGGTGCTCTGGGTCATAGCTTATTGAATATTTTTCGTTAAGGTAATCCGAAATAGCCCTTCTAAGCTCAATCATACCTGTATTTGAAGAATAAGACGTATGACCTTTTTCAAGAGAAGAAATAGCGGCTTCTCTAACATGCCACGGTGTTTCAAAGTCAGGTTCACCTACACCTAAAGATATTGCATTTTCCATCATATTTGCAACATCAAAAAACTTTCTAATGCCTGAGCTTGGCATATTTTTTATATTATCAGATAAATATTTATTCATTATTAAAATCTCCAATACCAGTTTATTAAATTAACTACATAAAACAGTATACAACAACAGTTTTATTTTATCATTATAAAAATACTTAATCCACCCTATTAATACCGTTGCAGACAATTATACCACAATTAATAAGCTTTGCAATTAATTTTTTTAAACTAATCAATTAAAATTATTAATCAATAAATGTTATTACTGCACATTTTAAATACTAAAACATTCTATATAACATAACTAAATTATATTCCATACAAAAACAACGGCGGATTTCTCCGCCGCTGTCTTATTATACAGCACATTTTGTGCACATACTTTTGTTTAATATATAAATCTGTGCTTATTTTATTAGCAGCATTCCTTTTCAACTTCAAAAGGATTTGCCTTTGGCTTAATATGGAATTTCTTTCTAAAACCACTGGAAATTCTGTCAAAGAACATATAAAGCAGTGGCACAACAACAAGTGTAAGGAATGTTGATGTTGCAAGTCCTCCGGCAATTACAAGGCCCATTCCCCTAAGCATTTCGCTGTTTGAGCCGTTAGAAAATATCATAGGGAACTGGCCCAAAATAGTAGTTAAAGCCGTCATTAATATAGGTCTAAGTCTTGTTGGGCAAGCTGCCAAAACAGCCTCTGTAAGCTCATAACCGTCTCTTTCCCTAAGTATATTAATGTAGTCAATAAGAACAATACCGTTATTAACAACAATACCTACCAGTATAAGACAGCCAATAAGGGCCATCATGCTTATAGGCTCTCCTGTTATAAAAAGAAGGAATATAGCACCTGTAAAGGCAAGAGGTATTGTAAACATAATTATAAACGGATTTATCAAAGACTCAAACTGAGCTGCCATAACCATGTATACCAAAACAATAGCCAAAACAATTACAAGGCCTATAGCCGAGAATGTGTCGTTCATTGTCTCACTGCTTCCGCCTAATTTTGCCGTGTAACCCTGAGGCATTGAAATTTGTGAAAGCATACTTTGAACATCATTGCCAACACTTCCGCTGTCTCTTCCGTAAACCTCACATGAAACAGTAACATATCTGCTTTGGTCTTCCCTATTAATAGATGAAGGTACATCTTCCATTGAAATTTCAGCTATAGCCGAAAGCGGTATAATGCTTCCGTCACCTGTTGTAATTGACATATCCTCTATATTAACAAGGTTAGAAGTCCTTTCTTCAGGCAGAACAATTATTATGTCCATTTCGTCGCCGTTGGCTTTTAAAGTAGTTGCAGTATAACCGGATACAGTGTTTTTAACCTGATTTGCTACATCAGAACCGGTTAAACCATACTGTCTTATTTTTTCTTTATCAACATTTAAAGCTATCTGTGTATCTTGGTCATCAAGTGAGCTTGTAATCTGTCTTGTACCTTCAATCTGTGACATCTGATACTCTATCTGCTCACTTATTTCACGCAGTTTATCCATGTCATCGCCTGTTATTTCTACCTCTACTCCGCTGCTCAGCATAGAAGACATACTTGAGCTTGCAGAAACTGAAATCTCGGCTCCGGCAATATTTTTAACCATATTTCGAACATCTTCAACTATTTCATCTGTGCTTCTGTCTCTTTCAGTTTTATCTACAAGAGTACAGCTTATTGTACTTTCTTCGCTTGAACCGCCAATTGAACCCGATGAACCTGAAAGAGAAACAGACATTGAAACAAGTTCCGGTATTTCTTCAAGCATTTCCTCTACCTGCAAAGATAAATCATCTACTACTTCCAGTTTGCTTCCTTTTGGTGCTTTAACAGTTACACTAAATTCGCCCTCGTCGGAAGACGGCATAAGCTCCATACCAATTGAAGGCAGAAGGCTTAAAGAAGCAACGAATATAATCATAACAGCAATAAGAGTTCTTTTTTTGTGCCATACGGCCCATTTTAAAAATATGCCGTATATTGTATCAAGCTTCTTTATAAATTTATCGAATAAATCCAGCAGTTTATTTATAAAATTCAGCTGCTTAGGCGCATGGTTACGGTGTATGTTATTAACATAATTACCCGCAAACATAGGTACAACCGTCATAGAAGTAACAAGCGACATTGTAAGAGCAAATATAATGGCATAAGCCAAGTCTTTCATCATTTCAATCATCATTCCGCTTACAAATACAAACGGAACAAATACAACTATTGTTGTTAATGTAGATGCCACAATAGAAGCACGTACTTCTTTACCAGCCCTGTATGTGCCTTTTATCTTTCCGTAGCCTAATGTTGTACGGTAGCGGTATATATTTTCCAGTACAACAACAGAGTTATCTACAAGCATACCAACACCAACTGAAAGGCCGCCCAGCGAAATCATATTAAGTGTTGTGCCCGAAAAGTACAAAAGTACAAATGTACCTATAATAGAAATAGGCATAGAAACTGCAATTACGCCTGTTAAGCCTATATTTTTAAGGAATACAAACAAAACAATAATTGAAAGTATTGCACCTGAAAAAATGTTTGACAATACGTTATTTATTGAATTTTCAATACTGCTTGCTGACTCACTTACTATCTCCATTGTAATATCCGGATAATCTCTGGAGATAGCGTCAATCTCGTCTTTAACATCATTTACTACCGAAACCGTGTTGCCGTCACTGGATTTGGTTACGGAAACAGATATACATCTTTCACCATTATAACGGCTTATAGACTCTGTTTCTTTCTCACATTCTGTAATTGTAGCAATGTCCTCAAGCTTAAGCACTGTACCTTCCGAAATTTGTATAGGCGTGTTTTTAATATCGTCTATATCTTCCATCTGTAACTTTGTGCTTATGGTAAGTGATTTATCGCCGTAATCAACGCTTCCGCCTGCTTGGTTACTGTTTTCCTGCGACAAAATCTGGCCTATTGATGTCATACTGAGGCCAAGGCCTTCTAAAATCTCAGGGTCGATTTCTATTTTTATTTCTTTTTCGGCACCGCCCATAACATCAACTGATGCAACACCGGACTGCCTTTCAAGACGAGGCTCTATATTATCCTCAACAAATGTTTTTAACTCATATTCGTCCATGCTGTCAGAAGCTACTACAGCTGTAACTACCGGCATGGAGTTCATATCCATTTTCATTATGGTAGGCGAGTCGCAGTCATCAGGCAGCATTGCTTCAACCATGCTTACTTTATCTCTTAAATTAGTAACAGCCGTATCCAAATTGGTTCCATAACTAAACTCAACCATTACCATAGAAGTACCTTCCGATGATGTGGAAGTTATGGACTCTACATCTTCCACATTAGCAACGGCACTTTCTATTTTTTCCGTAACAAGGCTTTCAACCTCTTCCGGGCCTGCGTCTTCATAAGTTGTCATTACCATAGCTATAGGCATATCAACATCTGGAGTTAACGCCATTTCCATTTTAGAAACAGAAACTATACCTAATATAACTATAATAAGCATTACCATTATAATGGCTACCGGACGCTTAATTGAAATTTTAGTAAAATCCATATATGTATCACACGCCTTTCCGTCAACACTCAATTAAGATTCCGATATGCTTACTGTGCTTCCGTCACTAAGGAAATCCTGACCGGTAGTAACAACCTTATCCCCCATGTTAACACCGCTGGTAATTTCTATGTACTCATCATTTTTAAGGCCTGTTTCAACAATTGTTTTATGTGCTATATTGTTTTCGTCCACAACATATACATACTTTTCTCCGTTGCTTTCAATTACGGTATTTAAAGGCACTGAAATTGTGTTATCTTTCTTATCCAGTACAAGCTTAATTGAAGCAAACATGCCCGGCTTAATTTCATGGTCGCTGTTTTCTAAATAAGCCTCTACAGTATAAAGTTTAGTCTGACTGTCTGCAGTAGGTGAAATATTTGAAATAACTGTTTCAAAAGGTTCTTCCGATACAGCAGAAATTGTAATATACACCTTAGAACCTACAGATATTCTGTTAATAACATCTTCTGAAACACTGAATGAAACTTTAATATTATCTAAGCTTGTTATAGTCATAGCCTCACTTTGGGAGCTTACAGTTGAGCCTTTTGTTATATTAATACTGCCTATTGTGCCGTCTATTTCTGCACGAACTTTAGTATCCTCAAGATTTTTTTGAGCACTCTCAAGTGAAACCTGTGCCTGTTCTACAGAAGCTTGGGACTGGTTAACAGTTGCTTGGGATGATTTTTTTGTTTCTTCTGTAATTTTATTTTTCTGCAGTTCAAGCTCATTAATAGCTGAGTCAAGCTGAAGCTTTGTTTGGTCTACACTTGACTGAAGCTCATCAAGCTCTTGTTTTGATATATTGCCTATTTCATAAAGTTTTTGAGATTTTTCTAAGTTTTTCAAAAGGTCGTCGTATTGGATTTGTAAAGTATCTACATTAGACTGGAGCTGTTGCAGTTGTACTTCCATGCTTCCACCAACATTTGACTCATAATTAGCCTGAGCTGACTCCAACCCTGCCTGAGCTGAGTTTAATGAGGCTTGAGCCTGCTGAACTTCCAATTGAGCATTTGTGTCGTCAATTTCAAAAAGTATATCTCCGGCTTTAACATTATCTCCAAGGGATACATATACATTTTTTACTGTTCCGCCAACCTTCGGCACTACTGAAACCTGACTGTCTGATGACACTTTAGACGATACACT
>JAHZEA010000018.1 GCA_019422065.1 Lachnospiraceae bacterium | reverse complement strand
ATATCGGCATTTACCAACTTATGAAAAGATAATCAGAAATTTAGTAAGTTTTTATCTTTAAAATTATAAATTTTTCTCCAGTATATCAGCAATTCTTTTACAAGCAAAACCATCACCATAAGGGTTCGACGCTTTGCTCATTTTATCGTATTCTTCCTTGCTTGTAAGAAGTTTTTTAAATTCGTTATATATAGTTTCTTCGTTTGTTCCAACCAGTTTAAGTGTTCCAGCCTTAATTCCTTCTGGCCTTTCTGTTGTATCACGCATTACAAGCACAGGCTTTCCAAGGGAAGGCGCCTCTTCTTGTATTCCGCCGCTGTCTGTAAGTATAAGATAGCTTCTTGAAAGGAAGTTATGGAAATCAAGCACATCAAGAGGCTCTATAATGCGTATTCTGTCATCATCGCCTAACTCCTCATCTGCCGCTTTTCTAACAACAGGGTTCATGTGTATTGGGTATATAACTTTTATGTCAGGCGTTTCATCTACAATACGGCGTATTGCCCTAAACATATGGTGCATTGGCTCGCCTAAGTTTTCGCGTCTGTGAGCTGTAAGCATTATAAGACGGCTGCCCTCTGCCCATTTTAAATGCTCATTTTCGTAATCATCACGTACAGTTGTTTTAAGAGCGTCTATGGCGGTATTTCCTGTTACAAAAATTGTATCAGCATTTTTGCCTTCTCTTAAAAGATTACCCTTTGAAACTTCTGTAGGCGCAAAATTAAACCTTGCCATAATACCAACAGCCTGACGATTAAATTCTTCTGGATATGGAGAATAAATATTATATGTTCTAAGGCCTGCCTCTACATGGCCAACAGGTATCTGAAGGTAGAAACATGCCAAAGCTGTTGTAAAAGTAGTAGTTGTATCACCATGAACAAGCACTACATCAGGCTTTTCTTTTTCAAGAACTTCTTTTATTCTGTTTAAAATGTTTGTTGTAACATCAAAAAGAGTCTGTTTATCTTTCATTATGGATAAATCATACTCTGGCTCCACATTAAAAGCCTTTAAAACCTGGTCGAGCATCTGTCTATGCTGACCTGTTACACAAACAACTGTTTTAAAGCTTTTTCGTGATTTTAACTCATTTACAAGCGGGCACATTTTAATAGCTTCCGGGCGTGTGCCGAATACAAGCATTACTTTTTTCATAAAACTGCTCCTTATATATAAAACTAAAGTGTAAACTGCTAATTATTAAAAAACAGAATTTTATTTAACATAATTAAGTATTCTGGAAAAAACGGCTCCTTACGGAGCCGTCATCATTACTCTGCTTCTTTAGCAAGAAACTCGTTTATAGCGCTTACAAGCTTATTAGCGTCCATTCCGTGAACAATGCTTGCTTCTTCAAGAGTCTCACCAGCTGAAGAAGGGCAGCCTACACAATGCATGCCTGCCTGCATAAGAAGAACGGCAATACGTCTGTCAATCATAAGTAAATCGCCGATTTTTGTATCCTTTGTAACTGTTACAGCCATTATTAAACCCTCCTTGTAAAATATATAAAAGTAGTATAACATACTTTGTATAAAAATATCAATTTTATTGCTGAAAAAAGGGATTAAATATGCTAATAGATATTACATCTGTACTTAACCAAAATACCAAAATTTATCCCGGTGACCCGGAATTTAAACTAAAACAAATATTTACTACTGAAAAAGACGGCTTTAACCTTTGCGGTCTTTCTTTAGGCACTCACACTGGCACACATATAGACGCGCCTTTTCACTTTTTTAGCTCTAAAGAAAGTATTGCCGATTTAGATTTAAAATATTTAATAACAAATGCTATTGTTGTTGATGTGTCAGGTTTAAGTTCAATAGATGAAAAATTTATTTCAGGTCTTAACTTAAATGGCGTAAATTCCATTTTATTTAAAACCAACCGCAAAAACATTTATTTAACCAAAACTGGCGCCCAGTATATTGCCGGTAAAGGAATACTTATAGTGGCAACGGAATGCTTAGATATTGAAGACGATACAGATAATACATTTTCTGTTCACAAAACACTGCTTTCAAACAATGTGCTTATTGTAGAAAATATTGATTTACACAATGTAAAGCCCGGAATATATAAATTTTACTGCTTTCCACTTAAAATAGAAAATGCTGACGGCAGCCCTGTAAGAGCTGTTTTGGAATTATAAATATTTTCACAATAAAATCACCATAAATTCAAACTCAGCTCATACCCTATTCACACTAATCCCCTATACTCTCATTGTAACAAAAAACAATGAAAGAAAGGATGATTAAATGAAAAGAAAAATACTTACTTTGCTCTTTGCAGCAGCAACAGTCTTGTCTTTAAGCAGTGTAAGTGTTATGGCACAAACAACAAGTGAGCAAACAAGTGAACAAACGCTGGTTTCTTCAGGCCAAAATGAAAATAAAGAATTTGACAAAAATATATTAATGGGTACAGTTTTGTCCTGTGATGATGAAACAATAACTATTCAAACATCATCCGGACGCAGAGGCGGCGGACAATTACAAAATCAATCAGGCGAAGATAATGCTTCTGAAGATTTAAAAGCTCCGCCTCAAACAGAAAGTGAAACAACTGAAACAGACCAAGACCAATTAGCTCAAACTCCGCCTGAAAAGCCTGACGACGGACAAGAGCCTAAAGGTGAGGAAAAAACTGTTTTAATAACTGATTCTACATTAATCTATACTCAAGGAGATGATACACAAACCCAAGCTCAATTAAGCGATATATCAGAGGGTATGATGATTAAAGTTGAAATGTCGGAAGATTCAGATATGCAAAGCAGTCAAGTAACAGCGCAAAGCATTACTGTTTCCGAAAGAAAAGAACGTCCTGAAAAGCAATCTGATACACAAATAAATAGCCAAGAAAATCAATCAAGTGTAGACACCGAGGAGGAATAAATTTAAGAAATAACCATAAATGAATTAATTTAGCCAATTTCTTTCTGCAGCTTACCATTTAAAACTATTCATTTAATTTAAAGCTATTAAAGCTATTTAAAGTTATTCAATACTATTCAAAACTTTGACTAAAAAAGCGCTCCATTCTGTTATTTAACAGTTGGAGCGTTTATCTTTTTTACCTTATGCTGATTAAAGTTTTATTTTTAATCACCACAAAATACATAACTATTTATATTTCTCAGCAGTCTATGGGGTTAAGCTTTCCTGTTTGAGTATCTATTACAAAGCCGCGTATTACAACATCTTTTGGCATAAGCGGATGATTTTTAAGTATATCAACTGTTTCAGCAACAGAGCTTTCTACAGTGTCAAAACCGCTGAGCCATTTTTCAAAATCAACACCACAGTAGCGCATCATATCTATATGGTCTTGTGACACACCTCTTTTTAAAAGGTGCTCTATCATCATTTTGGCATTAATTCCGGCAACACCACAGTCAGTATGGCCTATAACCATAACTTCCTCAACACCAAGCTCAACAATGCCTATAAGAAGGCTTCTTACAACACTTCCAAATGGATTTGTAACCATTCCGCCGGCATTTTTAATCATTTTTACATCGCCGTTTTTAATGCCTAAAGCAGCCGGTATAAGCTCAACAAGCCTTGTATCCATACAAGTTAATATGGCTATTTTTTTATCCGGATATTTGCTTGTTTGAAAATTCTTATATTCTCCGCTTTCCACAAATTTCTCGTTATATTTTAAAAGCTCGTCTATCACTTTTTTAATCCTCCTTATGTATTACATACTCACAAGCGCCGTATATTCCCGCGTCATTTCCAAGAACGGCTGGCAGTACTTCTATTTCCGACTCAGTATTAAAAGAGTATAAATCAAAGTATTTCTTAATAGGCTTTAATATTACATCTCCGGCCTTTGAAACACCGCCGCCTATTACAAACACATCAGGGTCAAAAGCTCCGGCCATATAGCTTAAACCAAGGCCTATATATTTTCCGGCCATATCAAAAGCTGCAAGGCACAGCTCGTCGCCATTTTGCGCACACTGCGCCATATCCTTAACAGTAAAATCCTGAATACTATTAAGAAACGAGTTTTTGTAATTTTTCAAATTTTCATTTGCAAACCTTAATATCCCAACAGCCGAGGCGTAATATTCAAGACAGCCGCATTTTCCGCAGGTGCATTTTTCAGTTTCGTTTATATTAACTTTAAAGTGCCCTATTTCTCCGGCGTTGCCCCGACTTCCGGCTACTACTTTACCGTTATATATAACCGCTCCGCCTACTCCAGTGCCTATGGTTGCCATTACTATGTTTTTGTATTTTCTGCCGCTGCCATAAACGGCTTCACCAAGACCTGCCGCATCAGCGTCATTAAGAACAGCACATTTAACACCTGTTATATTTTGCAATTCTTCCGCTGCTTTTTTATATCCCCAGCCTATATTAACACAGCCACGAACAAGACCGTATTTATCCACAGGCCCGGGAACACAAAGGCCTATTCCCAAAACGGAATTTTTATCTATACTTTTTTCTTTGGCTTTTTTTTCGGTTTCCTGTGCTATCTGGCTTATTACTTTTTCTCCTTTTGATGTTTTATCAGTTTTAACACTCCATTTTTCAATTAAACCTTTCTGTAAGTCAAAAAGTCCCAGTTTTATTTCAGTGCCGCCTAAATCCACACCAAAAACATATTCTTCTGCCATTAAATACACTCCTCGCTGAAAGGAAGTTTAATTTCTTTACCATTTAAAACAGCTTTTGTAAGGTCTTCACCTACATAATTAAGTTTAAGAGAGAAAAACGGCACATTTTTTTCAATAAGGCTTAAAAATATTTTGTCACCTTCCCAGCAGTAAAGAGAGCGTACTTTATCTTTTTTAACCCACATAAGCTCTCCTTGGTCGCATTCCTTTAAACTGCCGGAAAAATCATCAGACAAAAACAAATGCATGTATTCAGTACCCCATTTATCCGAAACAAAAGTCACTATACCCTTATATGTATATGAATTAAGTGTAAGGCCTGTTTCTTCGTTTACTTCTCTTAAGGCACAGTCCTCAGGGCTTTCGCCGTATTCAAACTTACCGCCTACGGCAATCCATTTGTCTTTATTTTCGTCTATTTCCTTTTTTGTTCTGTGAAGCATTAAGTAATATCCGTCTTTTTCTATATAGCAAAGTGTAGTATTACGCATATTATCACCTTTAATTTAAAGCCCATGTTATACACACGGGCTTTTCTTCTAACTCTTTCTAATTCTTTCTAACTCTTTCTAACTTTTATAAATTTCTAATCAATCTAAATTATCAAATGTTTCTCTTATTGCTTTTATAAAGTCAAGGCTGTTTAATGCAACAGGATTTTTAAGCTCTGTAATTGAAGCAAGGTCTTTTGTCATTTTACCGTCTTCAATAGTCTTAATAACGGCTTTTTCAAGTTTATTGGCAAACTCTATAAGCTCTGGAATATTGTCAAGCTCTCCTCTTTTTCTTAAAGCGCCTGTCCATGCAAATATTGTAGCAACGGAGTTTGTTGATGTTTCCTCGCTTTTAAGATGTTTATAATAATGTCTTTGAACTGTTCCATGAGCTGCCTCATACTCATATATTCCTGAAGGTGAAACAAGTACAGATGTCATCATAGCAAGGGAGCCAAAAGCAGAAGAAATCATATCGCTAAATACGTCACCATCGTAGTTCTTGCATGCCCAAATAAAACCGCCTTCTGACTTCATAACTCTTGCAACAGCGTCATCAATAAGTGTATAGAAATATTCTATGCCGCTGTTTTCAAATTTTTCTTTGTACTCGTTTTCGTAAATATCAGCGAATATATCTTTAAATGTGTGGTCGTATTTTTTGGAAATAGTATCCTTTGTAGCAAACCAAAGGCTTTCTTTTCTGTCAAGAGCGTAATTAAAACAGCTTCTTGCAAAGCTCTCTATAGAAGAATTTAAGTTATGCTGACCCTGTAAAACGCCAGCGCCTTTAAAGTTATGTATAAGCTCTCTTGTTTCATTTCCGTTTTCGTCTGTAAAAACAAGCTCAGCCTTGCCTGCAGAAGGCACTTTAATTTCAACTGATTTATAAACATCGCCGTAAGCATGTCTTGCTATTGTTATAGGCTTTTTCCAGCACTTAACAACAGGCTCTATGCCTTTAACAACTATTGGTGTTCTGAATACTGTACCGTCTAATATAGCTCTTATTGTGCCGTTAGGGCTTTTCCACATCTCTTTAAGGTTATATTCTTTTACTCTTGCGGCATTTGGTGTAATTGTAGCACATTTTACTGCTACGCCGTATTTTTTAGCAGCCTCAGCAGACTCAACTGTTACTTTATCGTCTGTAGCGTTTCTGTTTTCCAAGCCCAAGTCGTAATACTCAGTTTTTAAATCAACATACGGGCAAATAAGCTCGTCTTTAATCATTTTCCATAATATTCTTGTCATTTCGTCTCCGTCCATCTCAACAAGAGGCGTAATCATTTTAATTTTTTCCATAGCTTCCTCCATTTATAATATATTAAATAAAATACACACCATTACTTAATTATTGCTGTACCCCATATTTATAAGCTCCTGAACCTTCTCATTGTCAGGTGCATTGTTTGAAACCTCATAAACCTCTATCATATTTATAAGGTTTTCGTCCTCCAACCCCTTTTTATTAAAGTTTTTGAAGGTCTCAATAACATTTTCACGCATTTTTTTTAAATCGCTGTCTGTTTGAATATTAAGCTTTTTACAGGCAAATCCCAAAGCATAGGCCAGCTCATAATCGGAAATTATAGCCGGATGCATATCACTTTTAAGCTTTATTCTTATTGCATCCTCAATGAGCATAGGAATCATTAAAACACCTTCTTTATTCTTCCAGTATACCGGAGAATTTCTCATCCAGCTCAGGGCATGTCTTTTTAAGGTTTACTGGTCTGCCTTCTTTATTTAAAAAGCAGTGGCGGCTTTTTCCAACAGCAAAAAGTTTTCCTGTAGCCTTATTAGTCATAGTATATTTAATAGTCATTTTAATGCCATTATAAAATTCTTCCGAAACATCAATTAAAACAGTATCATCAAAATTAACCATTACTTTATAGTCGCACTCAACGCCTATAACCGGGCTTATAATACCCTCATCCTCAAGGCGCTTATAGCTAAAGCCAATTTCACTCATTAAATAAACTCTGGCTTCTTCCATCCATCTTATAAAGTTGGAGTGATGAACCACACCCATTTTATCTGTTTCGTAGTAATGCACATGATGTTCGTATGGTTTTATATTCATTTTTTTCTCCATTTCAAATTACCGCATAAATATTTGTAACATTATAATTATATAGTTTACTTATGAATTTAACAATATCAATGTTGAATGTTTTAAAACACCTGACTTTTGCGTTAATGCATAATATGTTGAATAATACAAAACTATATGATAGAATATATAATAAATTTATAATACAATAATTTATAAACAAGTAATTTTTACGAAATTTTAACAACAAACTATTAAAGAGGGTGGTATTTTGGACAAATTAAGAGAATCCGGCGAAAATTATTTAGAAACAATACTTGTGCTTGAAAAAAGAAACGGTATTGCCCGCTCTGTTGATGTGGCAAACGAGCTTAACTTTTCAAAGCCGTCTATAAGCCGTGCCATGAGTGTTCTTAAAGAAGCCGGCTATGTAACAGTAGGAAATATAAATCAGCTTGTTTTAACACCGGAAGGCCGCAAAATAGCCGAAAGCGTTTATGAGCGTCACTGCATACTCCATGATTATTTAGTAAGCATAGGTGTTGATGAAGAAACAGCTTCAAAAGACGCATGCCGCATTGAGCACGTAATAAGTGAAGAAACATTTCAGTGCATTAAATCTCTTTTAAACAAAAAAGAAGATTAATTTTTTTACTTTTAGGTTAGCATATATAAACAAAGGTTTTAAAAACTAATCTATATTTCAGCATGAAATATTAATTATATAGCGGAATAATCGTTTCTTAAGGTAATATATATTTCACTGTGAAACATATTTTGCAGAATATATGCATTTTTTTACTTAAACACACAAAACGGCGCCGAACAAACGGCGCCGTTAATATTTTAATTATTATTTATTATATTCTTCCATAGCTTTATTAACGCTTTCCTCACAGTAGCGCATAGCCTCTATTGTATCAGCAAAAAGCTTATCAAGCTCAACGCCTAATCTTTCAGCCCCCTGCTCTATAACATCTCTTGAACAGCCAGCGGCAAATCTTTTATCCTTAAATTTCTTTTTAAGGCTTTTTGTTTCCATATCCATAACGCTTTTAGACGGACGCATTATAGCCGCCGCACCTATAAGACCTGTAAGCTCATCAACGGCAAAAAGTACTTTTTCCATTTCATGCTTAGGCTCTATATCTGAGCATAAACCATAACCATGGCTGCAAACAGAGTTTATAAACTCATCACTTAAGCCTGCTTCTTTTAAAAGCTCAGGAGCTTTTTTACAGTGTTCATCAGGATAAAGCTCAAAATCTATATCGTGCAGAAGGCCTACCGTTGCCCAATAATCAGCCTCGTCGCCATATCCAAGGTTTTGAGCATACCATTTCATTACACCTTCAACTGTTAAGCCATGCTGAATATGGAAAGGTTCTTTATTATATTTTTTTAAAAGCTCTAAAGCTTCCTGCCTGTTAATACAATCTTGCATAATTACACCTCTTTACTCTTTAACAAGATAATCCGGTGTTGAAAGGTATCTGTCGCCTGTATCCGGTACAATAACTACTATATTTTTGCCTTTATTTTCCGTCCTTTTAGCAAGCTCAAAAGCTGCCCATACAGCGGCACCTGCTGAAATGCCTGCAAGGACACCCTCTTTTTGTGCAAGACGTCTGCCTGTTTCGTAAGCGTCTTCGTTTGTAACAGTTATTATTTCGTCATAAAGCTTTGTATCAAGTATTTCCGGCACAAAGTTAGCGCCTATACCCTGAAGCTTATGTGGGCCTGCCTCACCTTTTGAAAGCAAAGGTGATGAAGCCGGCTCTACAGCCACAATTTTAACATTAGGGTTCTTTTCTTTAAGAAATCTGCCTGTACCTGTTAAAGTACCGCCTGTACCAACTCCGGCAACAAATATATCAACATTGCCTTCTGTATCTTCCCAAATTTCAGGGCCTGTTGTTGAATAATGTGCTTTAGGGTTTGCCGGGTTTACAAACTGACCAGCAATAAAACTGCCTTCTGTGTTTTTAGCTAATTCCTCTGCCTTATTTACAGCACCCTGCATACCTTCTTTACCCGGTGTTAAAACAATATCAGCACCGTATGCTTTAAGAAGGTTAATTCTTTCAACACTCATAGTATCAGGCATTACAAAAACTGCTTTATATCCTCTTGAAGCAGCTGCGCAGGCAAGGCCTATACCAGTGTTTCCGCTTGTTGGCTCTATAATAACAGAGCCTTTTTTAATAAGGCCTTTTGCCTCTGCATCGTCAAGCATAAACTTTGCAACACGGTCTTTTGCGCTTCCGGCTGGGTTAAGAAATTCAAGCTTTGCTATAACGCTTGCTCCAGCGTTTTCTTCTTTTTCTATGTTTTTAAGCCTTAAAAGCGGTGTTCTACCCACTAAATCAGTTATCTGTTCATAAATTTTCATAAGCTGCCTCCTTATTTTTAATAATAGTAATTTGTTTTACAGTAATTATACCATAATAGTAGGAAAATAAAAGTTTTACATAAATATTTAGTTTTTAAAGCATAGTTAATATATGATAAAAAACACAATTTAACAAATGCAATTTTAAGATATTATACCATAATTTTTAAATTATTGTTGGAATACATATTACTTATTTACTGATAACTTAAAAACAAAAATCGGATTGATTATGCACATAAGCACAAATCAATCCGATTTATATTAGTTAGTTATTTGTTATTGAACACTATTTATTATTAAGCACAATTTCGGCTTTAAACAAATCTCCGTCTATCTCCAGATTAAACCTTCCGCCCTGAAGCTCCACAAGGCTTTTGGCAATATTAAGTCCCAAACCGCTGCCTTCTGTATTTCTTGAGGCATCACCTCTTACAAACCTTTCCATAAGCTCATCAGCATTTATATTAAGCTGGTCTTTGGAAATATTTTTTACGGAAATAACAGTATTTGTCTGAGTCTGTTTTAAGTCTACATAAACCCTAGTTCCGCTTTGAGCGTATTTACATGCATTTGAAAAAAGATTATCAAGCACACGCCACAAAAGCCTGCCGTCTGCCGTTATTTTTCTTTCTTCATCAGGTATTGAAATTACAACATTAAGGTTTGCGTTTTTAAACCTGTCGCTGTACTCTGCTGATGACTGATATATAATCTCGCTTGATAAAAGCTCTTTCATATCCACATTAATATTGCCTGTAGACGCCTTAGAGGCCTCAAGAAGGTCATCTATGAGCTTTTTAAGCCTGTCTGACTGACGGGAGAGAACATCAATATACTCTTTCTCCTCCTCAGGAGTATGGTCTTTTTTAAGCAAATCTACATAATTAATTATAGATGTAAGAGGTGTTTTAATGTCATGTGAAACATTTGTTATAAGCTCAGTTTTCATTCTTTCGCTTTTCATCTGTTTTTCAACTGCAAGGGATATGCCGCTGTTAATGGAGTTTAAGTTTTCTCCATGCTTTTTAAAACGCCATTTCATTGAAGCTGTATTGATTTTAAAATTAATATTGCCTTTTGCCATTTCCTCTGCCGCCGTTTCAAGTCTAACAGCCATTTTAGCAAACTTAGCTACAGCAAGTAGAGCTATTACGTCAATTATAAAAGCAAAGCCAAATGAACCGCTGGCATTTATAAACATAATTACCATTAAAAATACTACAGCGCCCCATGTAACAGATAAAGAGCCGAAAAAGCCGGAAAAAACAGACAGTATTTTCTTAATTATTTTTATACACAGCATTATGCATTTAAAGCATATTGTATTACGCCATATACCGCCTATTTTAAGTCTTGTGGCTGTAGTAAGGGCACTGCCCAAAAATACCGTTGTAACTGCCGACATGCTAAGTACAGAAAATATTATAAAATAGCTTTCGTATGAGCCATAATAATTATAGTAATATATATTCTCCCAAATTCCTATTAACGCCCCTATGCCAAATGCTCCTATAAAAAAGGCTATTAAATAATATAAATCAAGAGGTATTTTATCCAGAACATTAAGAGCTATTACATAATTACCTTCATTATCCTTTTTATGCCCTGCTGCAAATATAAGAAACAGGAATGAAATTATTGTTGCAATGCCAAATGCTATAGCAGTATACGCTACAGTATACCTTGCAGGATAGAATTTATCGTAAAGCATAGACTGACCATAAAGAGAACTATCCTTTGGTATAGGGTCTTCAAGTGAATATTCAATAGTATAATATTTATTGTTGCTTGCTAAAACCCTCATACTGCCTTCAAGGCCGGGGTTTTCCGCTTTACCGTTAGTATAGTAAGAAGGTGTATCTAAAACTTCTGTAACCTCAGCGTTATAATAAGATTCTTCATATGCTTGCTCAACTACTACATTTATTTTATCCGAAGTACCATCTTCTTTAATAGTTATATACAAGCCATCCTCAATACCTGCAACTGAACCGGTATATATAAATTCCGTAAAATAGTTATAAACTATATTTTCTGTATTGTTTTTGCATATATCAGTCTGTATAAACTTGCTTTTAGATGGTGAATCTGACTGTGAATATACACCCATGTAGCAGCCCACAACAACCGAGAGCGACGCTACAGAAAATATTGCTGCCGAGAATATAAAAATAATACAGACTATTGTTTTTAATAAAGTATTCGATTTTAGTCTATTCATTTTTTTGCCTCCATTTTATATCCATGTCCCCATACAACCTTTAAATAATGCGGTTCAGCAGGATTAATCTCTATTTTCTCACGCAGATGCCTAATGTGCACAGCTACAGAGCCTTCTGAACCTATAGGCTTTTCCTGCCATATTCTTTCGTAAATCTCCGCTGAAGAAAACACCTTATTTGCGTTTTCTGACAAAAATTTAAGTATATTGTATTCAATAGGCGTAAGTGTTACCTCCTCGCCATCAACTTTAACTATTTTGGCTTCATCGTCTATTTCAATGCCGCCTATTACAATTTTTCCAGGTTTTTGTTCCATTCCCCCAAGCTTTGTATAGCGCCTTAACTGAGAGCGTACTCTGGCCTGAACCTCTATAGGGTTAAAAGGCTTTGTTATGTAATCATCAGCCCCAATATTAAGGCCAAGTATTTTATCGCTGTCCTCACTTTTAGCTGTAAGCATTATAACAGGTATATTATATTCTTCCCTAAGCTTTGCTGTAGCGGCAATGCCGTCCATTTCTGGCATCATAATATCCATTAGTATAAGATGTATTTCATTATTTTTTACACACTCCAAAGCTTCTTTGCCTGTATTTGCTTCAAATATATTATAGTTTTCAGAAGAAAGATAAATTTTCAGCGCTGAAACAATATCTTTTTCATCATCACAAATTAAAATATTATACATATATAAATCCTCCCAATATATAATCCCCTAATTAAGTAGTCTTTAATTTTGTTAATCTAATTATACCAAACAACACAATTAAGAAAAAAGTATGTAAATCCTTAAGATTTCTTTAAGCGATGTACTGCAAATACAAAAGAGCGCAAAAGTTTAAAACTAAACTCAGCGCTCTTTAAAATTCAAATTATTCTATTTATGGTTAAGCAATAAAATTAAATGGTTATTTTAAATCCGGGTTTTCTTTTTTATAAAACATAAGTGATATTACAATTACTACAACACAGATTAAAATATAAACCACAGTCATAGGGTTAGCCAAACCGCCTATTATTATTATAAGAGAACCTATAACGGCCAATATAGGTATAATAAGACCTTTTGCAGTGCTTAAACCATCCTCTTTTCTAAAGTACATTTTAATTACTTCTGCATAAAGGAGTATATACAGTATATAACTTGCTACAATAGGTATTTCTGATACATCAGAGTTAGGCATTAAATTAAGCTTAGTTACAAAATAGTGGATAAATGCCCACACAATGCAGATAACAAACGACATTGCACCGGAACTTGCCGGTGTTCCATAACGCTTGCTTATTTGACCTATTGTATCTGCTTTAGGGAACATTTTCCTTATTGCGAGGGAATACGGAAGACGTATATAGCCAAGTACAAAGCCATTTACTGTGCCTAAAACAGAAACAATTATAAATATAAGTATTATTTTTGAACCTATGCCGCCAAATATTTTTTCAGCCGCAACTGTAACATGGCCATCGCCTAAAGTTAAAATTTCCTGTGGGCCTACAAGTATACATATACCTACAAAATAAAGAATATAAACAGCAAGTATAAATATAGGTCCAACTACAAGGGCAATAGGCAAATTACGTTTTGAGTTTTTAATCTCATGCGCTATTGAAGTTGATACAACCCAGCCATCGTAAGAAAAAGCAATAGGCGCCAAAGCCGCAAGCCAACCTAAAGATGATGCTGTTTGAGGCACCTCATTAAAAGCAGTTTTTACATCACCTATTACAAAGCCTGATATTGCGATTAAAAACAATGGTATAAGTTTTATTATTGTAGCTGCATTCTGAAAATACCCACCAAGCTTTACTGACAGAGTATTTAATGCAAAAAAGAACGCTACAAAAACAAGGCTTACAACAAGCGTAATTTCAGGTGTTATTTCAATGCCGTAAAGCATAGCCAAATATACACCAGCTACACCAGCTACAACTACTATAAGCGACGGATAATACACAAATATCTGAAACCATCCGAAAGCGCAGGCTGTTTTATGGCCAGAAAACTCGTCAGCGTACGTTATAAGTCCGCCAGGGTTTTTGGTTTTAGATGCCAAAACGCTTATTGTAAGGCTGCCGAATATAATTCCCACAGCCGCCAAAGTAAACACAAGTACACCTTTTAGTATATCGCCATTTGTATATACAAGTATATTATCGCTCTTAAAAAATATACCGGAGCCGATAACAGTACCTACAATCATAGTTATAGCGGTAAACAAACTGTATTCTCTTGTCTTCATTATTTCACTCCTTTAAATTACATATTTAACTTATAAAACCGCTTATTTACGGTCTCGAGTTTATAGTATACCAAAAAAATAGGATTTAGCATACTATTTTTTTGTGTAAAAAACGATTTTTTATGTATTTTGTTTAGTACTTTAGAAAAATTAAAAAAAATCCCGAAGAAAAATATCTTCGGGATAAGGTTCTTTGATAAATGATTATCTCTTTGAGAACTGTGGAGCACGACGTGCTTTTTTGAGACCGTATTTCTTTCTTTCTTTCATTCTTGGGTCACGTGTAAGGAAACCAGCTTTCTTTAAAGATGGTCTGTAATCAGCATCAGCCTCAAGAAGAGCTCTTGAAATACCGTGTCTGATAGCACCTGCCTGGCCTGTGAAACCGCCGCCGTTTACATTTACAAGTACATCAAATTTTGTAAGTGTATCTGTAAGTTCAAGTGGCTGACGAACGATAAGTTTTAATGTTTCAAGACCAAAATAGTCGTCAATGCTTCTTTTATTAATTGTAATGTTACCATTTCCTGGTACTAAATATACTCTGGCAACAGATGATTTTCTTCTACCAGTGCCGTAATATCTTGCAACTGCCATTTTGCTTCCTCCTTATAAATACTAACTATTAAGCGTTGATTTCTAAAACTTCAGGTTTCTGAGCGGCATGATTATGCTCTGGGCCAGCGTATACATGAAGTTTCTTAATCATGTTTCTACCAAGTGTATTTTTAGGAAGCATACCCTTTACAGCGTGTGTAATAACAGCCTCAGGCTTTGTTTCCAATAATCTTTTAAGTGTGATTTCTTTAAGGCCGCCGATATAACCTGTGTGATGATAGTAAATTTTCTGGTCTAATTTTTTGCCTGTTACAGCAATTTTATCAGCATTTATAACTATTACGTAATCACCTGTATCAACAAATGATGTGTAGATTGGTTTATGTTTTCCTCTTAAAACTTTAGCAATTTCTGATGCAAGACGTCCTAAGTTTTTACCTTCAGCGTCTACAACATACCATTTTCTTTCGATTTTTGAAGCATTTGGCATGTATGTTGTTCTCATATCAAATTAACCTCCTTAAATACTAAGCGTCCCAGCATGTACTCAGTGAGGGAAATGCACCGGCACAATCAGCGGACAGAAACATTATATAATAAAACCCGGGGCTAATCGAGTTTATAAGTGGCATATTTGTAAATTACACAATAATTGCATTATATTATAATTAAATTACTCCTGTCAAGGTATTTTTTACTTAAATATCATAATTTATTTGCAAAAGAGTAAGTCCTTCAGGTCCGGCTGTTTTTCCGGCTTTTGCTCTGTCAAGACTCAGTATTATTTCTTCAATATCTTTATAACTAATACGGCCTTCACCGGCAAGCATAAGCGTTCCGGCTATTATTCTTATCATGTTATACAAAAAACCGTCGCCTGTAACAGTAATTGAAACAAAATCCCCTTCACGCTTTACTCCTATGTCAAATATAGTGCGCACTGTTGTTTTTGAGCTGTTTCCGGAAGCGGCAAAAGCTTTAAAATCATGAGTACCTAAAAAAGCCTTTGAAGCCTCATTCATTTTATTTTCATCTAAATGCTTATAGCAAAACTCGGTATATTTCCGGCATATAGGGTTTTTATACTGGCCGTTATATATTTTATAAACATATGTTTTATTGACACAATTAAACCTAGGATGAAAATCATCATCTACAACAATCGCGTCTGTAATAACTATATCTTCAGGCATAAAAGGCCTTACAGCAAGTGGCAGTTTTTCAACCGGAACTGTGGTGTCAACATCTATAACGGCTCTTTGGCCTAATGCGTGTACTCCCCTATCCGTTCTGCTTGCACCTATAACTGTAATTTCTTTTTTAAAAAAATTGCTTAACGCCTTTTCAACTTCTCCCTGCACTGTAGGAACAGCATTATCCGGCTGTTTCTGCCAGCCGTAATAATTCGAGCCGTCGTAGGCTATTGTAAGCAGTATCCTTCTTGTCATAAAATCACCATATAATCATTATAGCCACAGTAATGGCTATATATAAAACAATAATAACCGAAGCCTTATAGTCACTGCCTTTTAAAATCATTTTATTCATTCTTGTACGGTTATTTCCGCCGTGATAACACCTTGCCTCCATAGCTGTTGCCAGCTCGTCTGCACGCCTGAAAGCCGAAACAAAAAGCGGTACAAGAACAGGCACAAGGCTTTGGGCTTTCTGCTTTAATCCGCCTGTTTCAAAATCAGCGCCTCTTGCCTGCTGTGCCTTCATAATTTTATCTGTCTCATCAAGAAGTGTAGGAACAAATCTTAACGCAATAGACATCATCATGGCAATTTCGGCAGAAGGCACGCCTATTTTTCTAAAAGGCTTTAAAAGGCTTTCTATTCCGTCTGTAAGCTGTATAGGCGTAGTTGTAAGTGTTAAAAGAGATGAGCCTATAATAAGCATTATAAGCCTTACAACCATTTTTATGGCCATGTAAACGCCTTCAAGTGTTACTTTAATAATTCCCACCTGCAAAAGTATATGTGTTCCCTTTGTTGTTATAACATTAAGAATTGCCGTAAGGAATATTATAAAAAGTATGCTCTTTATTCCTCTGAATATGAAGCTTGAAGGCACTTTTGAAACAGCAATTACAAGGGCCAAAGCCAGTATTGAAAATGCATATGAGTATATATCGTTTATTATAAAAAGCATTACAACAAATGCCATTGTTCCAAGTATTTTAACTCTCGGGTCCAGTCTGTGTATAGCCGAGTCCGAGGCATAGTACTGACCAACAGTTATATCCCTAATCATTTTGTCACCTGCTTAAGCAATTCAAATAAAACATCTGTGGCTTCATCTACTGTATAAACGTCTTGTGGTACATTTAAACCATTATCTTTAAGGCCTTTCATTACATAGCTTGTCTGCGGTGCCGCAAGGCCCATTTCTTCAAGCTCCGAAACATGTGAAAACACCTCTTTTGGCGTTCCTGTTAAAGCCACATGTCCGTTATTCATTACCACAATTCGGTCGGCATATTTTGCCACATCTTCCATACTGTGGGAAACAAGTATTACGGTTATGCCTGTTTCTTTGTGCATGTGGTCTATAGCTCCTAATATTTCGTCACGACCGCGTGGGTCAACACCTGCTGTAGGCTCATCAAGAACAAGCACACGCGGATTCATTGCCAATATACCGGCAATAGCTACCCTTCTTTTTTGGCCGCCGCTTAATTCAAAAGGTGATTTATCATAAAATGACTGGTCAAGACCAACCAAAGACAAAGCCTTTTCTGCCGCGTTTTTAACTTCTTCCTCACTAAGTCCCATATTTTTAGGACCATAGCACACATCTTTAAAAACTGTCATTTCAAAAAGCTGGTGCTCAGGGTACTGAAACACAAGACCTACTTTCTGTCTTATGGCTTTAAGCTTTGTTTTATCGGCATTTATATCCTCTCCGTCAAGGAGTATTTTGCCGCTTGTAGGTTTAATAAGTGCGTTTAAGTGCTGTATAAGCGTTGACTTTCCAGAACCTGTATGGCCTATAAAAGCCACAAACTCGCCGTCGTTTATAGTTATATTTACATCATCAAGGGCTTTTCTTTCCATTGCTGTGCCCGGATTATACAAATGTGTTAAATGGCTGATTTCAATCGACATATAGCACCTACCATTTCTTCCGGTGTTAAAATATCTGCCGGAATATCAATACCTTTTTTACGCAAGTTATAAGCTATTTCTGTAACCTGCGGAACTTCAAGGCCAAAGCTTTTCATTTTTTCCACCTGAACAAGAACCTCACGCGGCGAGCCGTCCATTACAATATGTCCGTCATCAATTACTATTATTCTGTCGGCTCCTACTGTTTCGTCCATATAATGAGTTATAAGAACTGTTGTAAGGCCTTTTTCTTTATTAAGGCGTGTTATGGTATTAATAACATCTTTACGGCCTTCTGGGTCAAGCATAGCCGTTGGCTCATCAAGAACAATACATTCCGGCTGCATGGCAAGAACTCCTGCTATGGCTATTCTCTGCTTCTGGCCGCCGCTTAATTTAGAAGGAACACTTCTTTTAAAATCCTCCATATGAACAGTAGCAATAGCACTGTCTACCCTGCGGCGAATTTCATCTGGCTCTATACCTAAATTTTCAGGGCCAAAAGCCACATCTTCCTCTACTATTGTAGCTACTATCTGGTTATCAGGATTTTGAAAAACCATACCTGCGCTTTGGCGTATATCCCAAATAAACTCATCATTTTTAGTATCATATCCGTTTATCCATAAAGTACCGCTTGTAGGGCGCACAAGGGCATTTATATGTTTTGCCAAAGTTGACTTACCGGAACCGTTATGACCTAAAACAGCTACAAAAGAGCCTTTTTCTATTTCGATATTTATATTATCAAGAGCAATTATTTTTTTAGTAACGTTCTTTCCTTTTTCCTCGTAAGTTACCGAATATTCATATCTTAAATTTTCGGTTTTAATCATTGTATCCACAAATGCACCTTCCTGCCTTAATAATTATGCTAAACAGAAAAATTATACACCAAAAATCATTTTATTTCACTGAAAAATACACAATTTATATGTTTTTTTCACTAAAATAAACTTTTAAAAAGGGGATTAAGCTACCTTAATCCCCTTTTTGTTATTAATTAAAGATGTAACCCTGCTTAAAATCAGATAAGCTCAAGAATTACCATTTCAGCAGCATCGCCTTTACGTGGTCCGATTTTAATCATTCTTGTGTAGCCACCCTTACGGTCAGCATACTTTGGAGCGATTTCATCGAAAAGCTTAGCAGCCATGTCAACTTTTTTAGAAAGCTTTCTTACTTTCTTTCCGTCCTTTGGAACCTCTGTTACAGGATAAAGAACGCTGAGGATTTTTCTTCTTGCTGCAAGTCTTGAAGGGTTATCCTTCTTGATTGTCTTTTTAACCTCATCATAAACTGTAACTTTTTTGCCGTTTACAGTTTCTTTTACTCTAGCGCCGTTAGCGTCTTTTTTAGCAACTTTAGCTGTTACTTCAACCTCTGTAAAGTTGTCTTTTTCCTTAACAGCAAGAGTGATAAGCTTTTCAGCAATTCTTCTTACTTCTTTAGCTCTTGTATCAGTTGTTGTAATTTTACCATTGTAAAGTAAATTTGTAACCTGATTTCTTAAAAGAGCCTTTCTCTGTGATGATGTTCTTCCAAGTTTTCTGTAGCCTGAACCTGTCATTTTAATCCTCCGCTTTCTGCGAAACTTACCCCAGAATTGCCGCTCTTACGGTCTTACGCAAAACTGTAATTTCGCCATAAATAATAAATCAACTATATTATTCTTCACTCGGCTTTAAGCTAAGACCGAGCTCTGCCTTCTTGTTAAGCACTTCCTCAAGGGATTTGCGTCCAAGATTACGCACTTTCATCATTTCATCTTCCGTCTTGCTTGCTAAGTCTTCAACTGTGTTGATGCCTGCTCTCTTAAGGCAGTTATAAGAACGAACAGAAAGGTCAAGTTCTTCAATGCTCATTTCAAGTACTTTTTCTTTCTTGCCTTCTTCTTTTTCTACCATAATTTCGGCATTCTTAGCATTTTCGGAAAGGTCTACAAATAAGTTAAGGTGCTCGTTAAGTATTTTAGCGCCATAACTTACAGCATCGTCAGGAGCAATTGTTCCATTTGTCCAAACCTCAAGTGTAAGCTTGTCATAGTCTGTAATCTGTCCTACACGTGTGTTTTCAACAAGGAAATTAACTCTTCTGACAGGTGTATATATTGAGTCAACAGGAAGCATGCCTATAGGCTGGTCTTCTCTTTTATTCTTATCAGCACCTACATAGCCTCTGCCTCTTGTTATAGTTATTTCCATATAAAGCTTGCTGTTTGGGCCACCGCTTAATGTTGCTATATGATGGTCTGGGTTCATTATTTCGATATCGCTATCTACTTTAATATCGGAAGCTTTAACTTCGCCTTCACCCTCAAAATCAATATAAGCAAGTTTTGGCTCAAAGCTGTCGCTTGTGTTCTTAATTGCAAGACCTTTAAGGTTGAGAATTATCTCTGAAACGTCTTCCTTAACGCCAGGAATAACACTGAATTCATGCAGCACTCTGTCTATTTTAACATTGCTTACTGCGGCGCCCGGAAGTGATGAAAGGAGTATTCTTCTAAGAGAATTTCCCAATGTTGTGCCATAACCTCTTTCAAGAGGCTCAACAACAAAACGACCATAAGTTCCATCCGATGCCATTTCAGCAATCTCTATACGAGGTTTCTCAAACTCTAACACAATATAAACCTCCTCTGTGTAATAAATAGAATAAGAAAATAAAGTTTCATAAGCAGTGGAGTCAATACAAACCCCACTGCTTTTAGTGTTGCATTAATATTATTTAGAATAGAGCTCGACAATGAATGTTTCTTCAACAGGAACATCAATCTGTGATCTCTGAGGTCTTGCTGCTACTGTGCCTTTTAAGTTCTCATGGTCAGCTGTAAGCCATTCTGGAACTATTCTTGTGTCTGTAACCTCAAGGATATCTTTGTATCTCTGCATTGAAGCGTATTTCTCTTTGATTTCGATAACATCTCCAACTTTAAGAGCATATGATGGGATATCTACAGGCTTGCCGTTTACAAGTACGTGTTTATGACGAACAATCTGTCTTGCTTCTTTTCTTGTTCTGCCATAGCCAAGTCTGAACATTACGTTGTCAAGTCTTAATTCAAGAAGCATAAGGAGGTTCTCACCAGGGATACCTTCTTTTTTAGCCATCTTTTCAGCTTTTGCGTAATATCCTCTAAACTGTTTCTCAAGAACGCCGTATATAAATTTAGCTTTCTGTTTTTCTCTCATCTGAAGGCCGTACTCACTTATTTTTCTTCTTGTGTTAGCCGGCTGTTTTTTAGATTTCTTTGCAATTCCTAAGTAGATTGGATCAAGGTCAAGTGATCTACATCTCTTAAGAACAGGAACCATATCTCTTGCCATTTATACTCGCACCTCCTAATTAGACTCTTCTGCGTTTTGGTGGTCTGCATCCGTTATGTGGAACAGGTGTAACGTCTTTAATCATTGTTACGCTAAGACCTGCTGCCTGAAGCGCACGAATTGCAGCCTCACGTCCTGAACCAGGACCCTTAACAAATACTTCTACAGTCTTAAGGCCGTAGTCTGAAGCAGCGTTTGCAGCTGTTTCAGCAGCCATCTGTGCAGCATAAGGAGTTGATTTTCTTGAACCCCTGAAGCCTAACTGACCAGCGCTTGCCCATGAGAGTGCGTTGCCTGCCGCGTCTGTAATTGTAACTATTGTATTATTAAATGTGGACTGGATATGTGCCTGACCACGTTCTACATGCTTTTTGTCACGACGTCTACGAGTAGTCGTTTTCTTTACAGCTTTCTTTGCCATTTGACGTAAACCTCCCTACTTATTTCTTCTTGTTAGCAACAGTTTTTCTTGGGCCTTTTCTTGTTCTAGCGTTTGTCTTTGTTTTCTGTCCTCTTACAGGAAGGCCTTTTCTGTGACGGATTCCTCTGTAGCATCCAACTTCCATAAGACGTTTGATGTTAAGAGCGATTTCTCTTCTAAGGTCACCTTCTACTGTTGTATGTGTTTCATCTATAGCTTCACGGATTTTAGAAACCTCGTCGTCTGTAAGGTCTCTAACTCTTGTATCAGGATTTACGCCTGCTTTTTTTAATACTTTAACAGCTGTTGAATGTCCAATGCCATATACATAAGTAAGACCTATTTCAACGCGCTTTTCTCTTGGTAAATCTACACCAGCGATACGTGCCATGTGTACTTTGCACCTCCATAATAAACTCTACTGAAAATTCAATTTATTCTTTAGGGCAATTTACAGAAATACAGATTAAACATCTGCCAGCCGCTCTGAAAATATACCTAAATATCAATGACGGATTTAACATAGTTTGCTTTTGGGGTTTCATGCACCCCTAATAAAGCCATAATTACAACCACAATTTCCTGCTCATAAGCAAAAAACGCAAGTTAAAATCAGCCTTGTTTCTGTTTGTGTTTTGGATTTTCACAAATAACCATTACACGGCCTTTTCTCTTAATAACTCTGCACTTTTCGCACATAGGCTTAACAGATGGTCTAACTTTCATTGTGATTTCTCCTTTCTAAATCCTTCTATTACTTAGCTCTCCAAATTATTCTGCCTTTTGTAAGGTCATATGGAGACATTTCAATTAAAACCTTATCTCCAGGAAGTATTCTAATGAAATTCATTCTAAGCTTTCCTGAGATATGCGCTAATATTTTATGTCCATTTTCAAGCTCTACCTGAAACATGGCATTTGGTAATTTCTCTATAACGGTTCCTTCCAATTCAATTACGTCGTCTTTAGACATAAAGAACCTCCTCTACATTTCCTTGCAATACTCTTTAATCGCCTTAAGGATATCTGCATCAAGCAGATAACTTTTCTCCTCAAGTTTTTTCTTTATATCTTCGCAGACATGTTTTGTTCCTTGTACATGCTTGATTTTTTTACGTTTTGGGTGCTCAAGCCGGCGGTTTTTTCCATCTGCTAAGTATAAATACTCACCGTCGACAGCTGTTACTATGAAAGGAAGGGTTTTGTCATGACCGCTTTTGGAAAAGACAATCTGACCTGTTTCAAAATCCATTTCATCACCTCAAAGTGTATATTAAAATCTACTGTCTGTACAGATTATAAAGTAAGTATTTCAGGCTCACCGTCAGTTATATAAACAGTATTCTCATAGTGTGCCGCGTTTTTACCATCAAGAGTAACAGCCGTCCAATCGTCATCAAGCACTTTAAGCTCGTAAGTTCCGGCTGTAACCATAGGCTCAATAGCAAGGCACATGCCTTTTAAAAGTTTAGGGCCTCTGCCACGCTGTCTGTAGTTTGGTATTGCCGGGTCTTCATGCATTTGACGGCCAATTCCGTGGCCTACATAATCCCTTACAACACCAAATCCGTTGCCTTCTACATAATCCTGTATTGCAGCAGATATATCAAATAAATGGCAGCCCACTTTGGCAAATTTAATGCCTTCAAAAAAGCTTTGTTTTGTTACATCAATAAGCCTTTGGTCTTCTGGTGAAATTTCGCCCACACCATAAGTTCTGGCACAGTCTCCATTAAAACCGTAAATAATGGAGCCCATATCTATACTTATAATGTCGCCTTCTTTTAGCTTACGCTTGCCGGGTATGCCGTGTACTATTACCTCGTTAACCGAAGTGCATATAGAACCCGGAAAGCCGCCATAACCCTTAAATGATGGAATTGCGCCGCGGTCTCTTATGAACTTTTCAGCAATAGTATCAAGCTCTAATGTTGTTACTCCCGGCTTGATATGCTCATGTAACACAGCATCAAGTTCTACAAGTATTTTTCCTGCTGCGCGCATTTTTTCAATTTGCTCTTCCGTTTTAATAGTTATAGCCATTTTTTCAGTCCCCTAACTCAGCGAAAATAGCGTTTGTTACATTTTCTACGCCGCTCATTCCGTCTACCTCAAATAAATTACCTTGTTTCTTATAGTAAGCTACAAGAGGTTCGCTCTGTTCATGGAATGTAGCAAGACGTGCTTTTCCGGCTTCTACAGTATCGTCTTTTCTCTGTGTAAGGTGCTCGCCGCATACATCACAGATACCAGGTACTTTAGAAGGAACTGAAATTTTGTTATAGGAAGCTCCGCATTTAGGACATGTTTCTCTTGCGGTAATTCTTTCAAGAAGGGCTTCATCAGGGCAGTTGATGTAAATAGCCTTATCAATGCTTCCTATAAGCTCGTCAAGCTTTTCAGCCTGAACTACTGTACGTGGGAAACCATCTAATATAAATCCTCTCTTGCAGTCATCAGCTTTAATACGCTCTTTAACAATAGCTATTATAAGGTCGTCAGAAACAAGGCTTCCGGAAGACATTATATCTTTAACTTTAAGTCCCAGTTCTGAGCCCTTTGCTACTTCCTCTCTAAGCATATCGCCTGTTGAGATATAAGCAAGGCCGTACTTAGCAATAAGTTTTCTTGCCTGTGTGCCCTTGCCTGCTGCAGGAGCGCCAATAAGTACCAATTTCATTAGCTTTCCCTCTTTTCCAAAAAACTTAAGGCCGCGGGGAAATGCCAAAGCATTTCCCTTTGAACCGTAATCAATTAACTTAAGAATCCTTTGTAGTGGCGCATAAGAAGCTGTGATTCCATAGCTTTTACTATATCAAGTGCAACACCTACAACGATTATAAGTGTTGTACCGCCGAAACCAACATTAAGTCCAAATACCCACTGAAGTATAAGTGGTACAAGAGCTATAAGCGCAAATGCAATAGCACCGATAAATGTTACTCTGTTTACAACTCTTGTTATAAAGTTACTTGTAGGCTGACCAGGTCTTATACCAGGTATAAAACCTCCGTTCTTTTTCATATTCTCGGCTATCTGGTTAGGATTAATAACAATCGAGGTATAGAAATAAGCAAAGAATATAATAAGAACTACATAAAGTATAGCGCCTATAGGTGATGTAAGCCTAAGAGCTTCTATAATTTTTGTATATGTCGGGCCCGGTGTAAAGAACTGTCCTATAGTTTCAGGGAACTGCACAAGTGAGATAGCAAAAATGATAGCTAAAACACCAGCTGTGTTAACCTTAATAGGCATAAATGTTGACTGACCAGCAAATGTTCTTCTGCCCATCATTTTACCTGAATACTGAACAGGAATTCTTCTTTCGCCATCGTGTACGATAACAATAAACACAATAACAGCCAAAAGCAGTATAAGCACAGCTGCTACTTTTGCTATTCCTATAGCGTCTCCGCCCTGTGCGTAGTACACAAGGGATGTAATTCCGCTTGGAAGATTAGAAACGATGTTTACAAAGATTATCATTGATGAACCGTTTGTAATACCCTTGTTTGTAATCTGCTCAGCAAGCCACATAATGAATGTTGAGCCTGCAACAAGAGAAATAACAGAGCACGCTAACATAACAGCGCTTGATGAAGTAAACATACTTCTGTAGCTGAATGTTATACCTATAGCTTGGATTATTGCCAATACAACTGTAAGATAACGGGTATAGCTGGAAATTTTTTTCCTGCCATCCTCGCCTTCTTTTGCCAACTGCTCAAGTTTCGGTATGGCAACTGTAAGCAGCTGCATTATAATTGATGCATTGATATACGGTCCGATACCCATTGAGAATATAGACCATCTGGAATTATAACCACCTGCTATAATGTTATAAAGAGTTCCTGTACTTGCTGAGTCCTGAGCTGCCTTAACAGCTGCAACACTAATGCCAGGAAGTGCTACATGCGCACCTAATCTTATTATAGCAAGTATTACAAATGTGTAAAGGATTTTATTTCTAATCTCCTTTACCTTCCATGCGTTTACAAACAATCTAATCAATTAGATCACCTCAGCTTTTCCGCCTGCTGCCTCGATTTTCTCAACTGCTGTTTTGCTGAACTGATTAATTTTAACTGTAAGTTTTTTCTCAAGTGTACCAACGCCAAGAATTTTAACGCCGTCTCTTGGGTTTTTAACAAGACCTGATTCGATTAATGCCTGTAAATCAACTACTGCGTCGTTATCAAATATATTAAGAGCCGCAACATTAATGCCTACGATCTCTTTAGTGTTTCTGCATGTGAAACCTCTCTTAGGAAGTCTTCTGTAAAGAGGCATCTGACCGCCTTCAAAACCTGCTTTTCCGCCTGAACCTGAACGAGCTCCCTGTCCCTTATGGCCTCTGCCTGCTGTTTTGCCGTTTCCTGAAGCGTGACCTCTGCCTCTTCTCCAAGCCTTAGCATTGGAACCCTCAGCTGGTCTTAATTCACCTAACTTCATTGTCGCACCTCCTTAAATTAAATTTCTTCTACCTTAACAAGGTGGCTAACCTGTTTAACCATACCTCTTGTGGCAGCGTTATCCTGCTGAATAACTGATGAATGTAATTTCTTAAGGCCTAAAGCCTGAACAGTTTTTTTATGCTTCGGAATAGCACCTATAGTAGATTTCACTAATGTGATTTTAATTTCAGCCACTTTAAATTCCTCCTCAGCCTAAAATTTCTTCAACAGTCTTACCGCGTAACTTAGCTACTCTCTCTGGTGTAGTAATGTTAGCTAAACCTGCTATTGTAGCGCTAACTACATTTCTCTTATTATTTGAACCTAAAGATTTTGTTCTGATATTTCTGATACCAGCAAGCTCTAATACGGCACGAGCCGGGCCGCCGGCGATAACACCAGTACCTTCTGCAGCAGGCATAAGTCTTACGCTTGCGCTTCCGAATGTACCTGTTGTGCCATGGTAAAGGCTGTCAACTTCATTTCTTTCAACATAAATTATATTTTTCATGGCGTCTTCTTTGCCTTTGCGGATAGCGTCAGGAATTTCTGCTGCTTTACCAATACCGCATCCAACATGACCGTTCTCATCGCCTACAACAACAAGTGCTGCAAATCTAAATGTACGACCGCCCTTAACAACCTTAGTAACACGGTTGATAGTTACTACGTTATCCTTAAGATCGAGTGTACTTGGATCGATTCTCTTCAACGTAATTTCCTCCTCGCTTAGAATTGTAAACCAGCTTCGCGGGCTGCGTCTGCCAATGCTTTAACTTTGCCGTGGTAAACATAACCGCCGCGGTCGAAAACTGCCTCTGTTATACCTTTTTCAATAGCTTTTTTAGCTATAGCCTCGCCTACAGCCTGAGCTGCTGCGATGTTTGATGTTGTTTCAAGCTTGCTTGCAATTTCAGCTTCCATTGTTGAAGCAGCTGCTAATGTGCAGCCAGCAGCATCATCAATGAGCTGTGCATACATATGTTTGTTTGATCTAAAAACAGCAAGTCTTGGGCACTGCGCTGTGCCATTAACTTTATTACGAATTCTGTAATGACGCTTAATACGAGCTTTTGCGCGTGATGGCTTCGTAATCATGTGAAATTCACACCTTTCTATAAATCAGTCACTTTCCGATATAAGTAGTTAATTACTTCTTACCGGTCTTACCAACTTTACGTCTGATATGTTCATAATCGTACTTAATACCCTTGCCCTTGTATGGCTCTGGTGGACGTTTTGTTCTGATTTCAGCAGCGAACTGTCCAACTTTCTCTTTGCTGATACCTTTAACAATAATCTTGTTCTGGCCTTCAACTACAGTTTCGATGCCTTCAGGGTCCATCATTTCAACAAGGTGTGAATAACCGAGTGTAAGAACGAGTTTCTTTCCCTGTTTAGCTGCTCTGTAACCAACACCGTTGATTTCAAGAGTCTTTTCAAATCCTTTTGTAACGCCTTCAATCATGTTGGCGATAAGTGTTCTTGTTAAACCGTGTAATTCTCTGAATCTCTTAAGGTCGCTTGGTCTTGTAACCACTACGTGACCGTCTTCAATTGCGATGTTCATGTCAGCTGATAACTTACGCTCTAAAGTACCTTTTGGGCCTTTAACTGTAACAAGATTGCCTTCGCCAATCTTGATGTCTACGCCAGCTGGTATAGCAATTGGTAATCTACCAATTCTTGACATGTTCTGCACCTCCGTTAAATCTATTATCAATCAATTACCAAACAAAGGCAACTACTTCTCCGCCTATGCCTAACTTTCTTGCTTCTTTATCAGTCATAACGCCCTTGCTTGTTGAAATAATAGCTATTCCAAGACCGCCAAGTACCTTAGGAAGTTCTTCTTTACCAGCAAAAACTCTAAGACCAGGCTTAGAAATTCTTTTAATACCAGTAATAACTTTTTCGTTTTTGTCTTTACCATATTTAAGGGTTATTCTCATAGTGCTCTTAACACCATCTTCAATAACCTCGTATCCTTTGATGTAACCTTCGTTAGTTAAAATGTCAGCGATAGCTTTTTTCATTATTGAAACAGGTACATCTACTGTATCGTGTTTTGCAGTATTGCCGTTTCTAATTCTTGTAAGCATATCTGCGATTGGGTCACTCATTGACATGTTGAAAATCCTCCTTTCCTATTACCAGCTTGCTTTTTTAACACCAGGTATCTGTCCTTTATAAGCTAACTCACGGAAGCAAATACGGCAGATTCCAAATTTTTTGAGTACAGAATGTGGTCTTCCACAAATTCTGCAACGTGTATAAGCTCTGGTAGAAAACTTAGGTTTTCTTGTCTGCTTAATTTTCATTGAAGTTTTAGCCATTATATTTCCCTCCTTATTTCTCGAACGGCATACCAAATAATCTGAGTAACTCTCTGCCTTCCTCGTCTGTTTCAGCAGTTGTTACGAAAATTATATCCATGCCTCTGATTTTGTCTACCTTATCATATTCGATTTCAGGGAAAATGAGCTGCTCTTTGATACCCATTGTGTAGTTACCTCTGCCGTCAAAGCTGTTAGCTTTAACACCTCTAAAGTCACGTACACGTGGAAGAGCTATATTGATAAGTCTGTCAGCGAACTCATACATTCTCTCGCCTCTGAGTGTTACTTTGCAGCCGATTGGCATGCCCTCACGAAGTTTGAAAGCCGCAACTGACTTTTTAGCCTTTGTTATAATTGGCTTCTGACCTGAGATAATTGTAAGGTCTTTAACAGCGCCGTCAAGTACCTTAGCGTTATCCTTAGCTTCGCCAACGCCCATGTTAATAACTATTTTTGAAAGCTTTGGTACAGCCATTACATTTTTATAGTTAAACTTTTTAGTCATTCCTTCTACTACTTCTTTATCATAGAATTCTTTTAACCTGCTCACGTAAGTACCTCCTTTCCAAATCAGTCAATAGCTTCGCCAGTTGACTTAGCTATTCTTACTTTCTTGCCGTTTTCGATTTTAGCGCCGATTCTTGTAGCTTTTCCGTTATGAAGGTACATAACGTTTGAAGCGTCCATGAAGCTTTCTTTCTTAATGATACCACCCTGCTGGTTAGCAGCGTTTGGTTTCTGATGCTTTGAAATCATGTTAACGCCTTCAACAATTACTCTGCCTTTTTTTCTGTCAACTACAAGGATTTTACCCTCTTTGCCTTTATCTTTTCCGGCTATAACTACAACCTTGTCGCCGGTTTTAAGCTTTGTGCTTGCCATCTGATGTACCTCCCTTATAATACTTCAGGTGCAAGAGAAAGAATCTTCATGAACTGTTTCTCTCTAAGCTCTCTTGCAACTGGTCCAAATATACGGGTGCCTCTTGGGTTTTTGTCGTCCTTGATGATAACGGCAGCGTTTTCATCAAATCTGATATAAGAACCATCAGCTCTTCCGATTGGCTTAACTGTTCTAACTACAACTGCTTTTACAACGTCACCTTTCTTAACAACGCCGCCTGGTGTTGCTTCTTTAACGCTGCAAACTATTATATCTCCAACTCCTGCATATCTTCTGGTTGAACCACCCATAACACGGATGCAGAGGATTTCTTTTGCACCTGTATTGTCAGCGACTCTAAGTCTACTTTCCTGTTGAATCATGCTTAGATTCCTCCTTACGAATTATTTAGCTCTTTCGATTACTTCAACAAGTCTCCATCTCTTATCTTTAGAGAGTGGTCTTGTTTCCATTACCTTAACACGGTCACCTACATGACACTCGTTGTTTTCATCGTGTGCCTTAAGTTTGTAAGTTCTATCTATAATTTTACCATAAAGTGGGTGTTTTACTCTGTCTGCAACAGCTACAACGATAGTTTTATCCATTTTGTCGCTGACTACCAAACCAACTCTTGTTTTACGAAGGTTTCTTTCTTCCACCGGTATTCCTCCTCTCATTTAATTACTGAGCTGCTCTCTGGTTCTGTGTAATAACGGTCTGAATTCTTGCTATATTTTTACGAACCTCGTTAATTCTTGCTGTATTATCAAGCTGGTTTGTCGCATTCTGGAATCTAAGGTTAAATAATTCCTTCTTAGCGGCAACGAGATCCTGCTTTAACTCATCAACAGGTTTATCTTTTAATCCTTTAACGTAAGTCTTAGTTTTCACTGCCATCACCTTCCATTTCCGCTTCCTGGTCAGCACGAGAAACGATCTTGCACTTGATTGGCAGTTTGTGTGTAGCGAGACGAAGAGCCTCTCTTGCTATTTCCTCACTAACGCCGCCAAGCTCAAACATTACTCTGCCTGGTTTAACAACTGCAACCCAATACTCTGGTGAACCTTTACCGGAACCCATACGTGTTTCAGCAGGTTTTGCTGTAACTGGTTTATCCGGGAAAATTTTAATCCAAACTTTACCGCCTCTTTTTACAAATCTTGTCATGGCGATACGGGCAGCCTCAATCTGGTTTGATGTAATCCAGCTTGGCTCCATAGCTACTATACCAAAATCACCGTAAGTAATCTTATTGCCTCTCATGGCTCTGCCTTTAAGTCTGCCTCTGAACTGTTTACGTCTTTTTACTCTTTTAGGCATTAACATTACTCAGCGCCTCCTTCCTTTTTTGCTGCTTTTACAGGAAGAACTTCTCCTTTGTAAATCCAAACCTTAACGCCTACTTTGCCGTAAGTTGTGTTTGCTTCTGCAAAGCCGTAATCAATGTTAGCGCGAAGTGTCTGAAGAGGAATAGTTCCATCGTGATAACTTTCTGTTCTTGCCATATCAGCACCACCAAGACGGCCTGAGCAAGATGTTTTAATACCCTGAGCACCGAACTTCATAGTTCTGCCCATTGCCTGCTTCATAGCACGGCGGAAAGTTACACGGTTTTCAAGCTGCTGAGCTATGTTTTCAGCTACAAGCTGGCTGTCAAGCTCTGGTCTTTTAACTTCTTCAATGTTAACATTTACTTTGTATGATGTCATTTTCTGAATCTCGTTTTTGAGTTCTTCTATGGCAGCACCGTTTTTACCAATAACAATACCAGGCTTAGCTGTGTAAACAGAAATTTTAACTCTGTCTGTTGTTCTTTCGATTAATATTTTAGAAACGCCTGAAGCGTAAAGTTTTTCTTTAACGAATTTTCTGATTTTGTAGTCTTCTACTAAGTTATCGGCATAACCTTTTTCAGAATACCATTTTGTATCCCAGTCTTTGATGATGCCTACTCTTAATCCATGTGGATTTACTTTCTGTCCCATTGTTAACCTCCTTATCTCTCATTGAGGATGATGGATATATGGCATGATCTCTTGAGAATCTTATATGCTCTACCCTGTGCTCTTGGACGTACACGTTTTAAAGTAGGACCCTGTCCTGCGATTACCTCTTCAACATATAACTTGCTAACATCCATACCTAAATTGTTTTCTGCATTAGCCATAGCTGACTTTAATACTTTGCCTATTATAGTAGCGGCTAATCTTGGGTTATACTGAAGCAGCGCAGCTGCTGTTTTTGCATCCTTGCCTACAATCTGGTCTAAAACGATTTTAGCTTTAGAAGCAGGGATACCTACATATTTGGCAGTTGCCTGTGGTCTTTTATCTTTATTTTCGATGTTTCTCTGTTTTTTGACTTGGCTTCTATGTCCTTTTGCCATGCCCCAAACCTCCTTCCAAAACTAATTATCTAACTTTAGATTTCTTTTCAGCGTCTTTTCCGTGTCCTCTATATGTTCTTGTTAAGGCAAACTCACCGAGTTTATGACCAACCATGTCTTCTGTTACATATACAGGTACATGTTTTCTTCCGTCATGAACTGCGATAGTATGACCAATCATGTCAGGGAATATTGTTGAACGACGAGACCATGTTTTAACAACTGTTTTTTCACCTGCTGCGTTGAGAGCGTCAATCTTCTTTAAAAGATGCTCATCAGCGAAAGGTCCCTTTTTGAGTGATCTGCTCATGTTTTAATCCTCCTTGTTAATTCAATCGATTATGCGGCCAATTTATCAGTCTCTAGCGTGAATGATATATTTATTGGAAGCTTTATGTTTCTTTCTTGTCTTATAGCCCATAGCAGGTTTGCCCCAAGGTGTCATAGGTGATGGACGACCGATTGGTGCTCTACCTTCACCACCACCGTGTGGATGGTCGTTAGGGTTCATAACAGAACCTCTTACTGTAGGTCTAATACCCATATGGCGTTTTCTTCCGGCTTTACCGATTTTAACAAGCTCGTTGTCAAGGTTTCCAATCTGGCCTACTGTAGCTCTGCAGTCGATAGGAAGAAGTCTCATTTCGCCTGAAGGAAGCTTAACTGTAGCGTATTTACCTTCTTTAGCCATAAGCTGAGCAACGTTACCAGCAGCACGAACAAGCTGTCCGCCTTTACCTGGCATCATCTCTATATTGTGGATGTTTGAACCAACAGGAATATTTCTCATTGGAAGTGTGTTACCAACACGAACTTCGGCATTTTCACCGTTCATAACTGTATCGCCTACGCTAAGGCCTACAGGAGCTAAAATGTAGCTCTTTACGCCGTCTGCATAAACAATAAGAGCGATGTTAGCTGTTCTGTTTGGATCGTACTCGATAGCTTTTACAACAGCCGGAATATTGTCTTTATTTCTCTTAAAATCTACAAGTCTGTATTTAAGTTTAGCTCCGCCGCCTTTATGACGAACTGTAAGCTTACCCTGATTATTTCTACCTGAATTCTTCTTAATATGAACAACTAAGGATTTTTCAGGAGTTGATTTTGTAATTTCTTCGAATGTTGACACTGTCATGTGTCTTCTTGAAGGTGTATAAGGCTTATATCTTTTGATGCCCATCTTCTCCACTCCTTTCAATTAATGCAATGGTGGTTTTATATACGGTAACGGGTTAATTACATACCCTGGAAAATTTCAATATCTTTGCTTTCAGCTGTAAGCTGAACGATTGCTTTTTTCTTTTTAGCTGTTTTGCCGTAAATCATACCTCTTCTTTTAGTTTTTCCGGCGTAGTTCATTGTGTGAACTGATGCAACCTTAGCGCCGTCGAACATTTTTTCAACAGCCTCTTTTACCTGGATTTTTGTAGCATCCGGATGAACTAAGAAAGTGTATTTTTTGCTTTCAATGCCAGCCATACTTGCCTCTGTAATAACAGGTTTAAGTATAATGTCATAATATTTTAAGTCTGCCATTATGCGTACACCTCCTCGATTTTAGCAACTGCATCTTTTGTTAATACAAGAGTGTTGTATTTAAGAATATCGTAAACATTAATTGTGTTTACAGCAGCTGTTTTAACATCAGGAATGTTTCTTGCTGAAAGGATAACGTTTGTGTTGCTTCCGTCCATAACTACAAGTGCTTTACCTGCGTTGATGTTTGCAAGAACTTTAGCCATTTCCTTTGTTTTAACTTCTGTAAGTGAAAGTTCGTCTAAAACGATAATTTTTTCTTCAACAGCCTTTGTTGTAAGAGCTGATTTAAGAGCAAGTCTTTTAAACTTTTTGTTAAGTTTGAAAGAGTAATCTCTTGGCTTTGGAGCAAATACAACGCCGCCGCCTGTCCACTGTGGTGAACGGATAGAACCCTGTCTAGCACGGCCTGTGCCTTTCTGTCTCCAAGGCTTTTTGCCGCCTCCGCTTACTTCAGCACGTGTTTTAGCGCTCTGTGTGCCCTGTCTTTTATTAGCGAGATACTGAACAACTGCCATGTGCATTGCGTGCTCGCTTACATCTATACCGAATATATCGTCGTTAAGGTCGATTGTGCCAACCTCAGCGCCGCTCATGTTGTATACTTTAACGTTTGCCATATCCAAATCCTCCTTTCGTAAAGTATAATCAAGCCTTTACGCTTTCTCTAATTACGAGAACCGCACCCTTAGGGCCTGGAACAGCACCTTTAATAAGGATAAGATTCTTCTCTGCGTCAGCGCGTACAATTTCAAGGTTCTGAATAGTAACATTTTCAGCGCCCATGTGGCCTGCCATGTTTTTATTCTTTTTAACCTTACCTGGTGTAGTAGCTGAACTCATTGAACCAACAACTCTGTGTGATTTAGAACCGTGAGTAACAGGTCCTCTGTGCTGTCCGTGTCTCTTAATAGCGCCCTGATAGCCTTTACCTTTGGATACGCCGCTTACATCTACTTTATCTCCAGCAGCAAAAATGTCTGCTTTAATTTCAGTGCCAAGCTCGTAGCTTTCTGCATCTTCAAATCTGAATTCTTTTAATACTTTCTTAGCTGCAACTCCAGCTTTTTCAAAATGACCTTTTTCAGGCTTTGTAACCTTGTTAGCCTTTTCGTCCATAAATCCAACCTGGATTGCTGAATAACCGTCATTTTCAACTGTCTTAACCTGAACTACTGCGCAAGGTCCAGCTTCAAGAACAGTAACAGGAATAAGATTGCCTGTTTCACTGAAAACCTGAGTCATTCCGATTTTCTTAGCCATAATAGCTTTCTTCATTTCACGCACCTCCTGTTTTCTACAGCGGATTGCCCTTTTAGGGTAATCATACTAGTTTAATATAAGTTCCGTATAACGTTTCCCCTATATATAAACCGTTCTTGGATAATTACATAATTTTTAATGTGATATCTACACCAGCTGGAAGATCAAGTCTTGATAAAGCATCAACTGTCTTCGGTGTTGGCATAAGGATATCAATCAGTCTTTTATGTGTTCTCATCTCGAACTGCTCTCTAGAATCTTTGTACTTATGAACAGCTCTAAGAATTGTAACTACTTCCTTCTTTGTTGGAAGTGGAATAGGTCCGCTTATCTGAGCACCTGTTTTCTTAGCAGTTTCAATTATCTGAACTGCGGACTGATCGATCAATTTATGATCATAAGCTTTAAGACTGATTCTGATTTTCTGGTTAGCCATAAAAAAAAGTCCCCTCCTTTTCGTACTTTTACTTTCAGCACGACAAGTGGTGACTGCACACTTATCCGGATGCGCACTAAAGCGCACAGAAGTCCTCTTTGCTGTATGGACTTCTTACTCCCAATATTCAGTACAGTGACCTTGTCGCCCGGTTTCATGAACTGGACATCGCTCCGCGGAAAACCCGTGATACACACGGCAACCTCCGTTTCTTCGCTCTATGTCACAACATTGGTTATTATACAGCATAGCAAAAAATATTGCAAGTATTTTTTTCAAGATTTTTACCTTTTTTTCATAAAATATTAACCAATATTTTTGTTAATCAAATTATATATTTATATAAGATATACAATTAAAGATTTTTAAACACAAAAACACCCGTTTTTTGATACTAAAACACATTATCAAATTCAGCATATTTATTATTACCAATTCCGCTTTTTGTTAATATTAAAATTTTTCGCTTTTATTTTTGCATTAGTTTCTTCCTTAATATAATAAAAAACCACGGCATAACATTATACCGCGGTTTTAAAATCATATATCAGCTTAAAGCAAGTTTTAATACAAACAGAATTGCTATTATAACTATAACAGGGTTAAGCTCTTTGCTTCTGCCTGTAAAAAGTTTAATAAGTACATAAGATATAACGCCGAATATAAGACCTGTTGAAATACTGTAAGCTACAACCATCATTATGATTGTAATAAAAGCCGGGAAGCCTTCTGTATAATCAGAAAAGTCAATATTAGCTACCTGCTCAATCATAAACAAGCCTACAACTATAAGCGCCGGCGCTGTAGCAAAAGACGGTATTGCCATAATTATAGGAGAGAATATAAGAGCTATAAGGAACAAAAGTCCTACTACAGCTGATGTAAGGCCTGTCCTTCCGCCTTCTGTAACACCTGAAGCACTTTCTATAAATGTAGTTACTGTAGAAGTACCAAGCACAGCACCTGCTGTTGTACCAATAGCATCGGCTAAAAGAGCACCTTTAATTCTTGGAAGCTTTCCGTCTTTATCAAGGTATCCTGCCTTAGTTGAAACGCCTATAAGAGTTCCCAATGTATCAAAAAGGTCAACAAAAAGGAATGAGAACATTACAATAAAGAAATCCCATGTAAGAACATTTGAGAAATCCATTTTCATAAATGTAGGTGCCAATGATGGTGGTGTTGAAACAATGCCTGAAGGAATAAGTGAATATACCCCAGCATCCGGGTTAACAGTGTAAATACCAGTTAACTGACATATAATGCCTATTACGTAGGTAATTATAATACCAAAGAACAATGCACCTTTAACTTTTTTAGCAACAAGAACAACTGTAATTATTGTTCCTACAAGGGCAAGAAATACAGTTATGTCTTTTACATTACCCAATGTAACAAGTGTTGAGTCCTCATTTACTATAATTCCGGCATTCTGCATACCTATAAAAGCAATATAAAGACCAATGGCAACACTTACGGCTGACTTCATATTCTTAGGTATGGCGTTAAATATAGCCTCTCTTACATTAATAAGCGAAAGAATAATAAATATAATACCTTCAACAAATACAGCGGCTAAAGCCATTTGCCAAGAATACCCCATCTGCAAAACAACGGTATAAGCAAAGTATGCATTAAGTCCCATACCTGGTGCAAGAGCAAACGGATAGTTTGACAGTGCTGCCATACAAAAAGTACCTATAGCCGAACCAAGAGCTGTTGCCGTAAGAACAGCGCCGGAATCCATACCCGAAGCGCTGAGAAGACTTGGGTTTACAATAAGTATGTAAGCCATAGTCATAAATGTTGTAAGTCCGGCATAAATCTCGGTTTTAACTGTTGTGTTGTTCTGCTTTAATTTAAAACAGCTTTCCAAAAAATTCATTTTTCTAACCCCTTTCTTAAAAGCCTTGATGTATATTTAAAGCCTTTACAAGTCAAGTTTTAACTTATAAACGGCATTTATTTTTGCTTAACAGGCTGCAAAGTAAATACAAACTCTGTTCCGCCTTCATCACGGCTTCTAACTTCTACCCTCTCGCCGTGAGCATTAATAAACTCCTTAACAATGGAAAGCCCTAAGCCAACACCGGTTTTATCCAAACCTCTTGACGCGTCAGCTTTAAAAAATCTTTCAAACACATGCTTCATTTCACTTTCGGATATGCCTTTGCCGTTATCACGTACATAAACATAAACCTTTTTGTCTGTTTCCTGAACCTCAGTTATAATATTTCCGCCACTATAAGAAAACTTAACTGCGTTATCCAAAAGGTTTTGTATAACACGTTTAATTTTATTAGGGTCAGCGTTAACTATTGTAACTTCATCTGAGAAAATAGCGTTAACCATTAAATTTTTCTTTTTAAACCTTGGCTCCATGGCCTCTATGCTTTCACGAATAAGCTCATTAATATCAAAATCGCATCTTTCAAGAACCATAGACCCTGCCTGAGCACTGCTTAAATCAACTAAGTCATTAGCCAATTTAGAAAGGCGTCCTGTTTCCTCCATTACAATTTTAAGGTAATGATTTTGTTTTTCAGGCGGTATTGTGCCGTCTACTATAGCCTCTATAAATCCGCGGATACTGGTAAGCGGACTTCGTAAGTCGTGTGATATATTGGCTATAAACTCCCTGCGGCGTTTCTCCGTTTCCTCAATACTTTCAGCCATTAAGTTGAATGATTTAGCCAGCTGGCCAACTTCATCATCGCTTTCAACTTCAATACGGGCGCCTATCCTTCCGTCAGCTATAATTTTAGCCGCCTCATTCATGTCAATAAGCGGGCTTGTAATTTTTTTAGTTGAGTAATAAATAAGTCCAAAACCCATAATAATAACCGGCACCATATATCCCAGCATAAGGAATATAACATAACTCATAGAAGAACGCAGTATATCCATAGGCTTACACATAAATATGCCACCTATCAGAACACCGTCTATTATTATAGGATAGCCTACTGTAAGTACGGTTTCGTTAAACATTCCGCCTATTTTGCCCTGAACAGTGGCTATTTTGCCGCTTAAAACAATATTAACAGCCTCGTCTGTAATTGTCTGGCCTATCCATTTTTGGCTTACGTCTTCTGTAGTAAAGCTTATTTTGCCTTTGCTGTTCATAAAAAATACACTTGTGCCCATGTATTTTTTCATAACTTCAAACTCAAAATTAAGACTGGAAGTATCAATATCGCCGCTGTGGTATAAATTGCTTAGGGACTCCTTAAACCTCTCCCCTTGAACAATTAACTGCTGTTCCTGTTCATACATATAATGACGTGTATAAATAAATGATATTCCGGAGCCAAACACGCCAAAGAGCACAAGTATAATGCTCATGTATATTGTCATTTGCTTTTTCAGTATAGTCTGCTTTACTGGCTTTGTGCGTTTAAACATAAGATTTATTCCACCTCAAATTTATATCCCACACCCCAAACTGTTTTAACAGACCACGAATCTTTTTTATCAAATTTCTCGCGGATTCTTTTAATATGTACATCTACCGTCCTTGTATCCCCAATATACTCATAGCCCCATATTTTATCAAGAAGCTGGTCTCTTGTAAACACCTGATTTGGTCTTTTTGCCAAAAAATACAAAAGCTCAAATTCTTTTGGCGGAAAACTAAGAAATTCGCCGTGATATTTAACTGTATAGTTTTCCATGTTAATCTCAAGGTTTTCAAACTCAAGTATTTTAGAGCTTTCTTTTGTTTTGCCTGTATCAAAACGCCTTAAAACCGCCTTTACCCTAGCTGTCATTTCCTTAGGTTCAAAAGGCTTTACAATATAGTCATCAGCTCCCAGCTCAAGACCCAAAACTTTGTCTATAGTGTCGCCTTTTGCCGTAAGCATAATTATAGGCACAGTGCTTGTTTTTCTTATTTCTTTACAAACCTCGTATCCATCCATTACAGGAAGCATTATATCAAGCATTATAAGGTCCGGATTATAGGAAGCAAAGGCATCAACTGCGCTTTTGCCGTCGTGTACTTCTTTTGTGTCATATCCTTCCCTTATTAAATAAAGCGATATAAGCTCTGATATATGCTCATCGTCATCAACAATTAATATTTTCTGATTAGCGGCCATAATTAACCTCCTTAATTTTTAAGCTCTACAACAGTAACACCCATTTCGCCCTCACCGTATTTTCCGTAGCGATAAGACTTAACATGCGGATTTCTGGCCAAGTACTGCTGAACAGCGGCTCTTAAAACACCTGTGCCTTTTCCATGAATAATTGTAACCTGCTTTAAGCCGGCTAAAAAAGCGTCGTCTATATATTTATCAATATTTCCAATACCTTCATCTACAGTCTGACCGCGGCAGTCAATCTCCGGACTTACAAACATACTCTTTCCGGCCGCCGCCTTTCTTGACACATTTCTTAAACCGTTGTTGTTATTTTTGCTGTTGTTTGCATTTTGTGCTGTTTCGTCTATAACCAGCTCGTTTAAAGGCACTTTTATTTTCATAAGTCCCATTTGAACCATTACATTTTTGTTTTCGTCCATAGGCGAAATTACTGTTCCATGCTGGTCAAATGAAATAATATAAACGCTGTCACCAACTTCTATTTTTTCCGGAACTTTATGCTGTTTTTTGCGCTTTGCCATCATTTTAGCTATTTCAGAATCAACACCGGAAAGCTTATCTTTAATCTTTCTGCGGCTTTCGTTCATTTTTTCCTGATTAGCCTTGTTTCTGGCGTCTCTGTTCATTTCTTTTATAATGCTGTCGGCTTCCTCTTTAGCCTTCTGATAAATCATACGGGCCTGTTCGCGGGCGTCAGCAAGTATTTTTTCTTTCTGCTGACGTGTTTTTTCTTTCTGTTTTTCAACTTCTTTTTTAAGCTTTTCAGCCTCCAAACGGTACTCCTCGGCTCTTTCCTGCTCAAGCACAACAGTACGCCTGCTTATTTCCAAATCTGTTATAACATCTTCAAATTTAACATTTTCCTGACCAACAAACTCCTTTGCCTTTTCTATAACGCTGTCCATAAGGCCTAAGCGCTTTGAAATAGCAAAAGCATTGCTTTTTCCCGGTATGCCTATTAAAAGCCTGTATGTCGGCTTTAAAGACTCCACATCAAACTCACAGCTGGCATTTTCCACGCCTTCGGTTGAAAGAGCATAAACTTTAAGCTCACTGTAATGTGTAGTAACTGCTGTTCTTATGTTGCGTTCTTTAAGGCTTTGTATAATACTCATAGCAAGAGCCGCGCCTTCTACAGGGTCAGTTCCTGCTCCAAGCTCGTCAAAAAGCACAAGTGAGTCATTTGTTACATTTTCAAGTATATAAACAGTGTTTTTCATATGGGCAGAAAATGTACTTAAATTCTGCTCAATACTCTGTTCATCACCAATATCTGCAAAAACCTCATCAAAAACACCCAGCTCTGAATTATCAAAAGCCGGTATGTGAAGACCTGCCTGCCCCATAAGCTGGAAAAGCCCCAGTGTTTTAAGGGCAACAGTCTTTCCGCCTGTATTAGGGCCTGTTATTAAAAGAGTTGTAAAGTCTCCGCCTAAGTAAATATTAACCGGCACAACAGTGTCGCTGTTTAAAAGCGGATGCCTGCCTTTTTTAATGTTGATATATTTTTTGTTGTTAAAAACAGCCTTTGTGCCTTTCATAGAAAGAGAAAGCTGGCCTTTTGCAAATATAAAATCAAGCTTTGTTACAACATTCAAATTAGATTCTATAGCATCTAAATTCTCAAAAACCTCTGCTGAAAGTTTTTGAAGAATTTTGTCTATTTCTTCTTTTTCTTTAATCTGAAGCTCTTTTATTCTGTTGTTAAGCTGAACAACACTTAACGGCTCAATAAAAAGCGTTGAACCTGTGTTGGACTGGTCGTGTACCATACCGCTGAAACTGTTTCTGTACTCACTTTTAACCGGAACACAGTATCTGTCATTCCTAATTGTAATTACATAGTCCTGAAGCATAGGCCTGTATGTTTGTGAATTAATAATATTGTTCAGGTGCTCCCTTATGCGGTCATTGGATACGGCCATTTCACGCCTTACACTTTTAAGCCCCTGTGAAGCATCGTCGGATACTTCCGTTTCAGAAAGTATTACCCTTGAAATTTCTTTTTCAAGCTTAGGCAGTTCCATTACCAAATCAAACATAGGGCCTATTGTGTCGTAGCTTTCGGCCTTATTTTCGTTTACGGAGTAATTTTTAACCCTGCGGCACACATACAAAAAATCACCTATGTTAAGAAGCTCCGCAATACCCAAGCTTCCGCCCATAGCAAGCCTTTTAATCTGCGGCCTAATCTCTCTTAAACCGCCTAAAGGAATAGAACCCTTTCTTAATATCATTGCCTCTGCCTCTGATGTTTCATTCTGCCACTGCTGAATTTGGCTTATAGACGCGCATGGCTTTAAAGCAGATGTCATTTCCTTACCCATAGGCGAAACGGCGTAGGATGTAAGTTTTTCTATTATTTTGTTATATTCAAGAGTTTTTAAAACTTTTTCATTCATTAATTAATACCTCTATAATTATAAATTTACAAATTCCAAAAATATTATTTATAATTTTATTGTATCCTTTTTTCTAACTTTTTTTCTAACTTTTTACTAACTTTTAACTGTAAACAATTATATAATTTTGCCTAAAATCCATTGTTTCAACAACTGCACCTATTCGGATATTATACCATAAAATTATAAAAAACCGTATATATTTTAATTTTATATTAAACCCTTTTATTTTTGTTAAACAAATTGAAAACAAAGCTTTAACAAAAATTATAATTTATTATTGAACAAAAATATGTTTTCTGGTAATATATATAGTATTGTGGAGACGTATCGAAGAGGTCATAACGAGCCTGACTCGAAATCAGGTTGTCCTCCGGGGCACGTGGGTTCAAATCCCACCGTCTCCGCCACTAAAACCCCAAAGTATAAAATCTTTGGGGCTTTTTCATTGCATTTTTGTAATTCTGAGCCGCATAGATACTGGACATACTAATGATTTAGTGATATACTAATATTTATGTTGTTTTGTTGGGCAGTCTACGAAAGCAAGCCATATTGCCGGATAAGCAATGGGGTTAGATTGCCCATTAAAGAGCGCACTTACCCGACAGGTGATAAAAAGTGTGCTCTTTTTTTGTAAGTAACATGTTGACTATTATACGGTATTTTTTAAGATAAGATAAAAGGAGGAAAAACAAAATGGCTTATCAATTTACAAAGGACTTAGAAACCGGAAACAGTGTCATTGACTCAGAGCACCGTCAGTTAATTGACGCTGTAAATTCATTACTTGACGCTTGCTCTAAAGGTCAAGGACGCACTCAGTTATTAAATACAGCACATTTTCTTTTAGATTATACAAAGAAACATTTTGCAGACGAAGAAGCTATTCAGATTAAATTTCATTATCCTGATTATGCACGTCATAAAAAAATTCACGACGATTTTAAAAAGACAGCTGCTGACTTTGTGAAAAAAATTGAAACTGAAGGACCTACTGTAGCAAATGTAGGTCAGATTAATTCTCTTTTGGCAGGATGGTTAATAAATCATATCAAAGGCGAGGACAAAAAATTAGCAGCCTACATAAAGAATAACGCGTAAGAGAACATAGCTAATACTTATTTTATTACTCTAATAAAAATTCAATATATAACGGCAGGATAGACTTTATCTCTCCTGCCGTTTTTTATTGTTCAATTATATGGCTTTAATTTTAAAATAAATATTTAACTGTTTTTAATGCAAAAAAAGAGGGCATAAGCCCTCTTTTAATAAGTAATATAAAATTACTGTAATAACTGAAGTACACCCTGTGGAAGTGTGTTTGCCTGAGCAAGCATTGCCTGTGATGCCTGTACAAGGATGTTGTTCTTTGTATATGCCATCATTTCTTCTGCCATGTCTGTATCTCTTATACGGCTTTCTGCTGATGTAATGTTTTCTGTTGTTACACCAAGGTTATTGATTGTATGCTCAAGTCTGTTCTGAATTGCTCCAAGGTCACCACGTGTTGATGATACTGTGTTAATTGCTTTCTTAATTTTATCAATAGCTGCGTCTGCTCCTGCTGCTGTGCTGATGTCAATATCATCAATATCAAGTGCTTCTGTATCCATTTTGCCTACGATTACTTTTATCTGGTTGAAATCGTCTGCTGTGTCTCCTATCTGAAGTGTAAGTCCGCCTGTTGCGTCTGCTGCGTCTGCACCATCTGTAGCTTCTGCTGTTTTAAGACTACCTGCTCCATTTACAGTTTGCGAACCTGTACCTTTAGCTAATGTAACTGATGTACTATCAGCAAGCGCTGTATTTTTTCCTGCTGCAGCTGTAAATGTTAATTTAGAACCATTTGCTGTAATACTATATTTTACTCCAGAAATTGTAATTTCCTTTTCATTAAAAAGACCAGCTATACCTGAAGCATCTGTTACATTTCCAGCTTCGCTTGTAACATTTTGACCACTTATAGTAATGCTATATGTGTCACTACTACCTGTGCCAGAAGCTGTTACACCTGTAAGGTCAACTGTAAATGAAGCTGATGTAGCCTCTGTTGCAGCTGTTCCGTTTAAGTCTGTTCCATCAAGAAGATTGATTCCGTTAAAGTTTGTGCTCTTTGATATACGGTCGATTTCATCTTTAAGGGATGTTACTTCTTTCTGAAGGTTTGCACGGTCTGTCTCATCATCATATGTGCCATTTGCTGACTGTGTTGCAAGCTCTACCATACGGTTAAGCATGTCATGTACTTCTGTAAGTGCGCCTTCTGCTGTCTGAACGAGTGAAATACCATCGTTAGCGTTGTCCTGTGCTTTTTCAAGACCTGTTATCTGTGCTCTCATTTTTTCAGATATTGCAAGGCCTGCTGCGTCATCGCCTGCACGGTTAATCTTGTATCCTGATGAAAGTTTTTCAAGGTTCTTTGAAATTGCGTTGTTGTTTGTGCTCAACTGTCTGTAAGAGTTTAATGCTGCAATATTATGTTGGATAATCATAAAATTTTACCTCCCTGTGGTTATTAAGAAGAGCATCCTTTCTCTCCTATGTTTACTTATATTCTTCTTTCAAAACGGTACCTATTTTTGAAAGCCGAACATTTTTACTTACAACTATATAATCGGAATTAAACCTGATTTGATAATAGTTTTTTGAATTTTTTCCTATATATATTGAAAATAAAAAAGAGGGGCTAAGCCCTCTTTTTTAGATAAATATAAAATTATTGCAAAACAAACACCATAAATTTATTTGTAATACTCTTTAATTTCATTTGCCATATTTTGCGTTAAAACATCTTTAGGAATAACTATAATGTCTTTTTTGTTTGTAAGAACATAGTCACCTTTTTTAGTTATTT
>JAHZEA010000017.1 GCA_019422065.1 Lachnospiraceae bacterium | reverse complement strand
CAAAACAATGTGTGAAAAAAAGTCTATTTTATATACAAATTATACCATTATTTGTATTGCAGTCAGTTACAGCCTATTTACTTTTTTGTTACAAACGTATAACAAATAAAAAGGCAGAGTACTATTTTTTGTAGTTTCCGCCTTTAAATTAATTGCAATTTTTTAGTTTTACATTGCAGTATTTACCATGCCTTCAAAAAGTATATCCCCTGTTTCGCTGTTGCGTATAAAGTAATAAAACGGTCTGTCTGCCACAAATTCCAAATTTCTTTCATTTAAGCTTCTGTAAACAACAACCCTCGAAGCAGCTGATGCTACTGTTCCCTTTTCATCAATTCCAATAACAGCATTTTGCATAACATCTCCTACATAATACCCTGAGCCTTCAACCATAGGCGAAAAGTCAGCTGTTTCGGCATTAAACATATCTGTTATACCCATGTTTTTAAGCATATCCGCAGTGTTAATTTCGTTTTCAATATAAAACTTAGGCAGCTGAACAAAAACATCGGCGTTTCTGCCATTATTGAATATTCTGTTTAAAATATCACTGTCAAGCTCTTTGTCTGTTAATACAAAAACCATTTCATAAGGCGTATTTTCACGCTTTACATTTTGATAAGAGCTATAATGGCCATATTTTAAAGCAATAGCCTTAATTCCGTCTTCCTCGTAATACTCAAAGTCCTCACTTTCTTTAAAAAACTTCTTCATATAATCTACATAGCTTTTTGAACCGTCAGCATTATTGAATATACCGCTTTCAGTGCTGTTTTCATTAAATGAATGTTTCCAAGAGCCTTCAAAATCAGCAGTATTTAAAAGCATAATGTCAAAATCTGTGTTGTCCGTTACTTTATCTATCCTTCCGCCAGTGTTCTCATTTATCCAGTTGTTTATGCTCTCCGGGCTTTCACCTACGGCAGAAATTAAACCGTTGTATGTATCGCTGATTAATTCTTTGTAGTCATCTTTTAATATGCTCTCATCACATTTAACCCATATAGAATCAGCTGTTTTATAACTTACTGAATTAAAAGTTGACCGGCTTCTGATTAATGTTTTTCCTTTTTCTTCAGCATTGTAATCCTCCAAATCATCTATACCCAAAGCCTTCAAAATTTGATTTCGTGTTTCACCCTGTGTTCCGTTTGCCGTTATAGCCAGAATAGTTTTAAGGCTGTCAGGGGAAATTACACTGTTTTCCTCTTTTGAAAGATTGTTTAAAATATTTAATTCAAAATCATAGTTTAAATTCAGTTCATTTTGTTCCACTATAGATTGGTTAAGAAAAAGTCCGCTACCATTTTCAAGTATTGTAGCTGATATATTTATTTTTGTTAACAAATCCGAAGGTATATACATTTTATTGTCCACAATTTCAGGATAATGCTCAACATTAAATTCAAAATCACCATTTTTATAAGAACAGTCAAACGTAGAGAGCTTAACAGTTTGGTCCACATATTCACTTTTAACATGCACATAGCAGTAAGGGTTAGTATAGCTTATTTCGTACCCAACTTTATCACACAGCTCCCTTAACGGCAGATATATAATGCCATTTTTTTCATAAGGCGCATTTTCAAATTCTGTTGCCACTTCACTGTTAAAATATATCTTTATATCGTTTTCAGCAGCAAAAGATACAACAGGCATACAGAATATAGCCGAAAGCAAAAATACCAACAATTTCTTTTTTTCAAATTCTTGTCTAACCTTTTTTCTAACTCTATTCATAACTTACCCCTCCTTAAAAGCAAAACAATGTGTGAAAAAAAGTCTATTTTATATACAAATTATACCATTATTTGTGTTGCAGTCAGTTACAGTCCACTTACTTTTTTGTTACAAACGTATAACAAACAAAAAGGCGGAATACTATTTTTTGTAGTTTCCGCCTTCAAATCAAAATAAATATTTTATTTTTCCGGGTATTCTTTATCTTTCCAATACCACCATTTAAGTTTTTCAGCCTCTCTGTTTTCGTTTTCAGCATAATACACAGCTAAACGAAAAACATAAAGCAGACATCTGTCCTCTTTAAAACCTTTAAACAAACAGCTTTTGTTATATAATTCTTCCGGGTCGTTGCCTTTTAAGTCGTTTATTTTTTCTATTCCTATGTTAATTAAATCCTGCTCAATGCTTTTGCCCACACCGGGTATATTTTTTAAATCACTCATATTCAGTCTTCTTTAGAAATTATTTAATTCTTTTGTAAATAATAGGCTCGTCATAGCCCATTGTACGCTTTGAGTTCATTTCCATAGTTTCACTTACCTCAAGGGTATCACCATAAAATCTCTCAAAAAGTGTAAATTTAAGCATAGGTGTAAACATGCTTACACTGCCGCCTTCCCAAACACCGTCTTTAAGAGTGTAATAAGCCGGTGTAAACTTTGCGGAAGCCTTTAAATCGCCAAATTCTACATTTCCCATTTTATCATAAGTAAAGTCGCTTTTTCCATATCCCTCCGGCAAATCGTAGGAAGTAAGCTTTATTTTTTCGCCTTCCTGAGTAAAAAGGAAAATATGCGGTGAAGAATGTGTATTGCCTTTTACTGTGTAATAGCTTTCTTCCACAATAAATATTCCTTCAAAGCCTTCCGGCATGTTTTTAATTTTATTATTGCATACAGTGTTCACATGTTTTGCAAAAGGAAATTCTGCTTTGCCCTCTGCCTGCATTTTATCAAACTGTGCTTTATTGTCAAAATTTCCGGTTAATATATCAACAAAATTTTCAAGTTCTTTCATAAGTATCCTCCTGTTTTGGAATATTTTTTTATATTTATTAAGTTATAAAAGTTATATAACTATACAGCAAAAAATAGTTTTAGGCTATATGTTTTTATGTAAATTAACAAATAGTTTACATATAACCAAAATATTAAAAAAGCACAAAACCAGTTATTTCCGGTTTTGTGCTCTGTTTAATTCAAATATTTTATTCTTCTTCCTTAACAGCGATTTCAAGCTCATCAAGCTGTGCCTTATCAACTACGTTAGGCGCGTCTGTAAGAAGACATGAAGCATCTTTTACCTTAGGGAATGCAATAACGTCTCTTATAGTGCTTGCTCCTGCCATAAGCATTACCATACGGTCAAGACCGAATGCAAGTCCTCCATGAGGTGGTACGCCGTATTTAAAGGCTGTAAGAAGGAAACCAAATTTGTTCTCGGCTTCTTCGTCTGTAAAGCCCAAAAGCTCAAATATTTTCTTCTGTATATCCTGTCTGTGAATACGAATGCTTCCGCCGCCAAGCTCAACGCCGTTAAGTACCATATCATAAGCCTTAGCTCTTACAGCGCCAGGGTTTGTGTCTAAAAGTTCCAAATCCTCGTCCATAGGTGAAGTAAACGGATGATGCTCTGCAACCCATCTGTTTTCTTCTTCGCTGTATTCAAACATAGGGAATTCTGTTATCCAAAGGAAGTTATAATCATCAGGTTTTGTAAGGTCAAGGCGTCTTGCCATTTCAAGACGGAGCGCACCTAATGAGTCAAATACAATTTTATCTTTATCAGCGCATATAAGTATAAGGTCGCCCGGCTTAGCGTCCATAGCAGAAACAATCTCGGCCATCTTCTCGTCTGTAAAGAATTTTGCAATCTGGCTCTTTATGCTGCCGTCTTCATTTACAACTATCCATGCAAGACCTTTTGCCTTATAAGTCTTAACAAACTCTACAAGCTGGTCAATCTGCTTTCTTGGCATTTTGCCGCAGCCGTTGGCATTAATAGCTCTTACAGAGCCGCCTGCTTCAATAGCATTTTTAAATACGGCAAAATCTGTGCCTTTTACTATATCTGTAATGTTTTTAAGCTCCATGCCAAAACGCATATCCGGCTTATCAGAACCAAAGCGCTCCATACCCTCTTTCCATGTCATTCTTCTGAAAGGAGTTGGAACATCAACATTAAGAACCTCTTTAAATACTCTCTTAATAAGTCTTTCGTTTATATCAAGTATATCGTCAATATCAATAAATGAAAGCTCCATGTCTATCTGTGTAAACTCAGGCTGTCTGTCAGCTCTTAAATCCTCGTCACGGAAACATCTTGCAATCTGGAAGTATCTATCCATGCCGGAAACCATAAGGAGCTGTTTGAAAAGCTGAGGTGACTGAGGAAGTGCATAAAAATTGCCTGGATGCACACGGCTTGGAACAAGATAGTCCCTTGCGCCCTCAGGTGTACTTCTTGTAAGCATAGGTGTTTCAATTTCCAAAAAGCCCTCTTTATCAAGGAAATCACGCACAACATGTGTTACATTGTGACGGAGCTTAATATTTCTGAAAATATTAGGTCTTCTTAAATCAAGATATCTGTATTTAAGTCTTAACTCGTCGTTAACAGTAATATTTTCCTCAATCTGGAAAGGTGTTGTTTCACTTTCAGAAAGTATTCTTAAATCCTCGGCTAATATCTCTATTTTGCCTGTTTTCATGTTTTCGTTAATGTTTTCTTCTGTTCTTAAGGCAACAGTACCTGTAATGGCAACTACAAATTCGCTTCTTATAGTTTCAGCTTTTTCAAATACGGCCTTTTCGGAATTGCCGTCGGCTACAGCCTGAACAATGCCTGTTCTGTCCCTTAAAGCTATAAATATAAGCTGGCCTAAGTCCCTTCTTCTCTGAACCCAGCCCATAACAGTAACTTTTTCACCGGCCATTTTTTCGTTTATATCGCCGCACATATGGCTTCTTTTTAAGCCTGTCATAGATTCTCCCATAATAACTCTCCTTTGAGCAATTTATTAAAATTCAAAAAAAGAACTCCGCACATTTTGCAGACCAAAAACAGTTTAGCAGAAAAAACGCAAAACATCAATGTTTTAAGTAAGTTTTGTGCCTACGCATGTTAAAATCACGCTTATTTTAGTCATACCCATATTAAAGTATGCAAAGTATTTAATAACAACGAAGCACGAAACTATCCGCAAAAGCGAATAATTCCGTGCTGTCTTAATTTTTATAATACTGTTTAATACAAAAGGTTTTTATTATTATTTATTAGTCAACCTTTGTTACCCAGCCATATTTATCCTCAATTTTACCGCTCTGTATACCTGTAATTGTATCATATACAAGGTGAGAAACAGGGCCAATTTCGCCGTTGTTAACCTTAATTGTTCTGCCTTCCCAAAGAAGCTCGCCTACAGGAGAAATAACGGCTGCTGTACCTGTACCGAATATCTCGTTAAGAGTACCGTTGTCGTAAGCATCGAATATTTCCTGAATAGCAATCTTTCTTTCTGTTACTTTGTAGCCATTAGCTCTTAAAAGCTCTATAGCACTTCTTCTTGTAATACCAGGAAGTATGCTGCCGTTAAGCTCTGGTGTAATAACTTCGTTGTTGATAACAAACATAATGTTCATTGTACCAACTTCTTCGATATATTTCTTCTCAACACCATCAAGCCAAAGAACCTGTGTATAACCTCTTTCCTCAGCTATTTCCTGAGCTATAAGGCTTGCTGCATAGTTGCCGGCTGTTTTTGTAAAGCCCATACCGCCTTTAACAGCTCTGCAGTACTCGTCTTCAACATAAATTCTAACTGGGTTGATACCCTCTTTGTAGTAAGAACCAACAGGTGAAAGAACAATCATAAATTTATATGTTTTTGAAGGATGAACACCAATGTGAACATCTGTAGCTATAATAAATGGTCTGATGTAAAGGCTTGTGCCTTCTCCTGTAGGTATCCAGTCTTTATCTATTTCAACAAGCTTTTTAATAGCCTCAACGCCGTCTTCAACATTAAACTGAGGAATAACAAGTCTCTGGTTAGATGTATTAAGTCTTTCCATGTTAAGCTCTGGTCTGAAAAGTCTTATTTCGCCGTCTTTTCCTAAGTAAGCCTTAAGTCCTTCAAATGTTGTCTGGCCGTAGTGAAGAACCATGCTGCAAGGGCTCATCTCAAGGTTGTGGAAAGGAACGATTCTTGGGTCATGCCAACCAATGCCTTCTGTATAATCCCACTCAAACATGTGGTCTGTGTAATAAACACCAAAAGGAAGATTTGAGTAATCCGGTTTTTCTTTTTTGTGCTGTGTTAAAGTTACTTTAATATCCATAGTTATACCCTCCTGTATTAACCCTAAAAATTTTCGTATTTTTAATTTTATTTATATATTAGCCACGTTTTTGCCGCGCGGTTATTTCAATATTTTACTCATTACATCAACAATGTTTTCTATTTCAACTTCTGAAACTTCACTATTTTCCATGTTCTTAAGCTGTGCAGTGCCTTTAGCAATCTCGTCATCACCAAGTATCATGGAGTAGGCTGCGCCTATTTTGTTGGCATATTTCATTTGTGCTTTAACGCTTCTGCCAACAGTATCGGCTTCGGCTTTAATACCGGCTTTTCTTAGTTTATAAACTAAAGTCTGGCTTTTAATAAAGCCTTCATTTCCCATGGAACCAATAAATATATCTCTGTAAGGCTTAAACTCGCTTTGTCCGTTTTGTGCCTGAAGTGTAAGCATAAGCCTTTCCATACCCAAACCAAATCCTACAGCGCCGGTTTTTGGTCCGCCGCATTCTTCTATAAGGTTATCGTATCTGCCGCCGCCGCAAACCGTGCTTTGAGCGCCTATACTTGTTGTAACAAACTCAAAAACTGTTCTTGTGTAGTAGTCAAGACCTCTTACTATCTGAGGGTCTACCACATATTTAATGCCCATGCTGTCCAGTATGCTCTTTAATGTCTCAAAATGCTCTTTGCACTCAGGTCCTAAACAGTCCAATATAGAAGGCGCGCCGGCTATAATTTTTTTACAGCCTTCCTCCTTGCAGTCAAGGACTCGAAGCGGGTTTTTATCATAACGCGATTTACATTCCTTGCAAAGACCGTCTAAATTGCTTCCTATAAATTCTTTTAAAGCTTTGTTATATTTTGCCCTGCACTCCGGTCCGCCTAATGAGTTAATTCTAAGCTCTATATCTTTAATATTAAAGCTTTCCATAAGCTGCGCCGCTGCTGAAATTACCTCGGCATCAAGAGCCGGTGAGTAAGAGCCAAACATTTCAATTCCAAACTGGTGGAACTGTCTTTGTCTTCCGGCCTGTGTATTTTCGTACCTGAATGTAGGTGAAATATAGTAAAGCTTTGTAGGCTGCGGGTTATTGAACATACCGTGCTCAATATATGCCCTTGCAACACCTGCTGTGCTTTCCGGCTTTAATGTAATGCTTCTGCCGGCCTTGTCATCAAAGGTATACATTTCTTTCTGCACAATATCTGTTGTGTCGCCTACGCTTCTTAGGAACAGCTCTGTATGTTCAAAAATAGGTGTGCGTATTTCTTCTATACCAAAGCTTTGGCATAAAGCACGTATTTTATTTTCTACACTGTGCCATAACGGCATTTCATCGCCAAAAATATCTTTTGTTCCCTTTGGTGAGTGGGTCAGCATATTAATTACCTCCAATATAAACAAAGAGCTTTCGCACAAAGGACGAAAGCTCGCGGTACCACCTTAATTTCTTTAATTATCAAAACTAAAGACTCTTTAAACACGTATAACGGCGCTACCCGCCCGAATCTACTTTCAGGCTAAAAGCCTGTTTCAAAACGGAAACTCCCAAGCTACCTTCACCGAACCATATCCCAAAAGACCTCTCAGCTTATAAGTCTTTCTCTCTTTGGGCTGAAACCGGTTACTCCTCTTGTTCACTGTATTTATCAGTATTAAAAACAACTATCGAAATGTTGTTTTATATTCTAATAACTCACTTTTAATTTGTCAATAGTATTTTTAAATTTTTTTAATCAAAAAGCCGGCTGTATTATATTAAATACATACCCATAAGCTTTTAAAACCATTACAAAACTGTAGTAAAATTACCATTTATTGGTGCCAAGCGCTGTTTCTTTACGCTCTATCATCTCATCAAATCTTGAAAGATAATCCTCAACGCTTTTTACATTAAACACTCTAATAAGCTGGTTTTTGTCTGGGTTATAAAGCTTTGTGGCTCCTCCTGCTCCTGTGGCTATTATAGTCTGCTTTTCTTCCATAATTTCCACATTGTAAATGCTTTCCATGCCTTTTTTGCAGTAACCCACATTCTCAAAATTACCCAGCATAGCCTTTTGTCTATACATGTAATACGGCGCAAGACCCATTTTGCCTGCATAGTACGAGGAAATATTAATCATTCTTTCCATTTCCTCAGCAGCTGTTAAATCGTAAGAAAGTATATTTTCTTTAAGCCTTGAAGCTCTTTTAACTGCCAAAGTATGTACTGTAAGGCTTTCGGGAGCAAGTTTTTGAATCTCGCGCATGGTATTTTCAACATCTTCCGCTTTTTCCTGAGGAAGCCCCAGTATAATATCCATATTTATGTTATTAAAGCCTTCTTCTTTTGCCATATAAAAGGCTTTTTTAATATCTTCAACACTGTGGCGGCGGCCTATAATATCCAATGTTTTCTGGTTCATAGTCTGTGGATTGACTGATATACGGTTTACACCGGCTTTTTTCATTGCTTCAAGTTTTGCCTTTGTAATGGTGTCCGGCCTGCCTGCCTCTACTGTAAACTCATCAACATTATGCAAGTCAAAAATTTCACTTACATTTTCCATAAGCTTTGCAAACTGTCCGTCATTCAAAGACGTTGGCGTTCCTCCGCCTATATATACCGACCTAAGACGGCGGCCTTTTATTTTATTTGAAACAAATTTAAGCTCCTCAGCAAGCTTATTTATATACTCATCAGCTTTTTTTGAATACTTGTCTATAGGATAAGATGTAAAAGAACAGTAAAGACACCTTGTAGGGCAAAAAGGTATGCCTATATAAAGGCTTACATCCAAAGGCGAATTTGTTAAAAGTATCTCTCTTTCTGCCTTTGATACATTAAGAGCCAAAAGCGCCTTTTGGTGTGATACATAAAACCTGTTCTCAAAGTATTCAATTATTTTATTGTCACTATACCCAGATTGCGAAAGCTCACTTGCTGTCTTTGCGGGGCGTACACCTGTAATCATACCCCATTTAGGCATGTAGCCGGTAAATGAATAAAGAGCTTTAAAAACTGCTTCTTTTACAATATGCTTTATCTCTTTTTCGTCAGCATTTTCTTTGCGGTTTACAAAGCCTTCTGATTTCAACTGGCCGTCTTGGTAAAAATACGCCTCAGCGCGGCTGTTTGTAAGTACACTTTTTACAGCCGCGCCGTCTTTTGGCATTTCATCTACATTATAGTAATGCCTGTTTGGAAAAAATATCTGTATAGCCGTCTGTACGTCCATAGCGTAAGAGTGGCCTTCTAAAACAAAATTAATCATATCATCAGCCTTTTACAAAAGGGTTAAACTTCTTCTCAAAGCCTATACTGCTTTGTCCGCCGTGACCCGGAAAAACTGTTGTTTCGTCAGGCAGTATAAAAAGCTTGTTTTTAATAGAGCTTAAAAGCCTGCTTGTATTCTCGAACGAAGGATAGCCCATACCATTTTCCATAGGTGGGTTAGGAAAATCCGTTCTACCTACAGAAGCATAAAAAAGAGTATCCCCTGAAAAAAGCACGCCGTTTGCACTGTCATAATAGCATACACCGCCTTGAGTATGGCCCGGTGTGTGAATTACTTTTAATGTGCAGTTATTAAACTTAAACTCGTCACCATCATCAAAAGTTAAATCAGGCTCAACTACCATGGCTTTTGATGTAAGAGCAAGAGAAAAATTAATGCTCTCATCTTTAAGCACCGGTACCTCCCATTTGTGGGCGCCTACAGGAATATTATATTTTTCTTTTAATTCATTAACAGCGCCTATATGGTCACTGTGGCCATGGGTAAGGAGTATAGCCTTAACATCAATCCCGTTTTCGTCTATTATTTTAGCTATAGCCTGTGCCTGTGCGCCGGGGTCTATAATTACGCCTTCTTTTGTGTTTTCGTCAAAATATATATATACATTCTGGTCCATGTTTCTTACAACATGCTTAAGCAATTTCATTAAATATCGCCTCCTTAAAACATTTTTGAGCTGTCTAAAAGTATGGTTATAGGCCCATCGTTTAAAAGCTCAACTTTCATGTCAGCTTGAAATATGCCGTAGCCCACTTTTTTAAGTTCAATATCTTTTGTTTTTTCCTTTAAAAGCTCAAATAATTCCTCGGCCCTTTTAGGCTCGGCGGCGTAAGAATACCCCGGCCGCCTGCCGTGGCGTGCGTCACCGTAAAGTGTAAAGTTAGGCACAAATATAATACTGCCGCCTACATCTTTAACAGATAAGTTCATTTTATCGTTTTCATCGGAAAATATTCTTAAATTAACTGTTTTATCTATTATATAATCAATATCTTTTTCAGTATCCTGCGGCCCAAAGCCAACAAGGACAAGTATGCCTTTGCCTATCTCGGCAACCATTTTGCCCTCTACATTTACACTGGCGTAACCACAGCGCTGTATAACTGCTCTCATTTTATCCTCCGTCAGCCTGTAACTCTTTGAATCTCGTCTACTCCCGGAATGTTGTTAAATTTAGTACATAATTTTTCAAGCTGTTCCTTGCCTGTAATGTCAACCGAAATATCCAAAACCGCTGTGCCGTCTTTAAGGCTTCTGGCGCTTAATGCCTTAACCCTCATTCCTTCATCATTAAGCACTCTTGAAACATCAAGCACAAGACCAAGCCTGTCGTCACAAATAAGCCTAAGCTCTGCTGTGTAAGATAAGTTTCCTGTTGTTTCAGAAGAGGTATCCCACTCAGCGTCTATAAGCCTATGGCGCTCCATTTCATCTAAATTAATAATGTTTATACAGTCTGTGCGGTGTATGGATACACCTCTGCCTCTTGTAACAAATCCTACAATCTCGTCACCCGGCACCGGATTACAGCAGTGCGAGAATCTAACAGAAACATCGCCTACGCCTTTAACAACTACGCCGCTGCCTTTTTTCTTTTTGCCGCTCTGGGATTTTTGGGCAGATTCCTGCATGTTTTTAATAACATCCTCAACGGATTGATTTTTCTTTTCTTCTTTTTTAACTTCTTCTATAAGCCTGTTTACAACTTGGCCTTCTTTAATTCCGCCAAAGCCAACAGATGAACAGAGAGTGTTAAAATCTTTAGCCGCAAATCGTCTGCAAACAACTTCCAGCCATTCCGGTTTTAAAAGGTCGTTTAAATTATAGCCCTTTTTCTTAGCGTCTGCCGCTATAAGGTCACGGCCTTTAATAATATTTTCTTCTTTAAGCTCTTTTTTAAACCACTGGTTAATTTTGGTTCTGGCCTGAGAGCTTTTAACATAATTAAGCCAGTCTGTACTTGGTCCTTTAGAGTTCTGGCTTGTTATAATCTCTACTCTGTCGCCGTTTTTAAGCTGATAATCAAATGTAACTATTTTGCCGTTTACTCTTGCGCCTACCATTTTATTTCCAATAGCCGTATGAATCATGTAAGCGAAGTCAACAGGTGTAGAGCCGGCAGGAAGATTTATTACATCGCCTTTAGGCGAGAAAACATAAATCCTGTCGTTATAAATATTAAGCTCAGTTTTTACGGTATCCATGAACTCCTTATTGTCGCTCATGTTTTGCTGCCATTCAAGTATTTGCCTTAACCACGCAAGTTTCTTTTCTTCCTGTTGTGTTGTAAGGCCGGTGTTGCCCTCTTTGTATTTCCAGTGTGCCGCAATACCGTATTCAGATGTACGGTGCATTTCAAATGTTCTAATTTGTATTTCAAAAGGCTCACCGTTAGGCCCAATAAGCGTATTATGCAGCGACTGGTACATATTAGGCTTAGGCATAGCTATATAGTCCTTAAACCTTCCCGGCATAGGCTTATACATATCATGCACTATACCCAAAACGGCATAGCAGTCGCCTACAGTGTTAACTATGGCCCTTACGGCAAAAAGGTCGTAAATCTGGTCGAACGTCTTATGCTGGTTGCGCATTTTTTTGAATATGCTAAACATATGCTTGTTTCTGCCGTAAACCTTGCCCTCAATATTGTTTTCCTTCATTTTTTCGGTAAGGTCTTTTACAATACTGTTAACATATGTAAGGCATTCTTCTTTTTTCATTTCTATTTTTTCAAGCAAATCTTCATATTCCTGAGGATAGAGATATTTAAAGCACAAATCCTCCAGCTCGGTTTTAATTTTGGCTATACCAAGCCTGTCAGCTAAAGGCGCATAAATGTCTAATGTTTCTTTGGCTTTTTCATTCTGCTTAGCCACAGTCATATAATTCAAAGTACGCATGTTATGAAGCCTGTCGGCAAGCTTAATAAGGAGTACTCTTATATCTTTGGCCATGGCCATAAACATTTTACGGAAGTTTTCGGCCTGTATTTCTTCTTTAGAAACCGAAACAGAATAAGAAAGACGGCCCAGCTTTGTAACGCCGTCTACCAAAGTAGCTATTTCCTCTCCAAAATATCTTTCAATATCAGCGTAAGTATACGGAGTATCCTCTATAGTATCATGGAGCATGCCGGCTATAATGGTTTCCATATCCATTTCAAGCTCAGCCAGAATATATGCCACTTTAAGAGGGTGGATTATATACGGTTCACCGGATTTTCTTTTCTGCTCTTTATGAGCACCACAGGCAAAATTAAATGCGTTTTCCAGCATGCTGAAATCCCTTGTTGGGTGATACAGCATAATTCTGTCAGTCAGTTCTTTATATAAATCATTTTCAATAGACATAACCCCAATCCCCCTTTCCAAGTCAAAATTCAAAACAAATTAAAAAAAGCTTCATATACATTACCCCTTTGGAAAAAAGCCCATTATACAAAATTATTTTGGAATGCTTTTTTCCCTTCTTACCAATTAATAGTATAAAAATAATTATAATTTAGACACAAAACAATTTCAATAGAATAAACGCAAAATATGCAAAAGCCGGTTACTAATGAATAAATTATTTATACCTTTTATAACCGTTTTATAAATAATAAACACTTTTTTGTAAATTAATACAACCACTGGGAAAAAGTACATAAAACATTTGTAATGAGATTGTATTTTAAACATGGATTTTTTAATGTATACTAATAATAGGTAAACCAAATAAATTTAAAATTACTGCTTGGAGGAAATACATAATGAAGCACCAAAGACTTTTAAGCTATGTAAGGCGCGCCGTTGAGGACTACGCCATGATAGAAGAAAACGACAAAATAGCAATCGGCCTTTCAGGCGGCAAAGACAGTATATGCCTCCTTTTGGCTTTAAGCGACTTACGCATATTTTATCCTAAAAAGTTTGAGATATGCGCAATTACAGTATCCCTTGGCTTTGAGGGGACTGATTTTTCAGCCATGAAAGAACTTTGTGATAAAATAAATGTAGATTACCATGTTGTTAATACTGACATAGGCGAAATTATATTTAATGAACGCAAGGAAACCAATCCCTGCTCATTATGCGCTAAAATGCGTAAAGGCGCATTAAATGACAAGGTAGAGGAGCTTGGCTTTAATAAAATAGCATTAGGCCACAATCGTGATGACATTATAGAAACATTTATGATGTCACTTATATTCGAGGCCAGAATAAACACATTTGCCCCTGTTTCATTTTTAGACCGTAAAAAAATATACTCAATTCGTCCTTTAATGTACGTTCCAGAAAAAGAAATAAAAGGCTATATATCCAAAAACAATATTACTATAGTGAAAAATCCATGCCCTGCCAACGGCAATACAAAACGTCAGGAGATAAAAGAGCTGATAGCCGATTTAGGTAAAAAATACGATAATTTAGACGGCAAAATTTTCAGTGCTATATCTCGTTCGCATATTAAAGGCTGGTACAAGGAGTAATGAAATATGCCAGATAAAAGCTACTATGAAGAACAGAATAATAAAGGTCTTTTGCACTTAAGGGAGCTTATAGATACCCTTCCGCCTTTTACGTCGGAGTTTTTCCGCAGTTTAGGCCAAAGGAACACTTCTGTCCGCACCAGAATTAACTACGCATACGATTTGCGGCTGTTTTTCAATTTTTTAATAGACAATAATCCGGTTTTGTGTACTAAAAAAATAAACACCATTACCGTTGAGGACTTGGATAAAATAGAAACTGCCGACATAGACCTTTTTTTGGAGTACATAACACTTTATCAAAAAGAAATGCCGGAAAGCGAAAACTCTTTTATAAGTGTGCAAAACGGCGAAAAAGGCCGCGCCCGAAAGCTGGCCGCTATACGCAGTATGTATAAATACTTCGTTAAAATCCAAAAAATAAAGACCAATCCGGCGGCTTTAGTAGATACCCCTAAAGTACATGATAAAGAAATAATACGTCTTGAACCTGACGAAACAGCCAATCTTCTTGATGAGGTAGAAAGCGGAAACGACCTTACAGAAAAACAAAAACAGTTCCACGAAAAATACAAAAACCGGGATTTAGCCATAATAACACTTCTTGTTGGCACCGGAATGCGTGTCTCTGAGTGTGTTGGAATAGACATTGACAACATAGACTTTAAATCAAGCAGTGTTAAAGTAACTCGCAAAGGCGGAAATGAAACAGTACTATATTTCGGAGATGAAGTTCAGGAAGCTCTTTTAAACTACTTTGAGGAGCGCAAAGAAATACAGCCTAAAGCCGGAAGCGAAAAAGCATTTTTCCTTTCAGCACAAAAGACACGCATTACAACAAGAGCCGTACAAAATCTTGTTAAAAAGTACTCAACAGTAAGCGTAAAGCTTAAAAAAATAACACCACATAAACTGCGGAGCACTTACGGCACAACACTTTACAACGAAACAGGTGACATTTACCTTGTAGCCGATGTTTTAGGCCATGCCGATGTTAACACAACAAAGCGGCATTACGCAAGAATGGAAGACCACAACCGCCGCAAAGCGGCTAAAATTATTAAGCTTAGAAAGGAGTAAGCAAATGGATATTGCATTTTCACAAATTAATGAAATATTTAAAAAACGTACACTTAACCCCAATGGCGCATTAAAGCCTGCGGCAGTGCTTTTACCCCTTTTTGAGGAAAACGGCGAAATAAAGCTTCTTATAACCCAGCGTGCTCTTGACTTGGACCGTCAGCCGGGAGATTTCTGCTTTCCGGGAGGCCATGCCGAAAACAACGAGTCCCCGGAAGAAACAGCCGTTAGAGAAACATTTGAAGAAATAGGAATAGAAGAAAAGGACATTGATATACTTGGCCGTCTTGATTTTATAGTTTCGGCTTTCGGCCTTTACATAATACCTATAGCCGCCAAAACAACGCCTGAGGCAGTTAAAAACATAACAATAAGCCGAAGCGAGGTAGAAAAAGTAATAGCTGTTCCCCTTAAATTTTTTATGGAAACAGAGCCTGAAAAATATACAATAAACATGCTTTACGATTTCCCGGAAGATTTTCCATTTAACAAAATATTCGGCGGAAAAAACTACCAGTGGTCAAAACCTAAAATGATTGAATATTTTTATGAGTATGAAGGCAATGTAATTTGGGGCTTAACCGCCGGAATAATACGCAACTTGTGTTCAATACTTAAAAACAATTAAAAAGCTAAAAATAAAAAGTACGAAACTCTTTTTATAAGAATTTCGTACTTTTATTTTGAACTTAAATTTTATAATATTATTTTTTAATTATGCCGCTGTTTTTAATTGACTCAACAACTTTTTTCATGCCTTCAACGTCCTGAACAAGAGCTACACGAACATAGCCTTCACCAAGACTGCCGAAAACACTGCCCGGAACACAGAATACACCGGCTTTATCTATAAGCTCCAAAACAAAATCGTTTGAATTTGTGTATCCTTCAGGAAGCGGAGCCCAAGCAAACATTGTTCCCTCTGATACAAGGCCTTTCCAGCCTATGCTCTCAAGACCGTCTCTTAAAGCATTTCTGCGGCGCTCATACTCTGCTCTGTTTCTTTCAACGCTGTCCTGTGGGCCTAAAAGAGCCGCAACAGCCGCTTTCTGAACAGGTACAAAAATACCGTAATCTATCTGTGAGCGGAGTTTTTTAAACTGGCTGATAATTTCTTTGTTTCCTAAAGCAAAAGAAATTCTTGCTCCTGTAAGGTTATATGTTTTAGAAAGTGAGTTAAACTCAATACCTACATCTTTAGCGCCTTCTATTGAAAGGAAAGAAATTCCTTTTTTGCCGTCGTAAACAAGCTCTGAATAAGCGTTGTCATGAAGAACAATTACATTATATTTTTTAGCCCATGCAACAAGCTCCTCGTAAAAGCTTACAGGTGCCAAACGGCAGATTGGGTTTGCCGGGTATGATACAATAATAGCTTTGGCCTTTTTTGCCACATCCTCCGGTATGGAGTTAAAATCTATAAGATAGCCGTTTTCTTCTTTAAGCTCGTAATACTCAATATTTGCATCATTAAGCATAGGGCCTAAAGCAAAAACAGGGTATCCCGGGTTTGGCACAAGAACGGTATCCCCAACATTGCATATTGTAAGGGCAATACGGCTTATGCCTTCCTGAGAGCCATAAAGAGACATTATCTCATCTTTTTCAAGCTCTACATTGTATCTTCTTTTATACCAAACCTGTACGGCCTCAAGCATTTCGTCTTTGTCTGTAATAGCGTATTTAAAATTCTCAGGAATTTTGGCGGCTTCTACAAGGGCGTCAACTACATGCTTTTCAGGCAAAAAGTCTGGTGTTCCTACTGAAAGGTCAAAAACAGGTTTATTCTCTTTTAACCTCTCTTTTTTTATATTGGCCAGCGTAGTAAATATACCCTCTTTAAAGCTGTCCATTCTGTCTGCGAATTTAATTTCCATGTCTATCCCTCCAAAATTGCCGCTTTTAAGCGTTTTGTTTATTATAATCAGAGTAAAAAAAATACCCTATACTTTTAACAGTATAAGGGTATTTTTTAATTTAATCAACTGTTATTTTGCGAAATTAGGAGAATACTTAGCGGCAAGAAGTATAGCCTCAGCCATGCTTACTTCGCTTACAATATTCTTTCCGGCAATATCAAATGCTGTTCCGTGGTCTACAGATGTACGGAGTATAGGCATACCGCCTGTAATAGCTATTGTACGTTCAAAATCAAGTGTTTTTGTGGCAATATGTCCTTGGTCGTGGTAAAGGCTTAAAACGCTGTTGAATTTGCCTTTAAGTGCAAGGTGGAAAACAGAGTCTGCACCTATAGGACCAGCTACATTATAGCCCATTTTCTTAAGCTCCTCTATTGCAGGCATAACTTCCTCAACTTCTTCGTTGCCAAAAAGTCCATGCTCACCGCTGTGAGGATTAAGTCCGGCTATAGCCATAGTGCCTTCTGTTACACCAAGGCGCTTTAAAGCCTCAGTACAACGAACAACATAATCTATAATTCTGTCTTTTTTAATCATATCACAAGCCTGTCTTAATGATACATGTCTTGTAAGGAAAAATACTCTTAAGCCTCTAACCTCAAACATTGTAAGAGGGTCTGGTGTGTTTGTAAGAGCGCCGAAAATTTCTGTGTGTCCTATAAAGTTTATGCCGCCTGCTCTTAAAGCCTCTTTGTTAATAGGTGTTGTAGCTACAGCGTCTACCTTTCTGTTGTTGGCAAGGGAAACGGATTTTTCTATATATTCATAAGCTGCCTTGCCGCACATTCCCTGAACCTTGCCAAACTCAAATTTATCCATATCTATGTTGTCAAGGTCTATAAGGTTAACAATTCCTTCTGAATAATCTCCGTTTTCAGGCTCATCTATTACATTAACTTTAAGGTTTGTGCCTGTAATTTTAATAGCGTTTTCTATTATTTTTTTGTCGCCTACAACAACACATCTTGCAGCGTCAAATATTTCTTTAAGGGCTAAAGCCTTAACTGTAATTTCAGGGCCTACTCCGGCAACATCACCTATTGGTATGGCTACTAAAGGTTTCATTATCAATTCCTCCAAATTTTCAGTTATTTATTTTTCTTAACAAATAATTCATGCATGTTTTCATGGCGTAACGGTCACCAACCATTCCGCCTTTTGTAACTATTTTAAGTCCGTCAAACTCACCGGAAAGCATTTCGCCATGAGCCGCCAAAGGCGCAACGTCTTCAACCAGCTTAAGGCCTGCTACATTAAGCCTTTTGCATACAGCAACGGTTATATCTCCGCCGGATGTATAAAGGCCTTTAAAGGACTTATCTCCCCGAAGAATTTTTTCTGCAACCTCAGCAAAAGCGTCGTTTATAATTCGCGATACTCCTTCAGCTGATGTATTGTAATATTCCATATATGTTTTAAATGAAATTCGTTTAGCCGGGAATATACCGTCGCCTACAACTGAACACATCTCGTAATCTTCACACTTATAAAGAATTTCATTTACAAGACGAGCAATTTCGGCTTCACGTCTTTCAGGACTTCTTAAAAACTCCTCTGTTTCGGCATAAATGTTAAGTGTTTTAGGCTGTGTCTGCAAAAATTCTTCAAGCTGGCCTCTTGCAACAGCATTTGTTGTGCCTATAACAGCCAGAACCTTATTATGGCTCTTTTTAGCCTTTGTGCTTGGTACAAGCTTACTAACTACAGTAGCTGTAAATATGCCCGGGTCTACTGCAATAAAGTTTACACCACTTTTAATAACGGCATCGGCAACCAAGTCCATATCATCCTGAGTAAGGCTGTCGAATATTATAATTCTTTTGCCTTCCTTCTTGTAAAGCTTAATTTTATCTGATATGTAATCAACACCATACATCATGTCGTCTACCATAATGGAGCCAATGTCGTATTTGCTCTGCTTCCTGAAAAGCAGTGACGGAAGCGGCGTATTAATTGAAGCCAAAGGGTCTGCTGCGGCTTCGGTTTTATGCAGCGGCACACCGTTAACAAGTACATATCCTCCAATAATAACCCTGTTTGCCTGAGGGAAACACGGCACAACCATAGCTATGGCGTCATTATCCAAAGCATCCAGCATTGCGTCAGTTTCACTGCCTAAATTTCCCCTTAAAGTAGAGTCTATTCTTTTTGAATATACCGATATATTCTCGTTCATAAAAAACTTTGTGGCGTTATAAACCAGCTTATACGCCGTGTCGGAATTAACCTGACGGCTGTTTGTAGGGTAAACAATACAGTCACACTCCGGCATATTGTTAGGGTCAAGGCCTTCCATATTAACAATAGAGTATGTATCGTAACCGTACCCACTTATCATAACGCCGGTAGCGTTTCCGCCGGTAAGGTCGTCAGCAATTACAACACACTTGTGCATAAATTATCCCCCTTCAGGTTGCTTTTTGATTATAAGACAAGCTTAATACATGTGTGAAATATACAATTTTATCCACAAAAGAACGTATAAAGCCGTATAATTTGTTATTTATAACCAACATTATATTCCAAAGGGTAATACGTGTCAATGCGGCATTAAGTATTAAAACAGCAGTAAACCCATGTTTTAAATTCAGCTAAAAGCTTTAAAAACATGGGTTTATGGCGTATCACAAATTAAAAATCCATTTGTTTTTTATTATTAATTAATGTTTTCGCCTTGATTAAATTACAGTTAAAATACTGCGCACAAGCATTATATAAATTTGCATATTCTCTGCATAGAGCATTCGTTAAAGCCAAAAGCCTCTGCCTTTGTAACTTTTCCGTTTGCAACTTCAAGCATTTCGTTAAAAAGGTCTTCGCCTCTCTGGTCTATTGTTTTTTCGCCTGTTAAAACAACGCTGGCATCAAAATCGATATTATCTTTCATGTTAGCGTATGTTTTAGCGTTTCCTGTTACTTTAATTACAGGAGCAATAATATTTCCTGTAGGTGTTCCGCGGCCTGTTGTAAATATTATAAGCTGGCAGCCGCCGGCAACCATAGCTGTAACAGAAGCTACATCAAAGCCCGGTGTATCCATAATAAGAGCGCCTTTTTTAGTAGGCATCTGAGCGTATTCAAGAACTTCCATAATAGGTCTTGTACCGCCTTTATAAATACAGCCAAGAGATTTTTCTTCTATAGTTGAAATGCCGCCTTCTTTGTTTCCCGGTGTAGGCTGGCCTGTTCTTAAATTCTGGTTTACATTTGCCAAATGCTCCTCAAGGTCTTTGCAAATGCCTATAATCTGTTTTTTAATTTCTGGTGTTGCGGCTCTTTTTGCCAGTATATGCTCAGCGCCTATAAACTCAGTTGTTTCACTCATAACAGCAGAACCGCCGTTATCTACAACCATGTCGCTTACTTTTCCTACAACAGGGTTAGCTGCAAGTCCGCTTGTGGCATCGCTTCCGCCGCATTCAAGGCCAATAAAGAGCTCGCTTAAAGGGATTTCCTCTTTTTTAACAAGTGACGCTTCCTGAACAAACTTTCTTGCTGCCTTAACGGCTTTGTTAATTGCGTTTACAGTACCGCCTTCATCCTGAATAACAACAACCTCTAAAGGTTTATTTGTTTTTGCTCTTATAGCGTCTGCCATTTTATCAGGGGTGCATCCTTCGCAGCCAAGGCCTACAAGAACAGTAGCATATATATTAGGGTTAGCTGCAAAACCTGAATACATATCATAACAAATTTTAAGATTCTGCTCTACCTCAGAGCAGCCTGCCTGATTGCTTACATACACAGCACCTTCCACTTGGTCGGCTACAATTCTGCATGTTTCGCTTGAACAAACACAAGTTGGCAAAATAAGAACTTTGTTTCTTATGCCTGCTTTGCCGTCAGGCCTTCTGTATCCCATAAAATTCATATTGTGTTTCCTCCTTTAATCAGTAAAATTACAGCTCGTCCTCATAATTTCTTGGAAGTGACATAATGTTTTTATGACTAATCCAGCATCCTTCGTCGGCATCAGATGTCATGCCGCCTATAATCTGGCCATACTTAATAACATGCTCATCTTTTTTCATACTTTTAAGTGCTATTTTGTGGTAAGCCGGTATGTTTTCTTTAGCTATTACCGACATTTCGGCGCCGTCTTTAACGTAACAAACTTTGTCGCCTTTTTCAACATCCTCAACAACAGTTGCCACAGTGTCAACAGGTCTTAACATAAGAGCTTTTTTATCCATTGATGAACCCCTCCTTTTTTTATTATTATAAATCCAAACAGATAATATTTCAATAGATTTAGTATTAAAAATACGTAATATTTAATTAAAAAGTAATTTTTTTACGTATACGGCGTTAAAATGATTTTTTACAATATAAAGCGTCGTAATTTAACTTTTTTATACATATTTTTAATAACAATTACATTTCATACAGCAATACCCTCTTTACATAACCACATTTTTTAATTATACTTACATCATACAATAGATTGGAAGTGATAACATGAAAGTAGAAAAGATAAGCGAAAACCAGATAAAACTTATACTTACAAGCGCTGACCTTAAAGAAAACAATCTTAAGCTGGAGGAACTTATCAAGCCTTCCGACAAAACCCAAGACCTGTTCAGGGGTCTTATGGAAAAGGCCTTCAGCCAGTGCGGTTTCGAGGTTGACAACACACCTCTTATGGTTGAGGCTACGCCTATTTCTGTAGACGGACTTATGATTATAGTTACCAAACTTCCGGATAAAAACTCGCAAAAAGACAATATGGCACTTATATCACAGAATAAAGATTTAAGGCGATATAAGAAAAAAGGCGTTGCGGCACTTAAAAACGAGCCTGCTTCTGAGGAAAACATAACTATTTATTCTTTCCTCTGCCTTGATAATGCTATAGACGCTTCTGTACGCATAGCAGGAAAATTTACCGGCTTTAGTGAGCTTTATAAATATAACCATAAATATTTTCTTCTTCTGCAAAGCGACAAAAAAGAAAACGACGAAACAATGGAGTTTGTGCTTAACGAATACGGAAACAGATATGCCTCTAACGTGCTGACCAAGTATTATTTAATGGAACACGGAAACATATTAATACATAACCCAGCGGTAAAAACAATATACGACAATTTCGCTTAAAACCACTTGCGGCTCATTCCTTTTTATTAAGGTCTGAGCCGTTTTAAATACCAATTTTAGTTAAACATTAAACTTAAGATATACGGAGAAATTAATGAAAAAACTGTTTAAACTTATTTTAACTGCCATATTCATATTAGCGGCAGTTTACGTCTATTCAAAGTACATAGAACCAAACAATCTTACAGTTAAAACGCTTAATATCTCTACCGAAAAAGATATTAACGATTTTAAGGCTGTATTTTTTACCGACACACATTTTGGAGAGCTTTACAGCGTTGATAACGCCCAGAAAATATCTGACAAAATTAATTCACTTAATCCGGATATTGTAATATTCGGCGGTGATTTGCTTGATAATTACGCTCGGGACAAAGAAAGCATGGATTTTGATAAATTATCTTCTGCCCTTTCTTCTATTACAGCTAAAAACGGAAAATACGCCGTTTTTGGAAACCACGATATTGGCGGCGGAGCCGTACGCATGTATTATGACTTTATGACTTCATGCGGCTTTACAGTTTTGTGTGACGAAAGTGTTTATATTGATGAGTATAATATAAAAATTGTAGGCTTTGATGACATTATGATGTCGTACACAGAGCCAGAGCTTTATACACTAAAAAGCGACTGCTTTAATATAATAGCCGCCCACGAGCCTGAAACAGCCAAATATATACAAAGCCATAGTGATAACTTTATGTTAACTGGTCACACTCATGGCGGACAAGTTTATATTCCGTTTTTAACAGATAAAATACTGCCTCCCGGCTCCGGCGGTTTTAGAAAAGGTCTTTACACCCAAGATGAAATAAATACAGATGTATCAATTAATTTATATGTAAGCAGCGGTATTGGCCTTACAAAAGTTCCGTTTCGCCTTTTCAACACACCGGAAATAATAGAAATAAATTTTAAAAAAGAAAACTGATTTTTTATTTGGCGCTTTATTTAAACAAAGCGCCTTTTTTATTTCAAAATAAATATATTTTATTTTTTGTACCTGCAATATTTTGGTTTTGCGCTCATATACTTAGAAAAGAAAAGGAGGTATAAAAAATATGTATTATCCAAACTGCACCTGCCCAGACGGCTCAACACCGGATAAGGAGCCAGTAAAGCCTGAAATGTCATACATCCGTTTTTTAAACGCCATACCAAACCAACCGGAAATAGTAATTGATATATACGTTAACAGAAAGCTTGTAGTTAAAAACCTTAAATACGAAGATTTTACAGAGTATATTCCGGCTAAAAGCGGAGTTTATAATGTGCAGATTTATCCTGCCGGAAACCACACAGAGCAGCTTTTAGATATAAGAATAAAAACAGAGCCTGACAAAATTTACACAGCAGCGGTTATAGGCACAATTAGTAATGTGGAACTTGAAGTTTTTGAGGATAAATACATTGAAGACAGCGCCTCAAATGCATATATGCGCTTTGCCAACCTTTCCCCTGACAGCCCCGGCCTTAATATATTTATAGATGATGTTCCTGTTGTTTACGACCTTCAGTATCTAGAAGTTACAGACTACCTTAAATTAAGCGACGGCAAACACACTATGAAGGTTGAAAGAGCCGACAACAACGAGCGTGTCATTTCACATCCTAACATGGTTCTTAAAAACGGATATATTTACACATCTTATATGGTAGGCCTTGTAAACGGAGAACCATTTATTCAAGTTCTTATACCACTTGACGGCTCAAGCTATATTAAAACAAATGACCAAGATTGATAATTTTAAAACAATCAATATTTCAAACCGGCACAGCCATCACTGTGCCGGTTTTGTTTTAGAAAACTGGCTGCATATGCCTAAATTTTGCTTTGTAAAATTATATATTCCATTAAATAATGACAAATTCATAACAAAAAGTAATAGTAATGAGCATAAAAAAGATGTATAATTTTTATAACAGTATAGTTGTTAAAATATGTAAGTAAGGGGGATTGTCTTTTGAGCCGACTTAGTATTATAACACCGGATTACGCCCAAACCGTAGTCGAAAACCTTTATAAGGACATAGAACGAAGAATAACAGCCAGCCCGCCGGGTATATGCCCTATAGACATTTCAAATGCCTTTTTGAAAATGTGCCATGCCCAAACCTGCGGAAAGTGCGTTCCGTGCCGCGTAGGCCTTACACAGCTTTCAAAGCTTATGGATGATGTTTTAGACGGCAATGCCACAATGGAGCATATAGACATAATAGAAAAAACAGCCCGTGTTATTAAAAATACAGCCGACTGCGCCATAGGCTATGAGGCCGCAAATATGGTACTTAAAGGCGTTGTTGGCTTTAGAGACGATTATATAGAACACATAGAAAATAAGCGCTGCCGGTTTAACATTTATCAGCCTGTTCCTTGCGTTTCACTCTGTCCAGCAGGAGTTGACATACCGGGATACATAGCCCTTGTAAACGACGGACGCTGTGCCGATGCCGTAAGGCTTATAAGAAAAGATAATCCTTTCCCGGTTTCATGTGCCTTTGTATGCGAGCACCCTTGTGAGGCGCGCTGCCGAAGGAACATGATAGACGATTCAATAAATATCCGTGCTTTAAAGCGCTATGCTGTAGACCATGCTGGCATTGTTCCACCTCCTGAAAAAGCCGCTTCTACAGGCAAAAAAGTAGCCATTATAGGCGGCGGCCCAAGCGGACTTAGCGCTGCATACTACCTTTCACTTATGGGCCACAGTGCTGAGGTATTTGAAAAGCGCGATAAATTAGGCGGTATGCTCCGTTACGGCATACCAAGTTACCGTCTGCCAAGGGAGCGCCTTCAGGAAGATATAGAGTGTATACTTTCAACAGGTGTTAAAGTACACACAGGCGTTGAGATAGGCAAAGACATTACAATACCTCAGCTTAACGACGATTTTGACTGTATATATATTGCCATAGGTGCCCACAACGACAAAAAAATAGGCATAGACGGCGAGGACAAACGCGGCGTAATTTCAGCCGTTGAAATGCTCCGTTCCATTGGCGACAATACTCTTCCGGACTTTACCAAAAAACGTGTTGTAGTAGTAGGCGGCGGAAATGTTGCTATGGACTGCACAAGAAGTGCAAAGCGTTTAGGTGCCGAAAGTGTAACTTGTGTTTACCGCAGGCGTCGTGTTGATATGACAGCCCTTCCGGAAGAAGTTGAAGGTGCCGAGTCAGAAGGCTGTGAAATACTCTGCCTTCAGGCTCCTGTTAAAATTTCAGGCGATGAAGACGGAAACGTAACATCTATATGGGTTCAGCCGCAGTTAGCCGGTGAGATAGATAAATCCGGCCGCCCTAAACCGGTAAATGCCAATGCCGCACCTATTCGCCTTGCCTGCGATATAGTTATAGCCGCTGTAGGCCAAGGAATAGAAATACAGCCTTTTGAGGAGTTTGGTGTTAAAGTAAAGCGCGGCGTTATAGATACCCTTGCCAGCAACGAAGTTACAAATATAGACGGAATATTTGCCGGAGGCGACTGCGTAACAGGCCCGGCAACAGTTATAAGGGCCATAGCAGCCGGAAAGGTTGCAGCAGCCAATATAGATGAATACCTTGGCTTTAACCATATAATTTCAACTGATGTGGAAGTTCCGCTTCCACGACTTAACGTAAAGCCTGCCTGCGGAAGAATGAACACCAAAGAACGCAGTGCCGGAGAGCGAAACAGTGACTTTAATTTAATCGAAACAGGCCTTACACAGGAAGAAGCCCTGCTGGAGTCAAGCCGCTGTTTAAGATGCGACCATTACGGATACGGCATATTCAAAGGAGGTAGAATTGAGAAATGGTAAAACTTACAATAGACAACATACCTGTTGAGGTAAGCGAAAACACCACTATACTGGAAGCCGCCAAGGCCGCCGGTATAAACATACCTACCCTCTGCTATCTTAAAGATATTAACGAAATAGCCGCATGCCGTGTTTGTATAGTTGAAATTGAAGGCATGGACAGGCTTATATCATCCTGCAATAACTCCGTTCGTGAAGGAATGAAAGTATATACCAACAGCCCAAAGGTACGAGAAGCCAGAAGGGTAAATGTAGAGCTTATATTATCCCAGCACAACACTAACTGTGCTTACTGTTCAAGAAGCGGCAACTGCGCACTTCAAAAAGTTGCAAACGATTTAGGAATATACGAAACAGCATACGAAAAAATAATACCTAAAAAGAATTGGAGTCCAAGAGCCATACTTAAGCGCGACGCATCAAAATGCATAAAATGCATGAGATGCATACAAATATGCGATAAAGTACAGAGCCTTCACATTTGGGATGTAGACGGCACAGGCTCAAGAACAACAGTAGACGTAGCACAAAACAGGCGTATTATGGATTCTGACTGCTCAATATGCGGCCAGTGCATAACTCACTGTCCTGTAGGCGCCCTTTACTGCCGGGATGATACAGATAAATTTTTTGAAGCTTTAGCCGATAAAGACAAAGTTGTTGTAGCCCAGATAGCCCCTGCCGTTAGAGCTTCTTGGGGTGAAGAATTAGGCTTAGAGCGTGAAAAGGCAACTGTAGGCACAATAACAGCTGCCCTTAAGCGAATGGGAGTTAACTATGTTTTTGATACCGATTTTTCTGCCGACCTTACTATTATGGAAGAAGGCAGTGAGCTTATAAAACGTATTGCACAAGGCGAAAACAAGTATCCTCTTTTTACTTCCTGCTGTCCGGCATGGGTACGTTTTATGAAATCCCAGTACCCAGACATGGTAGACTGTCTTTCAACAGCCAAGTCACCTCAGCAGATGTTCGGCGCTATACTTAAAACATACTATGCTAAAATAATGGGTATACCGGCTGAAAAATTGTTCTTTGTTTCAATTATGCCATGTGTAGCCAAAAAGAAAGAAGCTTCACTGCCTACTATGGATGATGCTAAAACAGGCCGGGATGTTGACTTAGTTCTTACAACTCGGGAGCTTGTTAAAATAATACGTGCCGAACATATAAATGTTGAAAGCTTAAGTGATATGCCTTTTGATTATCCTATAGAAACAAGCAGCGGCGCCGGAGTAATATTTGGCACAACAGGCGGAGTTATGGAAGCTGCCTTAAGAACAGCGTATTTTATTATAGAAGGCCATAACCCTGAGCCTGATATGTTTAAAGATGTACGAATAGAAAGCGGAATTAAAAAGGCAGTCTTTAAGTTAGGCCAAAAAGATTTAAGTATAGCCATAGCCAGTGGTCTTGGCAATGCCAGAAAGCTTATTAAATCAATAAGAAGTGGCAAAGAGCATTTTGACTTTGTGGAAATAATGGCCTGCCCGGGCGGCTGTTCAGGCGGCGGCGGTCAGCCTATACATGAAGGCAGCGAGCTTTATGCCGTTAGGGGCAATGAGCTTTATACACTTGATAAGAACTCCCAAATCCGTTATTCTCATGAAAACCCGGCTATTGCAAATCTTTACAAAAATTACCTTGAAACACCTCTTTCCGAAAGAGCCGAAGAACTTCTTCATACCAATCATCATGGCTGGTCAATGCCTTCTGAAAGCGAACATACGGAAATTTAAAAACACTCTTAAAGGGTGTCGGCTCTTACCGATACCCTTTATTTAACACTATTTAACTAAATTAGTATTGGAGATAAAAATGTATATAATATTTATATTAGTAAGCTTCTGCGCCTGCGTTATAGGCCGTATATGCGGTCTTGGGGGCGGAGTAATAATAAAGCCGGTATTAGACGCTTTTGGCCTTGTAAGCCCTCAGGTTATTAACTTTTTATCCGGCTGTACCGTTCTTGTAATGACGGCCTATTCTGTTTCAAAAGCAGTAATTAAAAAAGATGTGCAAATGGATTTATCCATAAGCACACCTTTAGCAATAGGCTCGTGTATAGGCGGAATTGCAGGTAAAAAGATATTTACGGCTTTAATTTCACTTTTGCCGTCAGCTGATATGTCGGCTATGGTTCAGGCGGCAATACTGCTTTTTATGCTTATACCCGTTTTGATATTTACGGTTTTTAAAAGCAAAGTTCACACATACAGTATAAAAAACAAGGCTTTGTGCATTGCTGTAGGCTTTGTTTTAGGCATAATTTCAGCATTCCTAAGCGGTGGAAGCGGCCCTATGAATATGGCTGTACTGCTGTTTTTGTTCTCTATGCCATCAAAAGTAGCCGTTATAAACTCGCTTTATATAATACTTTTTTCGCAGATAGCAAGCTTTATACAAACAGTTGCGTCAAATAGCATACCGTCATTTAATGTTTTAATACTTGTTGGAATGATATTAGGCGCCATATTAGGCAGTGAATGCGGAAGGTTTGTAAACAATAAAGTAAGCTCAAAAACAGTAGACAAGCTTTTTGTGCTTCTTTTAATTTCACTTATAGCACTGAATATATTTAACATAGTAAAATATATTTAAATCATAGTTCTTAATTTTGTTTTTGTGTATTTAAAATTATAGCAAATAAAAATACCGGCTTTTAGGGCCGGTATTTTTATTTTAGAAGGGGTTTTAATGCAATTTTTTTATTAGGGTTTGTAATTTTAAGGGGTTATGTTTGCTTCTATGTTTTGTATTATGCCATTAAATTATGTATCCAAAATGGATATAGTGTAAATAATTTGTTAACACTAATTATGACAAAAAATTCAAAATTAGCTGCCCCGTAAAAGCTAATTTTAAGCTTAAAACACAGGCAGCCTTTTTTGATTATATTTTGTGGTTAAGTATTTTTAAAGCCATATCCAGCATATCATCCGGTACATCATTTACAAGTATTACATCTTTTAACTCCTTAAATTCTGACAAAAGCACATTTTTTATACTCTCCTCGAATGTATCTGCCGACGCCGGACAAGTCATGCACTGCCCCATAAGTTTTACACGAAGCATGTTATTATTAAAGCTTACTATTTCCACATCTCCGCCATGGCTTATTAAATACGGCCGTATATTTTTTTCTATAAAGCTTTCTATCTCGTTTAAATTATTACTCATCGTCCTCACCAAAATGAGCTATAGCCTTAGCCATTTTCTTTTTGCTCTCCAAATCGCCCTGACGCGAAATCATAATTCTTTGCGCCTGTGGGCTTCCTGCGCCGTGCATTGATTCTGTAAGGTATCCAACGGCGGCTGTTCCCAGTGTAAGGTTTTCTATAAGGCGCATAATACGTATTCTGTCTTTAGCCGATACACCGGAAACACCTTTAAAATATTTAGCTATGTAAGGCCCTGTTACTGGGTTATCAATATCGACTTCCGAAGGAGCAGTTACCATAAGTCCACCGGCTATGTCCTGAGCAAGACGGGCTATTTCATAAGGCAGTCTTGTTACATTCTGTTTGCATACATTGGCTAAAAGCAAATCAATAAGGCAGTTTCCTGACTCTGTCATAACGCCTTCACATGAGCATGCAATACCGCAGGAATAGAGTGTTTCGTTAAGGTGAATCATTTCTATAAGTTTATCTTTAATATGGCTTGCCTTAGGAACACCGTTTATTTCAGCCGCAACAGCCGCAGCACCTATAAGCACATCACCAACACCTACTTTGCAGCCGCCGTAGCTCTGTCTGTGGTAGCCGGCAAATCTTTCAACAAGCATTGAACAGAACTCTGTTTCACCATTCATAAATATTCTGTCGTTTGGAACAAATACGTTGTCAAATACAGTAAGAGCCTCTACTCCGCCAAATGCTCTGTTGCCTACATCAATTTTTGAGCCTTCCAGTTTTCTTGTATCACAGCTCTGACGGCCTACAATCATAAAAAGGCCTTCGGCATCAAGAGGAACAGCAAAAGAAAGTGCATAGTCCTTGTCGTCAGGGCCCATAGCTACAGTAGGCATAACAAGTACCTCATGGGAATTGCAAATACCTGTTTGATGTGCTTTTGCGCCTCTTACAACTATACCGTCAGGGCGTCTTTCAACTACTCTTAAATAAAGGTCTGGGTCTGCCTGTTTGCTTGGGGAAAGGCCTCTGTCGCCTTTAGGGTCTGTCATTGCGCCGTCTATTGTAAGGTCTTTTTCCTGACAGTACTGAACATATTTTTTAAATTTCTCGTGATAGTCTGTACCGTATTTTTTATCTATCTCAAAAGTTGTGCTGTAAACTGCATTTATAGCGTCAAGGCCTACACATCTTTGGAAGCATGCCGCTGTTTTTTGTCCGCAGAGCCTTTGCATTTTTACTTTTTTAACTAAATCGTCAGGGTTTTGATGTATATGTGTAAAACGGTTTATAGTTTCGCCTGTTAAATGGCTTTTAGCTGTCATTAAATCTGCATATCTTGGATTATTGGCCAAATCGTAAGTCATTCTTACGGAATTAAGTGAAGGCTGTAAAATAGGGTTGCCAACAGCCGTTTCATATTCCTTGCCAAACATATATATCCTCATTTTTATTTTTTTAATGCTTTCAATATACTGTTCGCCTGTCATAAGTGCCATACTAATCAATCCTTTCGTATATTAAAATTTAAAGCTCTCATACAATATAATAAATCTTAATACACATTTGAGGCAATACAAAAATGAAAAAAATATTTTCCGATAAAATATATTTTGTCATTTTTTAATTAAAAAAACTAATATACACAATAAAAAAGGCGTCTGAATATAAATTTCAAACGCCTTAAATTTTACTTATTATTTTTTATTCAGCCTTGTCCTCGTCTGGTATGCCGAAATACACAAAGCCTTTTTTGCCGTCTACAGTTATAAGTGTTTCGTCTTTAATAAGGTCTGTAACATTTACGCCGCACATAACAACAGGAATATCAAGTATATTGCCTATAAGCTCCGCATAAGCGTTCTGTCCGTTATCCATAGGGCCTATTACTAAGGCGCTGGCACGCTTTATATACGGCAGTATAGAGTTATCTGTTTTGCTTGTTACCAGTATATCCCCTGTTTTAAACTTTTTTTCGGCTTCACCTGCAAACTTTATAACATCTGCCTTGCCCGATACTCTTTTGTCGCCTACACCTTTTCCTTTGCATATAACATTGCCTACAATATCAACACGCATTGTATTTGTTGAGCCTGAAACGCCAACCGGCACGCCTATAGCTATAACTACTGTATCGCCGTTTTGCGCAAGACCGCTTTTAACGGCTGTACTTAAGGCAAGGTCAAATACCTTGTTATTGTCGGCTATTTCTTTTTCAAGCACCGGCTTACAGCCCCAAACAAGATTAAGCTGTCTCCAAACCCTCTCGGAGCTGCTGCTGGCCGCTATAGGGCATACAGGTTTATATTTAGCTATCATTCTTGCCGTAAGGCCGGACTTTGTAACAGTTGCAATACAGCTTGTATTAAGCTCAGCCGCTGTGGCACATGCCGCATAACTTATAGCATTTGTCATGTTGCGGTGCATACCGTTAAAATTGCTTCTTAATTTATGAGTATAATCAATGCTGTTTTCAGTTGTTTCAGCTATTTTAGCCATTATCTCAACAGCCTCTGCAGGGTAATTGCCCTGTGCTGTTTCGCCTGAAAGCATTATAGCATCACTGCCGTCAAATATAGCATTAGCCACGTCACTGGCTTCGGCTCTTGTAGGCCTTGGGTTAGAAACCATGGACTCCAGCATTTGTGTTGCCGTAATAACCGGCTTACATGCGTCATTTGCCTTTTTAATAAGCTCCTTTTGCACAAGCGGTACTTCGTCAATAGGTATTTCAACACCTAAATCGCCTCTGGCAACCATTATTCCGTCTGAAACAGCCAAAATATCGTCTATATTTTTAACGCCTTCGCGGTTTTCTATTTTAGAAATTATAAATATATCCTTTCCGCCGTTTTCCTCAAGCACGCGGCGTATTTTAAGCACATCCCCTGCCGAGCGTATAAAAGAAGCCGCTACATAATCAAAGCCCATTTTAATACCAAATTTAAGGTCATCAATATCCCTTTGTGTAAGTATAGGCAGGTTAATATACACATCAGGAATATTTACGCCTTTATTTGAGCTTAAAAATCCGCCGTTTATAACCTCACACTCAATATCGGTATCTTCAATGTTTAATACTTTAAGTTCTACAAGACCATCATCAAGCAAAACTCTGCTGCCTTTTTCAAGCTCTAATGGAAGGTTGTGGTATGTAACGCTTACCATACTTTCATTGCCTTCCACTTCTCTTGTTGTGAGTATAAACCTGCTGCCAGATTCAAGATAAATCTTTTTATTATCTTTAAATTTTTTAATTCTAATTTCAGGCCCTTTTGTATCAAGTATAAGAGGAATAGGAACATTAAGCTCCTGACGTACTTTTTTAACTGCATTTATAAGAACGGTACGAGATTCGTAATCACCGTGTGAAAAATTAATTCTTGCGGCATCCATGCCCTTTTCTATCAGCTCTCTTACCTTTTCCTCAGTATTAGTTGTAGGTCCGAGAGTGCATACAATTTTGGTTCGCTTCATATAAGCCTCCTAATATAAAATTTATGGTTTTTATCAAATTTATAAAAGTGTTAAATACTTGTTTTATAAAATCATTATGCCCAAAGCCGTTATATTTTATCAGATATATTACTTTTTTTATATCTCATTATTACATTAGGCTCGCCAAGCATAAGCTTTAATCCGTCTAAAAGCATTTCATCTTCTGATATAAAACAATCTTTAGACGCCTTCATTACCTGCCCTGTTTCGTCTATTTTAATTATTACCGGTATTTCGCCCGGAAATTCCTTTAAAAGCTTAATAACTTTGGAAAATACTTCCATGTTTTGGGCTTTTAAGTATAATTTATCCGGCACGGTTATTTCTATATTCTCATCATTGTCATCATCTGTTAAAGGGCGAATTTCCTCGGCTATAAGCTTTGCGTCACTGTCAGAAGGCACATCGGCCTTGCCTTTTACAATAACCACATCACCAACATTTATAAAGCTCTGGCACATAGTATATACGTTAGGAAAAACAACAGTTTCTACACTGCCGTACATATCCTCAACAGTTAAAAATGCCATTATTTTATTGTTTTTTGTATATTTAATTTTTTTGGCATTTACAATTCCGCCCAGTATAACCTTTTGGCCGTCACCTACAACGCATGTGTCGTCATCGCCTTTTATAAAGTCGCGGCTTGTAACGCTTACCTTGCGTTTAAGTATATCCTCATACTGTGAAAGCGGGTGTCCGCTTATATAAATGCCCAAAACTTCTTTTTCCATAGCGAGTATTTCAGAAACAGGGAACTCATCCATATCGGCAAAATTATCCTCTGTATCTTCAATACTTTCTTCACCCATTGAAAACAAGCTCATCTGGCCGTCTATATTATTTTTCTTTCTTTGGGTTATGCCGTCAAATATAGCCTTAAAATTAGCCATATACTGGCTTCGTTTTGCTCCGAAAGAGTCAAAGGCACCACTTTTAATAAAGTTTTCAATAGCTCTGCGGTTTAAGTCCTTTTCACTGAGTCTTGTTAAAAAGTCAGTAAGTGATTTATAAACGCCGTTTTTCTCACGCTCTGCAACAATAGTATTTATAAGGCTTTTGCCTACACTTTTAATTGCCGCAAGACCAAAACGTATACCGCCGTTATCAACTGAGAAATTATCAAAACCTTCGTTTATGTCCGGCGGAAGGAGCTTAATGCCCATTTTGCGGCATTCCTCAATGTATTCGCTTACTTTGTTAGGAAAATCTATAACGCTTGTCATTAAAGCCGCCATAAACTCAACAGGGTAGTAAGTTTTAAGCCATGCCGTTTGATAGCCTACAACGGCGTAACATGCCGCATGACTCTTGTTAAATGCGTACTTTGCAAAGTCCGTCATTTCATCGAATATTTTTTCGGCAGTTTCGGCCGGAATACCATTTTTAACACATCCCGGAACAGTGCCGTCATCTGTGCCGTAAACAAAGTTTTTGCGTTCCTCGGCCATAACAGAAGCTTTTTTCTTGCTCATGGCACGGCGAACCAAATCGCTTCTGCCCAAGCTGTAGCCGGCTAAATCTCGAACTATCTGCATAACCTGTTCCTGATAAACTATACAGCCATATGTTGGCTCCAAAATTTCTTTTAACGCCGGATGTGTATATGTTATGCTTCCGGCACCTTTTTTTCCTTTTACATATTTTGGTATAAAGTCCATAGGTCCCGGACGGTAAAGAGAAATACCGGCTATAAGGTCCTCAAGCCTTGTGGGCTGAAGCTCTTTCATAAAGGCTTTCATTCCGGCACTTTCTAACTGAAAAACGCCTTCTGTTTTACCTTGAGCAATAAGCTCGTAAACCTTAGGGTCATTATCCGGCATATTCTGTAAATCTATGTCCACACCATGTATTCTTTTTATTTCACGGCATGCATTTTGAATAACAGTAAGTGTTCTAAGTCCAAGGAAATCCATTTTAAGAAGTCCCAGTTCTTCAAGAAGCGTCATTGTGTACTGTGTTGAAACAACACCGTCGCTGTAATAAAGGGGAACATATTCCACAACAGGGTCACGGCAAATTACAACACCTGCCGCATGGGTAGAAGCGTGTCTTGGAAGTCCCTCAAGGCTTATGCTGGTATCAATAAGCTTTGCAACATCACTATCGGTATCGTAAAGCTCTTTAAGCTCCGGATTCATAGTAAGGGCCTTATTTATTGTAATTCCCAGCTCAGTAGGTATCATTTTTGAAATTCTGTCTACATCGGCATAAGGCATGGCAAGGGCCCTGCCTACGTCTTTAATGGCCGCCCTTGCCGCCATTGTACCAAATGTTATAATCTGAGCCACATGGTCATCGCCGTATTTTCTAATTACATAGTCAATAACTTCCTGACGTCTTTCAAAACAAAAGTCAACGTCAATATCAGGCATGCTTACTCTTTCCGGATTAAGGAATCTTTCAAAAATAAGGTTATATTTTACAGGGTCTATTGTTGTTATGTCAAGACAATATGATACAATGCTTCCGGCGGCAGAGCCTCTGCCCGGGCCTACCATTATATCCTGTGACTTAGCAAAATGAATAAAATCCCAAACTATAAGAAAGTACTCCACATAACCCATTTTCTCTATTGTGCCCAGCTCGTATTCCAGTCTTTGGCGCAGTTCTGCCGGGTTATCTGGGTATCTCTTTTTAAAACCATCATAACACAGCTCTCTTAAATACTCTGAGGCTGTTTTTCCGTCGGGAACGTCAAATTTAGGTAATTTCAAGTCGTGGAACTTAAATTCCACGTTACACCTTTGAGATATTTTGTAAGTATTTTCAAGGGCCTCAGGAGCGTATTTAAAAAGCTCGTACATCTCCTGCGGACTTTTAACATAAAACTGACCGCCTTCATAACGCATTCTGTTTTCATCGTAAACAGTTTTGCCTGTCTGTATGCAAAGCAAAACATCATGGCTTTCGGCGTCCTCTTTATATATATAATGGCTGTCGTTACTGCAAATAAGTGGTATACCTGTTTCGTCACTTATTTTTAAAAGTGCCTCATTTACTATTTTTTGTTCACGTATACCATGGTCCTGAAGCTCAAGGAAAAAGTTTCCACGTCCAAAAATTTCATCATACATCAATGCCGTTTCTTTGGCTCTTTCGTAAGAAACATTTATAATATCCCTTGCTACCTGTCCTGCAAGGCAGGCGCTGGAAGCTATAATGCCTTCATGGTATTTTTTCAAAAGCTCTATATCAACTCTCGGCTTATAGTAAAAGCCTTCTGTAAAACCAAAAGACACAAGCTTTACAAGGTTTTTATACCCTTGATTATTTTCGGCCAAAAGTACAAGATGATAATAGTTAGCACCGGTTGTAGTTTCCCTGTCAAAACGGCTTTTAGGCGAAACATAAACCTCACAGCCTATAATAGGCTTTATGCCTTCGGCCACAGCAGCTTTATAAAACTCAACGGCTCCATACATTGCCCCATGGTCTGTTATAGCTATGCTGTCCATGCCTAAATCCTTAACACGCTTAATAAGAGGCTCTATTTTAGCCGAGCCGTCAAGAAGGCTGTACTGTGTATGCACATGCAAATGTGTAAATTTAATATCAGTATTTTCCATATATAAAACCTCGTTTACTAAAGCCGACAAATAACAGAAAACGTAAAATAATACGTTATGCGGCTATATATATTACCACAAAGAAATTTCAATGTATATATTTAAGGTAAAAAAGTACGTATATAAATAAAAATAAGTAATAAAATACTTTTTTATTTAAGTTATTCAGCTTTCCAGCTTTTTATGGTTTATTATAACACAAAGAAATATTGTATTTGGTAAATTTATGTTAAAAATAAAAATGCGGAAGAACTAAAAGCATTTGCTCTTTATTCTTCCGCATTAAATTATATTTTATTATGTATCAAAATTTTAATTACTCAGCCTTTACATCTGTCCAAAGGTCATTCCATGTGTTTTTAACTTCGTCTGTTCTGTACTGCATAAAGTAAAGTCTGTTAAGTGACTCCTCGTCCATAGCTGCAGAAGCTGCATACTCAGGGTCTATAGCCTCAGCTGCCTCCTGATTAACAGGTGCAGGACCGCCGGATGCTGCCCAGTTGTACTGGAAGTCTTTGCTTATCATCCAATCAATAAATTTATAAGCCATTTCTTTGTTTTCGCTGTTTGCAGCAATTGCCCAGTTATCAACCCAGCCTATAGCGCCATCTTCAGGTACTGTAAATGCTATTGGCTCGCCTTCCTGCTTCATAGCTGCTGCCTGTCCTGACCACATAAGACCAAGTGAAATCTGTTTGCCAGCGAAAAGTTTAGAGAACTCATCGCCTGTCTTCCAGTATGTTCTGTTAAGTGCTTTCTGCTCAATAAGTTTTTCTTTAATAGCATCAAGGTCACTTGGAGCGTTAGGGTCCTGACCTAAAGCTATAGCCGCTGCCATAACAGCGTCGTTATAGTCATCTCTAAAAGCTATTTTGCCGGCGTACTGCTCGTCAAAAAGACAGCTCATGCTTGTAGGCGGCTCTGTAATATCATCTGTGTTGTAAGCAATGGCTGTTGAGCCCCAAACAAAAGGCACTGCATACATTTTGTCCCCGTCAAAACATTCTTCCTGTGTTTTAAACCTTTCAAAAAGCGAATCAAAGTTTTCCAGCTTAGATGTGTCTATCTGCTCAAGAAGTCCATCCTCAATAGCGGCAGGAAGTATTGTGCAGTTTGGCAGACAAACGTCAATTTCTCCTGCTTTTGATGTTCTGAGCTTAGTAAGAAGTTCTTCTTCACTTGACATATAAGTATTTACTATTTCGCAGTTATATGTTTCCTCAAACTCCTTCATAAACTCTTGGTCATCTGAGCCATAGTCCTTCCAGTTTACAACATAAAGCTTTGTTTTTTCACCTGTTGCTTCACCTGTTGAGCCTGATGCTGAAGCTGACGCAGAGCCAGATGAATCACCGCCCGAAGAACAGCCTGCAAATGACAATGCAATAACTGATGCTGCTAAAATTGCCGAAATTCTTTTTAATTTCATAAATATGCCTCCCCTTATTGTAAAAAAAATTAAAATGCCGGTTATTCAATTATAACCTGACACATTTTCATAGTCTCAATAGCGCTTTTATGGCTCTGAGGAGTCACTCCGGCGCATAAGCTCTCAATTACAGCTACAGGCACTTCTCTAAGTTTTGTTTTAAGCAAAATAGCGTTTGATACAACGCAAATATCGGTGCATACACCAATAAGAGTAATTTTTTCGTATCTGCCTATAGACGCTATTTCCGAAAGCTCAACACTGCCGAAAACAGGCTTGTCCACAACACAAAGCGTTTTTCCTTCACCTGCCGAATAAACCTCATCATTTATCTGCCAGCCGTAAGTATCTTTAACACAGTGAATTACAGGCAGGTTTTTACCCTCTTGGGTATTAAGGTAATTCTCTCCATGAGTATCTCTTGTGTAAATTACATCGCCTTGGAAATCCTTAATTTTTTGACACACAGGCTTTACTATATCCTGTGCCTCTTTTGTTCCCAAGGAACCATTGATAAAATCATTCTGCATGTCAACTACCACAAGAAGCTCTTTCATAAATTACACCTCTCTTTGATAATTTGCCATAAAACGGTTACGGCATTAATTTATTTAACTCTAAGTCGATTATAACATTAATTTATTTAACTTCAAGAATGTTTAAGCAGTTCAAAATGATTTTTATTATAAGCAATAATACCGTCTTTGCTCATTTTGCTCAGCTCCAAAGACATAGCGCTTCTGTCTACACACAGATAATCGGCCAGCTCCTGACGGTTAAAATTAATATCAAAGCTTGGGCTTTGGGATAGTACCGCCTGTTCCGAAAAAAAAGAAAGCAGTTTTTCCCTTGTGCTGCGCTTTGTTATGTGCTCTATTTTTCTGTTAAGTGAATAAGCTTTAAATGCCAGTATGGATATAAGGTTTTGAATAATATGAGCGTAAAACTCCTGATTAAAGCCTTTTTCCAGCTCTGCTTTATCCATATTAAGCATTAATATTTTTGAGTCTTTAACGGCAAGTACGTTTACTCCAAGGCTTGTATTTTCTAAACAGGCATAAACCTCACCGAATATATCGCCCTGACTAATAGAAGCTATAATGCTTCTGTTGCCGTAATAGTCCTCTCTTTCAACACGGGCCTCGCCCTTTATAACAAGGCCTATGTTTTTTATTTTTTCGCTGCGCTGAAAAATATAAGTACCTTTTTTGTAGTCCAGCACTCTGCCCTTTAAATACTCAACAGCTTTTTTAGTTTCTTCAGCGCTCATGGTTTTAAAAAGCGGCGTTTTTTGTATAATTCCAATATATTCATCCAAAAAAATTCACTTCCGTTGTAAATGCAACATACTCTTTATATTTATTTTACTATACTATAACCATAAAAGCAATTACATTTGATAATATCGAATAACGGAGGTTCCTTATGATAAGAAAAATAATTAAAATAGACACAGAAAAATGCAACGGCTGCGGCGCATGTGCCAATGCCTGCCATGAAGGCGCCATAGGAATGGTAAACGGAAAAGCCGTTTTACTTAGAGAAGATTACTGTGATGGCCTTGGCGACTGCCTTCCTGCCTGTCCTACAGGAGCCATATCCTTTGAGGAACGCGAGGCTGCTTCTTACAACGAGGAGGCGGTTAAAGAGCACTTGGCGCATAAAGCTTCAGCTTTCCACTCCTGCCCGGGCTCAATGAGTAAAGTTATAAATCACAATCAGAGCAATGCCCCAAGCGCAAACCAAAATATATCTTCTTGTGAAAGCCAGCTTAGCCAGTGGCCTGTTCAGATTAAATTGGCTCCAGTAAAAGCCCCTTATTTTGACGGCTGTAAGCTGCTTGTTGCTGCCGACTGCACAGCTTTTGCTTATGGCTCTTTCCATAATGATTTTATAAAAGGACATATAACACTCATAGGCTGCCCTAAGCTTGACATGGTGGATTATTCCGAAAAGCTTACAGAAATAATAAAACAGAACGACATTAAAAGCGTAAAAATAGTAAGAATGGAAGTTCCATGCTGCGGCGGAATTGAAAACGCAGTTAAAAAAGCATTAATGGACAGCGGAAAGTTTATACCTTGGAGTGTAGTTACAATTTCCACTGACGGAAAAATTATAGATTGATAAAATATATTTTTATAACTTAATTTATCAAATAAATATAACTTAAAATAAGCATTGTCTATATCCTTCTTTTATTTTAAACAGCAGGTTTTAATTTATTATTGCCTGCTGTTTTTTTATTTAATTAATATATTTAAAATTTATTTGCAGACGTAAAAAAACCCGATTTAAAATCGGGTTTTTTGTCACACAAAACCTTATATGAATCAGGGAGTGTGGGTGGGGCAAAATTAAATTAATATAATGGGAAGAGGTATTTAATACATAGTATTTTAAGTTATAATAAGACATCTGTTTTTTATAATTAATACTATGTCTTTATTATACATTTTTTCCATATTCTGTCAACTTAAAATTGTATAAAAAAGCAAACAAAAAACACGTTAAAAACAAATTGTTTTTCAGCGTGTTTTTACAAATCAATTATTTCCCTTTTCTTTTTCCTGCTCTAATATCATTATTCCTCTTAATATATGAAATCTCATTATTGTTCTGGCACCGTCGGCATCACGTCTTTTTATTCTTTCCACTATAGCCTTATGGTCCTCAGCGCCTTCACGGCAGAATTTATCGTCTTTGCACAATACAAGCATTGTTTGGCCTATAGCAGTAAAAAGTACCGGCATAAGCCTGTCCATAAAATCGTTATGAACAGAATTGGCTATTGAAAGATGGAATTTCTGCTCTGCCTTTTGCCTGTCTGACTTACTTCCGTTTTTAAGTACATTATCAAGGTTTTCGCAGAAAGTACACATGCGTTTTATTTCGCTTTCCGTAGCACGTATAGCGGCAAGATATGCCGCCTCGGGCTCTATAAAAAGCCGTATTTCGTTTAAATCTCTTTCTGCAATGCCTTTTTTGGCACAGCTTACAATACCAAAGTCATCATTTATGTCATAGTTTTCGTTTACAAATGTACCATTGCCGCGTTTTATAACAAGAACGCCTCTGTCAACAAGCATTCTAACTGCTTCCCTGAATGTGGTTCTGCTTACGTTTAATTCAGACGAAAAATCCGTTTCATTAGGCAGTCTTGACCCCGGAAGAAATCTTTTCTCCACATTAATCATGGAAAGTATCTCATCGGCAACATTTTCCGACAGTACACGGTTTTTCTTAACCATAAACAACTCCTCCTCATACAGATTAAAACAATAATACTATAATAAAACATTTTTTTCAAGCAGACAGACAAATATTATGTTTAAAAAACATCATATCTATAATTTTATGTTGATTTATTAAACAAATATTTAATGCATTAAGAGCTAAAGTTTTTATTGTAATTATTTAAGATAATATCTATACTATAATTGGAATTTTATAACATAATTTAATTAACGTAATTTATTATGGTAAATTTTATAATTGATTTTGATGCGGAGGTTTAACTGAAATGAAAATAATAGTTGTTGGCTTTGGAAAAGTAGGCTATGTTCTTGCCGACCAGCTTAACAATGAAGGCCACGACCTTACGGTAATTGATTTAAACGAAAACAGAATGCAGTATGCCATAAGTCAGCTTGACATTCAGGCAATAACAGGCAACGGCACCAGCTACCGCACACAAATGGAAGCCGGCATACAGGACTCAGACTTGCTTATAGCCGTTACCGACCACGACGAAATAAATCTTTTAAGCTGCCTTATAGCAAAAAAAGCCGGCAACTGCCATACAATAGCTAGAGTGCGTAACCCGGAGTATTCCAAAGAAATTAACTTCATTAAGGAAGAACTTGGGCTTTCAATGTCAATTAATCCTGAGCGCGCTGCGGCTATGGAAATAGTGCACCTTATTCAAATACCTTCCGCTATGGAGATAGATACTTTTGCAAGAGGCCGTGTAAACCTTATTAAATTTAGAGTACCTAATGGTTCGCCTATACTTAACATAAAGGTTTCCGACAACGCTCTTTTAAAAGACTGTCTTTTATGTGTTGTTCAAAGATACGATAAAAGCATTATTATACCAGACGGAAATACCGTTCTGCGCGAAGGCGATATAGTATCGGTTATTGTACCGCTTAACAAAATATTTAAGTTCTTCTCGTCTATAGGTATTAAAACACGGCCTATAAAAGACGTTTTAATAGTAGGCGGAAGCACAATAGCTTATTACCTTGCCGAAACACTTATTAAATCAAGAATTAACGTAAAAATAATTGAGCAGAAACAAAGCCGGTGCGAGGAGTTAAGTGCCCTTTTGCCGGAAGCCATGATTATATGCGGCGATGCCTCAAACAGAGGTGTATTAGATGAGGAAGGCATTAAAAACACCGACGCCTTTGTTTCCCTTACCAACCTTGATGAGGAAAACATAATGCTCTCTTTGTACGCAAATAAAATTTCATCAGCTAAAATAATAACAAAAATAAATAAAATTGACTTTGAGGAAGTTATATCCGACATGCCTATAGGCAGTATAATATGCCCTAAAAATATAACAGCTGAAGGTATTATAAGATATGTGCGTTCAATGCAGAATTCATCAGAAGGAAACATGGAAACCCTCTACCGTATGATGGATAACCGTGTTGAGGCCCTTGAGTTTATTGTGCGCGAAGACAGTGCCGTTACTAATACGCCTCTTATGAACCTTAACCTTAAAGAAAACCTTCTTATATGCTGTATTAACAGAAACGGTCGTATTATAACACCTTCAGGTAAGGACGTTATATTAAAAGGTGACTCAGTTGTAATAGTTACAACAAAACTTGGATTAAATAATATACGAGATATAATAAAGGATTGACGGACAGGATTATGAATTATGCTATTATTTTTTACACATTGGGGTTTGTAATCGATTTCAGCGCCGCTTTTATGATACCGCCATTTTTGGTTGCCATGCTTTACGGCGAAAGCGATGCCAAATATTTTTTGGTCTGCTTTGCTATATGTGTTGTGCTTGGTGTATTTCTTGGCGGCATTAAGCCTGAAAACAAAAAATTCTATGCCCGTGAAGGGTATATAACAGTTGCTTTAAGCTGGATTATAATAAGCCTTATAGGCGCTTTGCCTTTTTATTTAAGCGGTTATATACCGTCTTATATAGACGCGCTTTTTGAGACAATATCCGGCTTTACAACTACAGGTGCTTCCATACTTACGGATGTTGAGGCACTCTCCCACGGAATGCTCTTTTGGCGAAGCTTTACCCACTGGATAGGCGGTATGGGTGTGCTTGTATTTATACTTGCTGTTTTGCCTTTAGCCGGCGGAGAAAACATGCACCTTATGAAAGCAGAAAGCCCGGGGCCGTCTGTAGGCAAGCTTGTGCCTAAGCTTAGAAAAACGGCTTTTTATCTTTATGCCATTTACTTTATAATGACCATTGTTGAAATAGTACTGCTTTTAATATTCAAAATGCCGGTATTTGACGCCGTGTGTATATCTATGGGTACAGCCGGTACAGGTGGTTTTGGCATACTTAATACGTCTTTAGGCAGTTATTCACGGCCTATAAAAACAATTGTTACAATATTTATGCTTCTTTTCGGCGTTAACTTCAGTTTTTACTTTTTAATTGTAATGCGCAAGTTTAAAGACGCCTTTAGGATGTCTGAAGTATGGTGGTACTTTGCTATATTCGCCTTTGTTTCCCTTGTTATAGCCTTTAATGTAACAAGTGTAAGCGGAAGCTTTATTGAAAATCTTTACGAGTCAACTTTTGCCGTTTCTTCAGTAATGACAACAACAGGCTATTCTACAGTTGACTTTAATAAATGGCCTGAATTATCCAGAATACTGCTTGTAATTATAATGTTTTCAGGCGCATGTGCCGGTTCTACAGGCGGCGGAATTAAAATATCAAGATTAATAATATACGTTAAATCTACACTTAAAGAGCTTTCATCCCTTACCCATCCGCGAAGTGTTAAAGTAATAAATATAGACGGAAAGCCGGTTGAGCGCTCTGTACTAAACTCGGCAATGATATTTTTAATTGCGTATGTATTTATATATGTAGTGTCCGTTATTATAGTAAGCCTTGATAACTTTGACCTTATAACAACATTTACGGCTGTAGCCGCTACATTTAACAATATAGGCCCAGGTCTTGAGCTGGTAGGCCCTACAGGAAACTTTTCTATGTTCTCGCCGCTTTCAAAAATAGTGCTTATATTTGATATGCTTGCGGGACGACTTGAAATATTCCCTATGCTTTTGCTCTTTACGCCTTCCGTTTGGAAAAAACATTAATAACCAAAATCAAAAACGGTGCTTTCCCTATGTTTGGGAAAACACCGTTTTATATTGATTTTTATTTGTTTTAATTTCTTATTTGTCGCCGCACCTTGCTTCAAGCCTGTATATAGGAAAACCTTTGCTTGAGAATTTTTCCTCATACTCAGTCATTATATTATCCTCATAATCGCTGTTGTGCAGGTCAAGACTTATATTAGAAAGCTTCCAGTCATTAGCACAGAACTCATTAAGCGAGAACTCAAAAAGTATTCTGTTGTCTGTTTTAAAGAATATCTCGCCTTTTCCGCCAAAAAGCTCTCTGTACTTATCAAGAAACTGTCTGTAAGTAAGACGTCTTTTATACCATTTCTTTTTAGGCCATGGGTCGCAAAAATTAATGTAAAGCCTTTTTATTTCTCCCGGCTCAAAAAAATCAAGGAGGTTTTCAACATCGCCATGAATAAGGAAAACATTTTCCGCTTCCGGCCCTACGTTTCTTGCGGCAGTAGCTACTATTGTGGACTGTCTTTCAACACCTATAAAGTTTATATCTTTAAACTTCTGTGCATTCTGCGAAATAAAGCGGCCTTTTCCGCAGCCTATCTCAAGATAAATAGGATTGTCATTTTTAAAAAGCTCTTTCCACTTTCCTTTATGCTCAGTTGGGTTATGTATAAGGTGTGGGTTATTATCATATTCGGCTACAGTCCACGCTTTTTTTCTTACTCTCATATTATTTAATCTCCTCCGGCAGTATCTTTAAAGCGCTGTATATTACTTTTTATACGCGATATTACAATAATACTACCCAAAAAGGCTTAGCACAAGAGAAAGTTAAATCAATTTTTTAATCCAGTAGCCAAAAACGCCTCTGCCCTGCTGCTCCCCACAGCGCCAAAAATCTTTAAAACCAAATGACGCTGCACTTTTTATGTCTTCCCGTCTGAATTTTTCAGGTACAGCCAAAACTATTACCTTTTTGTCAATGCTCCGTCCCAGCATTAAGTGGCTGTATTTTAAATCTGAGAGCATTACAAAAGGATTAAGTATTTCATGCTTGTCAACAGGCAGAAGCCAGATTTCATCCATACATACCCTTACCCAGTCATACGGGCTTTCTTTAAACGGGTAAAGCTTTTCGTTGTGGCTAAAAAGATAATCAATACCGTATTTGTCAGTTTTTTCAGAGTCTGTATTTTTTTCAGAGTTTTCTTTGTTTTCATTGTTGTTTTCTTCCGTTTTTTTGTCACTCTGCTCACTGTTTTGGGTTTCTATTTTTTCTGCTTTTTCCTCTTTTTCCGTTTTTTCGTTATTTTCAACATCTTCTGTATTACATGTATCATTATTGGTTTTTAATGAGTTTTCCTCATTATTTCCTGTAATTTTAGCCATTTCCTCCGGTGTAATAACACCAGCTTTTTCAAGCTCATTCATTTGAGTTTTAAAATTTTCAACTACTTTTTTAAATGTATCATGGGCTCTTGTTTCTTCTTTAAGTGCGGTATATTCCTTGTAAATGGCGGAATCATCCACTTTTTCAAATTGGGTATCTGATGATTTTTCGGTTTGTTCCGCACTTTCAATAAGCTCATTATTTTTTTCAGTTTTGGTTAAATTATAGGTTGTATCCGCAGCAGCTAATATGCTGTTTTCGTCTGACTTATTCTCAGTTTTATTTTTCTCTGTCATTGATTTTTCATCAGACAGTTTTTCAACATCTGTTTTATTGGCTAAAGGCATATTTGGGCTTTCATAAATTTTAGAGCTATTGTCGTTTTTTGCTTCTTTTCTGCTTTGAGCCTTTTCTTTAAAACCCTCAACAAAGCCTTCGTAAAACTCGCGCCTGCCATATAAACCAACTGCCGCGCCGCATATTTCTTTTGACCCGCCGCCGTTTATTTTTTTTGTATTAAACCCAATAACTTTTTTGTCTGCCTGTCCAATGCTTACATACTCGTTTTGTCCGTTATTATTTAATATTATGTATACCTGCCATGCAGGCTTTAAGTTTCTGCCTATAATTCTTGCCTGAGATATTTCCGCACCTGTATTCAAATAAACCGCAAGAGTGCCGCCTCTTAATGAAACAACGCTTTTCCCTTTTTCAGTATCCATATATTTCTCCTCCTGTAACAGATGTAAAATTACGCAAAAGTACCATGTTAAAAATATATGCGCTTTAGCCCGTAATATACCCGTTGACAAAAATACAGTTTCATAATTATAATTAATCAGATAAAAAACAATGAAAAGAGGATAGATAATTGCAGACAATACTTGATTTTTTTATTAATGCCCTTCAAGGGAAAATTTCCAAAGAACTTATAGTTTTTATAGTTTCTCTTTTTCCAATTGTTGAGCTCAGAGGCGGAATATTAGCCGGTTACGCAATAGGTGTAGACCTTTTGCCGGCATTTGTAATAGCTTTTTTAGGCAATATAATACCTATTCCGTTTATACTTCTGCTTATACGCAAAATATTTGAGCTTCTTAAAAAAACACCTATGAAAAATATTGTTTATAAACTTGAAGACAAAACAATGGCTAAAAGCGATAAAATACAGAAATACGGCTATTGGGGACTTTATATTTTTGTTGCTATACCCCTTCCGGGAACAGGCGGCTGGACAGGCGCACTTGCGGCATCACTTTTGCACATGGACATTAAAAAGGCATTTTTAACAATAGCCGCCGGAGTATTTACGGCAGGCATAATTGTATCTATACTGTCATTCGGCCTTTTAAATGCTATAGGAATAGGATAAAAAAATGCGTGAGAAAATATCAACACCTTTAAAAACAAAAGAAATAATTGAAAAATACGGTTTTTATTTTAAAAAGAATTTTGGTCAGAACTTTCTTGTAGACCAAAACGTGCTTAAAAACATAGTTTTAGCCTCCGGCATTACAAAAGACGATTTTGTGCTTGAAATAGGCCCGGGAATAGGCAGTCTTACCCAGTTTTTAGGCGACAGCGCTAAAACAGTATGCGCTATTGAAATAGACAAAAACCTTCTGCCTATATTAGAGGATACACTCTCAGGCTACGACAACATACACGTTATAAACAGCGATGTTCTTAAGCTTGATTTAAATGATATAATAAAAACTTATGGCGGCGGCAGAAAAGCAAAGCTTGCGGCAAACCTGCCGTACTACATTACAACACCAATTATTATGGAGCTTTTGGAAAAACACGCCGATATTGAGAGTATGACAGTTATGGTACAGAAAGAAGTAGCTGACCGCATGCAGGCAAAGCCGGGAACAAAAGATTACGGCGCTCTTTCTGTAGCTGTTCAGTTTTACTGTAATGCACATACCGATTTTATAGTGCCTCCTTCATGCTTTATGCCAAAGCCTAATGTGGACAGTGCCGTTATAACACTTACACTTAAAGAAAGCGAAGTAAGCGTTAAAAACGAGGCTCTTATGTTTAAAATTGTAAAATGCGCTTTTGGCCAAAGGCGTAAAACACTTTTAAACGGATTATACAATTTAGGAAACTTTGGCCTTTCAAAAGATGAATTGACTCAGTCTTTGGAAGAAGCCGGTTTTGACAGCCGT
>JAHZEA010000016.1:48023-57549 GCA_019422065.1 Lachnospiraceae bacterium | reverse complement strand
GAAGTAGAACTGTGGACGATAGTTGTTGAAGAATGGAGTATGACGTCCACCTTCTTCTTTGCTTAATACGTAAACCTGAGCTTTGAATTTTGTATGAGGTGTGATTGTACCAGGATGAGCGAGAACCTGTCCTCTCTGGATTTCTGTTCTCTGAACACCACGAAGAAGTACACCGATGTTATCGCCAGCTTCAGCGAAGTCAAGCATCTTTCTGAACATTTCAACGCCTGTAACAACAACTTTCTTCTTCTCGTGTGTAAGACCAACGATTTCAACCTCGTCAGATACTTTAAGCATACCGCTTTCAACTCTACCTGTTGCAACAGTACCACGGCCTGTGATTGTGAATACGTCCTCAACTGGCATGATGAATGGCTTATCTACATCTCTCTGTGGCTCAGGAATGTAGTCATCGATTGTGTGCATAAGCTCAAGGATAGCATCGCCCCATTTGCTGTTTGGATCCTGAAGAGCCTGGTAAGCTGAACCTCTGATGATAGGAATATCATCACCTGGGAATTCATACTCGTTAAGAAGCTCTCTGATTTCCATTTCAACAAGGTCAAGAAGTTCTTCATCGTCAACCATATCGCATTTGTTCATGAATACAACGATGTAAGGAACGCCAACCTGTCTTGAAAGAAGGATGTGCTCTCTTGTCTGAGCCATAGGGCCATCTGTTGCAGCAACAACAAGGATAGCGCCGTCCATCTGAGCAGCACCAGTAATCATGTTCTTAACGTAGTCAGCATGGCCTGGGCAGTCAACGTGAGCGTAATGTCTCTTCTCAGTTTCATACTCAACGTGAGCTGTAGAAATTGTGATACCTCTTTCTCTTTCTTCTGGAGCCTTGTCGATATTGTCGAAAGCTACAGCTTCACCAAGACCTAATCTCTCATGAAGTGTCTTTGTGATAGCAGCTGTTAATGTTGTCTTACCATGGTCAACGTGACCAATTGTACCGATATTAACGTGTGGTTTGGTTCTTTCAAATTTTGCCTTTGCCATTTTAAAAGTCCTCCTTTAAATATGCGTTATTCGCTTAAAGACCTGCCAAAACGGCAGATACTATCAAACTAATTATATTAAATAAAATACCCTTTTGCAATACCCTTTTTTCCAGTATTATCATGGGTTAATTATTATTCAGCTGTTTTTCTGCCAGCAAGAACTTTCTCCTGAATGTTCTTTGGACATGGCTCATAATGGTCAACTTCCATTACGTAGTTACCACGGCCCTGTGTTCTTGAACGAAGGTCTGTTGAGTAACCGAACATTTCAGCAAGTGGAACATAAGAATGGATAATCTTAGCACCATTTCTGTCGTCCATACCTTCAATACGTCCACGGCGTGAGTTAATGTCACCAATAACATCGCCCATGTACTCTTCAGGTACAGTAACAGTAACTTTCATTATAGGCTCAAGAAGTACAGCGTCACCTTTCTTCATAGCTTCTTTAAATGCCATAGAACCAGCAATCTGGTAAGCCATTTCAGATGAGTCTACATCATGGTAAGAACCGTCGTATACTTCAGCCTTAACACCAAGAACTGGGTAACCGCCAAGAATACCGCTCTGCATAGCTTCCTGAATACCTTTGTCGATAGCAGGGATGTATTCCTTAGGAATAGCACCACCAACAACGCTGTTTATAAACTCGTAGTTGTGCTCAGCATCTGTTCCAATAGGTGTAAATTTAACTTTACAATGACCATACTGTCCACGACCACCTGACTGACGAACGAATTTACCTTCAACGTCAACAGCTTTGCGGAATGTTTCTCTGTATGCAACCTGAGGAGCACCAACGTTAGCCTCAACATGGAATTCTCTTAAAAGACGGTCAACAATGATTTCAAGGTGAAGCTCACCCATACCGGAAATAATTGTATCGCCTGTTTCCTGGTCTGTATGAGTCTTGAATGTAGGGTCTTCTTCAGCAAGCTTAGCAAGTGCAATACCCATTTTATCTCTGCCTGCTTTTGTCTTAGGCTCAATAGCAACAGAAATAACTGGCTCTGGGAATACCATTGACTCAAGAATTACTTCATGGTTTTCATCACAGATTGTATCACCTGTTGTAGTAAACTTAAATCCTACAGCAGCAGCTATATCACCAGCGTAAACCTTGTCGATTTCCTCTCTGTGGTTAGCGTGCATAAGAAGGATACGTCCGAAACGCTCTTTCTTGCCTTTTACTGAGTTGTAAACATAAGAACCTGCTTCGCAAGTACCTGAGTAAACTCTGAAGAATGCAAGCTTACCAACGAATGGGTCGTTCATAATCTTGAAAGCAAGAGCTGCGAAAGGCTCTGTATCTGAAGAATGTCTAGCAACTTCCTCACCTGTAACAGGGTCAATACCTTTAATTGACTCAATGTCTGTAGGTGCTGGCATGTAATCAATAACACCGTCAAGAAGTTTCTGAACACCTTTGTTTCTATATGCAGTACCGCAGAATACAGGCATAAGCTCGCATGAGATACAAGCTTTTCTAAGAGCTTTTTTAAGCTCGTCGATTGTGATTTCCTCACCGCCGAGATATTTTTCCATAAGCTCCTCATCAGTCTCGGCAATATCCTCAACTAATGTCTCTCTGTATTCGTTAGCCTGGTCAATCATATCCTCAGGGATATCCTCTACTGAGATATCTGTACCAAGGTCGTTGTTATAAATGTAAGCTTTCATCTCCATAAGGTCGATTATACCTTTGAAGAAAGCTTCAGCGCCGATAGGAAGCTGAACTGCTACCGGATGGCAACCAAGTCTTTCTCTGATTGACTTCATTGAGTTATAGAAGTCAGCACCCATGATATCCATTTTATTAACGAAAATCATACGAGGTACGTTGTAGTTATCTGCCTGTCTCCAAACTGTTTCAGTCTGTGGCTCAACACCGCCTTTAGCGTCAAGTACGCACACTGAACCGTCAAGAACACGGAGTGAACGCTCAACTTCTACTGTAAAGTCAACGTGACCTGGTGTATCGATGATATTTATTCTGTTACCCTTCCAATGAGCTGTTGTAGCAGCGGAAGTAATTGTAATACCTCTTTCCTGCTCCTGTTCCATCCAGTCCATAGTTGCTGTACCTTCGTGGGTATCACCTATTTTATAGTTACGGCCTGTATAGTAAAGGATACGCTCAGTGAGGGTAGTTTTTCCGGCATCGATATGCGCCATAATACCAATGTTTCTGGTATTTTCCAAAGTAAATTCTCTACCTGCTGCCAAAATTACTCCTCCTCCTGCTTATTTTAAATTACCGTAAATACTTTACGCCTTCCGGCATAAAACCGGAAGGCAAAAGTTCAAATTTCATCTTACAGTATTCCCAAAAAAGGAATGCTTTATTAAAAATAAGATGTTTTACACAATTACCATTTGTAATGTGAGAAAGCTTTGTTAGCTTCAGCCATCTTATGAGTTTCTTCTTTCTTCTTGCATGCTCCACCAGCATTGTTAAGAGCATCCATAATTTCGCCTGCAAGACGGTCTACCATAGTCTTTTCACCGCGTTTTCTGCTGTAAACAGTAAGCCATCTAAGACCAAGTGTACGTCTTCTGTCAGGTCTGATTTCCATAGGTACCTGATAAGTAGCACCACCAACACGGCGAGCTTTAACCTCAAGTACAGGCATGATATTGTTCATAGCCTCTTCGAAAGCCTCAATAGGATCCTTTCCTGTTTTCTCAGCAACTTTATCGAATGCGCCGTAAACAATTTTCTGTGCAACGCCTTTTTTACCGTCAAGCATAATGCTGTTTATAAGCTTTGTTACATTTTTGCTTTTATATAAAGGGTCCGGTAAAACCTCTCTTTTAGTTACATGACCTTTTCTTGGCACGATTCTTCCCTCCTTAATATAGTTAAATCATAGGTACTCGTGTATACTAAATATACGCGTTTCATGCCTTACACTACATTTATACCACGCTTTAGCAGATGTATATTAATTCGTACAAGGCACTACTTAAATTTTAATTATTTCTTTTTAGGACGTTTAGCGCCGTATTTGGAACGGGCCTGCATTCTGTTAGCAACACCTGCAGTATCGAGTGTACCACGGATGATATGGTAACGAACACCAGGTAAGTCTTTAACTCTTCCGCCTCTGATAAGAACAACAGAGTGCTCCTGAAGGTTGTGACCTTCACCAGGGATATAAGCTGTAACCTCGATGCCGTTTGTAAGTCTTACTCTGGCAATCTTTCTTAAAGCAGAGTTAGGCTTTTTAGGTGTAGCAGTTTTAACTGCTGTGCAAACGCCTCTTCTCTGTGGAGAAGAAATATCTGTTGTTTTCTTCTTAAGAGAGTTAAGACCTTTCTGAAGAGCTGGAGCAGTTGACTTTTTCTCAAGAGTCTGTCTGCCCTTTCTTACTAACTGATTAAATGTTGGCATTAAGTGCACCTCCTCACAAAATTAATACATTCTGCCTACGCAATTTAATTAGTTCCTTAAAATCTGGCATTACAATAACGCCTGATTTCAGACACCGTAAAAGTTTATCATTTTACAAATTAAATGTCAAGATAATTTATAAATATTTTACCTGTTTTATACAAAAGATGCATAAAAATATTTCTACATTATAATATAACGAAGTACTCATTAAAAATTAATACTTAGCTGTTTGTCTGTTTATTTTTCCACTAAAAGTAAATATTACTCATAAAACTTGAGAAATCTTAAAAAAATATAAGTTAAAAACCATGTATGAGCAAAAAGTACAATATTTTTTTAAAGTCAAATTATATTATAAATTTGTGTTTATGTGTAAAAATAGCTAAAATATTGTCAATCAAATAACAAATTATGCTTTATATATCTAAAAATTCTAATTCTTCTTTAATAATTCCTTTTTTACGCATAATATAAAATGCCGTTTAGCTATTAATGCTAAAAAAGCTGTTTTGCAAAAGCCAATGTTTAATTATATTACCTATAGAATTTTTAAACAGCACTCTAATGTCCATATATCACGTACATTTACGCATTTTTATTATAAATCGTTCTTCTACGGTAAACTTTTAGTAAAAAAGTACATTTACTAAAATAAATAAACATAGTATAATCAAACTAAATCAAGAAAGTCTTATGTAACTATAGGCTTTTAGCCCATTTGTATTAATTAAGACCAAACCCAATTATCTAAATTTTAACAGGAGGCGCTTACATTGATTTCACTTGAAATGATTTATGATGCTAAAAGAGTATTGCAGGATGTAGCAAGAACAACTCCACTTTCTCCAGCTCCGAAAATTGGCGAGGGAGTTTATATCAAATCAGAAAACCTTCAGCTTACAGGCTCTTTCAAATTAAGAGGTGCTTATTATAAGATACATAGCCTTACACCTGAAGAAAAATCAAAAGGCGTTATTGCCTGCTCAGCCGGAAATCACGCACAGGGTGTTGCTTTATCAGCTACAATGAGCGGCATAAAATCAATAATCTGCATGCCTGCCGGAGCACCTTTAGCAAAGGTAGAAGCTACAAAAGGCTACGGCGCCGAAGTAGTGCTTGTTCCAGGAGTTTACGATGATGCCTATGCAAAAGCTGTTGAGCTTACAAAAGAACACGGATATACATTCGCTCATCCTTTTAATGATGAAAGAGTTATAGCCGGACAGGGAACAATAGGCCTTGAAATACTTTATCAGCTTCCTGATGTAGATACAGTTGTAGTTCCTATAGGCGGCGGCGGACTTATAAGCGGTGTTGCTTATGCTATAAAGGCCATTAAACCAGAATGTAAAGTTATAGGTGTTCAGGCAGCCGGTGCTCCAAGTATGTATGTATCAAGAAAGAATGGCGAACCTACAGAGCTTGCTTCTGTTTCTACAATAGCAGACGGTATAGCAGTTAAAAAACCAGGCGACCTTACATTTGAAATCTGCTCTAAATATGTAGATGAAATAGTTACTGTAACTGAAGACGAAATTGCATCCGCTATATTAAGCCTTATGGAAAATCAGAAAACTGTTTCTGAAGGCGCAGGAGCCGTTTCAGTAGCAGCTGTAATGTTCGGAAAAGTTCCTACAGAAGGCAAAAAGACAGTATGCGTAGTTTCAGGCGGTAATATCGACGTTACAATGCTTTCAAGAATAATTACAAAAGGTCTTTCAAAATCAGGAAGAACTTGCGAAATTACAACAAAGGTTGTTGATAAACCTGGTCAGCTTATAAATCTGCTTCAGATAGTATCAGAAACTGGCGCAAATATAGTTAGAGTTAACCACTCACGTGAAGCAAAGCTGTCAGATATTACAAACTGCGTTGTTACAATGGTTCTTGAAACAAGAAACAGAGAACATGTTGAGCAAATAGAAAACGCTCTTACAGCAAAGGGCTATGAGCTTATAAAGTAACAAATTAATTAGAAATTAAGTTATGAAAGGTTATTAAAAAGTAAGTAATGCAATAATAAAAATATAATAACTTATAAAGGAGGGAAAGCTTCGGAATATACATTCCGTAAGCGAATAATTATGGAAAACGAGAAGAAAAAATTCAAATTAGGCCTGCTCCCACGGCTTATAATTGCTATCATACTTGGTATTATTATAGGAAGCATTTCAAAATCTTATGATTTTCCTGTAATAGTTCGCCTTGGAGCAACATTCAACAGCATTTTCGGTAACTTCCTTAACTTCTCAATACCTCTTATAATAGTCGGCTTTGTTGTGCCTGGTATTGCAGATTTAGGTGAAGGCGCCGGCAAAACCCTTGCTCTTACTGCATTAGTAGCTTACGTATCAACTATAATAGCTGGTTCATTTGCTTTCGTTGTAGACACAACTATATTCCCATCTTTCCTTAAAGTAGGTTCTATAGTTCTTGATAATGCAGCAAATGCCGAAGAAACAATGCTTTCAGGTTACTTTACAATAGAAATGCCTGCTATTATGGAAGTAATGAGTGCCCTTCTTATATCATTTATAATGGGCCTTGGAATTGCTGTTACAAGATGCAAAGTTCTTAAAGACGTATTTAACGGTTTCCAAGACATTATTGTAAAGCTTGTATCTAATATTATAATTCCGCTTTTACCAATACATGTTTATGGTATATTTGCTAACATGACATATGCCGGAACAGTAGTTGAAATAATGTCAGTATTCATTAAAGTATTTGCAATTATAATTATAATGCACCTTATTATAATTGTTTTCCAGTACACTGTAGCAGGTGCTGCTGCTAAGAAGAACCCATTCGGTCTTATAAAGAATATGGTACCTGCATACTTCACAGCTATAGGTACACAGTCATCAGCAGCTACAATACCTGTAACAGTTGAAGCTACAAAGAAAAACGGCGTAAGCGATATGATAGCTGAATTTGTTTGCCCACTTTGCGCAACAATACATCTTTCAGGCTCAACAATCACTCTTACAAGCTGCTCAATAGCAATTATGATGCTTAACGGCTGGGAAGTTTCATTTGCTAAGATGTTCCCATTCATACTTATGCTTGGTGTAACAATGGTTGCAGCTCCTGGTGTTCCTGGCGGTGCAGTTATGGCTGCTCTTGGTATACTTGACACAATGCTTGGCTTTAACGAAGCTATGCTTGCTCTTATGATAGCTCTTTACATTGCTCAGGATAGCTTTGGAACAGCTTGCAACGTAACAGGTGACGGTGCTATAGCAGTATTTATGGACTCTATAACAAAAAAAGATAAAAAAGTCGCTCCGGCAGCAGAGCAATAAATAACAGCCCCCAACTTATTCCCAACTCTGTCGTGCTGAATTAAAAGGCGGCAGGGTTCGGAAAAGCTGATTATAAAAACAATATGTCTAAATACACATTAATATATTAAATGAAAGGATGATTTTAAATGCTTAAATTTACATCAACACCAAACGCTCCAGCAGCAATCGGACCATATTCACAGGCGGTAGAGGTTAACGGACTCCTCTTTGCTTCAGGACAGGTACCTCTTATGCCAGGCACAGGCGAAGTAGTAGGAACAACTATTGAGGAGCAGACAGAAAGAGTTTGCCAGAACATAAAAGGAATACTTGAGGCTAACGGCCTTACATTTGAAAACGTTGTTAAAACAACTTGCTTCCTTGCAGACATTAACGACTTTGGCGCTTTTAACGAAGTATACGGAAAATATTTCGTAAGCAAACCTGCAAGAAGCTGTGTAGCTGTAAAATCTATTCCAAAAGGACTTCTTTGCGAAGTAGAAATTATAGCTGACATGAACAAATAATTAAATCGTTATCTCATTTCCCAAAACGGAGGAAGGCACTGTATTATAAGCGCTTTTCTCCGTTTTTATTTTTTATATTTATTTACAATTATGTATATTATGCTATAATCAATTTGAATAAATTAAAATATTTTATTCATTACGTTTTTTTATCCAATTTATTTGTTAAGGGGGAAATACACAATGCTGACAATGGATATGGTCTATGACGCTAAAAATGTGCTTAAGGGAGTAACAAGAGTCACTCCTCTTTTTGAAGCGCAGAAAATCGGAGACGGAATTTATTTAAAAAGTGAAAACCTTCAGCTTACAGGCTCATTTAAAATGAGAGGCGCTTATTATAAAATAAATTCACTTACTCCAGAAGAAAAAGCCAAAAGCGTAATAACATGTTCTGCCGGAAACCATGCTCAGGGTGTAGCTCTTTCCGCCAAAATGAATAATATAAAAGCTTATATATGCATGCCTGCCGGAGCACCTCTTGCCAAAGTAAATGCTACAAAAGCATATGGCGCAGAAGTAATACTTGTACCGGGTGTTTATGATGACGCTTATGCCAAAGCTTTAGAGCTTTCAGCACAGCACGGCTACACAATAGCACATCCTTTTAACGATGAGCGAGTTCTTGCCGGACAAGGAACCATAGGCCTTGAAATACTTGAACAGCTTCCTGACGTTAATCAGGTAGTTGTACCAATAGGCGGCGGCGGACTTATAAGCGGCATAGCTTTTGCTATAAAATCACTTAAGCCGGATTGCAAAGTAATAGGTGTTCAGTCAGAGCATTCCCCAAGTATGTATGTTTCTGTAAAAAACGGTGAGCTTACAGAGGTACCAACAACACCTACTATAGCAGACGGAATTATAGTTAAAAAACCAGTTGAACTTACTTTCCAGTTCTGCAAAAAATATGTTGATGAAATAGTTATGGTATCTGACGATGAAATTATGGATGCCATGTTCAAAATGATAGAAACACAAAAAACAATACCTGAAGGTTCAGGCGCTGCTCCTGTTGCTGCCATAATGAGCGGAAAAATTGATACAGCCAATAAAAAGACAGTTTGTGTTGTATCAGGCGGCAATATAGATTCCAGCAGACTTATAGAGGTTATGACAAGAGGTATTAAAAAAAGAGAAGAAGAATAAAATTCTATTTATTGCTTATATACAAAAAGGTACAGGATATATAATCCTGTACCGATTTTTTTATAATTCTATTGGCTTAACTTTGTCCTGCTCTGTTATTTTACGTATAATCCTGCAAGGATTTCCTGCGGCAACAACACCATCTGGTATATCTCT
>JAHZEA010000016.1:0-48013 GCA_019422065.1 Lachnospiraceae bacterium | reverse complement strand
GTTGCCTTCCCCTATTGTAACTCCGCCGCAAATAGTGCAGTTGGCACCTATCCAAACATCATCTTTTATTGTTATAGGTTTAGATGTGCCAATACCCTCTCCTCTCTGTTGGGCATCAATGGAATGACCTGCACAAGCTATACATACTCCCGGAGCTATAAAAGCATTTTTGCCTATATATACTGGCGATGTATCAAGTATTACACAGTTGTAGTTAATTACAGTCAATCCGCTGGTGTGTATATTAAAGCCATAATCACATCTGAAAGATGGCTCTATAAATGTAAGTGGATGGCAAGTTCCAAACAGTTCTTTTAAAATATTGCTTCTTTTTTCCTTTTCATCCGGCGATGTCTGGTTATACTGCCAGCAAAGTTTTTTAGCCTTATCTTGTAAATAAGTAGGCATATCTCTATTATTTGAACAATAAGGCTGATTGCTTTTCATAATATCCAATAAATCCATATATACTCCTAATAAATCTTTTTATTTTAATATTTCACTTTACACTAAAAAATATGCCGCCGAAAAACCGGCGGCATAAAATATAAATTTAATTATGATAAACCTTCAAGCTCTGAAACATATCTTCCGTCTTCCTCAACAGGCTCAATACCTATATTGCGGTATCTTGGCATACCTGTTCCGGCAGGTATAAGTTTACCAAGTATAACGTTTTCTTTAAGACCGATAAGCGGGTCAATTTTGCCTTTAATAGCTGCTTCTGTAAGAACTCTTGTTGTTTCCTGGAATGAAGCTGCTGAAAGGAATGAATCTGTAGCAAGAGATGCTTTTGTAATACCAAGAAGCACTCTGCTGCCTTTAGCAGGCTCAAGACCCTGTTTTTCCATTTCGGCATTTGTATTTTCAAATGTAAGCCAGTCAACAAGGCTTCCCGGAAGGAACTCAGTATCACCGTTATCCTCAATCTTAACTCTCTTAAGCATCTGACGAACAATAACCTCAATGTGTTTATCGTTAATCTCAACACCTTGGAGACGGTAAACTCTCTGTACTTCCTGAATCATGTAATCCTGTACGCCTCTTAAGCCTTTAATCTTAAGAATATCGTGTGGGTTTACACTACCTTCTGTAATTTCGTCACCGGCTTCAATATAGTCGCCGTCGAATACCTTCATACGTGAACCATAAGGGATAAGGTAATCTTTTGACTCGCCTGTTTCTGGGTTAGTAATAGTAACCTCACGTTTTTTCTTTGTATCGGTATATGAAACTGTACCGGCAAATTCTGAAATAATAGCAAGACCCTTTGGCTTTCTTGCCTCAAAAAGCTCCTCAACACGAGGAAGACCCTGTGTGATGTCGTCTCCGGCAATACCGCCTGTATGGAAAGTACGCATTGTAAGCTGTGTACCCGGCTCACCGATTGACTGAGCAGCAATAATACCAACTGACTCACCAATACGAACTGTTCTGCCGCTTGCCATGTTAGCACCGTAGCACTTAGCACAAATACCAACTGTTGAACGGCATGTAAGAACTGTTCTTATAAGAACTTTCTTAATTCCGGCTTTTTCAACCTTTTCTGCCATATCCATAGTAATCTGAGTATCGGCAGGAACAATAACCTCGTCAGTTTCTGGGTCTCTGATTTCATTTACAGACCAACGGCCTCTGATTCTGTCCTGAAGGCTTTCAATAAGCTCGTTGCCGTCAGTAAATGCTGATACCCATAAGCCCGGAACTTCCTGACCTTCTTCTTTGCAGCAGTCCCATTCACGGATAATAATATCCTGTGAAACGTCAACAAGACGTCTTGTAAGGTAACCTGAGTCGGCTGTTCTAAGAGCTGTATCTGTAAGACCTTTACGAGCACCGTGAGCTGAAATGAAATACTCAAGAACTGAAAGACCTTCACGGAAGTTAGACTTAATAGGGAGCTCGATAATACCACCAGATGTGTTAGCCATAAGTCCACGCATACCGGCAAGCTGTTTAATCTGAGCGTTAGAACCACGGGCACCGGAGTTAGCCATCATGAATATGTTGTTGTATTTACCAAGGCCGGCAAGAAGTGCTTCTGTTATCTTGTCGTTGGCAATGTTCCAAGCCTCAATTACTTTGTTATGACGTTCTTCGTCTGTCATAAGACCACGTCTGAATTTCTTTGTAATTAACTCAACAGTTGCCTCTGCTTCTGCAAGGTACTCGCCTTTCTTTTCAGGTATAACCATATCTGATACAGAAACTGTAAGAGCGCCTCTTGTTGAGAATTTATAACCAAGAGCCTTAATTTTGTCAATAACAACAGCTGTTTTTGTAGAACCGCATCTGTTTATGCAGCGGTTGATAATTTTACCAATGGCTTTTTTATCGCAAAGGAAGTCGATTTCAAATCTGAATTTATCTTCATCCTTTGTTCTGTCAACATAGCCAAGGTTCTGAGGTATAGCCTCGTTGAATATAATACAGCCAACTGTTGTTTCAACCATTCTTGACTCTTTAACACCGTTAAACTCAAGTGTACGTCTTACATTAATAAGCTCCTGAAGTTTAATTTCGTGGTTGTCATAAGCAAGAATAGCCTCAAGCTCATCTTTAAAGTTACGTTTAATTAAATCACCGGCATGTTTAATAACATTTCCGTTTTCGTCAACAATGTCCTGCTCATATCTCTTGTTAAAGTCATCACGTCTTAATGTAAGGTAGTACATACCAAGAATCATATCCTGTGTAGGTACTGTAACAGGAGCACCGTCGGAAGGTTTAAGAAGGTTGTTAGGTGAGAGCATAAGGAAACGGCACTCAGCCTGTGCTTCAACAGAAAGCGGAACGTGAACAGCCATCTGGTCGCCGTCGAAATCGGCATTATAAGCTGTACATACAAGCGGATGAAGCTTTATGGCTCTACCTTCAACAAGTACCGGCTCGAAAGCCTGAATACCAAGTCTGTGAAGTGTCGGGGCACGGTTAAGCATAACCGGATGCTCTTTAATAACGCTTTCAAGTACATCCCAAACTTCGCTCTGAAGTCTTTCAACCATTCTTTTAGCTGATTTAATATTGTGTGCAATACCGTCTTCAACAAGCTTTTTCATAACAAAAGGTTTGAAAAGCTCAATAGCCATTTCTTTAGGAAGACCGCACTGGTAAATTTTAAGGTCTGGACCTACAACGATAACGGAACGGCCTGAGTAGTCAACACGTTTACCAAGAAGGTTCTGACGGAAACGTCCCTGTTTACCTTTAAGCATATCTGAAAGAGATTTAAGGGCACGGTTTCCAGGGCCTGTAACAGGTCTGCCTCTTCTGCCGTTATCAATAAGTGCGTCAACAGCTTCCTGAAGCATTCTCTTTTCGTTTCTAACAATAATGTCAGGAGCGCCTAAATCAAGAAGCTTTTTAAGACGGTTGTTTCTGTTAATAACTCTTCTGTAAAGGTCATTAAGGTCACTAGTTGCAAATCTGCCGCCGTCAAGCTGAACCATAGGTCTTAAATCTGGCGGAATAACAGGAATTACATCAAGAATCATCCATTCAGGCTTGTTGTTTGAAAGTTTGAATGACTCTAAAACTTCAAGCTTTTTGATAATTCTAATTCTCTTTTGTCCTGTTGTTTCTGCAAACTGCTTTTTAAGCTCTGCGCTTTCTTTTTCTATATCAATGTCCTGAAGAAGCTTTTTAATAGCTTCGGCGCCCATTTGAGCATCAAATGAGCCATAGCCGAAACGGTCGCAAGCCTCTCTGTATTCTTTTTCAGTAAGAAGCTGTTTGTACTGTAAAGAAGTTTCTTTTGGGTCAATTACAATGTATGACGCAAAGTAGAGAACCTTTTCAAGAGCTCTTGGGCTCATAGAAAGTATAAGACCCATTCTTGAAGGTATGCCTTTAAAGTACCAAATGTGTGATACAGGGCATGCAAGCTCAATATGACCCATTCTTTCACGTCTTACTTTTGATTTTGTTACTTCAACACCACAGCGGTCGCATACAATGCCTTTATATCTGATTCTTTTGTATTTACCACAGTGGCACTCCCAGTCTTTAGTAGGTCCGAATATTCTTTCACAGAAAAGACCGTCCCTTTCAGGCTTAAGAGTTCTGTAATTTATAGTTTCAGGCTTTTTAACCTCGCCTCTTGACCATTCACGAATCTTTTCAGGAGATGCCAAGCCGATTTTAATAGAATCAAAAACTATTCCCTGTTCTTGAACTGCCATATCCTAAAGCTCCCCTCTCTTAGTTCTCATCATCAAAATCTTCATCATCAAGAAGCTCGTCATCGAGGATAGCATCATTATAATCGTCCTCATCATCAGCTTCACTTTCTTCCTCATCGCCAAAAAGTATATCTTTAAGGCTGTCTTCAGAGCTTTCGTCCGTTACATGGAAGTCATTTCTTCTTCTGAAGTATGCCTCGTCTTCATCATCGCTGCCTTTTTCAAAACCGTCAATGTTTACATTAAGGTCGTCTATATCATCAATAGATTCTTTAATCTCTACTTCTGTCTTGTCGGCTCTTAAAACGCGGATATCAAGAGCAAGTGACTGGAGCTCTTTAAGAAGAACCTTAAATGACTCAGGCACACCCGGCTCAGGTATATTCTCGCCTTTAACAATAGCCTCGTAAGTTTTAACACGGCCTACAATATCGTCAGACTTAACAGTAAGTATTTCCTGAAGTGTGTAAGCAGCGCCGTATGCCTCAAGCGCCCAAACTTCCATTTCTCCAAATCTCTGGCCACCGAACTGTGCTTTACCGCCTAAAGGCTGCTGTGTAACAAGTGAGTACGGGCCTGTTGAACGAGCATGAATCTTATCATCAACAAGGTGGTGGAGTTTAAGGTAGTGCATGAAACCTATTGTAACTCTGTTGTCGAAAAGCTCACCTGTACGTCCGTCACGAAGCTCTACTTTACCGTCACGGCTGAGTTTAACGCCTTTCCACTGTTCTCTGTGGTCACGGTTTTCGTAAAGCTCATCATATATATCGCCTTCAAGGAGAGGTTTCCATTTTTCAGAAAATTCCTCCCAAGGAGTATTTGCATAATCGTTAGCCATTTCGAGAGTATCCATAATGTCAATCTCGTTAGCGCCATCGAATACCGGTGTTGATACCTTCCAACCAAGTACGTTAGCAGCAAGGCTTAAGTGTGTTTCAAGCACCTGTCCGATATTCATACGTGAAGGAATACCCAATGGGTTTAAAACTATATCCAGCGGTCTGCCGTTTGGAAGGAATGGCATATCCTCAACAGGAAGAACTCTGGAAACAACACCTTTGTTTCCGTGACGGCCTGCCATTTTATCACCAACAGAGATTTTACGTTTCTGGGCAATATAAACTCTGACAAGCTGATTTACACCAGGGCCAACATCGTCGCCGTTTTCTCTTGTGTAAATCTTAACATCAACAATAATACCGCTTGCACCGTGAGGAACTCTTAAAGATGTATCCCTTACTTCACGTGCTTTTTCACCGAAAATTGCTCTAAGAAGTCTTTCTTCTGCTGTAAGCTCTGTTTCACCCTTAGGTGTTACTTTACCTACAAGTATATCGTTTGGTCTAACTTCGGCACCTATACGGATAATACCTCTTTCGTCAAGGTCTCTAAGTGCATCGTCGCCAACATTAGGAATATCTCTTGTAATTTCTTCTGGTCCAAGTTTTGTATCTCTTGCCTCTGCCTCATATTCATCAATATGAACAGAAGTATAAACATCTTCCTGAACAAGTCTTTCACTTAAAAGTACGGCGTCCTCGTAGTTGTAACCTTCCCATGTCATGAAACCTATAAGAGGGTTCTTTCCAAGGGCAAGCTCGCCGTTTGATGTTGAAGCACCGTCAGCTATTATTTGACCTTCTTTAACCTCGTCGCCAAGGTTTACAATAGGTCTCTGGTTAAGGCATGTTGACTGGTTGCTTCTCTGGTATTTAATAAGTTTATATACATCTCTGCCTGTCTTTGTTTTAACATCAATTTCGTTGGCAGAAACTTTTTCAACAACACCGTCATGCTTTGCAACAACACATATACCGGAGTCTTTAGCTGTTTTATATTCCATTCCTGTGCCTACAATAGGAGCTTCTGTCATAAGAAGAGGCACTGCCTGTCTCTGCATGTTTGAACCCATGAGGGCACGGTTAGCGTCGTCGTTTTCAAGGAAAGGAATGAGGGCAGTAGCAACAGAAACCATCTGACGAGGAGAAACGTCCATAAGGTCTATCTTGCTTCTGTCTACCTCAATAATTTCTTCTTTATGACGGCCAGTAATTTTCTTGTGGAGGAAATAACCGTTTTCGTCAAGCGGCTCATTAGCCTGTGCTACGTTGTAGTTTTCTTCCTCATCAGCTGTTACATATATATATTCATCTGTAACTCTTGGCTGTTCACCTGTTTTGTCAACAATTCTGTATGGAGCCTCAATAAATCCATACTCATTAATTCTTGCAAATGTTGCAAGGGAGTTAATAAGACCGATGTTAGGGCCTTCAGGTGTCTCTATAGGACACATTCTGCCGTAATGTGAGTGGTGAACGTCACGAACCTCAAATCCGGCTCTTTCTCTTGAAAGACCACCAGGACCAAGGGCTGAAAGTCTTCTCTTATGAGTAAGCTCTGAAAGCGGGTTGTTCTGGTCCATAAACTGAGAAAGCTGGCTGCTTCCAAAGAACTCTTTAATGGCCGCTGTAACAGGTCTTACGTTTATAAGTGCCTGTGGTGTAACTATGTCAAGGTCTTGAATAGTCATTCTTTCACGAACAACTCTTTCCATTCTTGAAAGACCTATGCGGAACTGGTTTTGTAAAAGCTCACCTACGGAACGAATACGTCTGTTGCCTAAGTGGTCAATATCGTCCACATTGCCGTAACCAGCATCAAGGTGCATTACATAGTTAATAGAAGCCATAATGTCTTCAAATGTTATATGCTTAGGCACAAGAAGATGTCTTCTGTCTTTAATAGCGGCAGCAATTTCTTCTTTAGTGCTGAATTCATCAAGTATATTTTTAAGCTCAGGGAAATAAACTTTCTCTTTAATTCCAAGCTCACTTGCACTAAGGCCATACTCTGCAATAAACGGATCAAGAGATACAGCAAGGTTAGTAAGAACCTTCTTAACTCTTTCTTCCTCAGGAGATTCAATAAATACATATCCTGCACCGCTGTCCTGAATTTCGTCACAAAGGCCCATGTCAAGTCTCTGGCCTTTTTCTGCTATAACCTCGCCTGTAAGTGGGTCAATAACGTCCTCAGCTAAAACAGCGCCGTTTATACGATTTCTAAGAGCAAGTTTTTTATTAAATTTATAACGTCCAACCTTAGCAAGGTCGTATCTCTTAGGGTCAAAGAACATACCGTTTAAAAGAGAGCTGGAGCTGTCTACTGTAGGCGGCTCACCCGGACGAAGTTTTTTATAAATCTCAATAAGTCCTTCTTCTCTTGACTTGCTAGGGTCTTTTTCTATAGTAGCTGTTATTTTAGGCTCGTCACCAAAAAGCTCAACAATTTCGCTGTCGCTTCCCACACCAAGAGCCCTAATAAGCACTGTAACAGGAACCTTTCTTGTTCTGTCTACACGAACATAAAATACATCATTGGAGTCTGTCTCATATTCAAGCCATGCGCCTCTGTTAGGTATTACAGTAGCTGATAAAAGCTTTTTGCCTACCTTATCAAAGTCTGAAGCGTAATAAATTCCAGGTGAACGCACAAGCTGGCTTACTATAACACGTTCAGCACCGTTAATAACAAATGTGCCTGTATCTGTCATAAGCGGAAAATCGCCCATAAAGAGTTCTTGCTCTTTAATCTCGTCAAGCTCTTTGTTATTAAGTCTTGCCTTGATTTTAAGCGGAGCCGCATAAGTAGCGTCTCTTTCCTTGCATTCCTCAATAGAATACTTAGGCTCATCGTCAAGAGAAAAATCAGTGAACTCTAAAACAAGGTTGCCGCTGAAATCTGTAATAGGCGAAATATCTTCAAACGCCTCTTTCAGCCCTTCTTCAAGAAACCACTTGTAGCTGTCCTTCTGCACTTCAATCAAATTAGGCATTTCAAGCACTTCTTTGATTGTAGAGTAGCTTTTTCTCACACTGTCGCCCATTCTGACAGTATGGATTCTGTTTTTCTTCATGGCTTTACTCACTCCTTGATTTATTTGAAAAACTATGATAAAAACAAAAATTTCTCCCACAAACAAATTGAGACCTTTGTTTATACCGCCTTTGATCAGCGATAAAACAAAAGTCGTCTGTTTTTAGGTTTTTTTTAAGTTTTTTTGAAAATTTTGTAAAAATCTTACATAAAAAAATTTGTTTTGATATAAAATTTCTGTACTTTTTAAAGCACTTTTTACATAAAAATTTTTTATATTGTATTCCACAGCCCAATGTGCTATACTAACAGCATGGTGAGGTGGGTATTTATGCCCTTCTGACTGAGCTCTCATAAGCATATCATTATATTGCCTTGATGTCAAGGCTTTTTTATTTATATTCCAAAGAATACGGAGGTATGAAAGCATGTTAAACGAAGAACTTAAGCAGAAATTGTATGACACAGGTTACAAATATGAGGAAAGCTACGGCGGATGCTGTCAGTGTGTACTTGGTTCAATTAAAACAAACCTTGGCCATGTTGGCGAAGACACATTTAAAGCTGCAACAGCAATGGCTGGAGGCATTGCCGCAAGCGGAAACACATGCGGTGCCTGCACAGGCGCAATACTTGCCATTAGCTCATTCCTTGGCCGTGATTTTGAAAATTTCGGTACTCCTGAGGGCCTTGCAAATAAAGATAAAGTAACAATGATAGCCAGAAAAGTTTTAGAAAGATTTGAAAAAGAATATGGCACTTTCGCTTGTTCAGAAATACAGAAAAAGCTCTACGGAAAATCATATAAAATGTATATACCAGAAGAGAAAGCACAGTTCTTAGCAAACGGCGGCCATGGACCTAATGGCTGTACTCAGGTAGTTGCAAAAGCTGCTGTTTGGACAGCTGAGATACTTGAAGAAGAAGGACTTCTTGATAAATAAAAAAGCTTTTATTAAGTACATATAAAAAACAGCGCAGCATTATTGATTTATAATAATACTGCGCTTTATTTTTATATAATTAATTCTTAAGCATACCCATTGCGACTATATCAAGCAAAAATATAATAAGTGCCGCAATAGTAAACGATGAAAATATAAACCATGAAAATAAATTAAGGTTTATACATATAATCAAAAGAATCATTGTCTGCTTTGATGCATTGTTTTTTAAATTCAAAACTGACGCTATTAAGGCACAAATTGAAATACAGCCTGTTAAAAGAGGCATATAGTTTCCGTATCCAGCCGGAATCATACTGAAATACGAGAAACTTTCAACTGTTTTCTGCGCAGCTTCAGCACCTGATGAAAAAGTCATTTTTACACTTACAGGCATAGCCATTATAACAACTGACGCCAGAATACATAAACAAGCTATTATTTTTTTATTCATAAATACCCCCAGCCAAATTAATCAAAATGCACTTCATTCATATAATCACACAAAGGCATAAGAAAAATAAAATCATTAAGACATATATCAAATATCCTTCTGTCAAGTACTTCTTCGCCTAAAGGAGCTGTATAGTCTATATATATGTTACGCCTTAAATACCAGTTGTTTATTTCATCGCTTCTTTCCCCGGCAAACTTCTTTTTATACATGTCTCCGCCTAATTTAAACTTACTGTTATCATACTTTTTAATAAGCCTCTCAAACTCTGAAGGGTTAGCGTCTATCTTTTTTCTAAAGTTTGTCATGTATTCAGGTTTAGACTCGTACATGCCCATGCCTATGGAATAATACTCTGCACCTATTTCAAAATATAAAACTGGCCTGTTCTTCCACTGCCCCGAATCCCTTTTAAAAACCACCCATCTGTGGTCTCTGTATGGCTCTTTGTTCTTTGAAAAACGTATATCCCTGTTTATGCGCGAAACTGATGGAACAGTTTTAACTCCAGTTAAACGACAAAGCTCCTCGTTCATTTCCTTTGCAAACAAGTCCATAGGTTCTTTAACACACTCAAAGTACCTTTGCCTGTTTAAGTCAAACCATTCCTTGCTGTTATTAAACCTCAGCTCAATAAAAAATTCACTCATACGGCTGTCAAAGCCTTCAAACGATAATCCTGTATTTTTAGCCATTTATCAAATCCGCCTTTTAAATAAAATTAACCCGGAAAAAATTCCGGGAATATAATTACATACATTTATGGACAAGCTCAAAATGCTTTTCAACTGCCTGCTGGGCAAGAACCATATCTCTTTTAAGTATAGCATCGTAAATATTCATGTGGCAGTTTAAAATATCCCTTGCTTTGTCATGTTTTTGAAGTATTACAGAACGGTTAAACTTAACACTGCGCTCCAGTATAAAACCTATATACTCCAAAACCTTAATAAGCACTTTGTTGTTGGACATAGAAAACAGTATGCTGTGGAACTTAACATCAAGCCTTGCACCTGCGTCGGCATCGTCTATTTTCTGTTCCATTTCGTTTAATATTTCTTTAAGCTCATTAAGCTGGTCTATATTGCTGTCAGCATTTTTAATAACAAGCTGTATGCCGGCAATTTCAAGAAGCATTCTAAATTCTATAAGGTCATCCTCTGTACTGCCCTCTTTAAGCAAAAGCGGCAGAACAAGACTCAAAAACGGCTGAACATTAAAATCAGACACAAAAGAGCCTTCACCCGGACGTATGTCTACAATACCCATTATCTCCATAACACTTAAAGCCTCTCTTAATGAAGCACGGCTTACATTAAGCATTTCAGCCAGTGTTCTTTCCGGCGGAAGCTTGTCTCCGCATTTAAGACTGCCTTCTCTAATAAGATAAACTATCTGCTCAACTATATTTTTATATATCTTTTTCGTTTGTATAGATTTTATTTCCATTTCCCGTTCCCCTCAACCCTTTGTAAAATTCCTATATTATTTATTATAAAACCAACAAATTTTTTGTCAATGTTAAATGCTGTTTTGACCCTTCCAGCACACGTATTAAATATGGCACAAAAAAGACAGCCGTCACACCTGCTAAAAATTTACAATGATTTCAGCGTTTTATTGATTATACGGCAAAAAAATGTTATACTAAATAAAATATAATTTAGGTTAAGGAAGGTGTTTAATATGTTTATTCGTGGTGCACAGGCAGAAAAAAACTTTTTACTTTCAGCTGCTGAAAAAATGTGCCTTGCTGCAAGGACTGCTCCTAAAGCCAAAGGCGTTGATAAAATAGTAACAGGTATAGTTACAAGCGATGAAAAAGAAGCTTTAGCCAAAGAAATGCTCAGATTATTCGAAGAAACCGGAATGCCGTTTTATAAACGCGACTCTCAGAACATTACAGACAGCGAGGCCGTAGTTTTAATAGGTACTACAGGCGGAGCCAAAGGCCTTAACTGTTCATACTGCGGTTACGAGAACTGCAAAGAAATGGCACAGTCCGGCGGACATTGTGCTTTTGACGATATTGACCTTGGCATAGCTATCGGCTCAGCAGTATCCTGCGCGGCAGACGAAAGAGTTGATAACCGTGTTATGCTTTCAGCCGGCATAGCAGCTACAAACTTAAAGCTGTTAGGCGAAAAAACATTAAAAGTATTGGCTATTCCTCTTTCAGCTACAGGCAAGAGCCCATATTTCGACAGATAATTATTAAAAACCAAAAACGGCGGTATCCAAAATTATTTTTGAATACGCCGTTTTTTATGTACTCAGTAAATCCATTTTTTAATTACATTGTTTATGTTCTGTTCAATACCAGCCTTTTCAACACCCTGAGCTGTTATAATATCTGTTTTTCCTGCCTCACTTCCGTCTGAAAAATAATACACTATCTCTCCGGCTTTACATCCGGCATCAAATGGTGCCTCAAGACTTTCGTAAATCTGCTTCTGTTCTGTAATATCTTGGCCTTGGCCTTTTTTAATAAGAGCTGATACATCACTTGCAGTCTTTACCTGAACAAATTCTGCGCCGCCTTTTAAAACCTGTATTGTGCCGCAGTCAGAACCCTTATCACAAAGCTTTTTAACCTCATAATTACCAAAACCATAATCCAGAAGCTTCATTGCCTCCTGAAACCTTGCTGTATTGTTTTCAGCCGCCATTATAACGGCAATCAGTTCCATGCCGTTGCGCTCGGCTGTTGCACTTAAGCAATACTTTGCAAGACCTGTAGAGCCTGTTTTAAGTCCTGTTGCTCCGCTGTACCACTTTATGAGCTTGTTGGTATTTGTAAGGCCAAATTCTGTTTCGCCTTTTCTTGTTTTGTGTGTTATAGTGTCCATCCATGTGGTTGTATACTCCCGTACTTCCGGAAAGTTAGTTATAAGCTCCCGGCTCATAATAGCAATGTCTTTGGCGCTTGATACATGACCGTCAGTATCAAGTCCGCAGGCGTTAATAAAAACAGTATCATTCATTCCCAGCTCTTTTGCTCTTTCATTCATCATTTGAACAAAACCGTCTTCACTGCCGCCTATAAACTCTGCCATAGCAACTGCGGCATCATTTGCAGAAGCAATTACAATGCACTTTGTAAGCTCCGAGGCACTTTGTTCCTCTCCCGGTTCAAGAAATACTTGGCTTCCGCCCATAGATGCGGCATGCTCACTTACAGTCACCATGTCATCCCAATTAAACTTACCGGCTTTCTGGTTTTCGTAAATTAAAAGTATAGTCATTATTTTTGTAATGCTGGCAGGCGGCAAAGCCATACTGCTGTCTTTTTCGTACAGTATTTTGCCTGTAGATGCTTCCATTAAAATTGCGCTTTGAGCTGAAATTTCCGGCGCCGCACTCTCCGTTTGAGCCATTAAGTTATAAGGCATGCAAAGCAAAAGAGCAAAGGCAATAAAAACCGCTAAAAAGCGTTTTATTTTATACAACAAAACATTTCCCCTTGTATAATTATCAATAAATTTATATGCTTGGAATATTTATAATATTACATTAACAGGAGAGTCTATATCCATTTTGTCTTTGTAAACATTGCAATCATAAGCAATTACATTAACGCCTTTATTTTGAGCCTGTTTCAGTGTTTGGGCAAAATTCAAATCTGTTTCATAATTAGGTGAAAATCCTGTAACGCCTTTCATCTGAATTACAAAAAGCACATAAGCCTCGTATCCCTCACCCTTAGCTTTAATCAGCTCCTCTAAGTGCCTTGCACCTCTCTGGGTAGGCGCGTCAGGAAAATATGTCATTGAGTCCTTTTCAAGTGTTACGCCTTTTACCTCAATAAAGCCCTTTTTGCCGCCTTTTTCAAAATATAAGTCAAACCTTGACTTTGAATATGTTACTTCTCTTTTTACATAATCCGGAACACCGATTTCTTTTATAATCCCGTTTTTAACAGCCTCAAAAGCGGCACTGTTTGGCGCCTGAGAGTCCATATTAATAAGCCTTTGACCTTTATAAACGGCTATAAGTGAATATTTTGTTTTTCTTTTAGGGTTATCGCTTTCCTCAAGTATAACTTCTGTGCCTTTAATTAAAAGTTCTCTGCACCTGCCGGTATTTTTAACATGAACTGTTTCTTCTTTGCCGTCTATAAGCACATGAGCTACAAACCTGTTTGGCCTATCTATAAATAAGCCTTTTTTTATTTTATTATATATCATTTTGTTTACCTCTTTATATAATTCTGAAAGTATATTTTAATAACTCTATAAGTGTTTTGTAAAGCACAAACAGCTTTTTCCATTTTTGAAATTTCATTGTTGTTATTAACCCTATTCTGAATTATAATGTTTTTAACAAATCTGAAAGGAGCCTTATTTGTATGGAAATCGAAAAAACAATTTCCGGCTTATCCGAAAAGTATATATTCAATGAAACCGTCGGAAGCCTTCTGCTTCTTCTTTTAAGCCATATAGAGCGCAGAAATAAAGAAATCACTTTTACATCAGTTTATGAGCTTGATAATGATTTAAAAGAATTACAAAACAATATTACACATTATACATTAAACCTGGATACAATTCTTTTAGACCAAGAGCAGAAAAAAGAAGCTTTAAACAAATGCTTTGAAATGAAAAAAAGCATTATTTCAATTTACGAAATTATATACCGCTATTTTACAAAGTTTAATATTATATCCGGTATTGTAAGTGATGAAATAGCAGTTAGAAAATACCATGAAGACCCGGCAAACAAAGATAAAAAAATAGAGCTTTCACTCTTTTATACTGACTGCATTGAGTTTATACAGTCGGCTGAAAATCCAACTGAGCTTAAGCACTATATAGGTGAACTTTTTGAATGTGTTCCCCTTAAAATGACAAGAGACAAATATTTTGCTTTAATTAAACAAAGCCTTTCAGAAGCATTTGCTGAGGCCTCTAAAGCGGAACTGGATTTTTCACTTAACTCATTTAAAAACGCATGCGCTCCTGAAAATTCAAAAGACTATGGAAAATATTTCCCAGAAATAGCTGACTTTTTTAAAGCACGAAAAGATATAAAAGTAAAAGAGCTTTCCGACGAAAGCCTTGCCCAAGAGCTGGATGACCTTAACAGTGTCCTTGACTCATTAAACGAAATTGAGGACTATTGTCAGGAAATGTTAAACGACATTAACTCACTTATTATAATATTCTACATGGGCTATACCCTTGATGAGCTCAGCGAGGACAACTATGGCTATTCCGATATTTATTATAAAGCATGCGAAGTTATACAGACAGAAGGCGAAAGCGCTTTTGACGAAACTTTGCAGGACATGCTGGAAGAATATATTGAGCCTGTGCTGGATACAGCAAATGAGCTTAACAAAAAAATAATGGATACCCTTAAAAAAATAAACGATTTTTCGGCATTTTCCGACGATACAATAAAGACCCTTTCCACAGAAGGCTTTATTCGCTCATGCTTTTATGACGACTTAAACGAGGAAATATTTAATTTTACACCGGAAGAAAACGCCTCCCCTTGCAGTAAGGAATATCTCAGCAGCAGCATAGACGAATTTATAGAATATATGCGCAGCTATTTGTCAACCCTTTCACTGCCAATGGCAAAGGCTTCAGTTAAAAAACTTTTAGGCTCTCTGCCTCTTAGCTTTGATGTCCATTCACTTATGGATTATATAAAAGATGGCATAGACAACGCCTCCAGCTTTGAGCAGAGCCTGCTTATTATAGATAAAGCAGGTATGGCTTTTGCAAGAAATGGATTTAACTATCATACAGAAGATGATGATGACGACGAATGTTCATGCGGACATGAACATCATCACCACCATCACGATGACTGCTCTTGCGGGCACGAACACCATCATCACCATGATGACTGCTCCTGCGGGCATGAGCATTAACTAACGAAAGGAGAAAATATGTTTACATTTAATCACTTTAACTTTAACGTTCTTGATTTGAATAAAAGCCTTGATTTTTATTCCAAAGCCTTGGGTTTAAAAGAAGTTCGCCGTAAAGAAGCTTCTGACGGAAGCTGGATACTTGTTTATCTTGGCGACGGAAAAACAGGCTTTACACTTGAGCTTACATGGCTTAGGGACAGAAAAGAAAAATACGACCTTGGAGAATGTGAATTTCATCTTGCATTTGAAGCCGAAGACTACGAGAAAGCCCATGAAAAACACAAGGAAATGGGCTGTATAATATTTGAAAACCCTGAAATGGGAATTTATTTTATAGGTGACCCAGACGGCTACTGGATAGAAATTATACCGCCTAAAGACTGAAATTTAATGTGAGGGGGAAAATATTTATGGAAAAAACACCTTCATTTTTAGCTTTTGAAAGCTTAATTGATTTATCCAAAAAAGCAAGCATAACTAAAAACCGTGAATATGAGGAAAACGAGTATTTCTGTTTTTACAGGAACTTCACTTACCTTTCGTGGTACAGCAGGCTTAACATTAACAAAATGCCATCTAAAGACGAAAAAATGCTTAGTCGCATTAAAACACTCTGCGCCGAGCCTGCCAGCCCTAAATACCTTAGCTTAGCCGAAGAAGATGTGTATAACGGCTTTGACGATGATTTAAAAAAAGCTGGCTTCACAGTTGTTAAGCCACAAAAAGGCATGCTTTACGATTTAAAAGATGCGCCAGATTATGAAACAGACAAAAACATTGAGCGCATTACAAAAAAGACTCTGCCTGAATGGATTACTGCCTGTGAAAACGGTTTTGGCAAGTCAAATACAGCACCAGCCTTTAATTTATTTATAAACGATAAAAAATGCTATTTTTACGGCTATAGAGAAAACGGAAAAATAGTAGCAACTGCCCTTTTAAATGTATGCGGCACAAACGGCGGTATACATGAAGTGGCAACACTAACCGAATACCGCAACAAGGGCTATGCCACAGCTTTAGTTAAGCACATAATAAACGAATCCAAAAAACTTGGCTGTGATATTTTAAGCCTTCAGGCCTCAGTTTTTGGCGAGCCGGTCTATAAAAAATTAGGCTTTAATGTTGTAAGCAGTATTTTAAACTATAAACTTTAATTATAAATAATTTCAACAAAAAAGTGCTCCTTAATTTTAAGGAACACTTTTTATTTTTTTATTCTTTAATTGAATCTATATATTCCTGAACAAATTTAGATGCATTGGCTCCGTCTGAAGCTGCCGTTATAATCTGCCTTAAATGCTTTGTTCTTACATCACCTACAGCAAAAATTCCCGGCACATTTGTTCTGCCTGTTTCATCGGCTATAATATATCCGCTGTTGTCTGTTTTGACTTTGCCTTTTACAAGCTCTGTATTAGGTATTCTGCCAACAGCGGCAAAAATAGCATCAACTTCTAATGTAAATTTATGTCCATCTGACGTGTCTTCAAGCTCAATTGCATTTAATTTACTGTCATATATAAGCTTTGAAGGCTTGGCGTTTAATACCAGTTCTATGTTTTCAGTATTATTCAAACTTTTTACATAGCTCTTTACCGCTCTAAGCTCATTCCTTCTGTGAACAAGATATACTTTCTTGCAGATTTTAGAAAGATACAGCGCATCTTCTGCCGCTGAATCCCCGCCGCCTATTACTGCTACTATTTTATCTTTGTAATACATTCCGTCGCAGTAAGCGCAGTATGCAACGCCTTTTCCTACAAGGCTTTCTTCTCCCTCCAAGCCAAGCTTCCTTGGGTTTGCCCCAGTAGCTATTATAACCGTATCGGAAAGGATATCGCCTTCTGTAGTTGATATAACCTTAGGCACAGAATCTATATCCAATGATATAACCTCGGCATATTCCGTTTGTGCCCCGAATTTTTCGGCGTTTCTCTGCATTTTCTCACCAAGTTCAAAACCGTCTATGCCATCCTCGAACCCAGGATAATTTTCTACATTGCTGGTTGTTGCCATTTGGCCTCCTGGTGAAAGCATTTCAAGCACAAGAGTGTCTATACCTGCTCTGGCGCAGTACATAGCCGCCGTATATCCTGCCGGGCCGCCGCCTATTACTACAGCGCCGTATTTCTTATCCTCCATTTGGCAGACCTCCCTTCCTTATCAGGCTTAAAATTAAAGCTGTCTGTTTACCCAGTCCTCAACTGCTCTTTGTGAAGGCGGACCTACTAATTTTTCGCCATGAGTGCCGTTTTTAAATAACATAAGTGAAGGGATAGTATCAATGCCGTATTTTGCAGCAATCTCCGGCATATCATCAATGTTAACCTGAGCTACAGTTATTTTATCAGCCATTTTTTCTGATGTACGCTCAACAGCAGGCTCAAGTCTGCGGCAGTATACGCACCATGGAGCTGAAAATTCAACTAATACCGGTTTATCAGAACTTAATATATTATTGAAATTTGTATTTGTAACGTTTAATACTGACATATTTATTCTCCTTTCATTAATCAACTTAATTACATATATATTTATGTTTCTTGATTATTATTATATCCGGAAAATAAAATAAAACTGTGGCAAAAGTCACAAAATCAAATTTATTTAAAATCTTTTAAGCTCTAAATATTATAAATGCAGTTTTGTATTTTTTTGTTACAGCTTTTACTAAAATAAGGCTTAAGCAATACAGCAAAAAAGAGCATGAAACTATTTAACCTAAAATAACTCCATGCTCTTTAGTATTTAATTAAATTAGCAATAAATAAAGTAATTATTTATTTTGTCATTTGAGAAATTCTTTCCTCAATCTGTTTTAACATATCTTTGTATTTTTCACCTTTAGCCTTTTCCTCATCAACAACTTTCTGAGGCGCTTTAGCTACAAAGCTTTCGTTGGCAAGTTTCTTTTCAACACGCTCTATTTCTTTAAGCATTTTAGCTTTTTCGCCGTTTAATCTTTCAAGCTCTTTAGCTACATCAACTAACTCGGCAAAAGGCATATAAATAGTTGCGTTATGAATTACACAAGAAACAGCGTCATCACCTATGCCGTTTTTGTCTGCCTGAACATAAACATCGCTGGCATAAGCAAGTGTTTTAAAGAATACCTCACTTCTTGTAAATACCATTCTTACATATTCATCATCGGAAACAACATATACCTTTGTTTTCTTAGAAGGCACAACATTCATTTCCGCACGAACGTTTCTTATAGCTCTAACAGCCTCTTTAATGGCGTCAATTTCTTTTTCTTCGTCTTTAAAGTTCCATTCTTCACGGTACTCAGGCCATTTAGAAAGCATAATTGTTTCTTCCTTGCTCTGAAGGTTTGTAAAGAGCTCCTCTGTAATAAACGGCATAAACGGATGAAGAAGTTTAAGGGCGTTTATAAGCACTTCTTTAAGTGTCCAAAGGGCGGCCTTACGTGTTTTATCGTCTTTGTTGTAAAGACGTGGTTTAACCATTTCAATATACCAGTCGCAGTACTCGTCCCAAAGGAAATCCTGTATTTTAGAAGCCGCAAGACCAAGGTCATAATTTTCAAGGTTTTCCTCAACTTCTTTTGCAAGTGTATTTACTTTTGAAATAATCCACTTGTCAGCCGGTGTAAGCATTATTAAAGAATTGCTTTCTTCCTCATCAAGGTTCATAAGTATAAATCTTGACGCATTCCAAAGTTTATTTAAGAAGTTACGGCTGTTTTCAAGTCTTTCATAGAAGAAACGCATATCGTTTCCGGCTGTGTTGCCTGTAATAAGCATTAATCTTAATGGGTCAGCGCCATATTTTTCAATTACTTCAAGCGGGTCAATTCCGTTTCCAAGGGATTTAGAGAATTTTCTGCCCTGCTCATCTCTTATAAGACCATGAATGTATACGTCTTTAAATGGAACTTCGCCCATCTGCTCCATGCCGGAGAATACCATTCTTATAACCCAGAAGAAAATTATGTCATAGCCTGTAACCATAGTGCTTGTTGGGTAAAAATGCTCCAATTCTTCTGTCTTTTTAGGCCAGCCCAAAGTTGAGAAAGGCCATAAAGCAGATGAAAACCATGTATCAAGTGTGTCCTCGTCCTGCTTAAAGCTTGTGCATCCGCATTTAGGGCATTTATCAGGCATTGTTTTTGAAACTACAACCTCGCCGCACTCATCACAGTAATAAGCCGGTATTCTGTGGCCCCACCAAAGCTGTCTTGAAATACACCAGTCATGAATATTATTAAGCCAGTGGAGATAAATTTTGCCGAATCTATCAGGTATAAATCTTAACTCGCCTTTTTCAAAACACTCAATAGCAGGCTTTGCAAGCTCGTCCATTTTAACAAACCACTGTTTTTTAATAAGCGGCTCTACAACAGTTCCGCATCTTTCGTGTACGCCAACGGCATGGGTAATGTTTTCTATTTTAACAAGAAGGCCTTCGTCTTCAAGCTGTTTTACAATCTGTTTTCTTGCCTCGTATCTGTCAAGACCCTGATATTTACCGGCATTTTCATTCATTGTGCCGTCATCGTTCATTACGTTAATTCTTGGAAGGTTATGTCTTACACCTACTTCAAAGTCGTTAGGGTCATGAGCAGGTGTTATTTTAACAACGCCTGTACCAAACTCACGGTCTACATAGCTGTCGGCTATAATAGGTATTTCTTTGTTAACTATAGGAAGAATTGCGTTTTTGCCTATTAAATCCTTATATCTGTCATCTTCAGGGTGAACAGCTACGGCAGTATCGCCAAGCATTGTTTCCGGTCTTGTTGTAGCAAGCTCCACAAATCTGCCTTCTTCACCAGCAATAGGATATTTAATATGCCAGAAATGACCTTCTTTATCCTCGTGGTTAACCTCAGCGTCTGAAATAGTTGTCATACACTTAGGGCACCAGTTAATAAGTTTTTCGCCTTTATAAATATAGCCCTTGTTGTAAAGACGTGTAAATGTTTCAAGTACAGCGTCGGAACAGCCTTCGTCCATAGTAAAGCGTACTCTGTCCCAGTCACAGCTGGAACCAAGTTTTCTAAGCTGATTAAGTATAATATTTCCGTACTGCTCTTTCCAAGCCCAGCATCTTTCAAGGAATTTTTCACGGCCTATATCCTCTTTTTTAAGGCCTTCTTTAGCCATTTGAGCTACTACCTTAACTTCTGTTGAAATGCTGGCGTGGTCTATACCCGGAACCCAAAGAGCATTATAACCTGACATTCTTTTCCATCTAATAAGTATATCCTGAATAGTATTGTCCAAAGCATGGCCCATGTGAAGTTGACCTGTTATGTTTGGCGGCGGCATTACAATAGAATACGGTTTTTTGGTTTTATCAACTTCGGCATGGAAATATTTTTTCTCGAGCCACTTGTTATAGAGTCTTTCTTCAACCACAGATGGGTCGTAAACTTTAGCAAGTTCTTTAATCATAAAAGTCTTTACCTCCTGACAAATTACAAATACCTATAGCGGCATTTTATTTTAAATAAACATACTTTCTTTTAAAACAAGTAATAAAACAATTAAAAAAGGTTTTCGCCTATGCCAATAAAACTCAGCGTAAGGACGAAAACCCGCGGTACCACCTTAATTTCTGTATATAACAGACACTCTTTCAGCTGTAACGTAACTGACACGCCCAAAACTACTGTAATTTCGAATTGGGAGCTCATAAGCTACCTTCAGCGGTTTACTCATAAAAAATCTTGCAGCCATGGATTTTTCTCTCTTAATGATTACACCGCTTACTCCTCTTAATCAAAGCTTTTTGCCGTATATTTGGAAATTTATATAATACTATAAAAAAAATTTATTTTTGTCAAGGCCTTTTTATCTTCGGTTCCTTTGATATTTTGAAATATTAAGCAAAACACCCATTGCCGAAAGCGTAAATACAAGTGCAGAGCCGCCGTAACTTATAAACGGCAGAGCCATACCTGTATTAGGCATTGAGTTTGTGGCAACAGCTATATTTATTATAACCTGAATACCTATAAGCGAAACTATACCCACTGCTACAAGGCAGCCGTAAAGATCGTCCGAGTTCATGGCTATTTTTATTCCACGCCATATAAGCACTACAAAAAGTATAATAACTATAGCAGCACCAACCATTCCCAGCTCCTCACAAATAATGGCAAATATAATATCGTTATAAGGCTCCGGAACGTATGTCTTTTGCCGGCTTTGGCCAAGACCTAAACCAAAAAGCCCGCCGGAAGCTACGGCATAAAGTGACTGTATTATCTGATAGCCTTTATCATCCGGGTCTAAAAACGGATTAAGCCAGTACTTAACACGGTCGAACCTATATGAGAACTGCGGCAACATAATAGCTACTGTACCACCAAAAACAGCCGCAATACCAGCCAGTACAAAGTACCAAATTTTAGGACTGGCCACAAAAAGTATAGCCATACCGATACCAGCTATAACTATAGCTGTACTAAGGTTTTCAACCGCAACAAGCACAACCGGAATCAGCAGCACAACACAGCAGCGCATAAAGCCCTTTGTTGTGTTAAGTATGCCCTTATGGGTCACTATGTAGTGTGACAAAAACATTATAACAGCTATTTTTGCCACTTCCGAAGGCTGAAAGCCTATAGGCCCTACACCCAGCCATCTTTTAGAACCGTTTACATCCTGACCTATTATAAGTACCAATATAAGACATATATTGGTAAAAACATAAAGAGGCAGTGTAAACCTCCTTAAAAACTTATACGGAAAGTTGGCAAAAAATGTCATGGCTATAACACCTAAAACAGTCCAAACCGCCTGACGCTTTACAAAGTAATACATATCGTTATTAAACTTTGCTCTTGTTAGTGTGTAGTAATAGCTTGAGCTGAAAACCATTACAAGACCGAAAAGCAGAAGAAGAATAATAACAAAAAGAAGCGTAATGTCAAAAGTCTGGTTCTTTTTCTTTCGTTTTATGCCATATTCGTTATGCTTTCTGACAGAACTTGAATTTCTTAAATTTCCTGTTCTCAAGCCATGTTTCCTCCATTAAAACTTATATAAATATATATGCGCCTAAAAAGGCTTACATTTTATTAACTAAATCTTTAAATATCTCACCGCGCTGCTCATAGCTTTTAAACATATCCCAGCTTGCACATGCAGGCGAAAGAAGTACACAGTCACCGCTTTGAGCAGTGTTTTTACAAATATCAACAGCCTGCTCAAAACTTTCTGCAAAACAATAATCTTTAAATCCATGCTTATCGCAGCAGTCAGCTATTTTTTTTGCAGTTACACCAATTAAAACAAGCTTTTTAACTCTGCCTTCAAACTTTTCAACCCAGTCATCATATTCTGAGCCTTTATCGTACCCGCCGCCTATAAGCACACAAGGCTTAACCATAGCCATAACGCCTCTTATAGCCGCATCGGTATTAGTACCCTTTGAGTCGTTATAATAATCAACACCGTTTACTGTTTTAACAAACTCTATTCTGTGCTCTACTCCGGCAAAATTTTTAAGAACATTTACTATGTTTTCAATGCTTATGCCGCCGCATATAGCTATTGCCGAAGCTGCCATTACGTTTTCATAATTATGCACACCAAGTATTTTCAGCTCATCTGTTGATATTAATTTTGTATCTTTTCCGTCGCGGTTTATAATAATGTCTTTCCCGTTAAGATAAATTCCGTCTTCAATGCGTCTTTGGCTGGAAAAGAACACTACTTTAGCCTTTGTTTTTTCAGCCATTTTTCTCGTTGTTTCGTCTTCGTAATTAAGCACGCAAAAGTCTTTTTCATCTTGTTTGGCAAATACTCTTTCTTTCATGCTTATGTAGTTTTCAAGAGTTTTATGCCTGTTTAAATGGTCAGGTGTTATATTTAAAACAGCACTTATATGAGGGTGAAATTCAACAGCTGTTTCCATCTGAAAACTGCTTATTTCAGCTACAACATAATCATCTTTTGTTAATCTTTCAACTTCTGATGAATATGGCACACCTATATTTCCTACAACCGCACAGTTTTTATACTGTGTTTTAAACATTTCTCCGGCAAGAGTTGTAGTTGTTGTTTTACCGTTTGTGCCTGTTATGGCGGCTATTGGGCAAGGTGTAAGCCTGTATGAAAGCTCAACTTCGCTTATTACAGGTATATTTGCCTCTCTTGCCTTAAATATAAAAGGCAAATCACAAGGTATACCCGGACTTAAAACAACAAAATCAAAATCAGTAACTATATCATCAGGATTGCTTCCTAAATAAAGCTCTATACCCTGATTTTTTAAATACGAAACATCTCCCAGTTCTTCTTCTTTTTTTAAGTCCTGTAAAGTAACAGCGCAGCCAAGTCTTTTTAATAACTCTGCGGCTGAAATACCGCTTTTTGCCATACCGCACACAAGAGCTTTTTTGCCTTTAAATTCCATAACACAATACTTCCTTCCATTTTAAACGAATATAAATGAGCTTCCCAAAAAAGCTATAAGGCACATAAGAGCCGTAATTATATAAAACACAAATACAATCTTAGTTTCACTCCAGCCGCAAAGCTCAAAATGGTGATGAATAGGCGCCATTTTGAAAAATCTCTTTCCGCCTGTAGCCTTAAAATAAAGTACCTGAATTATTACCGAAATTGACTCACAAAGATATATAAGACCTACCAAAACAATAAATATAGGCATTTTTAAAAGCAGAGCTGAAGCCGCCACAAAGCCGCCAAGTGCAAGGGAGCCAGTATCACCCATAAATACTTTAGCCGGATAAGCATTAAATATAAGGAATGCAAAAAGACTTCCTATTACAGCACCTGAAATCATTGATATTCCGTTTGACATTGCCCATGCTTCTACAAGGAAGAACGCCGCAACAATCATTGTAACACCGCCGGCAAGGCCATCAAGACCGTCTGTAAGGTTTACACCGTTTACTGTACCCAAAAGTACAAAAAACATAAACGGCCAGTAAATAATTTTTAAATCCAGCATATATCCGTCTGTAAACGGAATATATATTTTTGTACCTACACCTGTTTTGTAAATGTAGTAAGCAAAGAATACAAAAACAATAAACTGAAGCACTATTTTCTGATATGCCCTAAGGCCTAAAGAGCGCTTTTTAACTACTTTAATATAGTCGTCTATAAATCCTATTATTCCAAAAGCAACAGTTACAACAAGCACCACAAGGCCGTCGTTATTGTTGCGTACAAAAAACATACTTGATATTAAAAGTGCCCCAAGTATAGCTATACCGCCCATTGTAGGCGTTCCGCTTTTTTTAAGATGGCTCTGCGGCCCGTCTGTACGTTCTGTCTGTCCGTATTTAAGCCTGTGAAGTACCGGTATAAGCGCCGGACAAAGTATAACCCCAACTATAAAAGAAATTATAACAGCATATATGGAATACCTCATTAATTCCATTTTATTTCACCCCTTGCAGTCTTTCGGCAATTTTTTCAAAGGCCATTGAGTGCGATGCCTTAATAAGCATTGTACTGTCCTTTATAAGTAAATCATTAAAACCATTATCAAAAAATTCATCAAGCGATTTAAAATATTTCACTCCTTCTTTTTTAACTGAAAGAGCACCTTTATACATACTTTCCGAAATTTTACCTATGCAGATTATATTATCTATTCTTTTTTCAGCCGCATACCGGCCTACTTCAAAATGCAGTTTTTCAGCAAAATCACCAAGTTCCAGCATGTCCCCCAAAACTGCGGTTTTAACGCCTTCACTTTTTGCCAAAACATCTATAGCCGCCTTTGTTGAAACCGGATTAGCGTTATATGAGTCATTTATAAGTGTAACTTCGCAAGGCATTTTTTTAATTTCCATTCTCATGCCTGTAGGCACAAAGCTTTCAATGCCTTTTTTAATTTCTTCCATACTTAAACCAAAGCAATAACCAACAGCTGCCGCAGCTAATGCATTAAGCACCATGTGGCTTCCCGGAACGGAAATACTAACATCAATACTCTTTCCTTTATAATGGATTGTGCATGAAACGCCTTCAATGCCCTTTTCTGTTACATTATCAGCATAAAAACCGCTTTTATCCTCAATGCCGAACCATATTGTTTTAAGCTTTTCTTTGCCTTTAAGCGTAGAGAGCATATCGTTATCGCCGTTTAAAACAGCAATACCATTTTCGTCCATAGACTCGAATATTTCACATTTAGCTTTAAGTATGCCCTCACGGCTGCCTAAATTTTCAATATGGGAAACACCAACATTTGTTATAACAGCAACATCAGGTCTGCCAACTGCTGTTAAACGGCTTATCTCACCGAAATTATTCATTCCCATTTCAAGGACAGCTGCCTGATGTTCTTCTTCCAGATTAAAAACAGTAAGAGGAAGGCCTATATCGTTGTTAAAATTACCCTGTGTTTTAAGTGTATTGTATTTTTGGCTTAAAACAGAGGCTATCATGTCTTTTGTTGTTGTTTTGCCTACACTGCCTGTTATAGCGCATACCTTAATATCGAATAATCCCCTGTAAAAAGACGCCAAATCAAGAAGGGCTTTTCTTGTATCTTCAACATATATAACAACACCGCTGCAATCTATATTTTTTTCTGATAAACAGCATACGGCACCTTTTTCAAAAGCCTGATTTATAAAGTCGTGGCCGTCAAATCTTTTACCTTTAAGAGGTATAAAAAGACAGCCTTCTTTAATTTTTCTTGAATCAGTAGTAACAGATTTAATAACAGTTTCTTCCATGCCGCACATTGAAAGACTGCCCTTTACCGCGGCGCATACGTCGCCAATGTTAAAACTTTTCATTTTTCTATCTCCTTAAAAGCTTCCAGCAATACCTCAGCGTCGTCAAAATGAATTGTTCTGTCGGCAAAAATCTGATAATCCTCATGGCCTTTGCCGGCAACGGCTATAAAGTCATGTGGTTTCGCCATTTTAACGGCATAAAATATAGCTTCTTTTCTGTCGCATATTTTAACGTATTCACAGCCGGTTTTAGCTGTTCCCGGCTCTATTTCGTCTAATATAGTCTGTGGGTCTTCGCTTCTTGGGTTGTCGCTTGTAATAATACAGAAATCCGAAAGCCTTCCCGCAATTTCACCCATAATAGGCCTTTTAAGCTTATCTCTGTCGCCGCCGCAGCCGAATACAGTTATAATTCTGCCTTTTACAAATTCCTTTGCTGTATTAAGCATGTTTTCAAGGCTATCCGGTGTATGAGAATAATCCACAATAGCCGTAATATCGTTATATGTTTTAACCGGCTCAAAACGGCCTTTTACACCTTTTACATCTTTAATGCCTTTAATAATTGTTTCCATAGGCACATTAAGCACAACACCTGCCGCAATAGCCGCTAACGCGTTATAAACACTGAATTTGCCCGGTACGCTGTATATAATATGGTGCTTTTCGTTTTTATACTCCACATCAAACTCTACACCGTTAGGCTTCATAACAAGGTTAACAGCGTTCATGTTGGCTTTTGGATTTTCAATTCCTGTTGTAAGTATATTACCTGTTGCTTTTGAAACCATATACTCCCCATATGGGTCATCTATATTAATAACACTGTTTTTGCACATACCAAAAAGTATTGCCTTAGCATCACGGTAGTTTTCCATTGTTATATGGTAGTCCAAATGGTCTTCTGTAAGGTTTGTGAACATTCCCAAATCAAAATCACAGCAGTCAACTCTATGAAGGTCTAGTGAATGGGAAGAAACTTCCATAATTACATCGTTTACGCCTTCTTTATACATTTCATCAAAAAGCTCTTGAAGCTCTAAGCTTTCAGGCGTTGTTCTGTCGGCATGAAGTACTTTATCTCCTATACAGTTCTGAATTGTGCCTATAATGCCTGTTTTGCGGCCCTGTGCCTCAAGTATGCTTTTAATAAGATATGTTGTTGTTGTTTTGCCGTTTGTGCCTGTAACGCCTATAAGACGCATTTTTTCAGACGGATTATTATAAAACTGAGCGGACATTGAAGCAAGTGTGTGTCTTGTATTATCAGCTTTTATACATGTTATTCCTTCCGGCACTGTTGCGTCTTTTTCAACTACAACAGCCACAGCGCCGTTTTTAACAGCCGAATCAATATATTTATGCCCGTCAGTTTTAAAACCTGTGATGCATACAAAAACAGAACCGTTTTTTACTTTACGTGAGTCATATTCAATTGATGTTACATCAATATTATCATTACCGGACATAACACTGTATTTTTCATTTCTAAGCAACACACTAAGCTTCATTGTACCGCCTCCGATTATTTTTTTAGTCAGATTAATTTTCCAAAAACCAATAGTACATCAAAATTTAACTATATACAATAAATTTATAAAAATAATACACAAAAAATTAAATATATCTAATAAACGTCAAATAAAATGGCTTAATTTCCTGTTGTTAATATTATCTCACTTTGATAGTTTACCTCGGCGCCCCCTAAAGGGAATTGATTTAAAACAGTATTCCCCTCACCGCTTATAAAATATGTAAGCCCGGCGTCGGATATAAGTTTTTTAGCCTCTTGAACATCAAGGCCTGTTATATCCGGCACAACAGAAGTTTTAGCCTCGTCAAGCTCACTTTCGCTTTCGTTATAAACCGGCTCTATACCAAAATACGGCAATATATTACTCATAAGCTCTTTCATAACCGGGCCGGCAACTGTTCCGCCGTAATAAACACCCTGCGGCTCATCAATAAGCACAAAAGCCATTACCTGAGGGTCCTCAGCAGGAGCAAAGCTCATAAAAGAAGCTATATATTTGCCGCTCTTTCTTGGAAGCTTTTCGCTGGTTGCTGTTTTGCCGCCCATTCTGTAACCAGGGATATATGCCTTGTTTCCTGTGCCTTCCGCTACTACTTTTTCAAGTATGCCGCGCATGGTGTCAGAAGTTTCTTTTGATATAACCTGTTCCCCCAGTGGATACTCAAACTCTTTAATTACATTACCGTCTTCATCTGTTATGGCTTTTGCAAAGTGCGGTGTAATTAAGTTACCGCCGTTTACAATGGCTGAAGCGGCTCTTAAAAGCTGAAGCGGCGTAATCTGAAATGATTGACCAAAAGACATTGTAGCCAGCTCCACTGGGCCTATATTTTCTAACTTATGAATAATACCTACAGCCTCACCCGGAAGGTCTACACCTGTTTTTTGGGTAAAGCCGAATTTTACCATGTAATTATAAAATGTTTCGGCTCCCAGCCTTTGAGCTACAGCCATAAAAACCGGGTTACAGCTGTTAAGTACACCCTGAACAAATGTCTCCTGACCATGAGTTCTTGGATACCGCCAGCATTTAATTTGCCTGTCGCCGGCTATATAATAGCCATTACATACAAATGTATCATCAACACTAACGGCTTTTTCCTCAAGGCCTGCGGAAGAAGTTACTATTTTAAATGTACTTCCAGGCTCATAAGTATCATTAATAGCTGTGTTTCGCCACATCTGATTAAGAGCGTCTGTTTTTTCTTCTGAGCTTAAAGTGTCCCAAATAGCTTTAAGCTCTGGGTCGTTTATTTCAAAAGGCTCGTTAAGGTCAAAGTTAGGATATTCCGCCATAGCGTATATTTCGCCGTTTTGCGGATTAAGCACTATTATAATGCCTCTTTTGGCACCTTTTGCCTCTACTGCCTTTGAAATAGTCTGTTCAGCGTATCTTTGAACAGAAGCGTCTATTGTTGTAACAAGGTTATTGCCGTTTTCCGGCGCTATTCTTGTCTGCTCGTCACTTATTTGAACTCCTTGAGAGTCCGTTACTGTAAGTATTTTACCCGGGCTTCCGGAAAGGTACTCGTCATACTTTGCCTCAAGGCCTGTTACACCCTGATTGTCTTTTCCGGCAAAGCCAATAACCTTAGAAGCAAGGTTTTTAAAAGGGTAAACCCTTTTTACGTCTTCGTCTACATTAATTCCGTCAAGGTCTTTTTCACGTATTTCCTGAGCTGTCTGCACGTCTATTTTAGATTTAAGACGTACAAGAGCCACATTTTCGTTTAGTTTATCAAGTGTTTCGTTATAGTCCAGCTCCAAAACCTCACTTAGGTACTGGGCTGTTTTTTCTTTTTCCTTAACCTGCACCGGTACAGCGCTCACTGAACAAACTGACTCCGTTACGGCTATGCCTACATTGTTCCTATCCAGTATACTGCCCCTTACAGGCGAAATAAGCCTGTCTCGTGACTGCTGTTCATAGGCTAAAGGCTGTAGAAAGCCTGCCTCAAACACTTCTATATATATAAGCCGTCCTATAAGGAACAAACCTGAAAGAAGCGTAAAAACAAGGCAGAATGCAAGCTTTTTCTTTATTTTTACAGATATTTTTTCCATAACAAATCCGCTCCGCAAAAATATTGTTTATTAATTTTATTGGAGCGAATTTGTATTTATGTTATTTTATTATGTGCTGTTGTCTTCATTTTCGGAACTTTTTGAGCTTGCAGCTCCTTCCGAGTTTTCCTGTGTTTTGCTGCCTTCATCATCAGAAGCATTATCTGATGACTCATCTTTAATCATTGTAAGAGTCACCTGAGTTCCCGATGTAACTTTGGTACCATAGCTTGGCTCGGTTTTTTGAACAATACCTGTGCTTTCGCCGGTATACGTAACAGTTAATCCAGCACTTTCAAGAGTGCTTTGGGCCTCCTCAAGTGTTTTTCCTTTCACATCCGGCACAGTTATTTCCGACAGTGAAGCATCAATTTCGCCTTCTTCTACATAAACAAGGACTTTTGTTCCTGCGTCAACCTCTGTACCGCCGTGAGGCATTTGATTAACTACATTAGTTCCTGTTCCTACTACTTCATAAGTCAGGCCTTTAGCGTCAAGGTCGGCAAGAGCGTCAAAAAGAGCACTTCCTGTATAATCTGCTACAACTGCTTTTTCGCTTTCTGTACTCTGCTCGCCCTCAACCTCATAGCTTGGCTCTATATTGGCATATTTAATTATATTTTCCATAAGGCTTTTCATCATAGGCGCAACTGTTGTTACACCATCGGCATAATATTCCGGTTTATGAATAAGTGTTATAGCCAAATACTGTGGATTTTCAACCGGTATAAAGCCTATAAATGAAACTGTGTATTTTCCTTCGCTTCTTGGTGCCTGCTGAGCTGTACCTGTTTTACCGCCGTATGTATAGCCTTCAATTTTGGCTTTTTTACCAGTTCCGTATTCGATTGTAGCAACCATGTCTTTGCGCATTATGTCAGATGTTTCCTGTGAAAGTACTTTACGCACTACCTCAGGCTTTGTTTCTTTAACAACATTGCCGTCAGGGTCAACAATCTGGGACACTATATAAGGCCGCATTAAATTTCCGCCGTTTATTACAGCAGCTACAGCATTAAGTATCTGTAATGTATTTGTATTAAATGACTGACCAAATGACATTGTGGCAAGCTCAGTGCTTCTTATCTGGTCTTCACTATACATAAGGTTTGATGCATCTACTTCATCCGGAAGGTCAACACCTGTTTTTTCACCTATTCCGAAATTTTTCTGGTATTTATAAAAAAGTGATGCACCCATCATATCGCCTATATCCATCATACCAACGTTACAGGAATTGGCTATAATGCCTTCAATATCAAGTGTTCCGTGTCCAGTTCTTAAATGGCAATTTATATCTGTGCCGGCAACATTCTTTTTACCACCACAGTAGAAAGTATCTGAGTTTTCAATAATGCCTTCTTCTATAGCCGCAGCAGCAACACACGGCTTAAATATAGAACCCGGCTCATAAGTACTTGAAATACAGAAATTCTTCCAAATATTAGCCAATACCGTATTTTGCTCCTCGCTTGAAAGAGCCTCCCACTGAGCCTCGTCGTAGCCTTCCGGCACAGCCATAGGGTCGTTAGGGTCGAATTTAAGGCCTGATGCCATGGCTAAAATTTCACCTGTTTGAGGGTTCATAACAATAGCTGCCGCGTTTTCCGGGTTATATTCCTCCATACCCAGCTTAACTGCTTCTTCGGCAAATGTCTGTATATTATAATCAAGGGTGGTTACTATTGTGTTTCCGTCTGTAGCCGGAATTTCCTGCTGAATGGCGCCTTGCGTTCCGTCATATGTAATAAAAGAACGTCCAGGAATACCGCTCATTTCCTCGTCATACATTTTCTCAAGGCCATAATTTGTAGTGCCTGTAAAGCCTATTACCTGTGCTGCCAAAGAGCCTGCCGGATACTTACGCTTTGTATCGTTTTCAAACACAACGCCTTTTATATCCATAGACTCAAGTTTTTCCTTAATTTCCGGCTCCTGCTTTTTGGCAAGAACCTTCCAGTTTGTGTCAAGCGCCGGTTTTCCTGTAGCTGGGTCCTTTACCAGATAGCCCTTTAAAGTATTAGCATCAAGGCCTAATACTTCGCTTAAGGCATTAACTGTTTTTTCCTGTTCCTCTGCTGAATAATCAGCAAGAACCCTTACATCAAGTATTATATTATAAACCCTTGTGCTTATAGCCAGCGGCTGATTGTTCCTATCTACAATAGAGCCTCTGTTTGGCGATATTATAGAATCGTAACGGCTTACCTGCTGCTGTTTTGCCGCCGTTTCATATTCGGCACCATGCACAGTTTTAAGGTAAAACACTCGGCCGCCTAATGCTGCAAAAACCGCAATTAACACAAAAAGGATAAAAATCAATCTACTTTTTATCCTTTTTCGTTTATCCATATAATCATTCCTCTACTGCAAATATATTACTCTAAATTAATAACGCTTTTAATTACATCCAAAAACTTGCCTATGCCAAAGCCTTCCTCTTTTTCTTCAGCCTGTGCCTCATACTGAACGGTATAACTTTGTTTAGGTACATCAATATACACTATCTGATAAGCCTGAGGCTCAATCATGCCCAGTCTTGTTTTTGCTTCTTGCTCTATGTATGCCAAATCGGTATTATCGTTTATTTTGGACTGAAGATTTGTATTTTCAGTTTTAAGGCTAGCAAGCTCGTCTTTTAAGTTATTATTTATAACTCTCTGCCTGTCCACCGTTGCGTTAGATGCCATTGTTACTATACATCCGGCAAAAACAAAAAATATGGCAACAGTAAACTTTGCTCTATGAATAAAGCTTTTTCTTTTTACCGACTCAGCCTGTCTTTGGAGTCTTTTTTGTTCTTCCGCTTTTTGTCTTTCGTTTTCCCTTTCATATATCTCACGGTCAAAATCGTAAGCGTTGCTTGATGTATTGTAATATGAAGGCAAATATGAGTTTTTGTATCTTTTAGCCATACTAATCCCCTGCCTAAATTTTAAATTCTCTCAAGTATTCTTAATTTGGCGCTTCTTGACCTATGATTAAAACTTAATTCTTCATCGGAAGGAAGCACCGGTTTGCGTGTAATAATTTTTGCTTTTGGTTCTTTACCGCATACACATACCGGAAATTCCGGCGGGCATGTACACGGGTTTTCCTGCTTTTTGAAGGCGTTTTTAACTATCCTGTCTTCTAATGAATGGAAAGTTATAACGCAAAGCCTTCCGGCAGGATTAAGCAGGTCTGTCATATCATCTATGGTCTTTTCTAAAATTTCAAGTTCTTTGTTTACTTCAATTCTAATTGCCTGAAAAGTTCTTTTTGCTGGATGCGGTCCGTCTTTTCTTGCACCCTTAGGTATGGCTTTTTTTATAATCTCAACAAGTTCAAAAGTAGTTTCAACCGGCTTAATTTTTCTTTCACTAACTATAAACTGAGCTATTCTTTTGGCCCAGCGCTCCTCGCCGTAGCTGTAAATTACTCGGCTAAGCTCCTCCTCAGAGTAGCTGTTTACAACATCATAAGCCGAAAGTGGATTTTCGCTGTCCATTCTCATATCAAGCGGCGCATCCTGCATATATGAAAAGCCTCTTTTAGCCTCATCAAGCTGAAAAGACGATACGCCTATATCAATAAGAAAACCATCGGCTTTTTCAATTCCTAAGCTGTTTAAAACTTCCCTTACATTAACAAAATTATTGTGAACATAAGTTATTTTATCTTCATATTCTTTAAGTCTTTCCTTAGCCGCATTTATAGCATCTGTATCTTGGTCAATACCTATAAGGCGGCCGGTATCAAGCCTTTTTACTATTTCAAGGGAATGTCCGCCGCCACCAAGAGTACCGTCTACATATATGCCGTCTTTTTTTATATTTAAACCTTCTATGCATTCATTTAACAGTACCGAAACATGACGAAACTCCATTAAACAATCTCCCCTGAACTTTAAATTCCCAGCTCAGCCATTTTTTCCGCTAAGCCGTTATCAACAAAATTCTCCTCATTGTTGTAGCTTTCCCACTTGTCTTTGCTCCAAATTTCAACTCTGTCAACAACGCCTATTGAAACTACCTGCTTTTCAAGACCAGCATAATCTCTTAAATTAGGCGGAATAAGTATTCTGCCTTGAGAGTCTATTTCACACTCAGCGGCACTTGAAGTAAAAAATCTGGCAAACCGCCTTACATCACTGTTTGTCCAAGGCAGTGCTTTAAGCTTTTCAACAATACTTTCCCATCTTTGAATAGGGTAAACAAAAAGACAGTTGTCCAAGCCTTTTGTCATAACGAATTTATCGCCAAGTGATTCTCTAAGCTTAGAAGGCACAATAATCCTGCCTTTAGCGTCTATACTATGCGGATATTCACCTATAAGCATGGAAATCACCCCAAAACAAAAAACCCATAAGAACAACAGAAAGTGGAGGCAGCGTATATCAACCACTAAGAGCCACTTTGCTCCACTTTTATCCACATTGTAATATATTTGTAATAAAAATACAAGCTTTACACCGCATTTTTAGATTTTTTTTATTGACATAATATATCAAAATTAAGCCTTGACAATGATTATTTCTGTATTGTGACCAAAAAAAGCAAAGTATGTAGGCTTTTTGCATTTATTGTGTCAACTAAAAAACAGCCTTCAAAATTGAAAGCTGTTTTTACACTTAATAGATAGTATTTATTCTTTTTATCACCATTTCAGCAGATAGTATTCCATCTACTGCCGCAGACATTATGCCTCCTGCGTATCCTGCCCCTTCACCGGAAGGAAAAAGTCCTTTTATCGATAAACTTTCACCACTTTTTAAATCTCTTAATATCCTTACAGGCGATGAGCTTCTGCTCTCCGGCGCCACAAGTATGGCACCTGCGCTGTCAAAGCCTTTTATTTTTCTGCCCATAGCCGGTATAGCTTCCTTCATGGCATCTGTTACGTACTTTGGAAATATTTCTGCTAAATTACAGTAAGTTATCCCCGGTTTATAAGTAGTTTTAACATTGTTTTCATTGGTGCTATCAACACCCAAAAAATCGCCTACCCTTTGAGCTGGCGCCTTATATCCGCCGCCTGATAATTCATATGCCTTTTTTTCTATTTCTCTTTGGAAATATACACCGCCTAAAGGATGATTTGATTTAAAATCTTCTGTGTTTATCTGAACCAAAAGGGCACTGTTTGAGTTTTCACCGCTTCTTGAATAATAGCTCATGCCGTTTACAGCTGTCATTTTTTCTTCGCTTGCAGCAGGAACCACATATCCACCAGGACACATACAGAATGTATAAACACCTCTGCCGTTTGAGGCCGTGTATGTAAGCTTGTACTCTGCCGGACCAAAAAACTCAGCCATTTCACTTCTGCCGTACTGTGCTTTATTTATCATTTCTTGGCTGTGCTCTATTCTTGCGCCTATGGCAAAAGGTTTTTGCTCCATTTTAATGCCTGTACTGTAAAGCATTTCAAATGTATCTCTTGCGCTGTGGCCTAAAGCAATTATAACATTACTACTTAAAAAACTTTCTTCGCCGTTTACAACAACGCCTTTAACCTCGCCGTTTTCTATTTTAATACCCGTTACAGTACTGTTAAAAATTATTTCTCCACCAAGGCTTATAATGTCCTCTCTTATATTTTTAACCACATCCACAAGTTTGTCTGTACCTATATGCGGGTTATGAACATACATAATTTCTTCTGGTGCGCCGTGTTTAACAAATTCCTCCATAACCTTTCGGCAGCGTGGATTTTTAATTCTTGTTGTCAGCTTTCCGTCTGAAAATGTGCCTGCTCCGCCCTCGCCAAATTGTATGTTGCTGTTTGTATTAAGCCTGCCTTCTTCCATAAGCAGCTGTATGTCTTTCATTCTGTCATAAACATTTTTTCCACGCTCAAATACTATTGGTTTAAGACCCATTTGCGCCAGTATTAATGCGGCAAACATACCGGCTGGGCCAAAACCTACTACTATAGGTCTGTCTTTAGGCGTAATTTCCAGTGTTGGATATTCGTATTTTGTATATTCGGCTTTTTGCACATCCGGATTTTTAATATGCTTAAGCACACTGTTTTCATTTTTTATTTTTAAATCCAATGTATATATATAAAATATATCCTCTTTTTTTCTTACATCCAGTGATTCCTTAAATATACTCCAGCCTTGAACACTCTCCGGCTTAATTTTCAGTTTTTTACAGGCCATATCCAAAAGGTATTCTTTATTTTGACCATATCTAAGTTTAATATTTTTAACCCGTACCATAAATTCCACCATTTCAATAAGTATTTTATACTGTATTATACCTGTCTGTTATTTTAACATCAACAGTTAATTATAACATAAAAAAGCGCCAATTACTGGCGCTTATAAAATCATAGTTATTATAAAAGGTTTCTCATACTTTTTACACTTATGGCAAGTGTTGAAGCGTTATGCAAAAGTGCAGATGTTGTAGGCATTATAAAACCGCCTATACCCAAAACAATTAAAAATGCGTTTATACCTACAATTAAGCGATAATTTAAGTCTATACGCTTCATAAGCCTGTCGCTTAATATCTTAAGGGTTACTATCTCATTAAGGCTATCGGCAGCTATTGTTATATCTGCTATTTCCCTTGCTATTTCGGCGCCGTCACTTATGGCAACACCTACATCAGCAGCCGAAAGTGCCGGGGAATCATTTATTCCGTCACCTATCATTATAACAGTAGAGCCGCGCATTTTTTCTTTTTCAATAAAAGCGGCTTTATCCTCCGGCAGTACCTCGGAGTAGAACTCGTTAATACCCGTTTTGTTTGCTATTGCCTCGGCTGTATGGCTATTGTCCCCTGTCATCATAACAGTTTTATTAATTCCGGCATATTTTAAAGCTTCAATTACAGATGACGCTTCTTCTCTCAGCGGGTCTTCTATGCATATAACAGCCGAAAGTTTGTTGTCTTCAGCTAAATACAAATGAGAATATTCTTTAGGAAGTGACTTGAATAAATCGTTGTACGCTTCATCTATAGTGCATTTTTCATCTTCAAAAACAAAATGATAACTGCCTATTACTACCTTATTGTCATTTATATAAGAAGCAATGCCATGAGCCACTATATACTCTACCTTGGAATGCATTTCCTCATGTTCAAGACCTTTTTCTTTAGCCGCCCTAACTACGGCTTTTGCCATTGAGTGCGGAAAATGCTCCTCAAGACAGGCGGCTATGCGCAGCATTTCATCCGGGCTTTTATGGCAGAAAGAATATACTTCTTTTACCGTTGGACGTGCTTTTGTAAGTGTTCCCGTTTTGTCAAAAACTATAGTATCGCTTTTAGCAACAGATTCAAGGTATTTTCCGCCTTTAACTGTTATTCCGTGCCTTCCGGCCTCACGTATTGCAGAAAGCACTGAAAGCGGAATAGCCAGCTTTAAAGCACATGAAAAATCCACCATAAGCACCGAAAGTGCTTTTGTTGCGTTTCGTGTTAAAGCCCAAACAATTCCTGTTCCTACGAAAGTATACGGCACAAGACGGTCGGCTAAATGTTCGGCGCGGTTTTCTACTTTTGATTTAAGCTTTTGCGAATCTTCAATCATGGTTACTATTTTTTCAAACCTTGTTGAGCCAGTAGTTTCCTTAACAATTATTGTTATTTCTCCTTCTTCAACTACTGTACCGGCGTATACATAGCTGTCCTGTTCTTTTCTTACTGCTGTGGCCTCACCTGTTAATGATGATTGGTTTACAAGGGCTTCTCCTGAGCAGACAATGCCATCAAAAGGGATTACATTTCCCATTCTTACCACAACTCTATCCCCAAGTTGTACCTCTGATGATGAAACAAGCATTTCCTGCTCACCATTAACAAGCCATACTTTTTTTATGTTAAGGGACATACTTCTGGCAATATCACCCACTGACTTTTTATGTGTCCATTCTTCTAAAATTTCACCTACACCAAGAATATATATAACAGAACCAACTGTATTCATCTCGCCTCTAAGCACCGAAACACCTATTGCCGCCGCATCAAGTACGCTGACTTCAATTTTTCCTTTAATAAGGCATGAAATACCTTTGGCTATGTACCTTAAAGCTCTTAACGCTGTATAAACCGACCTTACAGGATACGGCACAAACATTTTTCCGCCCAGATACAAAGCTGTTTTAGTTATAAGCTTTTCTTTGTATTTTAAATTCAGTTCTCGGCCTGAGTTGGATATAAGACTTTCATCAATATCAATATTATAGCTAAAATCTTTAAGAGCTTTAATAACACTTTCTTTGTTTCCATTATAAAAAATTGCCGCGTCCGATGTACTTTCATAAACTTTAGCACAGGATACAAAGCTAAAGCCCTGTAAATAAAACATTAGTTTATCAGCCTGACTGCAAGTCATTCTTTTTTGAAGTATATGCACTCTTAAACGGCCTTTTATGTCATGTTTAATTTTAAAATCCACTTTAAACCACCTCATAAAAAACAGGGCTGTTAAACAGCCCTATCTTTAATTAATTATCACTCATCAGCGTCTTTTGGAACATCATACTCAAAACTATTCTGTTCTTTTTCGTATCTTTCCTCGTTAATTTTTTTAGCTTCATAAAGCATATCCTCAGCGTTTTCCTGAACAGTTGTTGCTGTTTTATTTACGCAGTCTTTAGCCCTTAATACAGCCGCAATGCATTTTGTATAAAACTTTTTAGCGTCGGAGCTTGCAAGTATTTTTATACCGGCTGTACCAAAAACAACTCCTCCTGCAAAAAGTCCAGCTTTTTTGAAATTTGACTTACATAAAAAATCGTACATATTAACTTCCTCCTTATTTATGTTTATAACCCGTATAAATCGTCATTAAAAAACATACAACACATGCCCATGCCCAAAATTTATGATGTTTCATTTAATCACTTCCTTAATTTAGGCTTATATTTTATATATGCAACATCTAATAACAGCCAATCTATAAAACCTTTATAATGCACATATAACTTTTCTATAACTTATCTATAACTTTTCTATAACTTATCCAATACATAATAACAAAACATGACAAAATCAGTCAATTACAACACGTTTTAACGATATTTATTATCAATAAGTCACTGTTTTTAATATTTTTTCTTAATTTCCACGGACAAAACCTTTTTTCTTCCCACAAAACCGCAGGCTGAAAGTCCTGTTTTAATTACTTTACTCCATTGTTCAAATGTAAGAGTCTTTTTGCTTCCGTCCTCAAGAGATATTATAAAAATATGGTCATCACAGTTTTTTTCTTCTATTTCTGAAAGCTTATACATATTTTTGCGGTTTATGGCGCCCATATCCTCTAAAGCGTTAATCATACGGTAAACCGTTGCCACACCTATATTGCTATCTAGCTTAACTGCTTTATAAAATATTTCTTTACAGCTGGAGCAGTCATTATCCAAAATAACATCTATTAAAATCTGTCTTTGTTTTGTTATTCGGTAGCCTTTATCCCTTAATTTTTGCAATATTATATCTTTGCGCATTTGCGTCTGTATGTATTTATCATATTCTTCCGCTTTTTTGGTTTTATTGGTATCAGGAGTTTTAATCAATTTATATCCCCCTTTTAAAATAATATTTCACAAAGCTATAAATAATTAGAATAAGCTAACTATATGACATAAATTAATATTAATTTATATTATTCAACTATAATTTTACCTGCCATATCTCTGCCTACGGCCACTCTGCTGCCTTTAACATTAACTATAATATTGCCGTGCATTTGGGCAACAACAATAACCTCGGCTCCTGCTACAAAACCAAGGTTTTCTATAAAGCGCACTACCTCATCTTTACCTCTAATACGCCTAATAACATATTTTTTACCGATATCAGCCATTGACAAAGGCACATAATCATCTTCTTTCATAAAAACTAAAAGCATAAATTTCTATGTGTTAGTATATTCTAATATAAATTAGTTGTCAATAATATAATTAAATCTTATACAATTAAAATTAATGTGCTGAGTTTTATTTAATTTCTGCCTATATTTTTAACTAAGACCCCTAAAAACAGCAAAAAAATAAAACCCCTTGAATTTAAAGGGGTTTACACTGCGGGCAGTGGGACTTGAACCCACACACCTTACAGCACAGGAACCTAAATCCTGCGCGTCTGCCAATTCCGCCATACCCGCACACTAAAAGGCCCTTTATTTTTACACGGGAAGGGCCGCCCGAGGCGGAGCTTTACGCTTAAGCCGCATTTATAAAAACAGGCAAGCCTGCTTTTAACATAGTAACTAAAATTATATTTTATAAAACAATAAATTATTAAATTTTATTTTTCATACCCATTAGGATGGTTTTTATGCCAAAGCCATGCTGTTTTAATAATATAGTCTATATTGTCAAATTCCGGCTTCCAGCCTAAAACTTCCTTAGCTTTCTGGCTTGAGGCAATAAGCTTTGCAGGGTCACCGGCGCGTCTTTGGCCAAACTCTTTTGGTATTTCAAAACCGGTAGCCTTTTCAGCCGCCTCTACAATTTCTTTAACTGAAAATCCTACACCGCTTCCAAGGTTGAAAACATTATTGCTTCCGCCTTTTTTCAAATACTCCATTGCAAGTATATGGGCTCTTGCCAAATCAGTAACATGAACATAATCCCTAATGCAAGTTCCGTCAGGTGTATTATAATCATTACCGAATATTGTTATTGCACTGCGTTTTTTGTTAGGAACCTGCAATATTATAGGTATAAGATGTGTTTCAGGAAAATGGTCTTCGCCTATTTCGCCGCTTACATGAGCACCGCATGCGTTAAAATATCTTAAAGCCACAAAATGAAGACCTTTAGCCTGACTCTGCCATTTCATCATTTTTTCCATAGAAAGCTTTGTTTCACCGTATGTATTGGTAGGGTTTGTAACATCACTTTCTGCAATAGGTACCCTTTCAGGCTCGCCATATACGGCGGCAGTTGATGAAAAAACAATATTATTTACATTATTGCTTTCCATACATTCCAGCAAATTCATTGTGCCGTAAAGGTTATTATTATAATACTTCATAGGTTCCTGCATACTTTCGCCTACCAAAGAATAAGCGGCAAAATGAATTACACTATCTATATCTTCTTTTTTAAATAAATCATTTAAAAACTCTTTATCTCTAATATCGCCTTTATAAAACCTTGCTTTTGGGTGAACAGACTGCATATGACCTGTTGATAAATTATCAGCCACAACAGTATCATATCCGTTATCTATAAGTTCATAAACAGTATGTGAGCCTATATATCCGGCTCCGCCCAAAACCAAAACAGACATTGTATCATCTCCGAAAAATAATTTAACAGCAAATATATATTACTACATTATCTATAATTTTTCAATATTAATACTTTTTTGTGCTGTTTCAAATAAACCGGATAAAAACACAACAGCTGATAAAAATAACAATAACATTATTAAAGAGCCTGAAGCTCGGAAAGGATACAAAATGCTAAAACTTTATTACAACGGAAACATACTTTTAATGGATAACAGCACTCAAGCACAAGCTGTATTAGTTAAAGACGGCAAAACATGCGAAATAGGTATATTCGATGCATTAAAAGCAAAATACCCACAAGCCGAAAACATAGATTTACAGGAACACACATTAATGCCGGCTTTTTTTGATTCCCACAGCCATTTTATGGCCTTTGCTATATCACTTCTTCAGCCGTCACTTAAGGACTGTAAAAATGGTGAAGAAATAAAAGAAACAATTATTTCTTATTTAAAAAACCGCAATTCAGGCAGTGACTCTTGGGCCGCCTTCAGAGATTTTCCGTCTTTAAACCAAAATGACAATATAAGCAAAACAGTTTTAGACTCAATAGCGCCAAATACACCTATAGTTTTACAGCACCAGTCAGGACATGGCGGAATGTTTAACTCAAAAGCCCTTGAAATAATAAAACAAAATTTATCAGACTTTTCAAATGAGCTTAATGAAGCCGAAAAAACCGGATATTTACATGAAAATGCCTATATTTGCGCTTTAAAACTTATACCTTCACCTGATGAAAAAGAAATTTTAAACTCAATTAAAAAAGCTCAGGATATTTATTTTTCATACGGCATAACATCATTTCAGGAAGGCTATCTTACAAGCCAAATGCTGCCTATTTATAAATCAGCTTTAAATTCTAATATAATAAAAGGCGATATTACGGCATTTACAGCACCAGATGATTATATTTCTGCACTGGAATTTACTAAAAGCGTAAACAGCCCTAATTTTAATTTAGGCGGTATTAAAATATTTATAGACGGCTCACCTCAGCTTAAAACAGCACTTATGCATAGACCATATATAGGAGAAAACGGTAATTTCGGCACATGCTCCATTACTGAGGAAAGCATTAAAAATGCTCTAAATACAGCTTACAAGAATAAATGCCAGATATTATGCCATGCCAATGGTGACAAAGCCTGCGATATGTTCATTAATGCCGTAAAGAGCTGCGCACTTAAGCACCCTGAAATATCAGACTGCTCACCTGTTATAATACATGGCCAGTTTATTAATCCGTTTCACCTTTTAGGCCTTAAAAGCCTTAATATTTCCGTTTCGTTTTTTGTTTCGCATATACTGCATTATGGCGATTTGCATGTTAAAAACTTAGGCTACAACACAGCAAGCCAAATGAGCCCTCTTAATTCAGCTCTGCACAGCATTAACTTTACACTTCATCAAGATACACCTGTAATGCTTCCGGATATGTTTGAAAGTGTATACTGTGCTGCTGCAAGAAAAAGCCAATCCGGCAGGGTATTAGGCGAAAATCAGAAAATATCCGTTTTAGAAGCTATTAAGGCAGTTACAATTAATGCCGCAAAGCAGTACATGCAGTATAATACAAAAGGAAGCATATCTCCGGGAAAAACAGCTGACTATATAGTGCTTGATAAAAACCCACTTTCTGTAGGTTTAGACGAAATACGTAATATAAAAGTTTTGGAAACAATTAAAAACGGCAATACCGTTTGGAAACTATAATAAATAAAAATAGAAATAAAAAAAGCACTGAATACTCAGTGCTTTTTTAAGTGAATCAGGAGGGACTCGAACCCCCGACCCACGGCTTAGAAGGCCGTTGCTCTATCCAGCTGAGCTACTGATCCATAAGCGGGTGATGAGAATCGAACTCACGTGTTCAGCTTGGAAGGCTGACGTTCTACCATTGAACTACACCCGCAACCAACAAAATATATTATAGTCATGTTAGCATCATTTGTCAACACAAATTTTTATTTTTTTGAATAAAATTTTTCAAAATAATTACCTGATTTTTACACCTTGGCAAAAAGCCTTGTTTTTTAAGCTTTTTTGCCTGTTTAAAATCCCACTTATTATTTTTTAAGCTTGTTTTGTGCCTTTAGAGTCATATGAACACAGTTTAATTGTAAATATTGTTTTATGCTTTTAAATAAAAAGACAGGTGTTAAAACCTGTCTAAACGCATTACTTCGCCGTTTCCCATATACCCCATAACTGAAAATTCCAGTCCATGGTTAATATCTATGTCCAGTATGCCAAATGTAGGAAAATCTGTACTTCTAGGCAGTGAAAGGCTTCCGGGATTGCAAATAAGCACATTATTATAGTACTCTTTTACAGGTGCATGAATATGCCCAAAGAGCACAGCATCGGCCTCTTTTTCTTCAGCCCAAAGACCTAACTGTAAAAGGCCATAGTTTACCCTTTGCCTGTGACCATGGGTTAAAAGCAGTTTTTTGCCCTCAAGAGTTATCATTTTTTCATAAGGCACATCGTAATCATAGTCGTTGTTTCCGGCTACATTATAAAAATTTATGTTGCCAAATTTTATACTAAGGCGCTTAACATCATTAACTAAATCGCCTAAATGAATAACTGTATTAATTTTTCCGCCATAAAGTTTAATTATATCTTCGGCGTTCTGCAAATATCTGTGAGTGTCGCTAATTACTAAAACTTTCATATAATCTCCAATATCTTCTCACGCATTTGGGCTATAGCCTTTCCCCTGTGGCTTATGGCGTTTTTCTCGTCTGTTGTAAGCTCAGCGGAATACTTATTAATTTCCGGTATAAAGAATATAGGGTCATAACCAAAACCGTTTGTTCCTTTTATTTCATGGCCTATAACTCCTTCTATAGTGCCTCTTGTTGTTATTGTTCTTCCATCCGGCAATGCAAGGCATACAGCACTTACAAAACGTGCTGTGCGTTTTTCATCCGGTACGCCTTCAAGCATTTCCAGTATTTTTTTATTCTTAATGTCGTAAGATGTGTCATGTCCCAAAAACCTTGCGGAATGTACTCCCGGCTGTTTATCCAAGTAATCTATTTCAAGTCCGGAATCATCAGCTATAGCAGGCATGCCGGAGATTTTCATTATCTCAACAGCTTTTTTCATAGCGTTTTCTTCAAATGTAGTGCCGTCTTCCACCACATCCACATCTATTCCTGCCTGAGCCATTGTTATAAGCTCTATTTTATCCATATTAAGCATTTTAATAACTTCTTTTACTTTGCCTTCGTTTTTTGTGGCAAACACAATTTTCATTATAATCAGCCTTTCTTATCTTAAATCATAGTCATTAAGCATTATACTTATAGCACTGTATATATTGTTTGCAAGCTTATTTATGTTTTCCTCGCTCTTTACTTTAGCCGCATCGTCAGGGTTAGAAATAAAACATGTTTCAATAAGTATAGCAGGTACTGTTGTTTGGTTAAGAACAATAAGGTCCGGTCTTTCCTTAATGCCCCTGTTTGTTGTGCCTAAAGCATTAATTACCCATGTAAGAGCTATCTGAGCAGCTGCTTTGCTTGTAAGCTTAGAAGAAGGCGCTGATGTTTCGTTAGAGTGGTTCATATACAATACCTCTGTTCCCTGCGGAGTTGAGGATGTATTGGAATTTTGATGTATCGAAACAAACAAATCTGCTACTTCATTTGCCATTTGTGCCCTGCTGGCATTTGTTGGATAACTGTCATCAAGTCTTGTAGCGTAAACCTTTATATTAGGGTCAGCCTCCAAAAGCGCATAAAGCTTCTGAACTATCTGTAAGTTAACACTCTTTTCAGTTAAACCATTGCCGCTGGCGCCATTATCGTTTTTACCGTGACCTGCGTCAATAACAACAATCTTGTCATACACTTCTTTAGGTGAAACAAAAGAAATTTCAATGCTGTCTGAATATTCTTTTGTCTTTACAGCTACAATTTTATTTTCCGAAGCCTCAAAATATGTGTTTCCGTTAGAATCAAGGCCTACTTTGATTGAGCTTAAATAATCGTCATTGCATTTAATTGTTCCTGTGCCAAAAAGCTCACTGTAATCGCCGTCTAATGTAAGCTTATATGTTCCGCCTAAATAATTATCAGTATGTGTTATATCTGAACTGCTTATATCTGAAGCATTAAGCAGTGTAAGTGTATGGCTTGAAGCGTTATAAGAAATATTGTCCAAAGAAGACTTTGTTATACATACCGAAGTATATCCGTTTTTCTTTATAACTTCTGCCTCTACAAGCCTGTTTACATCAGCAACTATCTGTACCGTTTTTGAGTCGTACTGAGTAGTTCTTACATCTATTATATAATTACAGTCATCTCCTGGGTATGTTTCATCTAATGAAGAAACTGCATTAAATACGTTTATAACTACCCTGTCAGGATTTGTAAGCATGTATGTTTCAACAGAAAGGTCTGTATCACCATATATATTTACATAGTCTGCGCCGTTACTTGATGTTAAGGCTATGTTTGAAACCTGACTTACTTTAAACGAAACTTCAATACTTTTTTTATCACTTGAAAGATTTACACTGTAATCTGCAAGAGAATTAAGGTCAAAAACAACTCTTGTTATTTTTGTAGGCTCTGTCTGGTTTTGAGCACTTCTTACTGCCGAAACAATAGTTGAGTTTGTTGCAGTAATATTTGTATTGGCAATGTTCATATTGGCATTGTTTATGTCTATAACAAGACGGTTATTTTCAAGCACAAAGCTGTTGTATGAACCAATAGCGCCGCTGGCATTAATTGTAAACTTTTGTTCCGCTTTTTCTGATTCCGGAACAGTTATGCTTGTTATATTAATTACCTCAGTATTAGCTGATGTATCACCGCCTGTTGACTGGCTGCCATTTGATGAGCTTGAGCCGCTGTTATCTCCCGGCTCTATAGGGTTTATAATAGTACCTTCACCATCTGATGAATTGCCGTTATTTTCTGTATTATCACTTGAATTGTCACTGTTATTATCACTTGTATTGTTATCTGTATTTTCTTCCGGCTGTTCAGTTGCAGTTGTTGAAATAGCCACTGTTCTTGAGGCATCATCCCAGCCGACTTGGCAGCCTATAGCCTCTGAAACAGCTCTTACAGGTATTAACGTTCTGTCATTTACTATTTTGGCCGGTGTATCCATAGAAAAAGCCGTTCCGTTTTTTGTACCCTGATTACTGTTTATTTTAAGCACAATCAAATCAGTATTATGCATTATATAAACTTCTTGAGTATCTTCGTTCCATGCTATATCACAACCCATGTTCTCAAATACAGCTCTTGCCGGAACCATAGTACGCTCATTTATAATAACAGGCGGTACATCCAAACCTGTTATTTCTTTGCCGTCTATTGTAATATGTACTTCTTCTGCGCTGTATTTGTGGTTTACACCGTCATAGACCAAATCCATATTTACAACAGCACCATATATATTACTTACGGAACCTAATATAATAGATGCCGCAATAAAAGTCGAAATAATTCTTTTAATTGAAAACCGCATAATTCAAAAAACCTCCTTAAAAACATGAACGATTATATCAAAAAAACGCAGGTTTGTGTTAAATTTGCAGTAAAAAGAAACAAAAAATTAACATTTGTAACTTATCTGTTAAAGTGCAATGAATTATTTATCTGCAAATGAGAATAATTAATTTGAGGTGATAAAATGACTAAACGTTGCATAAAAAAATGCCGCTTTAATAAAAACGGCATTTGTAGGAATAAAAGTATCAGCTCTTTTTACAGCTACTTCGACTATATAACTTGTCCATATAACCAAAGTGAGCACATTCGCGGTTTCAAAACAGGTTGAAAATAGTTAGAAAATAGTTTAAATATTAAGCTCAAAACCAGATGCCACATCGTAAATAGGTATGTGCCTGTCAATCTCTGCTTTTGCCCTAAAAGACACACAGTGGCAAGGGTAAATATTATTTATATTTCGTTGTTCAAAATACTCTATAGTTTTAGATAGCCTTATATCATTTTCAAAAATATGAAAACCGCCTATTACGCCTTTAATACATTCTTGGCCCGTAATTTTAATGGCATGCTCAATAATATTGCAAATACCGCTATGCGAACAGCCTGTAATTATAAAAATTCCGTCAGGCATTTTATAAGCCATAGCTGTATCTTCATAACATAAATCTTCCGGGCCTGTATGCGAATCCAAAGTGCCAATAGCCCTGCGTTTTTCAAAATCAAAATAATCCGGTATACGGCCTAAAAGAATCAAATTACGGCTGATTTCCATTGGTTCATCATTTATTTGAAGAACACACTTTTTTTCAAACTCCAATTGTGAAAAAGGCGCTCCTATATAATCTCCGCCTTCATATTTTGGCCTAAAACAGCCTTGCAAACAATAAAGCTCTGCTTTAGACATATCATATTTATTGCTTAAAAATTCAAACCCATTGGTATGGTCGTTATGTCCATGTGAAAATACAATTTTATTTACTTTAGATAAATCAATATTCATTTTTTCTGCGTTACGCATGAATACATCAGTATAGCCTGTATCAAAAAGTATTCTGTCGTTTTCATTTTCAATATAAAAACTTAATGCCGGTTCACCCATAAAATAATTGTGGTCAATATATGTATTGTTATCTACAAGAACTTTAAGGCGCATTTATGTGCCCCCTTTTATATTTTCACTTATTTACAAGTTTAATTATAAAATAAAAAGCTCATAATTAAAAGTTCTGCGTCATTTTAATTTTATATTCAAAACCCATTGTTGAAATAATTATATAGCTTTTGCTTCATCAAGGCATAAAAAAGGTCTATCAAATTATTGATAGACCTTAAAAGGCGTCGGCCGGATTTGAACCGGCGGATAGAGGTGTTGCAGACCTTTGCCTTACCACTTGGCTACGACGCCAGATATTAAATTAAAATGACTCGACCGGGAATCGAACCCGGGTTACAGCCGTGAAAGGGCCGTGTCTTAACCGCTTGACCACCGAGCCTAAATAATTACCTCCCCGAGTAGGATTCGAACCTACGACCCACCGGTTAACAGCCGGTTGCTCTACCGCTGAGCTATCGAGGATTATTCTTTGATTCCGGCAGCCACCTACTTTCCCGGGCCGTCTCCAGCCAAGTATCATCAGC
>JAHZEA010000015.1:44527-62482 GCA_019422065.1 Lachnospiraceae bacterium | reverse complement strand
CTTTATAACGGAGTCGATATTGTGCTTGAGCTTCCGGCATTTTTTGCCTGCTGCAGTGCGGAGTATTTTGCTTCATCTGCCGTTGACATAATGGAAAAAACAAATGTTGTAAACTATATTTCATTTGGAACAGAAACAGATAACCTGAACGAACTTAAAGAATTTTCCCAAGCTGTTTTAAATGAAAATGACATATTTAAGGAAAAACTTTCAAACTACCTTTCTCAAGGCCTCAGCTATCCTGCCGCAAGAGAAAAAGCACTGAAAAATGTTGGAATAAATACGCCTGTTTTTTCAGCAAATAATATTTTATCTTCCGAATATTTAAAAGCTTTAAAAAAATTTAACTCAAAAATAACACCCGTTGCCATAAAAAGAACGGATAACGGTTATAACAGCATGGAAACAACAGAAAACTTTGCGTCAGCTACAAAAATTCGCTCACTTTTTGAAGAAAACATCGAAAGCGTCAAAAAATTCGTTCCGGAAAATATATTTGATTTATTAAAAACAAACTATACTAACAGTCAAACGGTTACTGCCAATAATTTATCTCATATACTTAATTATGTATTAAGAACTTCTTCTTTAGAGCAATTAAAAGCCATACTTGATATTCGCGAAGGTATAGAGAACAAAATTTTAAAATCAATCCAAAATAATTACAGCTTTAAAGATATTGCATTTGATGTAAAATCCAAAAGATATTCATTTACCGGCATACAGCGAATGCTGCTTCATATAATATTAAATTTAAAATCAGAAGATATGGCATATTTTAAAGAAAACGGTTTCTGCCAGTATATACGTGTTTTAGGATTTAAAAAAAGCGCATTGCCTCTTTTAAAAAGCATTGCAGAAAATTCTTCTGTGCCGGTTATTATAAATATTAAAAAAGATGAATCAAAATTAAGCCAAAAAGGCAAATTTCTGCTTGATTTTGAAAAAAAAGCAGATGACATTTATTTTATGTGCCAAAATAACCAGTTAAACAGGAGCCCAAACAAAAATTATACAACTCCGCCTGTAATAATTTAACATAATGCGAAATATATAAAAATAAACAGCTACAGGATAAACATATATGAAAAACGTTTTTAAAATAAATTTAGTTACATCGGCATCGGTTTTAGCCATGGTGTTTCTTCTTATTTATCCAAAGCAAACAATATATTTCGCTAAAAGCGGCTTATTGGCGTGGTTTAACAATGTTATCCCATCTCTGTTTCCTTTTATGGTAGCAGTAAATTTTATAACCGGCCGTTCTGGAAATGCCGGTTTTCCAAAATTTTTTACGCGGCCTTTTAGCAGAATATTTAATGTAAATGAAAACGGATTTATAGCTTTTTTATTCGGCCTTTTATCAGGATACCCTTTAGGCGCAAAAATAGCTTCGGACTTATATTCAAAGAACCAACTGGAAAGAGCTGATGTTCAAAAACTAATGGTTTTTTGCTCTAATGCCGGGCCTATGTTTATAGTGGGTACACTATCCTGCTCCGTATTAAACAGCGTTAAAGCCGGTTATATTATACTTTTATGCTCTATATTGTCCAATGTATCAACAGGTATTATAATTAACAACAGTATATTAAAGTTTTCAAGAACATCCTCAAAAGCGGTTTTTACATGCTGCAATGATAACAAAAAAAATTCGTCTGCCGTACAGAACTCATGCGAAGCAGTTATACGTGTAGGCGGATATGTTGTTTTGTTTTCAGTAATAGGCGGCATACTTGAAACGCTTGATGTTACAGACGTTTTTTCAGCTCTTATTTCAAATTTTATACCTATAAATGCTTATGATGTTAAATCATTGCTCTCTGGTATACTTGAGATGACATGCGGCATAAATTCCCTTTTAAACAGCCCGTCACCACTGGAACTAAAATGTACTTTTGGCGCATTTATGGTTAGTTTTGGCGGTGTTTCAGTTATAGCCCAGTGCGCAGACTTTCTAAAAGATACAGGTATAAACATACCGTTTTTTGTTCTCTGTAAACTTATAAACGGTATTCTTACGGCTGTTTTTACATATTTGTGCATAACATCTTTTTTATAAATTAATAAAAAAATATAAAGCTATAATATTAATAGGCTTTTGAACATTTTCTGTATATTCAAGTCAAAATGTTATAACTTTTTATAAAAGCTTTTCAGATAATAATAAGCAAACCTATTTAATTACATAATAAAAGAGCGTAAATAGACTTTTTGACCCTGTTTACGCTCTTTTAGTTATTTTTTATGTAAATAAAATCAATTACTCAACTGTAATTCCTGTATAGTAATGTTTAAGTATATCTATATAATTATACCCAGCCTCTGCCATGCCTTTGGCACCATACTGGCTCATTCCAACACCATGACCGTTGCCTTTGCCATAAAAAACAAATTTACCATCAACAGGATAAACAGTACCGCCCTCATATATTTTATTGCTGCTTGTTGAAACGGCTGTATTTGTTTTAGCTGAATTTTGAGCACTTATGGTTTCTTTGCCATTTGCCGTAACAGCATACATTGTTCCTGAAACAGCTTCTCCTTCTCCTGAATAATTAACAGCATATAAATTATCTACATCTGTTTGGCTTGTGCCGTTGGCACTTGTTACAAATATAGAGCCTGTATCATTTGAGTCATTATTAGATGTTTGTTCCTGCTGAACTGCGTCATTTTCACTTGGAATATAAAATTCATCTGAATTAATGGCATACATTCTGCTTACAAGAGAACCCTGTGAAGATGCTGAGCAAAATGTTCTTGTTTCTTCTTTTTCCAGTACAGCACTTCCTAATGAACCGTTTACCTCTAGCTTCTGAACTCTTCCATATTGGCCTGTAGAAACGGTTATACTCTCAACAGTACCTACATTTTTGCCTTTGGCCGACAATAGAGCACCTAGTTCTTCTTGTGTAAACGTTCTTGTCCATGATGGCGCCGACTCATTAATTTCCGGAACTGCCCTTAAGTAAGCTACCTCATTAGCCCAAACGTTTTCGGAGTTATCAGTTGAGCCACCGCTGGATGAGAAAAATACTGCATTAATAGGCTGACCATTATAATAAGCCAAAACACCTTCCGTTGAATCAACAGCATTTCTGGCAGACTCGCTTTCATTTGTATACCCAATATAAACCTGACAGTTAGTGCCGTCACAAAGCTCATAACCATCAGCTTCATGCACTTTCATATCTCGCCTTGTAAGAGCATAACTTCTGGCTGCTACAGCCTGAGCTTTTATAGCTTCGCTTTCCCAAGACGATGGCATTTCGCTTGGTACAACACCGTAAAGATATTCTTCAAGTCCTACAACATTAACGGCAGTAATGTTTCCGCCTGTATATCTGCCAAATTCAATTCTCCCTCTATAACTCCTGTCAGAAAGAGTTACTACATCACTGTCACCTGATTTTATCTGAGGATTAATACCATCAAAAAACATAACCGGTTCAGAAGAATCTTTAAGTACAATAATATCTGTTCCGCCTGCAACTTTGCCAGAAACAGTATCTGCGGCATAAGATGAGCTGTCATTTCCTGTGTCATATATATACACACCCCATAACCCTTCATCTACAAGCGCCGGAGCTGATAAATACCCCCACATATCCTCTAAGTCGTCACAAGCGCTTAATGCCTTATTATAGCTTGGATAAAATTCATTTGCGTCTATAATTGTACTTTGTGGTACGTTAAAAGTAAATGACGTTCCAGATAATTCCGTTTCTTCCTCAAATCTGCCGTTTTGCTCTGAGCCAATTATAATGCTTTTGTTTGAAACCGGCACAGAAGAAACATTTTTATATCTATATTCAAGACCAACTCTTACTGTATCAGGCACAGTATATCCCATAGCAGGCAATGAAAATGCCAAACCAACAGATAAAACAGCAGCTGTTAAAAATATATTTATAATTTTTTTCAATATAAATCTCTCTTTTCATTATTAATTTGAATGCTAATAATATATTTTAGCATTATTTAATTTCAGCCGCAACAAAAAAGCACAAAAAAAGACACCTTTTTAAGGTGCCTGTATACATATATAAAATTTAAAACATAGATTTTATTTAATAAGGTTTAATTCAAAACGCTCAAAAAATCCAATCCATTCTCCCTTATCATTGCGTACACCCTGCATATATATCCTTTGATTGCGGATGCTTACGCCAATAAATATTTCTTTGCCATTTCGTTTTATTTCTTCATAACAGGATTTGATACGTTCAACGGACTCAGGTTTATGACAGTCAAATATGCTTTTACCTATTAAATCACCATATCCTCTTTCTTCACAATAATGATATATTGCATTTTTATTCATATATCTTATTATGTACTCGTTATCCACAAATACTATAGGATAAGGATATGAATTTAAAATTCCAGACATCATTTCCAGTTTATCCATTAAAATACCTCCCCATTATTCGCCTAATAAATCTTTATTATAATTAAGACACCTTTTTGAGGTGTCTTAATTAATAATCAATTATTCTTTAGTTTCTGCTTCATCAGAAGCCTTATCCTTTTTAAATAAACCTCCAAGAAGAGATTTCTTTTCTGGAACAGGCTCTTCTTCTACCTTATTTGTAAGGTTTGGCTCTTTAACAGCATATACTGACTGTTTAACAACAGGTATTCTAATTCCTTTATTTGTACCAAACTCAATTATATAACACTCAGCTGTTACATCTACAACTTTTCCGTAAAAACCTGTGCTTAAAAGAACAGAGTCGCCAACTTTAATAGCATTTCTCATGTCTTGCTGCTCTTTATCTTTTTTCTTCTGCGGTTTAATTGAGAAAATGTAAAATACAGCAAAAATAACTATACAGTACAAAATAATCATCATAATTGGGCTCATTCCGCCGCCTGATGAGCCTCCGCTGGAACCGCTTGCGCCGTTAACTACTGTGCTGGCGTCTAAAAGTAAACTTGATAAATACATCTTTTGCATACGCTCCTTTTACACTTATTAAATGAAATATAATGCCATTCATTTTTTAGACATAAGCTAATTATATAAAATTTAATAATTGCCGTCAACCAAAAATTAATTTATTTGTCATAATGACTTATTCCTTTTATATATAACTTTGTCATTTTCGGCAAACTTAAAGCCTTCAAGCCTCATTTTTTTATACTCAGCAAAAGTATCATTGTCAATGGAATTACGTATTTCTTCCATTAAATTGTTGAAAAAGTACAAATTGTGTATAACGCAAAGCCTCATAGCAAGCATTTCTTTAGCTTTAAACAAATGCCTTATATAAGCTTTTGAATATCTTTGGCATGTAGGGCACTGGCATTCATCATCAATAGGTGTATCATCAAGCTCATATCTTGCGTTTAAAAGATTAAGTTTGCCTTTATTGGTGTAAACATGGGCATGTCTGCCGTTTCTTGCCGGAAGAACACAGTCGAAAAAGTCAATTCCCCTTTCAACAGCTTCAAGTATATTTTCAGGAGTGCCTACACCCATTAAATAAGTAGGCTTATTTTGCGGAAGATACGGCACCGTTTGCTCTATAACATGATACATTTCCTCGTGGCTTTCACCTACTGCAAGGCCGCCTATGGCATAGCCGTCTAAATCCATATCAGATATAACTTTAGCATGCTCAATTCTTATATCATCAAATATAGCTCCCTGATTAATACCAAAAAGCATCTGCTTTTTGTTTATTGTATCATCAAGGCTGTTAAGTCTTTCCATTTCGGTTTTGCACCTTCTGAGCCATCTTGTTGTTCTGGCTACAGAATTTTCAACATAGCTTCTGTCGGCTTTAGCCGGAGCACATTCATCAAAAGCCATAGCTATTGTACTGGCTAAATTAGACTGAATACGCATGCTTTCTTCCGGTACCATAAATATTTTTCTACCGTCAATATGTGATGAAAAATACACGCCTTCTTCTTTAATCTTTCTTAACTGCGCCAGTGAAAAAACCTGAAATCCGCCGGAATCAGTAAGTATAGGCTTATCCCAAACCATAAATTTATGAAGTCCGCCAAGCTTTTTTACTACTTCATCACCAGGACGCACGTGCAGATGATATGTGTTTGAAAGCTCAACCTGACACTTAATCCTCTCTAAGTCTTCACTTGATAAAGCACCTTTAATAGCGGCACATGTTCCTACATTCATAAAAACAGGTGTCTGTATTACTCCATGAGGTGTGTGGAACTCTCCTCTTTTTGCCCTTCCAATAGTCTTTAATAATTTATACATCTAACTACTCCTAACTGCTTATTAAAATTTAGTAATAATAAAAATATACCTTCTTTTTGTTATTTTTTCAATATAAATTCACAAAGCCTTTGGTTTATGGTAAAATCTAAATATTACAGTCCGCAAAATAAAAAGAAACGGTGATTAAATGAAAAATATAAGATTAATAGCAACATCTACATTCGGCCTTGAATCCTGCATTAAACGCGAGGCTCAGCGCCTTGGTTTTGAAAACATAAAGGCCTTTGACGGCCGTGTTGAGTTCGACGGCGATGAAAGTGATATAGTAAAGGCCAATATATGGATGAGATTTCCAAGCAAAATACTTATTAAAATGGGCGAATTTAAAGCTATCACATTCGACAGTCTCTTTGAATCAGTTAAAGCTCTTGACTGGGGAAGCTGGATACCAGTTGACGGCAAATTTACAGTAATAGGAAAATCAGTTAAATCAACACTTCATTCTGTTCCAGACTGTCAGGCTATAGTTAAAAAAGCAGTTGTTGAAAAACTCAAACTGAAATATCATGTAGACTGGTTCGACGAAACAGGTGCAGATTATAAAATACAGGTAGCACTTCTTAACGATGTAGCAACTCTTACAATAGATACTTCCGGCGACAGCCTTCATAAACGCGGTTACAGGCAAAATGCCATGGACGCTCCTTTAAAAGAAAATCTTGCAGCGGCTATGATAGATTTAAGCTACTGGCGCAAAAACAGAATACTTTTCGACCCTATGTGCGGTTCAGGCACAATACCTATTGAGGCAGCCATGATTGCCAGAAACATTGCCCCTGGTCTTAACCGTTCTTTTGCCTGCGACAGCTGGGAGAGAATAGACAAATCACTTTGGAAACAGGCAAAAATCGAAGCTTACAAAGCTATAGACTATGATTTTCCTCTTAAAATATACGGAAGTGACATTGACTTTGATGCCATTGAACTGGCAAAAGAAAATGCCGAAAAAGCTGGTGTTGATGACTGTATTGAATTTAGTGTTAAACCTCTTAAAGACGCAACTTTAATGGGAGATTACGGCTGTATGATAACTAATCCGCCTTATGGTGAACGTTTAGGCGAGCTTAAAACAGTTGAGGAGCTTTACCGCACTCTTGGCAGACTTATGGCCACTAATCCAACTTGGTCGTCTTATGTAATTACTTCTATGGAATATTTTGAAAAACTTTTCGGCAAAAGAGCTGACGCAAAAAGAAAGCTCTTTAACGGCAGAATTAAAACCGACTATTATCAGTTTTATGGCCCTCGCCCGCCTAAGGATTGGAACAATTAAAAATTTATGGAGATGTTTATATGGATAAAGTAGTAAATTATGTAAGAGGAACTGCTGAATTAAGAGAAAAAACATTCAGAGCTCTTAAATTACTTCAGGATTTTAACAGAGCAGATTTTGATGATTTGGAAAAACAAGAAAAAATTATAAGAGAATTGTTCGGAAGTGCAGGAGCTAATATTAACGTTCAGCAAAATTTCTATTGTGATTTAGGATATAACATTCATGTTGGCGATAACTTTTATTCCGGATATAACTGCACTATTTTAGATATGGCAGAAGTAAGAATAGGAAATGATTGCTTGATAGCTCCAAATGTATCAATCTATACATCAGGTCATTCATTAACTTCTAAATATAGGAATAAAACAGGTTACGGCATACCTGTTACTATAGGTAATAATGTTTGGATAGGCGGAAGCTCCGTTATTCTTCCCGGCGTAAATATAGGCGATAATTCAGTTATTGCAGGCGGTTCTGTAGTTACCAAAGATGTTCCAAGCAATGTAGTAGTTGGAGGAAATCCGGCTAAAATAATAAAAGAAATAGAAATGGAATAAAAATGCAACAAAACAAATGATTATTTAATTTATTGTAATTATAAAAAAGACGTTTTCTCCAAAAAGAAAGCGTCTTTTTATATTTTATATTCTCTGCCTTACAGCTTCGTACATTAAAACAGATGCCGCAACAGAAGCATTAAGGCTTTCTGCCCTTCCCGGCATTGGTATTTTAATCAGCATATCGCATATTTCGGCTGTTTTATCGCTTAGACCCCTTGCTTCATTGCCTATTACAAAAGCCGTTGACTGCTTTAAATCACATTCATAAGGTGTTTTTGTACCTTTTAAATGAGCGGCATAAAGTGTAATGTTGTTTTGTTTGAATAATGCCATACATTGCTCAATTTCAATATCTGTAATAACTGGTATATGAAAAACCGAGCCCATTGTGGAGCGCAGAACTTTACTGTTATATAAATCCACACTGCCCTTTGATAAAAATACCCCATCACATGCGCAGGCATCGGCAGTTCTTATAATAGTGCCAAGATTTCCGGGGTCGTTAAGCTCCTCTGCAATAATATAAAGTCCATTGTTTTTTTCTTTAAGTAATTTTTTAATATCAAACTGCTTTTTTTTACAAACAGCAATAATTCCCTGCGGACTGTTGGTATCGGAAAAATCTTTAAATGCTTTATCATCAAAAACATAGCTTACAGCCCTGTTTTCGTATGTTTCGATATTGTTGTCATTGCAAAAACTTTGTGAAAAGGCATAATACTCCACTTTATAGTCTTTTGGTATTTCATTTACAAATCTTAATCCTTCAGATACAAAAAGTCCTGCTTCATCTCTATGTTTTCTTTCTTTTAAAGCTTTTATTTGCTTTGAAATTTTATTTGTTCCTATTTGTGCCATTTAAACCACCCCAAAAATTTTAACACAGCATAAAAATGTTTACAATAGAAAACAAAATATATTTTATCGTTTTATTGCTAATCGGCGCTTTATTTATTATAATTGTTGTTGAAATATTAAAATTTTTTATAATAATTGAACTATATTAATCGGGGTAATAATTATGGCAGATGTAACAGTTTTAAACTTGGGGAAAACACCGGCCAGAACAGTTTTAAAGCTTTCATGGCCAGCTATAGTGGAGCAGTTTTTAATTTCAATGGCAAGCCTGATAGATACAGCCATGGTAGGCTCTTTAGGTCCTAATGCCACGGCGGCCGTAGCCATAAATATTTCTACAATTTGGCTTTTGGAAGGTCTTTCAACTGCTTTAAGCGCTGGGTTTATGTATGTAGTAGCTCATTCTTTAGGCGAAAGAAATACCCATTACGCAAAAAGAGCCGTAAGGCAGTCTATAACTTCCGCTTTAATACTTGGAACAGCAATAATGCTGCTTGTAGAGCTTATAGCACCTTTTTTATGTATATGGCTCGGGGGCGAAAAAGCAATTTATTCCAGCGCCAGAAGCTATTTAACAATAATAGGGTTCGGTGCAATTTTTAAATCATTAACAATAGTGCTGTCATCTGTTTTAAGAGCTGCCGGCAACACAAAAACACCTCTTAGAATAAATATTGCGGCAAACTTAATTAATATTATAGGCAATTTTCTGCTTATATACAGTACCCGTCAAATTGTTATAGGTCAACACTCATTTAACGTTTGGGGTGCTGGTTTGGGCGTATCGGGAGCTGCAACATCTACAGCATTTTCACAGTTTGTATCCGGCATGCTGCTCCTTACTGCACTTTACAGAGTTAATACTCCTATTAAGCTTAAAATAAAAGGCGATTACCGCCTGTCAAAAAAGCTTATTTCAAAAGTAATTTCAATTAGTATACCTGTTGCTATGGAAAGAGTAACTATTTGCTTAGGCCAAATAGTACTTACCCGAATAATTTCAAGTGTAGGAACAATAGCCCTTGCTGTTCATCAGCTTGTTAATCAATGTGAAAGCATGATGTACTTACCGGCATACGGGTTTGCTGCTTCCGGTACAACGCTTATCGGCCAGTCAATAGGCGCCAATGACATGAAAAAAGCAGACGAGTTTGCAAAAATACTGTTTATTGTAAATACAATATTTATTGCCTGCCTGTGTATACCTATATTTATATTTGCTCGCCAAATAATGACACTTTTTACACCAAGTGCCGAAACAATAGCGCTTGGTGACATAGCCCTTAAAATAACGGCAGCTACTGAGGTTTTATTCTCTCTTACAGTTGTAATGGGCGGTATATGCCGAGGCTCAGGAGATGTTAAATTCCCGCTTTTCCTTTCGTTAGGTGGCATGTGGATAATAAGGCTTCTTCCAGCATACATATTTGCTAATGTTCTTGGCTTTGGTGTTATAGGTGTTGAAACAGCAATAGGTATTGATGTTTCAATCAGAGGACTTATATGTATCATTCGGCTTAAAAGCGGAAAATGGAAGCCAAAATTCCAACAATCAGTATAAATCATTTTTATCTGGCGTCTGGTAACAGGCGTCAGATTTGTTTAATACTAAATACGGAGGAACAAAACAATATGAATAATAAAAAGGCTGCTTTTAAAGCGGCATTTCCTTATACGCTGCCTATTTGTGCCGGTTTTCTTTTTTTAGGCGCTTCCTATGGCCTTTTAATGACAAGCAAAGGTTTTTCGCCTGCTTACCCTATATTAATGAGTATGTTTATATTTGCCGGCTCAATGGAGTTTGTAACAGTAAATCTGCTTTTGTCATCATTTAATCCTGTATATGCTTTTTTTCTTACTCTTGTTGTAAATGCAAGGCATTTGTTTTACGGCATTTCAATGTTGGATAAATTCAAAGGCACAGGTATTAAAAAGTTATACTTAATATTTGGCATGTGCGATGAGTCTTTTTCTATAAACAGTACAGTTAAAATTCCGGAAGAAATTGATAAAGGTGATTTTATGTTTTTTGTAACACTCCTAAATCAAATTTACTGGGTAGGCGGCGCATCTTTAGGTGCAGTTTTCGGTAGTTTTATAACATTTAATACAGAAGGTATAGACTTTGTTTTAACCTGCTTATTTTACGTGATATTCCTCAATCAATGGCTTGAAAGTAAAGACCACTCCCCTGCCATAATAGGCGTTGTTTCAACAGCTGTATGCCTTTTGCTTTTTGGAGCAGATTTATTCATAATACCTTCTATGGTTTTAATTGTTGCAGTCTTTTATATAATAAGAAAAAGAGGTGAAAATGGTATATGCCTGTTCAGGAAAAAATAATAACTATACTATGTGTTGTTTTAGGTACTATGACAACACGTTTTTTGCCTTTTATAATTTTCCCGCCAAATAAAAAGACTCCTGAATTTTTGCGGTATTTATCTGTTGTACTTCCAAGCGCTATAATAGGATTTCTTGTTGTATACTGCTTTAAGAATGTTTCTTTTGTTTCTGGCAGTCACGGCCTGCCGGAAATTATATCTTTACTTTTTATTACTCTTTTGCATTTATGGAAGAAAAACACTCTATTAAGCATTGCCGGCGGCACTATATTATATATGGTATTGGTTCAGTCAATATTTTAATTTGGATATTTACTATACATTTTTATTAAAACAGCAAAAAACCGCGGCAGCAGCTGTAAACAGTTAATTCCGCGGTTTAATTATTATGTAAATTTCATCATTTCTTTTTTAAGTCTATTTATAATTCGTTTTTCAAGCCTTGAAATATAAGACTGAGATATACCTAAAAGGTCGGCTACCTCTTTTTGCGTTTTTTCCTCACCGTCTGAGCTTATGCCAAAGCGTAAGCTTACAATCTTTTTTTCTCTGCTGCTAAGGTGTGATATAGCTTTTTTTAGCAGGCTTTTATCAACCTCATCCTCAATGCCTCGGCATATTATATCTGAGTCTGTACCTAAAATATCACTTAATAAAAGCTCGTTTCCTTCCCAATCAACATTTAATGGCTCATCAATAGAAACCTCAGTTTTTGTTTTTGAATTACGCCTTAAATACATTAAAATCTCGTTTTCAATACACCTTGAAGCATATGTTGCAAGCTTGATTTTCTTTTCAGTTTTAAATGTATTTATAGCCTTAATAAGACCTATAGTGCCTATTGAAATTAAATCTTCCACATTAATGCCTGTGTTTTCAAATTTTCTGGCTATGTAAACAACTAGTCTTAAATTTCTCTCAATTAATATAGCCTTTGCCCTTTCTTCCTCATCAGTACCCAGCATTTTAAGTATAGCTTCTTCTTCTTCGGCTTCCAACGGCGGAGGAAAAATATCGCTTCCTCCTATGTAATAAATTTCCTGCGGCCTTCGAGCCAATTTAAGCCTTAATGTTTCTAAATTATACTTAAATAAAAAATAAAAATACAGCAGGTTCATTTTCCCAGCCCCCTTATTCTATTGTAGTCGTCACCTGATATAATAGCTTTGTACCCTCCTTTTGGGGATAAAACGCCATTATATAAAGCTAAGTCACTGCTATAAAATACACTTGTTTTTCCATCAAATATGTACTCGGTTTTATCCGGCCTTATTACTTTTAGCAGACCTTTTGTGTTTCCAAGGGCAGTATAATTAATTTCATATAAAAAGCGGAATTCTCCTTTTATAAAACCATTAAAATTCTCTTTAAACATTGAACATACAGCCCCTGTTTCTGCCACAATAAGAGCTCTGTTATCTTTTGCCTTCAAAAAATTCCCGCTGTCTATAAGAGCTGTCAGCTCACATACAGAATTATTATAATAAATTTTAATTCGGCAAAACTTTGCCCTTTGGGCATAAAAAACATCTATCCACCTGCCCGAAAACTTAATAAAGCCATAAGCAATAACAGCTGTAATTATAAGCACAGCTGCTGTGTATTTCCCATACCCCATACCAAAATAAGCCTTTAACGCCTGGGGTATATTTGAAAAACACATTATCCAAATCGAAAGGCCGCAAAGAGTAAATGCTGTTAAAACCATAATTAACGCCTGCTCTAAAAATCGCCGTATTGAAACAGGTTTAAACACAGTATAAAGCGCCACTAAATTGGACAAAACAGCAATAGCTAATCCGGATAAACCAAAAATAACTCCGCTTAAAGCCAATAAACAATAAAATCCAGATTCGGCAAGACATACAATAGCTATTCTTTTTAAAGAAGCTCTGCTTTTTGAAATTACGCCTGTTATGAAAAACACAACAAAATCCATAACAAAATTAATCAAAAAACAAACATCTAAATATACTGTCATGCTTAACTCACCTAAAGAGATTATACATTGACAGGCATTAAAAAAATGCCGAATTATGTATCCGGCATTAATTTTAATATGTCAAATTATTCTCTTTTATTCATTAAACAAATAATTTTTTTATTTTACCTCAATAAGTTCATATTCAAGTGAACCCATTCCTATTTTCTGAGCATGCTCAAGACATCCTAACCAGTCTGTTGTAGGGTGCATAGCAGCAAAATGGTCATGTCCACAGTCGCAGCTGCCATGGTCAATAGCGCTTCCGTGCATAACCGGCTGTTTGTTTGCCATATCAGCACAAGCTTTGTCAAGTGCTACTGGGTCAAATGAAGCAAACATGCCTACATTAGGAATAATAGCCACATCATTTTCAGCATGGCAGTCACAGTATGGTGAAACATCCATTACAAGGTTAATATGGAATGCTGGTTTGTCTTTAACAACAGCCCATGCATACTCTGCCATTTTTTTGTTAAATGAATCTATCGAAATATCATATGTTGGTTTAATAGCATTAAATGCGCATACACCTATACATCTGCCACAGCCTACACATTTATTAAGGTCAATTTTAGCTTTGCCTGAGTCATAGCTTATTGCGTCATGAGCACAGATTTTTGAACAGACTTTACAGTTTACACATTTTCTCTCTGAAATAGAAGGTTTTCCGTCGCTGTGCATTTCCATTTTGCCAGCTCTGCTTCCGCTGCCCATACCAATATTTTTAATTGCGCCGCCAAAGCCTGCCTGGTCATGGCCTTTAAAATGATTAAGTGATATAAAAATATCAGCATCCATAATGGCTGTACCTATCTTAGCTTCTTTAACAAGCTCTCCATCTATAGGTACTATTGTTTCATCAGTGCCTTTAAGTCCATCAGCTATTATAATATGACAGCCAGTTGTCATAGGTGTAAAACCATTTTCATATGCAGCGCTTATGTGTTCAAGAGCCTGTTTTCTTCTGCCTACATAAAGTGTATTACAGTCTGTAAGGAAAGGCTCTCCACCTAAAGAACGCACTACATCTGCAACAGTTTTAGCATAGTTTGGTCTAATATAAGACATATTGCCCGGCTCGCCAAAATTAAGTTTAATAGCAACAAATTTTTTATTAAAGTCTATATTTCCTATTCCAGCTTCTTTAATTAATTTTTCTAATTTCTGTAAAAGATTGTTGCCCATTTTTACTCGCATATCAGTATAATAAACTTTTGATTTTTCCATATATTACTCTCCTTTTTTGTTTGTATAGTGAATAAAACAGCCTTTAAAGAGCATAATAACATTATCAACTTTGAGAGGAGGAATTGAAATGGCACGCAATACAAGCATTAAATGTACTGTAAATCAGTGCAAATATCATTGCAAAGGCGAAAATTACTGTTCACTTGATACAATTACAGTAAGTTCACATGAACCAAACCCTACAAAAGATGAATGCACAGACTGCAAATCCTTCAAACTCGACAGCGGCTGCTAATTAATTATTGACTGTAAATTTTTCTCAGACGTAATTTTAAAATGTAATAAGACCTATTACAACGTATTTTTATAAAACGATTTTATCGTTTTAAGCCTGTTAAAAATACGAAACTGATTGCCTGTTAATCACAACTATGCGCGAGGCTGTCTGATTTATTCAGACAGCCTCTACATATATCCAAATTATGCTTTTACCGGCTCAGGATAATCCTGACCGAAAGTTTCAACTGTTACTTCAGTCATTATCTGAGGCTCATCAGGCATATCCATTCTGTCTGTTTTAACGCAGGCAAGCTTGTCTACAATATCCATTCCCTCAATTACCTTACCAAAAGCAGCGTAAGCTCCATCAAGGTGCGGAGCGTCTTTATGCATAATAAAGAACTGGCTGCCTGCTGTATTAGGCATCATTGTTCTTGCCATAGATATAACACCTGCTGTATGCTTAAGGTCATTTTTAAATCCGTTCTGGTTAAACTCACCTTTAATGCAGTATCCCGGGCCGCCCATTCCTGTACCTTCTGGGTCTCCGCCCTGAATCATAAAACCTTTTATTATTCTGTGGAAGCCTACTCCGTTATAAAATCCTTTGTTGATAAGAGAAATAAAATTGTTTACTGTATTAGGTGCTACTTCAGGATACAGCTCAATTTTAATTGTGTCTTCTCCGTTAATAGTCATTGTTACCAAAGGGTTCTGTGCCAATTTAATCATCCTTTCATTTTATTATGTATTTAAGCATATCATAAAAACACATTATAAACAATATTTTTAAGCCTGACCTTGTATTTCCCTAAGTGCTTTTTTAAAATTATTTACCATCCAATCAGGCAGCCTTTTGTCTCGCATTTCATCTATATTAAGCCAGTAAAAAGCCTCATGTTCATTGCTTAATCTTACATTTCCGCTTAAATATGTGCATATATAAGTAATTATAACCATGTGAATATTAGTCCGTATGGCGTCATATACATTTAAAATTCTGCCTACAGAAATATTTAAACCTGTTTCTTCTTCTATTTCACGCAGTAAAGCGTGTATTGCCGTTTCGCAGTATTTAACACTGCCTCCCGGTAAATCCCAACACTGATGTTTATTAATGTAGCTTGAATTCATTTCGCTTTTTGACCTTTTAAGAACAAGGAATTTATCGTCTTTTATAATAACGGCTTTTACAGCAAAAGCAAACTCCCCTCTCATTTATGCACCTCTTTTACTTAGAGCATGCTTCAACAAGGAGCTTTTTCAGTTCTTCCTCATTAAAATCATAAACTTTATTGCAGAACTGGCATGTAAGAGAGGCTTTTTTGTCCTCTTCTATAATTTTAGCAAGCTCCTTTTTGCCAAGGCTTATTAAAGCCTGCTCTACTCTTTGTCTGCTGCAGCTGCAATTATAATCCATTCCTGTTTTATCAAGTATCTCAAGACCAAAATCGCCTAATATTGTTTCGAGTATTTTTTCGGCATTAAAGCCTGAATTTAACATATCAGTAATATACGGAATGGTAAGCAGTTTCTTTTCCAGCTTATCAATTACATCTTCTTGAGCATCCGGCATAAGCTGTATAATAAAACCACCGGAATGTTTAATTGTTAAATCAGTATCCACCAATACGCCTAAACCTACAGAAGACGGTACCTGCTCGCTTTTTGCGAAATAATAAGTAATATCATCAGCAATTTCGCCGGAAATAAGCTCTATAGAGCCGGAATATGGCTCTTTTAAACCTACATCCTTAATTACTCTTAAAGAACCGTTTCCTATAGCGCCGCCTACATTAAGTTTTCCGTCTGGCTTAAGAGGCATGTCCACATCAGGGTTTACTACATAGCCTTTTACGTTTGATTTGCTGTCTGATGTAACAAGAACACCTTTTAATGGGCCGTCACCTGTTATCTGTAAAGTAATTAAATCTTTTTCTGATTTAAGCATTGCTCCCATCATTGCTGCGGCAGTAAGCATTCTTCCAAGAGCAGCCGATGCAACTGGTGTTGTTTGGTGTATCTGTCTTGCTTTTTCAACAGTATTTGTGCTTATGGCGGCAAAAGCACGAATGCTTCCGTTTCCCGCAGTAGCTCTAATTATATAATCTTCCATTTTATATTCCTCCAGTTAATTTACCCTTTTCACGCGCTACAAAATAAATACGCTCACTTTTTTCATTAGGCATATTAAATGTAAAAGCGTCATAGCACGATTGAAAAACCAATCCAGCTTCATTAAGTGCTTTTTTGATTTCTTCTATTTTATATGCTTTTTCGTAGTGACATTCTTCGGTTCTTTCATATAAACCATTTTCCTGCTTAATAAAGAAATTAACATAGTATTCGTTTATTCTTTCGTTCTCATCATAGTAATTCTGCCATATATAAGCCGCATTTTCCTCACTATCGGCAAAAGTATTTTCGCCAAGTATATTTTTAAATTTGTACTCTGTGTTAATATCAAATATAAAAAGCCCGCCCGGCTCCAAATAATTATTAACCAGTTTAAAAACTTTAACTATATCTTCATACTCGGTAATATAATTAATACTGTCACAAAGACAAAGTATTACATCAACTGTTCCATACAGTTCAAATTCCGTCATATCCTGAAGAAGGTATAGTATATTCTTATCACCTTCATCAACAGCCTTCTGCCTTGCTACCGAAAGCATTTCTTCTGATATATCTATACCTATCATGTCATAGCCTTCCTTGGCAAGCCTGCCGGTAATATTGCCTGTGCCACAGCCAAGCTCTGCTATAAGCTTAGGATTAATATTATATTTTCCCCAAATATCATGCAGATATTTAACCCACATGTCATAATCCATATTATCCATAAATATATCGTACACAGACGCAAATTCTTCGTAAGCGGCCATAAATGTCACCTCACTACTGTTTACCCTTTATTAAAAACACTACTTATAATACTATAAATTACCATATACTACAATGCAGAATTCAATTTTATTATTTATCATTAAAAACAAAAAACGGCATTTTACATGCATATGCACCGTAAAACTCCGTTTTTTATCAGTATATTTATCCTGTTTGTGACGAAAGCTCCGTCAGTTTCTGCTCTGAGCGGGTAAAAACATCAGATGACGAAAACTCGTTTACAATTCGGCCGTAGTATTCCTTAGCCTGAGCATTATCGCCTTCCTGCTCACTTATTTGAGCTAAACAATAAAGTA
>JAHZEA010000015.1:12113-44517 GCA_019422065.1 Lachnospiraceae bacterium | reverse complement strand
ATGTTGTCAGAGAAATTCTCATTAGGCGCCATTTCAAGAGCTTTGTTTAAGCTTGCTTTAGCCTCTGCTAAATTACCGCTGTTAAAAAGCTCCCTTCCTGAATCATAAAGAGTCTCACCGGCTTGAGGATAACATTTGGCCCTAAGGTTTTCAACATTAATTTTATCCTCATCCGTAAGAAGGTCAGCTTTTAAGTTATATAACAGCTCCGCCGCACTGTCAAATTCACCTGAAGCAATATAAGCCTCTGCTGTTTGTATATCAAGCTCCTGCTGTTTTACACTGTATTCGCCCTGATATTTCTTATTTTCCTCCTGAAGCTTCTTATATTCTTCTTCAAGGTTATTGTATTTAACTGCAAAAGCCGATGTACCGTTTATATTTTCATCTTCAAGCTCACTTATGCGCTTTTGCATTTCGTCTATTTTAGACTGCTCACTGCTTACTGTGCTCGGCATAATAAGCGTAACAAAAACAGCGGAAGTCAGTATAATTCCGGCTCCAAAAAGGGCAAAATCAGTACGAAAGGCTGATGTTAATTTTTTAAAAATACCATTAGATTTTTCGTTATAACCGCTTTCAACATAGCCTTCTGTTTCATTGTCACTGCTTGATAAGGCGCCTTTGCCAGAAACGGCTTTTTCTGACGATGTAAGCTCTGCTAAATATTCCAGCGCCTTAGGATTGCGTTTATCTATTTTAAGTGTTTTATAAATAGTTTTTTTAGCTTTTGATTTATCATGCACACTTAAATAATACGCCGTTAGGAGGTTGTTAGCCTCTACTAAAGACGGATTTATATCAACAGCTTTCTTTAACTGAATTACAGCTAAATCGTTATTGCCCTGTTTAAACTGCTCAAGGGCATTATTATACATATTAATTCCGTCACTTAACTTTTCAAGAAGTCTTGCGTTTTTCTGCAAAGAATCAATATATCTTTGTGCCGGATTTTTTTCTTTTTTTATAGAAGCGCTTATTATCCATTCCTTAAGGGCTTCTGTAACAAGGCCTATTTGGAAATAAGCAATACCAAGAAGGTTTCTTGCCACAAAGTTATGCTTATCAAAGAGCACACACTCTTTAAGAGCCTCAACAGCCGCACTGTAATCTCCTTCTTTGGCAAAGGCCACACCTTTATTATACTGTCTTAATGATGCCGTTCTTGCCTTTTGCAGCAATAAATTGTCAGCGCCGCAGTTAAAACAAATATGGCCTGTAGGTATTTCTTTAGAACATCTGCTACAAATCATCGGCACCGCTCCTTCTTCTTTTAAAGGAACCATTGCTTTGGCTTACTATATAATCAAGCATATCCATTATGTCTTTCATTTCGGTAGAATGAATAGAGTCTTCTATGTCATTAAGCTCAAGAATTTGCTCATATTTTTTAATCTCGTCCTTGAAATTAATCATATTGCACTCCCTTCAGATTTTCTGGCAAGCTTATAAAGCTCACCAATAAGATAAAGCGAGCCGGCACATACAACAACATCTTCTTTATCAGTTATTGATTTTGCAAGGCTGTAAGCTTTATCAATATCTTTTTCTATGTGAATTTCGGTATTATACTTTTCAACCAAATGTGAAACCTCTGTAACATCCCATTTTCTGTTGCTGTGAGGCTCTGTAAAAACAGCTTTATTTGCAATAGGCATAATAAGCTCAAGCATTTTTTCGTATTCTTTATCGCCTAAAATACCTATAAGCATTGTGATATTTTTATCCGAGAAATACTTTTTAAGTGATTTAAAAAGCATTGATATTCCGTCTATATTATGAGCTCCATCAAGAATAACCATAGGATTATTCTCAACTATCTCCATTCTTCCATTCCATTTAGCCTTAGCAATGCCTTCTTTTATAGTATCATCACTAATAACCATTCCGTTATCTTTCATAGCCTTAAAAGCCATAAGAACTTCAGTGGCATTTATTATCTGATATTCACCTAAAAGACTTATATTAACATTCTTAAAAGAAACAACTTCATTTTCAACGTCAAAAACAGTTCCGTGAATATCCTGTTTAATTATATTAGCGCCTGTATTTCTAGCGTGGTACAGCTTTGAGCCTTTTTCATTGCAAATATCTTTTATAACACTGTAAATTTCCTCATTATCTGTTAAAAGCACTGTAGGAGCGCCGGATTTAATTATACCACCCTTTTCATAAGCTATTTTGCCTAAAGTATCGCCCAAATATTCCATATGGTCAAGACTAATTGAAGCAATAATAGAGCATTCCGGCTTTTTAACAATATTTGTAGCGTCACATCTGCCGCCCATTCCAACTTCAAGCACTACATAATCAACTTTGTTATCATAAAAATATTTAAAAGCAGCAGCAGTAACAACTTCAAAAATTGTAGGCTGGCCTACACCGTTTTTAACTATCATTTCACAGTGCTCTTTTACATCAGTTAAATATTTAGCAAAATCCTCATCTGATATCTGTTTACCATCAATAGTTATTCTTTCGTTGTATTTTTCCAAATGAGGCGATGTATAAACACCAACTTTATAACCAGCTGTCATAAGCACGCTTGAAACCATTGAACAAATTGAACCTTTTCCGTTTGTTCCGGCAACATGTATAACTTTCAGTTTATCCTGAGGGTTTGACATGCTATCCATTAGAGCATAAATCCTGTCAAGTCCTAAGTCATAACCTAACATTCCATATAATTCCTGTAAATAGTCCAAAGTTTCGGCGTAATTCATAACTAATTAACCTCATTCCCATATATAGTAATTTAACCCAAACACATAAAAACATAGTAATAGCAATATAATAGTACCATAAATTCGACCAAATTCAACAGATAAATATTTAATATTTTTAAAACATCATATTTACATAAAAAAGCACCGCCGAACTAAATCGACGGTGCCTGCTGTTAACTATAAATTATTATTTAACAATTATTTTGACTGCTCAAAAAGCCATGTTCTCATTTCAGTATTAGCATAAGCAGGAGTCCATGCAAAGTGTGCATTTGGGTAGAATACTTCGCCCGGCTCATAAATTGTTGCCTTGTAATCAACGCCAGCTTCATCAAGAGCAGCTATAGTTGTAGCTCCGTATAAATCATAAGATACAGCTGGGTCATCTTTTGCGTGGAATAACCAAATAGCAACTTTGTCTTTAAGCACTGACGCTTTTTCAGGGTCAAGTCCACCGCATACAGGAACTATAGCTGCAAACTCATCAGGATAAGCAACAGCAACTGCAAATGAACCAAATCCGCCCATTGACAAACCTGTTGCATAAATTCTGTTTTCATCTACACTGTATTCTTTCTTTATTTCCTGTAAAAGGTTGTGTCCTGCAATGCTCCAGTCTTGGAACTCATAAGGATTTTCAACTTCTCCAACTTTATCATATTCTACCATAAACTGTGTCCAGCCATTGCCGTCTTCACCTACTACCTGAGGTGAAACAACTATACATTCGTTAATTCCGGCTTCAGAATCTTTTGCCCAAATAGTAGCTGACTGATATCTCTTTAAAAGCATATCTGTGGACTGTGCTCTCTGGCCTGCGCCATGAAGAACGTAAACTACAGGATACTCTTTTGCTGGGTCATAGTTTGAAGGAACATATAACTCGTAAGGAACTGTAAGTCCTGTTTCTGCATCCTCATAAGTGCGCTCCTCAAAAAGAGCGTAAACGTCAGCGGCGTTATCTCTTACAATATGTATTTTGTATTCTTTTTCAGCATCTCCGTTAACTACTTTAATAACTGAATCTACTGAATAATCTATTCCGTAGCTTTCGTAAGTTTCAGCAAGAGGTATTATATAGCTGCCATCTTCATTAAGAGCGTTTCCGTCAACTGTAATAACAGCGCCTTCCTCTGCTGTTGGTGTAACTTTTACGCCATATATATCATCCTGAACATTAACTGTATATTCTGTAACATCTGCTGAAAAATCTGGTTCAAGCGTTGTGCCTGTCATAGAAATATCAGCCACACCAAGAGATGTAAGCTCTGCTGTTGCTTCCAGAACAGTTTCTTCTACAGCTGGTGTTTCAGTTGCAGGTGTCTGTTCAGCAGGTTTTTCAATTTCAGTTGCAGGAATTTCCTCAGCAGGTTCTTCCTTAACTTCTTCAGTTGCTAAATCAGGAACTTTAAGAATTTGTCCAGGGAAAATAAGGTCAGGATTCTTAAGCTCGTTCATCTCAGCCAGCTGCTGCCAAACAGTATTATATTTAGGTGCTATTTTCCATAAACAGTCACCTTTCTGCACTGTATACTCTCCAGCAAATACAGTAGCTGATGTTTGTGTTAAAAGAGCTGCGGCAATCAAAAGAGATGATGCCTTTAAAAAATTCCTTTTCATAACAAAACCTCCTTAAAAAATATATGGTTATAATAAAACCAAAAATATTTTACCACATACGTTAAAAAGAGTCAATTTTATTTAGTCAAAATACTAATCTATCACAAAAAGAAACTATAATTTTATGTAAATTTATGACTAAAAAAGCTATATAAATTTTGATTTATTATTTATATTAAACAAAACATAAAATTCAAAAAGAATTATTAAAATTTAATCAACTAAAATTTAGTAACGGAACAAATATACTATGAATAATACTCATAATATCAATGTTTTATTTGATTAAAAATAAATAAAAGCAGTATCTGTTTATTACCAAATACTGCTTTTTACTAAATTAAAACAATAAATTACTCATCTTGTTTTTCGTCGTTAATTTCATCATCTGTTTCGTAATCATTTTCCCAGTCATCATAGTAATCATAATCGTCGCAGGCACAGCAGTGCTTTTTAATAACTATTGCTGCTATACCCATAGCGCCTAAAGCAATAGCTGCCAAAGCACCCAATATAATATACATCGACTTTTTTTCTTCTGTATTTCTTACATCCTTTAACATATCTCTCACTTCATCAATTCCAAAATGTTTCATACACTTTCCTCCTTATGGTTTAATATTTTTTAATAGCTCAAACCACATCTTTTTTATTTCTGGTAAAACACTGATTTTTCATCAAAAACCTGCCTTAATCTATTATTACCGTATATCAATAACAAATACATTTTATTAAACCTTTTTAAATGGTGATTTGATGCTTAGCAGCTTCATCTTTTTTAAACAGTAAATCCATAAAAATAAAAGGTACGGAATAAAAAATAAAAGATACATGTTATTTTCCCAAATTAAAATCAAATTATAAACCGCATGAGCTGTATACGGGAATAAAAAAGAATACGCCAAGTATTTAATCCCCTTTTTATAATACGTAAAAGACGCCAAATTGTACCCCATTAAAACAGAAAAAAGAAAATGCCCCGGGACTGAAAAAATTGCCCTCATAAAAGCCGTATTTACACCGCCAAGCTCAGGCGAAAAAACATATATTATGTTTTCGGCCCAAGCAAAGCCCAAACATACATAAGAGCTGTATACTACAGCATCAAATGGCTCGTTCAAATGCCTGTTTTTAAAGCTTATAAAAAACACAAATACAAGCTTTATAAATTCCTCGGTTCCAGCAGAAAGTACAAAAACCGAAAACAAACTTCCTTGGGACAAAGGAAGTTTTTCTATAGCTAAATCCAGCCCTAAAACATATCCGCATGATAAAAAGCCAAAAACCACAGAAGTTATAAGCATATAATAAGGTTCTTCTTCGTATCTATCTTTAAAAAATACAAATAACGCCAACATAGCCGCCGGCGCTGCTGCTAATTGAAATAACATATAACACCTCTTTACGCTTTATTCTGCCCTTTAATCAGAATTATATGTTTTGCCAATATTACAATAAAGAGAATATAAGATTTAAAAAAAAGTGAATAATAAATTCTATATTTAAAAAAATTAAAGCAAAAAAGTATAATAATTTTATTCTATTTACAACACCACTAATGTAAACATAACGTAAAATTTGCCGAAAATAATAAAAATTTATAGTTTTTGCAAAAAATCATGCACTAAGCAATTGAATGAACCTACTATATTTGATAAAATAATTCTTATCCTATAATGTAATCGGCATATATAAGCCAAGCTTTATAGTTTATGGCTTAATACCGACATATAAACTCATTTGAGGCATATTCAGAAATACTATATTTATAAACTGGGAGGAATTTAACAATGGGCGGTTTTTTTGGAGTTACTTCCAAGACAGATTGTGCGCTTGATGTTTTTTTTGGAGTTGATTATCATTCACATTTGGGTACACGCAGAGGTGGTATGACTATATACGACCCTCAGTACGGATTTCAACGCCAAATACACAATATCGAAAACACTCCTTTTCGTACTAAGTTTGATAAGGATTTAATAGATTTTCACGGCTGTTCAGGTATAGGCTGCATAAGCGACAGCGACCCTCAGCCACTTTTAGTGCGTTCTCATTTAGGCCTTTACGCCATTACTACAGTAGGCGCTATAAATAATGCCGAAGAACTTATTAAGGAATACTTCTCAGACCATGGCCATCAGTTTATGGCTATGAGCTCAGGAAAAGTTAATGCTACAGAGCTTATTGCGGCCCTTATAAATCAAAAAGATGACATAGTATCCGGTATACTCCATGCTCAGGAATTAATAGACGGTTCTGCAACAGTATTAATACTTACACCTGAAGGAATAATAGCTGCCCGTGACAAACTCGGCCGCCTTCCTGTGCTTATAGGCAAAAACGAAAACGGATACTGCGTATCTTTCGAGTCATTTGCTTATCAAAAATTAGGCTATGAAAACGCTTACGAGCTTGGTCCGCACGAGATAGTTAAAATAACTCCAGACGGGTATGAAACAGTATCCCCTGCCGGAGAAGAAATGAAAATATGCGCTTTTCTTTGGACATATTACGGATACCCTAACTCAAATTACGAAGGCAAAAATGTTGAGGTAATGCGCTACCGCAACGGTGAAATTATGGCCCGCAATGAAAAGAAAAACGGCACTTTACCTGATGTTGATTATGTTGCTGGTGTTCCAGATTCAGGCCTTCCACATGCTATAGGCTATTCAAAAGAAAGCGGCTATGCTTTTGCACGTCCTTTTGTTAAGTATACACCTACATGGCCTCGTTCATTTATGCCTGCAAACCAGTCAGTGCGCAATCAGGTAGCTAAAATGAAACAGATACCTGTGCCAGAACTTATAAACGGCAAAAAGCTTCTTTTTGTAGATGACTCTATTGTTCGTGGTACACAGCTTAGAGAAACAGTTGATTTTCTTTTCAGCGCTCATGCCGCAGAAATACACATGCGCTCTGCTTGTCCTCCTATAATGTATGGCTGTAAATATCTTAACTTCTCCAGAAGTAATTCTGATATGGAGCTTATTGCCCGCAGAACTATTCAGGAGCTTGAAGGCGACGAAGGCCAGAAACATTTAGAGGAATATGCCGATTCAACAACAGAAAGAGGCAAATGCATGCTTAAAACAATATGTGAAAAGCTTGGTTTTAATTCCCTTGGCTATCAGTCATTAGACGGTCTTTTAGAGGCTATAGGAATTGACCGCAACAAAGTATGCACATACTGCTGGAACGGAAAAGAATAATAAATCATAATTAAATATAAATTTTCAGCTTATAACAAAAAGCCTTAAACTGCTTACTTACTTTTAGCAATTTAAGGCTTTTTATTGTACTTTTGACTTGTTTTGAAAAACCAAAATTAATGTTTTTATATCAAATCATTTTAAAAATGCTGAATAAATGTAACTGTTTAATCACAGTAAAACTTATTCAGCATTTAAAATCCGCTTGTATTTAATTTGTTTTACGCAATATCTTAAGCTTATGGCTTAAGCCTAATCAAATACTTTTTAATTTAGTTTTTTATAGCTTTAATCTGTTACAATATAATCTTTTAAACGTGAAACAGTTTCATCATCCATATATGCCTCAATAAGCGTACCTTCAAAAGTATGTTCTTCACTTATAATCTCGCATTTACCATATATACTGTTTAAAAAACCGCCTTCTGAATAAGGTATCAAAACTTTGGTACATTTTCTGAATGTCTTTAATACTCTTTCGGTTTCTGCCAAAAGCTTGTCTAAGTCTTCACTGTTTTTAGCTGATATGGTTATTTGTGAAAGGCTCTTTTTATCTTCCGGAACATGAATATTACCGGCTAAATCCATTTTATTAAATACAGTTATTACCGGCTTACCTTCACAGCCCAAGTCTTTAAGTGTATCGTATACAACCTTCATATGCTCGTCAGCCGAAGGGTCTGAGGCATCTACTACATGCAGCAGTATATCTGCATATTGAAGTTCTTCAAGTGTAGCCTTAAAAGCCTCTATAAGGTGGTGAGAAAGCTTTTGTATAAAGCCTACTGTATCAGTAAGCATTATATTAGTTCCACCCGGAAGCTGAGCCAAACGCGTTGTAGTATCAAGAGTAGCAAAAAGCTTATCCTCTTCCAAAACACCAGCGTTGGTAATAGCGTTTAATATAGTCGATTTTCCGGCATTGGTATAACCAACCAGTGAAACTACAACAGAACCCTTCTTTTTCCTTTGTGTTCTTAAAAGCTCTCTATGAGTTCTTATTTCCTCAAGGCTTTCTTTTAATTCGCCAATACGTTCTTTTATATAACGCCTGTCTGTTTCCAGCTTTTTCTCACCCGGACCTCTTGTACCTATTCCACCGCCTAAACGGGAAAGTGATGCACCAATACCAGCCAAACGCGAAAGCCTATATTTAAGCTGTGCCAACTCTACCTGAATTTTACCTTCGCTTGAAATTGCTCTTTTAGCGAATATATCAAGTATAACCATTGTTCTGTCCATTACTTTGGTATTAAGTGCTGACTCAAGATTTTTAAGCTGAGCTGGTGAAAGTTCGTCGTCACAAACTACACCTGTAGCGCCTAATTCATTAACGGCATTTTTTAATTCCTCAACCTTTCCTGTGCCTAAGTAAAGCCCCGGATTAACACGTTCTCTTTTTTGTATAAGCCTGCCTACTTCTACAGCTCCGGCTGTTTCTATAAGCCTGCTTAGTTCGTCAAGACATGCGTCAACATCTGTATTTCCATTATTTAAGTCAATACCGACTAAAACAACTTTTTCCTGTATTTCCTCTGTGGAATGAAGCTGTGTTTTTTCTGCCATGTGAATCACTCCAGTATTATGTCAAAATTACTCATTAAATTACTCAAACTCAAATTTTATGCCTGAAAGCCTTTCAATAAATTTATCAATTACGGCTTTTTCTTCGCTTTCGCCTAAAGCTGCAAATGTAACAGCAAAACGTACACCGTTATCGCAGTCTTTATATGGTACAGCAGCAATAAGTTTTTCATTTAAAAGCCAACTGCAAAAATCCTCTGATGTTTTAAATTTAAAACCATCTTTAATAGCTATAGGCGCTTTTACAAATAAAAACATAGAAGCCTTTGGCTTTTTAACTTTAAAACCGCACTTTTTAAGAGCCGCTGTAAGCATATCAAGTCTTCTTGAATATTTTTCAACTGTTTGAGCGGTTATTTCAGTATGCTCAAGTGCATATTTAGCAGCTAACTGCTCGGCTTTAAATTTGTTTAATCCACTTAAAGCAGCAGAAGCTGAAACAGCTTTTACCATAAGCGCATTGCCTGCTGTAAAACCTATTGACCAGCCAGACATATTAAATGCACTGCTTAAAGAATGAATTTCTATGCCTACATCTTTAGCTCCATTAACACTAAGAAAACTAAGCGGCTTAGCTCCATCGAATACTATTGGAGCGTATGTGGCGTCGTTTATAACAACAATTTTATTTTTCTTGGCAAATCTTACAATTTTTCTAAAGGCTTTTTCTGTACCCATAACGCCTGTAGGGTTGTTAGGATAATTGATGTAAATAACTTTAGCTTTTTCGGCTATTTCCTCAGGCACAGAATCTAAATCTGGTAAATATCCGTTGCTTTCTGTAAGCGGAAGTAAATATGTTTCACCACCTAATAATTCAATAGCTTTTAATACCTTACCACAAACAGGAGAAGCTACAATAGCCACATCACCCGTATTAATAAAAGCCTGCATTGCAGAAAATACAGCTGATACAACGCCTGAATTGTATGAAACATCTGTATTTGGGTCTAAATTTTCAACACCAAATACATTTTTCATATATTCAGCAGCTGCAATAGCAAAACTCGCTTCTGTTCCAGAACAGCAAACCCTATTTTCCCATATGTTAGCCTGTTTTGCAAATTCATTTATTACACCGTAATCTGCCATAGCATCCGGTTCATTTGAGCTAAAATCTATTAATGTTAATTCAGGATGTTCGGCAACGGCTGAGTCTTTAGATACGTTAATTTTATCATTTACAGATAAAACCGTATCCTTTCCAAATCTTCTTCCGCCTAATCTTTCAGAAATAATTTTCTGTATGTAGCTGTCAGCCATTTTAAATCCTCCCTTTAAAATCAAAATATATAATATTCAATTAAGCCAATACCTTTTGAGCACAAATTAATGATATACCATATATTTTATTGTCTTAAAATGCTTATAAATTATAACATATTATGAATATATTTCAAAGCACAAAATGCTTTGTTTTACTGTATTTTAAGTGTTTTTTTCTTCTTTTTAAAACTAAATAACAAATAAAAAAACAAAGTAAAACCAAATAAAACAATTAACGGCATTAAGTAAAAACGGCACGATAAATAATATTATTTATCGCGCCGCCCATATTAATGAGTATGTTTAGCTTCTTTTAAACTGTAAGCCGCATCAAGTCTTCCGTAAATACTTAAGCTGTAAAGTCCGGCAAGACCAACTAAAGCAAATATAATTCTTGCTATAAAGCTTAAGCTTCCATTAAATATAGAAGTTACAAGGTTAAAATCAAAAAAACCGATAAGTCCCCAGTTTAAGGCGCCTATAATTACAAGTGTAAGTGAAACCCAATCAAGTATTTTCATAAGACCACTCCTTTATATTAATCTATAAATAATCTTCCCTTTTTATGGCTTAATTATTCGTGTAAAATATATCCGCTAAATTGGTTAAATCTGAATTAGCTACATTGCCGCATGCAGAAATTGAAATTTTTTCAAAATCAAAAACTTCATTAGCCGCATTAACAACATCTTCTTTTGTTGCCATTTCTGCCTCTCTTATTGTTTCTTCCTGCTCGTTGGCATAACCTAGCATTAAAACAGACACTCCGTTTGATGTCATACGGCTTATAGTGCTTTCATTGCCTATTATAAAACCGCTTATAAGCTGTGTTTTTGTTTTGTTAAGCAAATCTTTTGATATACCATTTGATTTAAGCTCAGCAACACAGCCTTTAATAATACTGCATACACTTTGTGCCTGAGCCGGATTTAAAGCCGTATAAATAGTAAAAGAGCCTGTATTTTCATAAGACGAAGGAAAACTGTATATTGTGTATGAAAGTCCATTTTCCTCACGTACTCTTTGAAAAAGCATTGAGCTCATGCCGCCGCCAAAAACAGCATTTAATATAGCATAAGGATATTTCATTTTATGCTCTCTTTTATATGCCGGAAAAGATAAGCACAAATGCAGCTGTTCTGTGTCCTTTTCTTCAGAAGCTATTGAAGGGTAATATTTTGCGTTTACAGTCAATATTTTATCCGGTTTTTGAGTTTTCCATCCTCCAAAAACTTTTTCCAGTTTATAAAGCATTTCGTCAGTTTTAAAACTGCCTACTACAGAAATAACCGTATTGTCGTTTCGGTAATGATTTTTAAAATAATTATAAATTTTTTTGGAATCAAAATCAGATATAGTTTCTTCAGTGCCAAGTATAGGATGAGCTAAAGTTGAATTTTTCCAAATGTTATACTGCATTATATCCTGAACCCTTTCCTCAGGGTCATCGTCATACATATTTATTTCCTCTGTTATAACATTTCTTTCCTTAGCAATATCTGTTTCGTCAAAATTTGAATTTAAAAACATATCACTTAATATGTCCAAAGCCTTATCAAAATGGCTGTCCAGTGTTCTAAAATGATAACATGTATATTCTTTAGTTGTATAGGCATTTATCTGGCCGCCAAGCTCGTCCATATCCTCCGCAATTTGCTTTGATGTTCTATTTTTTGTGCCTTTAAAAAGCATATGTTCTATATAATGGGAAATACCCTCATGTTCCTTATCCTCATGGGCGGAGCCGTTTTTTACATATATACCAAAAGCCACACTTCTTACATAAGGCAGTTCCTCAAGAACCACCCTTACTCCGTTTGAAAGGGTTTTAAGCTGTATCATATTACACCTCCTGTTGTTTATACTTTCAATTAAAATTAATTATATTCATAAATATTCCACTTAAATTTATATCTTTTTACGCGAATTAAAAAACGTGTATTCTATGGCTTCTTCAGGGCAAATACTCTTGCATTTTCCACATCTTATACATTCCATACTGTTTGGATTTTCTAAAGGATTACAACCCATTTTACATGTTTGGACACACATTTTGCAGTTTATACATTTATCTGTATTTATACTATATTTAAAAGCAGAAATTGGATTGAACAAAGAATAAATTGCCCCAAGAGGACAAACATATTTGCAAAACGGCCTGTAAATTATAACTGACAGTATTATAACTGCAATAAGAATAAAGAATTTCCAGCCAAACAAAAGCCCTACTGTACTTCTCATAGCATCGTTAAGCAGAACTAAAGGAACGCCGCCTTCCAGTGTGCCTGCCGGACAAATAAGCTTACAAAACCAAGGAAAACCCTGCCCTATAATATCTGTTATAAAAATAGGCATTAAAACAACAAATACAATTAATACTAAGTATTTGAAGTATCTTAAAATTTTATCAAACTTAAACGTACTGACCTTAAACCTTAAAGGTATTTTGTTAAGCAAGTCCTGAAACAGACCAAAAGGACATAAATATCCGCATACAAAACGCCCCATAAATGTGCCTATAATTATAAAAAAACCTGCTATGTAAAAAGAAAACTTGTATTCATAGCTGCCTATTACTGCCTGAAGCGCACCTATAGGACATGAAGCTACAGCTCCGGGGCAGGAATAGCAGTTAAGCCCCGGAACACATACGCTTTTTATTTTTCCTTGGTAAATTTTTCCACGTATAAAGCCTATAATATATGCGTTAGTAATTAAAGTCCAAAGTGCCTGAATAATATGCCTGAAATTATCATTACTCTTTTTGTTATTAACCAATTCCTATACACTCCAAACAAATATTAACGGCTTTTTCAAAAACAATTATGCTTTCTCCACGGTATACACCAATAAACAAAAATAAAAATCCCGCTAAAAGCATAAACGCCGTAAGAGCCGAGCTTTTATTTTTCAAAAACATAATTAATCAGTTCCTTCCAATTCTTCAAACTTATCTTCTATTGTGCTGAGCCAATTTTCTTTGTCTTTAGCACCTAATATAGTTTCTCCCACAAGCTTGCCTTCACTGTCTACAAAAAACGATTCCGGAACGGCAGAAACAGAGCCGGCTTTATTTTCCCAAATAACATCATCAGGCATTATATTTGTATAAGTAATGCCTGTTGAATTAATTATCTGCTGAGCTTTTTCAAGCTTATCCTCGTTTATGCTACCGGAAGAATTAATATCAAGACAAATACCTACAACATTAAAACTTTTGCCGCTTTCTGTAAGCTCGTTTTTAATTTCCTCTAAATACGGCATTTCCTCTATACAGTAACCGCAGTTGGTTGTCCAAAGATTTACAAGAGTTAAATCATACTGTGAAAATATATCACTCTTTACTTGATTACCCTGTAAATCAACTGTGTCAAAATCCCCTAAGTATACTCCTGCTTCTTCATCTAAATTGTCAGCAGTACCTTGAATATTTCCAGTATTGTTATCAAGATAATTTATTAAATCTTCATCAATCCAGCCTTTTTCTTCCATCTCGTCAATAGAAATTTCTCCTGTTAATAATGCCTGTGCCCTTTCCTCTACCGACGGTATTTCATCTTTTGAGCATGCAGTAAAAGAAAATAAAACAAAAAACGCAGAAATTACAACTAATATTTTTTTCATCTAAAATCTCCTTTATGTAAATTAATTTTGCAGAGCTTAGCTTATTATAACCTAACTTATAAATATTCATCAATTATAATTTAATGATTATTGCAGAATATTATTAACTAAACAAATAAAACATAAAAATGCGGCCCAAAAAGGCCGCTAAAGAATTAATTATTGCAAAGGACAATTATTTTTTTAGGTGTAGTAACCGCCGGAATGCTCTTTGTTGCTGAATCATAAAAAACAACTAGATTGCGGTCTGCAATACTTCCGTTAAAATATTGGCCGTTTTGCAGATAAACCTTAGTTTCCGGGTCCATATTAATCTGAAGCGTATTATCAGAGCTTACAAAATCCGAGTTAAAATAATCAACCTTAATTTTTTCACTGTAGTCACTGTTTAAAGGCTCCACTACAACAGCTTTAAACTGCGGCGGGTATATAAGAACAGCCGGCACATTTGTATTGTAATAAAATGTAGCCACCATACCCTCTCTTAATGGAACATTCTCAGTAAAATAAGTTGACCAATCCACAATAAAATCAGTAACTGTGCCATCCTTTTTTACTACATTAAAAAGCTTAACACATCCACCATTGCTGAAATCTGTTATACTCCTTATTACGCCGGTAACAGGCATAAACATAGGAAATACACCATTGTTATTAGTTTCATCATTAGGATAATACATATTAATCCCCCGTTAAACGCTTTATTAATAAGTATTGTATGCAAAAAAGCGTATTTGGGTACAGCAGTTTATGAAACAAAAACAGCTAAAAAAGGTATTGTAACTATGCAAATTAAAGTTGAAACAAATATAAATTTAGATGCCAAAACAGCATCCCCGCCGTACTGCCCAGCGAACAAAGCGCAAAAACCAGCAACAGGCATTGAGTGGCCTATAACAAGCACAGATAAAACCATTTGGTCCGTAATAAATATTTTTGCGAAAATAAATACAAGAACAGGAATAAATATAAGTCTTATAAATGATACTGCATAAACCCGCCAATCACCAAAAACGGATAAAATCTTGTTTCCATTAAGAAGCATTCCGCAGTAAATCATAGCAAGAGGCGTTGTAACTGAGCCAAGCCCGCTTACGGCATTTCCTATTGATGACGGCAGTGATAAGCCTGTTACAAACATTATAATTCCTATAAGTATAGAAACATTAATAGGCGTTAAAATAAGGCTTTTTAAAGACATTTTATTATCTTTATTATCACCGTATTTTGATATGATATATATTCCATAAGTATACGCAAAAGTTGAAAAGCCCAAATTAGCAAAAGCCGCGTAAAACAAAGCATCTTCTCCAAATACAGCGCTCATTACCGGCCAGCCCATAAAACAATGGTTAGGGAATACAACAGCAAATATCCAAACCCCAAGGGATTTTTTATCTATTTTTAAAAGCCAGCCAGATAAAACACCTATTATAATACTGAAAACATATATAATAAGGCTTACTAAATAAATAAGTGCGCCTCTTTTTAAAAGTTCCGGTGTATAGCTTGTTTGAAAAGTATTTATAACAAGAGCCGGCAGAGAAACACTCATAAGAAACTTAATTAAACCGGATTCAAACTTTGAATCAACAACATTTGCCCTTCTTATTGCGTATCCGATAATTATATAAATAAACAAAGTTATAAGCTTATCAGCAACAGTAAAAAATGCAGTCATCTTCTTCTCCTTGGTTTTTTTGATTATACTATCATACCCAGCAAAGCATTACAATATTATAAAACTCAAAATTTTCAGTGTATTACCAGATTTCTCAATCAATATAATTAATTTTTGAAGTTTATGTTTAAACTTCTATTTATATTAAAATTTTAAATTAGCTTTCATATTTTAAAAAATGAATAGTTTCTTTACTGTCAAAAATAGTCACTTTTTATAATATACTGGCATATATTGTAGCAGAGGTGATTATTTTGAAAGCTAAATATATTATTTCTATTTGCTTTGGTGTACTTTGGCTAACCATTTCATTTATACTTGCAATTAGCTGGGCTAAGGAGGTTTCTTATATTTTTCCAGCAATTTATGTTTGGTTGGTCATTTGTGGAATTGCTTTACTCCCGGGATTTTTAATGAGTACATTATTTTTTTCAAACCTACTAAACTGGAAATTGCAAAATTACCCCACAACTGCAATAAACACCACAATTATTCTATGTGCACACAATGAAGGCAAAACTATTTCAAAATCTATACAGAAAATTTTAGAGCAAGAATACGCTGGACACATTCACCTGCTTGTTGTAGATAATGCTTCCAACGATTGTACTAAAGAAAAAATACTTAACATGCAAAAAATAAATACCACCAAATGTTCAGTAGAATATGTTTATTGTAGTGAAATCGGAAAGTCTTATGCATTAAATACTGGATTAGCTATGGTTCGAACACCGTATTTTATTACTGTAGACGCTGATACCTATTTAGAAAAACATGCGGTTCAAAAAATTATGAATCACATTATAGCATGTAAAAGCGCTTGTGTTGCGGGAAACTTGTATGTCCAAAATACAAATGATTCCTTAATTACAAAAATGCAAAATTATGATTATCTGCTTAGTATTGCAGCCATTAAACGCTTTCAAGGAAGTTATCGTTCCACATTAGTGGCACAAGGCGCATTTAGTGCTTATAAAACTGAGGAAGTAAGAAAATTAGGAGGCTGGCAAAATGTATTGGGAGAAGACATAGTATTAACCTACCATTTACTGCGCAAAGGCCTTTCTTCTACCTATGAACCAAGAGCTGTAGGCTATACAGCTGTTCCAAAAACATTAAATGCATTATATAATCAACGCAAAAGATGGGCAATAGGCATGATTGAGGGTTTATCGTCTGTTCCGCCTTGGCAGCAAGGTACAGCCTATTCCCGTAATTTTACTTTAATTAACTTGTCTGTAATTTATTTGGATATTGCTTATTTGTTTGGATTAATTCCGGCAATTATTATTGCATTTTTAGGATATTTTTATTTAGCAGGATTTCTTACACTTTTTACACTTTTTGTTTGTGTTTTATTATTTTGCAGCATGTACTTGTATCAGAAAAAACTAAAAATACCTTTTAAAAACAGTGCTTTGGGGTTTATTCTTTTTATTTTGTTATTTCAAACAATTCAAAGTACAGCAGCATTGCATGGTTATATAATTCAGTTTCTTCACCGAAAGGGGGAATGGAAATGAAACGTAAAAACCTATTATTTGCTGTATTAATTAGTATGATAATACTAATTATAACTGCTCTTATGATTGTAAGTATATACCGCCAAGCCGGCTACAACTCAATAAAAACACAATGTTTACTATCAACACAATATAATATTAAACAGCTAAATTAATAAAAATAATTATATAAAAGAACTAAAATTAATTATTCTTATGTAATAAATTATTATTAATAAGAAGTCCTCCTTTGTTCTTACGTGCTGCTAGACACTTTTTTTACAAAGGAGGCTTTTTATTAAATCTGAAGATTTTTTGCTTTATTAACACATCAGGTTGTTTTTTTTACTAAAACACACAATTAAACCGTCCGAAAATTCAATTCGGACGGCCTAAAACATCACGCTTTCTCAAATACTATTTCGTTATCAATTACTTTTGCAACAACATTACTTCCTGCCTCAAAATCACCTTCAAGGAATTTTTCCGCAAGTTTATCTTCAACCTTGCTTTGAAGCGCCCTTCTCAAAGGTCTAGCACCATAAGCTTGGTCAAAGCCTTCACGGGCTATATATTTAACTGCTGAGTCATCAAATGAAAGATTTAAAGACATACTTTCTTTTGCTCTCTTTGATATATCCTCTGCCATAAGGCGCACAATTTTTTCAATATTTTCCTCTGTAAGGGTATGGAATACTATTATGTCATCTATTCTGTTAAGGAATTCAGGCCTAAACATCTTTTTAACTTCGTCCATAACACCTTTTTTCATATCTTCATACTGTTTCTTGCTGTCTTCGTTTTGAACAAAGCCCAGTTTTTTAGGCTCTACAATATTCCTTGCACCTACATTGGAAGTCATTATAATAACAGTATTTTTAAAGTCCACACTTCTGCCATGGGCATCTGTAATGTGTCCGTCATCAAGTACCTGCAAAAGCACATTAAATACATCTGGGGACGCTTTTTCTATCTCATCGAAAAGCACAACTGAATACGGCTTTCTGCGCACTTTTTCACTTAACTGTCCGCCTTCTTCATATCCTACATAACCCGGCGCTGAACCTATCATTTTAGATACACTGTAGTTTTCCATATATTCAGACATATCTATTCTAATCATAGCGTTTTCATCGCCAAAAAGCGCCTGAGCCAAAGCCTTAGAAAGTTCTGTTTTGCCAACACCTGTTGGGCCAAGGAATAAAAACGAGCCAATAGGTCTTTTTGGGTCTTTAAGTCCTACCCTACCGCGCCTTACAGCTTTAGCAACTGCATTTACAGCTTCATTCTGACCTATAACCCTTTCATGGAGTATATTTTCAAGATTAAGCAGTCTTTGAGTTTCCTCTGTCTGAATACTCTTTACAGGTATTCCTGTCCAACCGGCTATAACATCAGCAATGTCATCAGGCGTTACAACCTTTTTGGAGCGGTCGCTTTCCATATTAAGCTTCTTTTTAAACTCGTCAAGCTTTTCCCTTAAAGAGCATTGCTCTTTTTTAACAGCTGCCGCTTTTTCAAAGTCTTCTGTTTTAACAGCTTCTTCTTTTTCTTTCTCAAGAGCGTTTATTTTTTCTTCCAATTCCTTAATCTCGGAAGGTGTAGTATAAGATTTAAGCCTTATTTTAGAAGCTGCCTCGTCTATAAGGTCAATAGCTTTATCCGGCAAAAATCTGTCGTTAATATATCTAATACTCATTTTAACAGCAGCTGTAACAGCTTCATCAGTTATTTTTACATTGTGATGTGCCTCATACTTATCCCTTAAGCAAAGAAGCATTTTAATGGCTTCTTCCTCGTTTGGCTCATCCACCTTAACCGGCTGAAAACGACGTTCGAGTGCTGCGTCTTTTTCAATATATTTTCTGTATTCCTCCATTGTTGTAGCGCCAATAATCTGTATTTCTCCTCTTGAAAGAGAAGGCTTAAGTATATTAGACGCATCAATGGCACCCTCTGCTGCTCCGGCACCTATAATAGTATGAATTTCATCTACAAAAAGTATTACATTTCTGTCTTTTCTTACTTCGTCAATTACATTTTTCATTCTTTCCTCAAATTCGCCTCTGTATTTTGAGCCGGCAACCATTGAAGAAAGGTCAAGGCATATTATTCTTTTGTCTTTTAAAGTTTCCGGCACGTCACCCTGAGTTATTTTAGAAGCAAGGCCTTCAGCTATAGCAGTTTTTCCAACACCCGGGTCGCCAACAAGGCAAGGGTTATTCTTGGAGCGTCTGCTTAATATCTGTATAACTCTTTCTATCTCTCTGTCTCTGCCTACAATAGGGTCAAACTTATTTTCAGAAGCAAGCTTATTAAAATCCCTGCTGTATTTATCAAGGGTAGGAGTTGTTGATTCTTCTGCTGAATCCTGAGCCTGTTCCATACCTACAGCCGGTGTTTTCTGGCCTTTTTCGCCTTCGCCCAAAAGCTCCATTATCTCCTCATAAAGACGCTGTATATTAACGCCTAAAACAACAAGTATCCTAACAGCTATGCAGTCACTTTCACCCAAAAGCGCAATTAAAATATGTTCTGTGCCTATATAACCGCTGCCCATGTTTAAAGCAATCTGAACACTTCTGTCAATTACTCTTTTTACCCTTGGCGTATATCCCTGAGGCACGCCTTTGCCTGTGTTTATGCCTATTGTTGAAGCTATTTTTTCGGCAATGTCTTTTTTGGTTATCCCTTGGCTTTCAATAGCTTTGGCAGATACTGAATCACTTACCTCAGCTAAGCCTATTAAAACATGTTCTGTACCTATATAATCGTGACCAAGCTCAGAAGCTGCCTGCTGTGCCATGTCTATAACTTCCTGAGCTTTACGCGTAAAACCAATATTCATGGTATTCCTCCTTTAATTAAGCTAAACAAAAAGCCTTGCAAACCAAAGAAATGGTATATCAATTATTATTTTGCAAATCAGATTAAAATTATCCTTTTTAAGAATTAATAATTAAAATAAAGGTTTTGTCAGCCACCAAGACTTTCGATTGCTAAAATTTATCTAAATTAAAAGACTCATATTGAGCCTTTTAATATTCTGATTATAGCACAAAATATTTTTTTGTCACTATTTATTTTTATTATTAATTAAAAATATTGTGTGAATAAATACTAATTATAAACATTTATTTACTTAAAACCCGAATTTTTCGAAAATTTCTCCCTTAGGAGTGCTTTTTATATCAAATTTCTCTTTATTAAATTGAAATTTGAGCTGACTTGACCACAGTGCAGTTGAGTAATATCCGCGTTTTTTATAAAAAGATTTATTATATTTACTATCCCCATAAAGTCCATAACCCCGGCTTGAAAATTGAACTCGGATTTGATGATGTCTTCCTGTTAAAAGCTTTATTTCAACTAAAGACAAGTACTCAAAATCTTCATCGGCTAATGTTTTAATTTTATTATATTCAAGAACAGCCTTTTTTGCGCCCTTTTTGCTTTTATCTGCTATGGAAGAAATATTATTTCTTCCGTCTTTAAACATATAATCCTCAAAACGTCCGCTGTCTGCAATATCTCCGCACACAACAGCATAATAGTATTTTTCTATTTTGCCTGATGTAAGGTCATCTGAAAGAGCAGCAGCTGTTTTGCCGTTTTTGGCAAAAAGCACTATCCCACCTACCGGCCTATCAATACGGTTAATAATAAAGCATTCTTTGCCGCAGTGTTTTTCTACATTTGTCTTTAAATCTTCATCACCTGTTTTATCCGGCTGCGACGGAATACCATATTCTTTTTCCACAGCAATAAAATAATCGTTTTCGTATAATACTTTAATCTCCATAGCTTAATAACACTCCGTTGCGGCTTTTAATAAAAACTTCTGTTTTGCCGTTATCAGTTAAATACATATTTTCACTTTCATCACCATTGCTGTTAAATACAACCTTAAATTTTTTGCCGTTTTCGGCTCCGCATCTCCAAACAGGTATAGACACCGTCATATCATACTCATTATTATTAAAAGCAGCAATCATAATATTATGGCCGTCAAACCTGCCGTAGGAAATAAGGCCTGTGCCTTCATTTAAAAACATAACCGAGCCGTTTTTAAGCACACTGTTGTCTTTTCTAAGCTTTATTACAGCCTTGTGAAACTCAATAAGGTCTTTGTCTTCTTTGCCCCAAGGATAAGTCCGGCGGTTATCAGGGTCAGTCCAGCCGGTAAGTCCGGCTTCATCACCATAATAAACAGTTGGCGCTCCCGGCCAAGTCATCTGAAAAAGAACAGCTTCACGGAAAATATTTTTATTAATGCCTTCGGACGCACTAATGCTGCCGTTTGTGGCAATACGGCCTTCGGACATATTTGTTCTTGTTAAAAATCTTGAATGGTCGTGGTTAGAAAGCTGGTTCATAGCGCTTACAAGGGATTGATGCGGAAGCCTTGCCATTGCCTGAACCATTGCATTTGCAAAAGCAACACCATTATTATATAAATCACGATTAAAATAATCGCTGTGCTTTTCCATACCGGTAAAAAAGTATGAAACCGGCTCCATAAACGCGTCATAATTCATAACAGTATCCCATTGGTTGCCTGTAAGCCACGAAGACGCATCACCATAATGCTCAGCCAATATAACAGCATTAGGGTTTGTGTCTTTAACCCTTTTTCTGAACTTACGCCAAAAATAGTGGTTAAAGCCCTCTGTTTTACCTAAATCAGCACCTACATCAATTCTCCAACCGTCGGCGTAATATGGTTTTTTAAGCCATTTAGCTGCTGTATCCATAATGTTTTTCATTAATTCATGGGAATCCTCATAATTAAGCTTAGGATGATTGTTAAGCCCCCACCAGCATTCATAGCTTTCATTTTCCGGCCAGCCGTTTTCGTCGTGCCATATAAAATAATTCTTATACTTGCTTTCTTTACTGTGGAAAGCTCCTGTTGACTCTGTTCCGCTTTTTGTATAAATATGCTCTCTGTCAAGCCATTTATTAAATGCACCACAGTGGTTGAAAACACCGTCTAATATAATTTTTATACCATACTTATGTGCCTGCTGCACAAGAAGGGCAAAAAGTTTATCAGACTCCTCAAGGTTTGCCCTGTTCGTTGTTCTTACTATATATCTTTCGGCATTTTCGTTTGAATGCTCGCCTTTTTCAAGTATTCTACCCTTATCCTGAACAATTTTGCCTATATGTGGGTCAATATGGCTGTAATCCTGCGTATCATACTTATGATTGCTTGGTGAAACAAAAAGCGGATTAAAATAAACCGCTTCAATTCCCAACTGACTTAAATATGGCAGTTTATCAATTACGCCTTGTAAATCTCCGCCGTAAAAATTTCTTACATCGTCGGAAGAAGGAACCTCGTTCCAGTCTTTCTTAAATACAACAGGCTTTCCCAAATACATATATTCGTTTATAATAACATTATTATTTTTGTCACCGTCACAAAACCTGTCTACATATATCTGATACATAACGGCGCCGTTTATCCATTCAGGTATGTCAAAACCGTATATAATCATAAAATCAGCATAATGCAGTATCTCCTCACTAACACCGACTTTAGAGTAATAATAAGTTCTTTCTCCTCTTTTTATCTCAAAATAATATTTTAAAACATCTTCGTAGTATTCTAAGTCGCAAAAGTAAAAATCAAAGCCGTTTATACTTTCGAACTTTTCCATTTTAAATATATTACTGCCGGCTACAATACAAACAGAATCAATATCATTTTCCGCAACCCTAATTTTAACAGTTACTCTCTCTCCCTTTTTAGGGTTAGACGGAAATCTATAATATTCTGTTTCATCACTGAATACAGCCAGCCTATTTAATTCAGTTATATAGTTTTCCAAATTCACCACTCCCGCATAGAGTATATTATTTTAAAACATATATTTTGTCAACAAAGCCAATATGTTAATATAAATAATTAATAATGCTTATTCAAAAAACGTTGTATATGAAAAAGACAGTCCATATAGGACTGTCTTTTTCACAAAGAGAAGGTATTTCAAAGTGGGATTGCAGTGTAACTGCTTAATATTTGGGAATCTCCACGTCTATTATAATACCACAATGTTAATTTTTTGTCTATAACTATTTAAAAAATTTTTAGCTGCTGTAATTTTCTAAAACCCTATTGAGGCTATAGTCTCCAACTACTGAAAAACCTTTTTTTAATCTTTCTTTTTCAATATCGCTTAAACCGTTTGTGTCAATTGACGTTATCTCTTTAATTGCGCTTTTTACGCCGTTTTCCTCATAGTAAACAGTAATATATCCGTCTTTTTCACAAACAATATATCTTTGTGAGTCTTTACCGTAAACAGTTTTACGCATTACCACTTCCTGAGGTGAAAAAGATATTATGTCCCAATTTGTGTAATATTTAACCATATCGTCAAAAGTCAAACCAAGCATAAAATACGGTGGCTCGTCCTCAGTAACTTTTGTGGAGCCTTCATCTGCATAATAATATTGGTAAACCATTTTTGTGGATGGATTAATTTTGTTGTCTGTTGCCAAAACAGCGGCATCTTCATTATTTATATTTTCTTCTTCAGCAGTGCTGTTATCAGATAACAGTGAGTAATTATGCCTAACATAGTTTAAAGCTGTATAATATCCAGCAACACCGCAAACAACACATAAAACAGCTGTTATGCTGATAATTATTAATTTATTTCGGTTCATAATATATCCCCTTTCAGGGATATTATGGACAAAGCAAAATACAATTATTCATTTTACAGCATTAGCCTTTAGTTTTTTATTATAAACGCAAAAAACACTTTTACATATTATACCTTAAATGCAAAAGTGTTTTTTTATTATTAATTATAAAAGTGAGAATTTTTCGCATATTGCTGCCAGTTTTCTTCCGCCCGGCAGCATATAAATGTCTTCTTTAAGTATACCTTTTATAAACAGCATTACAAAGAAATACACAATCATGCTTATTAAAATTGACACCAAAGTAATTATTGTATTGTTAGGCAGCACCATAAACAGCCCTTTATAAGCTCCGTAGCAAACAGCGCCCATTATTAAAGAAGCAAAAAGCGGTTTAAACAAAAGGTCTGTAAGTCTAAGGCGCATACGAGTTATTCTTTTAAGCGCCATTAAATTAAGTGAAGACGCTACAGCATAGCAAGCTATAGTTGATATAACTGCTCCTTTAACATTTATAGCCGGTATAACAATAAGTATATAGTTAAAGAAAATCTTAGTTACTGCTCCCCAAAATGCATTTATTGCCGGTATACGTACCTTGCCTATTCCCTGCAATGTACCGGTTACTATTTGAGATAAGGCCAAGAAAATAATTGAAATAGAGCCTATTCTTAAAAGTTCTCCGCCCTCAGGCACAGTAGGGAAAAGCATAAGCAGTATCTGGTCGGCCAAAACAGCCATACCTATAGCTGCCGGAACAGATATTACCATTGAAATTTTTATTGCAGTATTTATCTTCCGCTCTACAGCGCTTCTGTCTTTAAGAACCATAGAAGCTGCTATATTAGGCACAGCCGCTGTTGCAATAGATGTTGAAATAGCAACAGGCAGCGTTGTAAGAACAACATATTTTCCCTGAAGCTGGCCATATAAAACCTCTGCTTCTTTATTTGTAAATGCGCCAGATTCCAAAAGACGTGACATAACCATAGACATGTCCACAAGATTAGTTATGCTGTATATAGCCGTTCCTATTATTATAGGTATGGCTGTTGAAAGCAATGTTTTTAAAATAGTCGATGTTGACTCTATCTCATAGCCTCTTACCGGCCTGCGGTTTCGTTTTTTAATGCTTTTTGAATTAAGCCAATATACAAAAAGCATAACCATAAGACCGGCTAAAGCGCCTATTCCTGTACCTGCTGTACCACCTGCTGCACTTAAAGCAACTGACTGTTTAATAAATATATAGGCTAACAAAACACTGAATACCGCATTAAAAATCTGCTCCACAATCTGCGAAAAGGCAGTTGGAACCATATTATTCATGCCTTGAAAATAACCTCTTAAAACAGACATTACACCAACTATAAATATAGTGGGAGCCAGCGTTAAAAGTGTATAGTAGGCACCGGGTATTTTACAAATATTAACAGCTATAGGCTTGGCAAACAGCATTAAAAGCACCATAAAAAACAGACCCATAGCCGACGAAAACGCAAGAGAAACCTTAAAAACTCTGTGGGCATTTCTGTACTGTTTCAAAGCCAATCTTTCGGAAACCATTTTTCCTATAGCTGCCGGCAGACCTGCCGACGAAAGTATAAGCAGGAAATTATAAACTTGGTATCCGGCTGAATATATGGCGTTTCCGCTGTCACCTATAATAGCCGTCATAGGCACTCTGTAAAGAAAGCCTATAAACCGCACTATCATACTGGCTGCCGCAAGTATAGCCGCCTGTTTTATAAAAGAGCCGCCTTTTTTCTTCTCCATGGCACACCTACATCCATACTAACATAAACACAATTTATTCAAAGTATCAATCGTTGTTCTCAGCCTGCTGAGCGCGGTTTCTGGCTTTTTTCCTCTGCTGAGAATCAAGTATCTTTTTCCTCATTCTAAGGCTTTGAGGTGTAACCTCAACAAGCTCGTCATCGGCTATAAACTCAAGGCACTGCTCAAGGCTCATTTCGATAGGCGGAACAAGCTTTAAAGCCTCGTCTGAAGCCGAAGTACGCATGTTTGTAAGCTGTTTCTTTTTACAAACGTTTACTTCCATATCATCAGCTCTTGAGTTTTTACCTACAATCATTCCGGCATAAACCTTAACTCCGGCACCTATAAATAAGTTACCTCTGTCCTGAGCGTTAAAAAGACCATAAGCAACAGCCTCGCCGCTTTCAAAAGCAATAAGTGAGCCCTGAGAACGCTTTGCGATTTCGCCCTTATATGGCTCATAATCTGAAAATACAGAATTTAAAATACCATTTCCTTTTGTATCTGTAAGGAACTCGTTTTTATATCCTATAAGACCTCTTGCAGGTATAGAGAATACAAGTCTTGTATATCCACCTTTTGAAGGGTACATATCAGTCATTTCACCTTTACGTGAGCCGAGCTTTTCAATAACTGAACCAACAAATTCTTCCGGTACATCAATATAAACTTTCTCCATAGGCTCGCATTTTTCGCCGTTAATTTCTTTAAAAAGAACATGCGGCTTAGCGACTTGGAACTCAAAACCTTCACGGCGCATAGTTTCTATAAGTATTGAAAGGTGAAGCTCTCCACGTCCTGAAACCTTAAAAGCTTCTGTTGTTTCAGTATCTTCTACTCTTAAGCTTACATCTGTATTAAGCTCTTTGTAAAGTCTGTCCCTTAAATGTCTGCTTGTTACAAACTTGCCTTCTGTTCCGGCAAACGGACTGTCATTTACAGAAAATGTCATAGAAATTGTAGGCTCTGAAATTTTAACAAACGGCAGCGGCTCAGGATTATCAACTGAACAGATAGTATCTCCAATGTGAATATCAGAAATTCCTGAAATTGCCACAATAGAGCCAAAAGAAGCTTCTTTAACTTCCACTCTTTCAAGACCTTCATAAACATAAAGCTTGCTTATCTTAACTTTCTGGTTTTTTTCAGGGTCGTGAATATTAACAATAGAGCATTCATCATTTACATGAATAGTTCCGTTTTCAATTTTACCTATACCTATTCTTCCTACATACTCACTGTAGTCAATAGTTGTAATTAAAGACTGAAGCGGAGCATCGGCATCGCCTTCAGGCGCTGGTATATGGTTAATAATTGTTTCAAAAAGGCATTTCATATCTGTTCCCGGCACATCCGGGTCAAGAGTTGCAACGCCGTTTCTTGCAGAAGCAAAAACGAAAGGTGAGTCAAGCTGTTCATCACTTGCGTCAAGCTCCATAAACAGCTCAAGGACCTCATCAACAACTTCTTTGCATCTTGCTTCTGGTCTGTCCATTTTGTTTACGCAAACAACAACAGGAAGGTCAAGCTCAAGAGCTTTTCTTAATACAAATCTTGTCTGAGGCATTGGGCCTTCAAAGGCATCAACAACCAAAACAACGCCGTTAACCATTTTAAGCACACGCTCAACCTCTCCGCCGAAGTCAGCATGTCCCGGTGTGTCTACAATATTAATTTTACAGCCGTTATAATGCACAGATGTATTTTTTGAAAGTATAGTTATGCCTCTTTCTCTTTCTATATCGCCGGAGTCCATAACTCTGTCCTGAACAACTTGGTTTGAGCGGAATGTGCCGCTTTGTTTTAAAAGTACGTCTACAAGGGTAGTCTTGCCGTGGTCTACATGGGCAATAATGGCTACGTTACGTATGTCTTCTCTTTTTGTTCTCATTAAAATTACTCCCAACATAAAACTAATTAAATCAATTATCACTAACCAAAATATTTTACCATACGGCAAAAATATTATCAAATTTTTTTCGCAGAAAATTGAAAATAATGACAATAAAACCAAAAAAACTTTTGTGTTTTTAAACTCAATAAAGTCATTATTTTTGTTTATTTTTAACAACAAAACTTATTTTTATTAATAGGAAATTAAAAAAAGCCTTCCCAAAATATGGGAAAGCTGTTTTGTATAACCTGTTATCTATATATCAAATGCCAAAATTGTACAGTTGACTATATTTCAAATGGATTATATGCGTGTTACATTAGCAGCCTGTGGTCCTTTAGCGCCCTGAACAACTTCGAATTCTACCTGCTGGCCTTCTTCAAGTGTTTTGTAACCTTCTGCCTGGATAGCTGAGAAGTGAACAAAAACATCGTCTTCGCCTTCAACAGAAATGAATCCGAAACCTTTTTCTGCGTTAAACCACTTTACTGTACCTTTTTTCATTTAAAAATCCTCCTACTTTTAAAGCAAAATATTAATTGGAACAGTTAAAAGAATAGCACAGTTTCCAAAGAGTGTCAACAGTTTATTTCATTAATGAAATTCTTTTTGGTTACATTCAACAACCATATTGCTCATCTTTCAACAAATTTTGACATGTAATTGCATTTCTAGCCAATTCATCACATCTTTCATTTTCCAAATTGTCATTATGGCCTTTAACCCATACAAACTTAACGCTATGTTTTTTTAATAAAGCCGAAAGTCTTATCCAAAGGTCACTGTTTGAAGCTTTTTCAGTTTTAGTTCTCATCCAGTTATTTTTCTCCCATTTTTCCATCCAGCCTTTGTTAATGGCGTCAACTACATACTTTGAGTCACTGTAAAGCGTAACATTGCAAGGCTCTTTTAAAGCCGAAAGCGCCTCTATAACAGCCAGTACCTCCATTCGGTTATTTGTTGTCTTTTCATAGCCCGCCGATAGCTCTTTTCTAATACCTTTATATATAAGTACAGCGCCGTAGCCGCCTTTTCCGGGATTTCCAGAGCATGCCCCGTCGGTATAAACATCAACTGATTTCATTAGCTTTCTCCTTTTTTAATATAGCCAGACCGGAATCCAAATCTTCAACAGTTGTAATTTTAATGTTATCATAACTGCCCTCAATTACTTTTACATTTCCGCCGCTTATTTCCACAACCGACGCATCATCTGTTACATCCAAGTCCGGCGGAAGGTTCTCATAAGCTTTTTTAATTAAATTATACTCAAAAGTCTGTGGTGTCTGAACAGCACACAAAGTACTTCTTTTAAGTGTTTTAGTAACTATGCCATTTGAATCCACTTCTTTTATAGTATCTTTAACACCTACTGCCGGAACACAAGCGCCGTATTTTTCAGCATATTTCAGAGTTTTGGTTATTATTTCTTCTGTAACAAACGGTCTTACGCCATCTTGAATCATAACATACCGGCATTTGCCTTCAAGGAATTTAATACCGTTATAAACTGAGTTATACCTTTCTTTGCCGCCTTCTATAACACTGTAAGCAGTTTTTTTACAGTATTTTTTGCATAAATCAGAGCAAGTTTCAATGTCGTCTTTAGGCGCAACAATTACAATCATATCAACTTTGTCACACATATCAAACTTACTTATTGTAATAGATAGTATAGGTACACCATTAAGTTTTAAAAATTGTTTTTTTACATCACTTTTCATCCGTGAGCCTTTGCCGGCTGCCATAATAAGACAAGCGCAGTTTACCATTTTTACCTCCATAAAAAACATGTCCATGCCAAAAGGCACAGACATATAATTTTAATCCTTTTTTTTGCCGAATATCATTCTTCCGGCAGCAGTTTGAAGAACACTAGTTACAACAACATCTATAGTTTCACCAATAAACTTGCTTCCGCCGTCAATAACAATCATGGTTCCGTCATTAAGATATGCAATTCCTTGGCCGTATTCTTTACCGCTTTTAATAATTGTTACATTCATTTCTTCTCCCGGAAGAACAACAGGTTTTATAGCGTTTGAAAGCTCATTTATATTAAGAACTTTAACCCCTTGAAATTCCGCAACCTTATTAAGGTTAAAATCGTTTGTAACAACAAAAGCATCAAGCTTTTCAGCCATTTTAAGCAGCTTGGAGTCAACTTCCATAGGCTCTTTAATGTTAAAGTCAACAATCTCAACGCTTACAGCAAGCTGTTTTTGTATTTCGTTAAGTATATCAAGACCTCTGCGGCCCCTGTTTCTTTTAAGAGAATCCGATGAGTCGGCTATATGCCTGAGCTCCTCCAGAACAAAATTAGGTATTATTATTTTTCCCTCAATAAAGCCTGTTTTAAGCAAATCAAGTATACGTCCGTCTATAATAACGCTTGTGTCAAGTATTTTAGGCTTTCCGTAAGTAATGTTTTTATTAATGCTGCGAGTATTTTCCAAAATAGAGCTGAAGCCGCCTATTTCGTCTTTTTTGCTCCGTGCAACTCTGTATCCCAGAACACCAAATACAATGTTTAAAATTATAATAATGCATGAACCTATAAATCCGTATTTGCTGGCTGCTATACCAAGAAGATTGGCTATTACTAAGCCGACTATTATACCAAAAATACTGGTTAAAAGTTCTTTAAGACTCATTCTGCTAAGTTTTGCAGCAGTCTTGTCCATCATATTAATTATGGCATTGCTTATAATGTGAGCAAATATAAAAAAGAAAATTATTCCCAATACTATACCAAATATGATATAAGAATAAGACGGCACAAAATCGCCTATTTTTTCTATATTTGCGTTATAAATTAACTTTAAAAGCAAGCACATAATAAAAGTAAATATAATACTTTCAACCAGTTCAAGAACTCGTTTTATAATACACTACCCCCTTTCATACAGTAAAATTCAGGTAAATTCCTGATTAGTATATAATATCAGTAAAATAATTCTTTCGCAAGATATTCTTCGGCTTTATCTTTTTCTATTTTTTTCGAAAAAACGACTTCGCTTAAAACTATCTGCTTGGCGTTATTAAACATTTTTTTCTCAGCGCCTGAAAGGCCTCTCTGTCTTTCTCTAAGGCACAGACTTCTGGCAACTTCCGCCACTTCGCTTATTTTTCCTGTACGTATTTTTTCAAGATTTTCTTTATAACGCACATTCCAGTTGCTCTGTATTGCGGCATGAGAAGAAACAGCTTTTTTCAGCGCCTCTGATATTTCGGACTCGCTTGCAACAGGTCTTAATCCAATAACTTCAGCTTTTGACACACCAACTTTAATTTTAAGGTTGCCGTTAGGTATACGAATAATATAATGCATTTCTTCGCAGCCGTTTACAGCTTCTGTTTCAACATTTTCAATTACACCTGCCCCATACATAGGGTATACAATTTTTGCTCCTTCTTTAAACATTCTGACACATCCTTTTTAATCCCAGCAAATAAAACTATAACATACTGTTAATATTTACATATTAAACAGTAAACATACCAGAACTTGTATATAGTGTTCAGCTTAAAAGCATAAGCTAAACAGCGTGAAAGATTGTTTAGGTTATAGAAAAAGTGTTTTTTATACCATTAAAAATCCTCAATATAACAACGTTTTAGTATAATTTTACAGATATACAGAAATATTATATCACAGTTTTAAAAGCAAATCAAAAATATTTTATTTTATCAGCAAGTAAATTATATGTCAATATAAAAACTATGTATTTTGGCAAAGAGTTAATAATTTACTATATTATTAATGTTATATTTACATATTGACACTGTGTATCTTTAATGCTAAATTAAAAGCATAATATAACCATAACAAGTAGTATTTAAAACAACATGGAGGCCAAGTATGTCTAATTTTCAAATTTTTACAGACGGTTCGGCTGATATTCCTTTAAATATAGCTGATGAAAAACAAATAAGCATTATACCTTTTTATATTTCATTTGATTCAGAGCATTATTATAAAGAGTTATTTGAAATATCAAGAGAAGAATTTTTTGACAAACTAATAAACAAAAAGCTTTTTCCAAAAACATCTTTGCCATCTGTTCAGGATTATATAGACTCATTTACCCCGGCATTGGAAAAAGGAAAAGACATTGTCTGCTTTACTATTACAGATACATTAAGCGGTTCATACCATTCCGCTTTAACGGCAAAAGAAATTCTTACAGAAAAATTTACAGAAAGAGAAATATATATAATTAATTCTTGGGCCGCAACAGGCGCAACTCAGCTTATGGTTTATGAGGCATGCCGAATGAGAGATAATGACTTAAGCTCTAAAACCGTTTTTGATGTATGCGAAAAAATGAAAAAAGAGCTTAGAATAATGTTTATGGTTGGTGCTCTTACACATCTTGAAAAAGGCGGAAGAATAGGAAAGCTTGTTTCACTTTCCGGCGGCATACTTAAAATTAAACCGCTTATTGAGCTTAAAAACAGCGAAATTAATGTTGCCGGTGTTGTGCGCAGCCGCAAGAACGGGCTTAAAAAGCTTGTGGAAATAACAAAAGAGCATTTTATAAAAAATAACGAAAATCCTAAAAATTATATTTTTACAATAGGCACAACAAACACGCCTGAAGAAGTTCCTGTATTCTTTGATGAACTTAAAGAAATACTTCCGGCTGAAAATTTTTTATCACCTTTTTATATAGGCGCTACAATAGCATCACATACAGGCCCCGATACTGTAGGTGTGTGCTTTGTTAAAAAATACGAATGTTATGTATGAAAGTAAGAATTATATTATTATACTAAAATGCCGCAGATATTTAATTATCTGCGGCTCATTTTTATACTTTTATTTCTACACGGCTTCCGCCTGTTTTTCTTCTTGT
>JAHZEA010000015.1:0-12103 GCA_019422065.1 Lachnospiraceae bacterium | reverse complement strand
CGAAACCTGTTTATCTATTCTTTCCTTAAGCTCTGAAACATGAGAAATAATACCAACTAATTTATTACTGTCTGTAACTTTCAAAAGCGCTCTTACTGCCTGTTCAAGGGATTGAGAGTCAAGGGAGCCAAAGCCTTCATCAATAAACATTGTATCAATTTTTATTCCACCACAGCTTGATTGTACCTGTTCCGAAAAGCCCAAAGCCAAAGACAGCGCTGCCTTAAATGACTCTCCGCCTGAAAGGCTTTTTATGCTTCTTACTGACGATGTATAGTGGTCTATTATATCAATTTCAAGGCCTGTACGGCTTCTTAAATTATCAGCCTCTTTACGTCGCCTCATTTCATACTGGCCATCTGTCATAATCATAAACCTTGTGTTTGCTCTATTAAGTATCATATCAAAATATGCCGACTGAATATACGCTTCTAATGTAATTCTTTCTTTGCCTGGTATATTTCCGTTTGCAGTATCTGAAAGAGGCTTTATAATTTTAAGTCTGTTTTCGTATTCTTTAAGGTATTTTGTTTTTTGTTTAATGCTGTTATAGGCTTTTTTATTGCTGAAAATTCTATTTTGAATTAAGTTTATTTTCTCATTCAGCTGATTTTTATTGTATGTTTTTTTATCTCTTTCAATTCTTAAGGCTGAAATATCATAGCTGTTTTATTTTTTTTTCTGAGCTTTAAGGGTTTTTTTTTTAGAATCATTTTCTATCATAAGTTTATTTAAAGATTCAAAATCTTTTTGGGCATCTTCAATTTTTGTTTCATGCTCTTTTTTTAAATCACCAAGTTTATTTATTTGATTAAGAGCCTCAGACTTATTTTTATATATAAGGCTTTTGTTAATAATCTCCAACTGCTCCCTGTTAGATTTATTTTGAGCCGTATAATAAGTTATTTCATTTTGAAGCTTAGTTATATATTCTTTACCGGCAGAAATACGTTTTTCAGTTTCTTCCGATTTTTCAGCTGATTTAATCTTTAATTCTTCGTCTTTTTTCTTATTATTCAGAAGCTCTTTTAAATTCTGCTCCATAATTTTATTATTTTTAGCTTCATTACTTATTATGTCAGGTATGTCATTTATAGCTGTATTTTCTGGCACAAAAGCACAGCCCTTTTTTATTTCATTTTCAAAAGATATAAATATACCCTTTGCTTTTCCCGCTTCAGAGCTTAAAGCACTTGTTTGGCTGTTTACAGCTTCTCTTTGGCTCTTTAATGTTTCAAGCTCGTTATAGGAAGGCGCGTTTTCTGACAGCTCTGCTTTTTTAGGATGTATAGTTGAGCCGCAGACAGGACACGCTTGTTCATCTTTAAGGTCTTTAGCCAAAAGGCCTGCCTGCTCGTTAAAGTATGCTCTTTCCTTTTGCAGATAAAGCTGTGTTATTTCGTTATTTTTATTATATGAAGAGATATACTTATTTTTAGCCTTATTATAATCATCTAAAGCCTTATTGTAGTTTTTATACAGCTCTTTAAAACTCTCTATTTCTTTTTCAGCTCTTTCCAAATCTTTTAGCTTAAATTCAAGCTCTTTAATTTCACTTTCTGTGTTTTTAAGTCTTTCCACATTGTCTTTATATTTCTTAAGTTCATTTTCAAGCTGGTTTAATTTAATATTAGATTTTTCAAGCATTTTAGTGTTATCTGATATTAACTTATCGTACTCAATAATCTTGCTATTTAGATTATCGGCTCTTTCGTATACCTCCATTTGAGAGTTAATACTGTGTATATCCTTTTCTATATCGGCTATATCTTTTTTCAGTTCAAGAGTCTTTTGAACATTTTCCTTGCTTTTTTCAAGACGCGGTCTATTCTCATTTTCAAAGTTTACAGCAGCATTAAGGGCTTTTTCAATGTTTAGAGCCTGCTCAGCTTTGCCCATAACAACATTTAATTCCTCAAGGCGTTTTTCCTCTGACTTAAGTTCATTATTGTATGAATCGAGCTCGTCAGTATCTTCATTTTCTATTTTTAAAATCTGACTTAAAACTTCTTCATATCCATTGGAGTAATCTGCAGCTAAAGCTCCTGTAGGGATTTCAACAGTTAATAATATGTTCTCAATTTCAGACTTGGTAGAGTCGTATTTGTTTTTAAGCTCTAAAGTTTCACTTTTTAGTTTCTCTTGGCAAATCTCAAATTTTTGTGTTGAAAATATCTCTCTAAATATTCTGTTGCGCTCTTTAGTTTGCTCTGTTATAAAGCGCATAAAATCACCTTGGGCAATCATTGAAATTTGAGAAAACTGAGAAAAGTTAACTCCTAATATACTTTCTATTTTCTCGTTTACAGCTTTGTATCCGCTTATAACGCTTTTATCTGGTAAAACCAATTCGGCCTCAGCTTTTTGTTTAATAAGTTTATCGCCTCTTTTAGACTTTCTTGTATATTCCGGATTTCTTTTTATTTTATAAATACAGTCACGGTGCAAAAATTCCATTTCAACAAAAGTTTCAGTATCATCAGATGAATATTTGCACCTAAGCATTGAAGGCTCTCTTACTTGTCCGCTGGCAGTACCAAAGAGAGCAAAACTAATGGCATCAAAAATACTTGTTTTGCCTGCGCCAGTATCACCTGTTATAAGAAAAATACCTTTGCTGCCCAAAAGGGACATATTTATTTCTGTTTTGGAGTCATACGGCCCAAAAGCCGATATTATTAATTTTAGCGGTCTCAAATTAATTCCTCCTCAACGCTTTCAAATACTCTGTTTATCTCTTTAAGCTGCTCGCTGCTTACGAGCATGTTATTTTGAAGTTCAAAAAGCTCACAAAACAGCTCTGTGGGGCTTTTGCTTGTATCAACATTACCTGCAAAAGCTTCATGGTTGGTTTTAGCTCTTAAATTATCATAGTCTATACTCATTATGTTAGGGTATATGCTTCTTAATTTACCTATAGCGTCTATTATTTCATCATCGTCTTTAAGCACAATTTTTATATAATCATCAGTATTTGTGTTAATATAATTTGCTCTGCTTGTTATTTCGTCATAGTAACCGTTTATCTCACGCATATCATGCAGCGGCACAAAAGGTATTTTATTTATAATAACACTGCCCTTTTCATTCAAATCAACAATAACCATAGCTTTTTTTTGGTTTATTTCAGAAAAAGAATATTTTAAAGGCGAACCGCTGTAAATAATGTTTTTACCCATGCTTTGCGTACCGTGTATATGGCCTAAGGCCGTGTAATCAAATTTTTTAAAAAGTGACGCATCCACATTATCAATACCGCCTACAGAAATCTCCTCTGAATCACTTCTCTGAGCGCCAGTAACAAACTGGTGAGCAGCAATAACATTTCGCTCATTTTCATTTACCGGCGTATTTTCCAAAACAATTTTTAACATAGAATTATAGTCAGAAATTTCTATATCTTCGTAATACCTTTTCACATTTGCCGGTTTTATAAATGGCAACAGATATATATTTACCTTACCATATTTATCTTCAAAAACATGTTTCTCAACTTTTCCTTTGTATACACCCGAGAAATAAACACCGCTTTTTGACATAATGCCTGAACCAAACGCTATTCTTTGAGGCGAATCATGATTTCCGCTTACAGCGTATATTTTAATGCCTTTTTGAGAAAGCTCGGTAATAAACCAATCAAAAACTTCTACCGCTTCTGCCGGAGGAACACTTTTATCGTATATATCGCCTGAAATAATAACCGCATCGGCTTCTTGCTTTACCGCAGTATCTATAACCTGCTTTAAAACAAATACTTGGTCATCCAGCATTGAAAATTCATTTACCTTTTTTCCAATGTGTATATCTGAAATGTGTATAAACCTCAAAATACCACGCTCCTGTCAGATATTGTAAAATAATTATATCAAAACATAGATTATATTCAATTACGACAAAAAAAATTATAATATAGAATTTTTTTGTTGTTTATATGTTAATAATATGGTAGAGTAATGTTTATTGTAATACTATTTTAATCTTTTATAGGGGGTTATAAAATGGAAGGAACAATTTGGACATTAGTGCCGCCTATACTGGCTATTACTCTGGCACTTATTTCAAAAGAAGTTTACTTCTCACTTTTTGCCGGTATATGCGCCGGTGCACTTTTTTACTCCGATTTTGCCATAAGTGGGGCAATTTCCACAACAGTGGACATAATGAGCAGCAAGGTTGGCGGAAATATCTGTATTATAATTTTCCTTGTGCTCCTTGGCATGATGGTTGCTCTTATGTCAAAATCCGGTGCGTCTAAGGCTTATGGAAAATGGGCGTCTAAGAACATCAAAACAAAGCGCGGAACTCTTTTGGCAACTGTAGCATTAGGTGTACTTATATTCGTAGACGATTACTTTAACTGTCTTACGGTTGGTACAATAATGAGTCCTATTACAGACAAGCAAAAGATTTCAAGAGCCAAATTAGCGTATATTATCGACGCTACTGCAGCGCCTGTATGTATTATTTCACCTGTTTCCAGCTGGGCAGCGGCTGTAAGTTCTTCACTTCCTGAAGACACAACACTTGACGGTTTTGTTATGTTCTTAAAATCAATTCCGTTTAACTACTATGCTATATTTACAATTATAATGCTGCTTATGCTTATTATACTTAATTTTGATTTTTCAAAAATGAAAGAATATGAGCTTAAATACGGCAGCAGCATTACAGGAACAAAAGCAGATGTTGAAGATGAAATTCAATCCGGCGAAAGAGGCAAAGTTTGCGACCTTATAATTCCTATTTTGGCTCTTGTAGTATTTTGTATAGGAGCTATGCTTTATACTGGCGGAATACTTGAAGGCAATGGAATTATTAACTCATTTGCAAACTGTGACTCATCATTCTCACTTGTTATAGGTTCTTTCTTTACAATGATTGTTATAGCACTTTTATATCTTCCAAGAAAAGTTATAACATTCAAACAGTTTGCTGAGTCACTTCCAGAAGGATTTAAAGCAATGGTTCCTGCTATACTTATACTTACATTTGCATGGACATTAAGCGGTGTTTGCGGCGATGAATATCTCCAGATTGGCACTTATGTAAAAGGCGTTATAAATAACAGCAGCCTGCCACATGCTATTATTCCTGGTATATTCTTCCTTGTATCTTTATTCCTTGGTTTTTCAACAGGTACATCATGGGGAACATTTGCAATACTGCTTCCTATAGTATGCGCAATATTTAATTCAGAAGCAACAAACATTATGATTTTATCAATGTCATCAGTTATGGCTGGAGCTGTATGCGGCGACCACATTTCACCTATTTCTGATACAACAATACTTTCATCAACAGGTGCTCAGTGTAACCATATTGAACACGTAAACACACAAATTCCTTATGCTTTGCTTGTAGCCGGAATATCATTTGTATGTTACTTAGTAGGCGGCTTTACTGGCAACGGCTATATAGGCCTTGTTTTAGGCGTTATAGCAACACCTGTTATACTGTTTGGATTATACAAAAAACATAGAGAAGTGTAAAACGTATAAGTACGTTATAAGAAATTTATAAGAACAAAAAAATTCCCGCAGACAATATTGTTTGCGGGTTATTTTTTATAAATTATTATAAAAACTAATATTTTTATAGCTTAATAAAAATTATTATTCCGGTTTTAAATTTCTAATTCAGCTCGTCTCTGTTTATGGCATTATAAAGCATTTTTCTTGCTATAACAGATGCATTGGCACTTCCGTCACCATTTTCAAGTACAACCGAAACAGCATATTGCGGATTATCTGCCGGAGCAAAACCTACAAACCACAAATGGTCGCTTCCAGATGGGTTTTCGGCTGTTCCTGTTTTTCCGGCAACCTGAAAATAATCAGAGTTTGCGTTATATCCTGTTCCTCTGTTTATAACTTCAATCATCATTTCTTTAAGCTTATCGCACTCATCAGGAGTTAATATATTGGCATATGTTTCCGGAATTGTGGTATCAACTGTAACTCCGTCATAATTTTCCACATGGTCAACAATATATGGCTTCATCATAACACCGTTATTGGCTATAGCCTGAGCAATACTTGCCATAAAAAGCGGTGTAACCATGGTTTTACCCTGCCCTATAGATGTTTCCACAAGCTCACTTTCAGTAGAAGACCCATTAAGCTGAACAGAAGGCACACTAACGCTTAAATCAAAAGGTACACCCTGATTAAACAGCATTTCATCTGCTGTCTGCCTTAATGCCTCTGCACCTACTTGCGTACTTATCTCAGAGAAAAATACATTACAGCTGTTGGCAAAAGCATCAATAATATTTTCTGTTCCATGGGCTTTATTATTAAAACAATGTATTACTTTATCGTTAAAGTCTTCTTCGCCTGAACAGTCAACTGAAAAATCATAAACATTTGGCATATTCCTAAGTGCAGAAACTGTTGTAACTATTTTAAATACTGAACCCGGTGTATAAAGTCCTTGACTTGCCCTGTTTAAGAGCGGGCTGTTTTCATCATCTTTAAGGCTGTCCCAATCATCAGCAACAGTTTGTGGGTCAAACTGCGGCTTTGATACCATGCAAAGTACCCTTCCTGTGGATACTTCCTCTACCACAACGGCTCCTTTATTAGTACCCATAAGATTGGATGCTATGTCCTGCAAATCTTTATCTATAGTAAGATAAACATTATCACCTTGAACCTCTGTCCCTTTTATAAAGCTTCTAAGTCTTTGAAAAAGCTCGTTGTCAATATTCTGCAAAGTAAAGTTTTCAGCAGCCTCTATTCCATATTTTCCGGCACCTGTATACCCAACCACTTGGCAAGAAGTTACGGCATCGTTATACTTACGCACATACCCATCTGCGGTATATTCGCTGTAGGCAAATACATACCCGTCTATATCACGTATATCTCCGCGTTTTATAGTTGTATCAGATGAATTAATTCTTGGATTATAAGAATTAACCATCATTTCGCTGCGGTCAACAGATATAATTTTAATCAGGTACCCGGCACATAAAGCAAACATAGCCATAAGCATTATACTTACCCGTTTAATACTTTTTTTGCTCCCTTTCATCTCTCATGCACCTCATTTCTATCAGCCGCTTTTTGATATCCGTTTACCCATTGAATGAAGCTTACGGAAAGTATGCTTACTAATATTGAGGTACCTCCATAGCTTACAAAAGGAAGCGTAACACCTGTTAAAGGTATAAGCTTAATTACTCCGCCTATTATAAGGAATGTTTGGAAAGCCATCATTGCCGTAAAACCGGCAGCTATTATACTGTAATACCTTCTTTGGCATTTAAAAGCTATCATCATGCCTCTAATAAAAAGAAGCATAAAAACACCAATAAGGCATATAGCGAATATTGTTCCAAATTCCTCACAGATAGCGGCAAAAATAAAGTCTTTTGATACAACCGGTATGCTTAAAGGCATGCCTCTTGTAAGTCCGCTTCCCAGCAAGCCGCCTGTACCAATGGCAAAAAGCGACTGGCAAATTTGATATCCCCCTGAATCAATATCCGCCCAAGGATTTTTCCATGCCGCAACCCTGACACGCACATGAGAAAATAAATTATACGCTACAACAGAACCAAGCATTAAAGCGCCTACCCCCGAAAGAAACAGCGCCTCGTTTGATGTAGCAATATACAGCATAACAAGATATGTCATATAGAAAATAAGCGCACTTCCAAGGTCTTTTTGGAAAACAAGAAGTATAACCAAAAGACCGCTTAAAAAAGCTGTTATTATAAACTGCTTAAGCTCCACTTTTTTTCTAAACACGCTTGCCAAATAGAAAATATAAAGAAATTTAACTATTTCTGACGGCTGAAAACTGAAAGAACCTATATAAATCCAGTTAATTGAGCCGTATTCCTTTGAGCCTAAAAGCAGTGTAGAAATTATAAGCAAAAAGCTGAGTATAATATATACATTTTCCAGTTTTTCAAATTTAGGCACCATTTTAACACAAAACGGAAGCCACATAGTAGCAAAAAAGCCGACACATATCCATATAAGCTGTTTAACTGCCAAAGTAAAATTCAGCCTTACAAGCATTATAACGCTTATATCAAGCAAAAATATAACACAATTCCAAATCAGCGGGCATCCGCCTTTATACACTTTTTCGGCTATTGAGTTACCCATAATTATAAAAGCCAGTCCAGCAGCGCCTACAGCAAGTATTGGTATTGAATAAGTAATTGCTTCTTTATCGTAAGCAACTATTAAAAATGCTGTTATGTGCATAAGCGCTGTCATTGTTCTGCAGGTAAAAATAGACCGCCTGTGGCTGTGCCTTGTAAGGCCTGCTTCGTCAAGCAAATAAGCTGTTCCGTTATATATAAAAACCACTATATATATCACAAATAGATATCTGCTTATTAAAATCAATAAATCAAACATAATCTCACTTCTATTCTATGCCTCTGAAATAGTGTCCTCGTGTACTGCCTTTTTCAGCCATCTCGCTTATAAGGCGTTTGGCTTTAATGGACGGCATTTCAGGATTATTTATCATGTCTATATGCGCCTCAATTATTCTGCCTACATCAGAGGCTTCTTCATTTGTAAATAACAAACGCATTTGGCTTGATGGTGTATTTATTATCTCGTCAAAGAACTTAAGCAGAAACATTGGTTTTCCGTTAAGTATATAACAAACACACTGCTCACAGTCCCTAAGAAGTGGGAAAGTTTCGCCTTTTCTGTCTTTTAAATAATATTCCTCTGTACTGCCTTTTTTAGAGCAGTATATTTTGTTTTCTTTGCCTCCGTCAAAATTACCAACAGGGCATTGGTTAGTTGTCATAAGCGGCATATGCCCATAAACTATAATCTCGGTATTACTATCAGCAAATGACTTTATTTCCTGAAGATTAAGTTCCGGTGAAAGGCATATGCTCTTGGCCCCTTCTGCATGCCAAAATTCCATGTCAGCACTGTTAAACACATTGGTGCTGTAATCAACTGCTATTTCTTTTTTGCAGTTTTTGAATTCTTTAAATTGGCCATATGAACGTACCAAAAGCCCGTCTATATCGCTTTTAATAATATTCTGTATTGCTTCTGAAAACATTCTTTCAGTGTAAAGCCTTAAAACCCTTGGTACAACAACATAAAGCTTAATATTATTGCTATGGCATTTTTGTATACAATACTCTAAATTTTCCGTAAGGTCTTTTCCCAGCTCAAAATAAATTATGTTTATATCATTAAATATAACTGCCGCTTCAAACTGAAGTATGTTATTAACCTGCACATTAAGCTGTTTGTTTTTTGTAAGGCTTTTTCTCACAGGCAGAGGAAGCTGTTTATAATCATGGCTCTTTCTTTTAGAAGACAGTATTATTTTTTTCTCCAGTTCCTCAACTGCATCACGCCTTAATTTATTAAGAGAAGAAATTGAGGTATAAACATTATTCCCCATATCCAGCTTAAAATCACATATTTTAAAAGGTGTGCCGCCTGTTTTTTCAAGCTGCTGCTGTATTTTTTCAGCACTTAACGGCTGTTTTTCAGCCGTCATTACAACATCACCTTTAACAAATGCAGAGTTGCCTTCGTTATCATAAAGTTTAAGAGATGCTTCTTTACCTTCTTTAATAACGGCCTCAGCATATACATCTTTTACCCTTGTATCTTTTTCAAATGTCTTTTTAAGCTCGTCCTCAAGATGTTTATCACGAGTTTTGTAAACCACATCATTTTTAGAAATATCGCCTTTAACAGCTATATCTATTATTTCCCCAGCTTTAGACGCTTTATTAATATTACTTCCACAGTGAGGCTCTTTTTGCGTCCAAATCTCTATACCGTCACCCGGCACAAGGCTCTCTCGTGTTCTTATAAAAACCCTCTCTCGTTTTTTATCGTACCTGTCTACAATACCAGCTTTTAAGCCCCAGCTTTTAGGCCTTTCAACACTCATCATACTAAGACCGGAATGTGTGTTGTAGTATCCGTTTGAAAATCCGCCTCGGTTAAAAAGCTGCAAAAGTGTTTTTATATCCCTTTGGTCTACAGAGTAGTTTTCTGGGTCATCAAAACACATATCTATATATTTTCTGTAAATGCCCGTTACACCGGCTACATACTCTGCTGTTTTCATTCTGCCTTCTATTTTAAGTGAAGCAATATTAGCTGACATTAGCTGTGGCAGAATATCCACAGTCTGTATATCTTTAGTGCTTAAAAGGTATCCGTCAGTTATTTTATTATATCCGCCATAAAGTGTATAAGGCAGGCGGCATGTCTGAGCACAGCGGCCTCTGTTTCCGCTTCTTCCGCCAAGCATACTGCTCATAATGCACTGTCCGGAATAAGACACGCAAAGAGCACCGTGGATAAAAGTTTCTATCTCTCCGGTGCAGTTTTCAGTAATATATTTAATTTCGTCCACAGAAAGCTCTCGGCTTAATATAACTCTTGAAAAACCATAATCAATAAGTGCCTGAGCCTCTTTAAGAGAGTTTGTTGTAAGCTGTGTGCTGGCGTTTAATTGTATTTCAAAACGCTCTTTAATAAGCTTTGCAGCGCCCAAATCCTGCATAATTAAAGCATCAACGCCTATTCTTTCAAGACTTGATATATAGTTCAAAAGACCTTTAAGCTCTGTTTCTTTATAAATTGTATTTACAGCCACATATACTTTTACATTCCGTAAATGGCAGTAATCACATACCTTTTCAATCTCAGTTAAATCAAAGTTACCAGCATATTGTCTGGCACTGAAATTTTTGCCGCCTATATAAACAGCATTGCAGCCATTGTTAACTGCTGCTCTTACACAGTCATAATTTCCGGCAGGAGATAAAAGCTCCGGTTTAAATAAAGAAGTCATTTACATTCTCCCTTCCGTTAAATTTGTCTGTAATAATTATTGTTTGTTTTCATTTTTTTAAGTTTTGCGTTGCTGTTCATATGAAAAGGCTGTTTCTGCATTTCCTGTGTTTGCTCTCCTTCCTGTGTTTGGGAGATGCTTTTTGTTGTATCATCAGCATTATTTGTCTGTTGGTCGCCATTTTCTTTATTCTCCAAAGCAGCTTTTTCTGCTGCTGCCTTTTTCTCATACTCCAAAAAACGGCTTTCCATAGATTTAAGATGATTAATCTGTGCTATCTTTTTAATATTGTCTTCTTCAACAGTTTTAACTTTATTCTTTAACTGGCTGTTTTCTTCTTCAAACTGTTTATTCTGCTCCTCAAGGCCAGCTTTTTCTTTTTTCAAATCCTCAATGTCTAAATCTCGGGTTTCTATATCTTTTTCATACTGCTGAATCTGGGCTTTCAGTTTTTCGTTTTCCTCTTTTAAACTTTTAAGCTCATCAAAGGCAGCTTTGGTTATATATGTTTTATCAACGCCTTCTTCGGCATCTAAAGCTACCGGAAGCTGTCCTTTAAGCTTGTTAATCTCTTCAAGAGCCTTAAAATAATCATCAGCTATATTAATAGAAGTAAGAACCGAAACCATTGTTGCACTTAAATTTTTAGAATTATCACTGGCCCGCAGCATTGCAGCCTTTTCCTCTATATAATTAGCCACCTTTGTTATATACTCAACTGATTCATTGCCTGTAAGAGTCATGGTCCTTCCGCAAACTTTTACAGAAACCATATTCTTATATGCCATAAAAACATCCTTTCCAATTACTTAAAATTCAATCCAATTCAGATTATTGCTCTTAATTATAGCATATAAGAAATAATTTAAACAGTATTAATGTTGCTTTTAAACAAGTTTTTCTTTAATTTTGCACAATATCTTTTTTTCCATTCGGGATACCTGCACTTGAGAGCGGTTAAGAATACGTCCTATTTCGCTTTGAGTTTTATCGTCAAAATACCGCATTAAAATAATTTGTTTTTCCTCTTTTGTAAGGTCGTTAAGGGCACTTCTTAAAACCATTATCTCATCGCTGTCATCGGCGGCATTGTTAAATTTATCTATTAAAAACGTTTCTTTCCCGGAATCTGGAGAAGTAACTTTTCGATAGAGCGACTCAACTTCAGATGTTGACTCAAGGGCTATTATAAGCTCGTCTTCATCTGTTTCAAGCTCTTTAGCCATTTCACTTATTGTAGGCTCACACCCATTTTTTACATAATACGACTGACTGAAAAGCTTTGCTT
>JAHZEA010000014.1:2362-65950 GCA_019422065.1 Lachnospiraceae bacterium | reverse complement strand
TTTTCTCTACCTCGCTGTCACACTATTTTTGTACCTACAACATAATTATACATAATTTCTGCTGTTATTGAAATCTTCTCTTGCTGTCTCCTGCTTTCCGGGAGTATAAGCTGCCAGCAGAGTTTTATGGCACTCGGACAGGCAAAGATCAGTCTGCTTCTTGCATGCCTGCGAAAACTGATCCTGCTGATCCCTCTGATTTTTATCCTGCCGCTCTTTTTATCTGATAAGGTATTTGCAGTTTTCCTTGCAGAACCAGTCAGTGATATCCTGGCGGCTGCCATTACAACCATAACCTTCTTAAGCCGCTTTAATGGAATATTGAACCAGAAAGACCTCGCCTGCTGCAAAATTTTCACCAATACAGACTGATGCAATTAATGCCAGTGATACCAGTACATCTGATTGCCTGAACCTGTCCGATTATTTTCTTCAGTCTTCGGTGCAGATTATCTGCATCCATACATTGTCTCATATTCAAAACCTCCATACGTAAAGGGGTATATGTATATTTTATCATTATAAACTGTATTGTCAAGAAAGCATACGCCTAATTAATAATTAATCTGTTCTTCTATCCATGCCATTATTAAATTAACAATTTTCTCCTGCTGTAATTCAGTTAAATACTTATTTTCCGGCACATTATACCACTTTTTAAGGCATTTACGGCAACAGCAGGCTGTGGCATGCTGAGCTTTAAAAACAGGATGACCTCTCATAGGTGTTTGTTTACCGTCATTGGGTATATAATCGGGAGCAAGCCTTAAACGCACAAAATCCTTGGCATGGCTGCGTATAACATCAAGGCCTTTTTCGTTTATATACTCCATATCATTTTTATCCAGCTTAAATTTACTTCTGAATTTTGATTTACTCAGTTTTTCCAATGCTTCTTCAATACTCTGCATATAAATTACCTTCTGTAGATATACAAAATAATATAAATACAGCGCTTTCCCTATTAAATAAGGAAAACGCTGTTTATTAAGCAATATTATTTTTTAGCGTCTTTAATAGAAAGGTTAAGTCTGCCCTGTTGGTCAATTTCCAGAAGTTTAACTGTAACCTCATCGCCTACATTAAGAACATCTTCTACTTTATTAACACGTTCTTTTGAAATCTTAGAAATATGAACAAGGCCTTCTTTTCCCGGAGCAATCTCAACAAAAGCGCCGAAATTCATTATTCTTGTAACCTTGCCTTCATAAATCATACCTGGTTCAGGGTCCATAGTAATGGCTTTAATCATATCTACAGCTTTCTGCATCATAGCTGTATCATCGCCTTTAATAAATACCCTTCCATCGTCCTCAGTATCTATTGTGCAGCCTGTAATCTCAATAATTTTCTTAATAGTTTTGCCTCTTGGGCCAATAAGCTCTGCAATCTTGTCAACATCAATAGTAAGGTTAACAATCTTAGGAGCATATTTTGAAAGTTCTGCCCTTGGCTCGGCTATGCATTTAAGCATAACTTCATCAATAATATAGTCACGGGCACGCTTTGTCTGCTCAAGAGCCTGCTCTATCATCTTAAATGTAAGGCCTTTAATCTTCATATCCATTTGGATAGCTGTAATGCCTTCGTGTGTTCCGGCAACTTTAAAGTCCATATCACCAAAGAAGTCCTCAAGACCCTGTATATCTGTTATCATAACAAAGTCATCATCTGTATCGCCTGTTACAAGACCTACAGAAATACCTGCTACAGGACGCTTAATTGGCACACCAGCAGCCATAAGTGAAAGTGTAGAACCACATATACTTGCCTGGCTTGTAGAACCGTTTGAGCTCATAATATCTGAAACAAGTCTTATAGCGTATGGGAATTCTTCCTCATCAGGTATAACCGGAAGAAGCGCTCTTTCAGCAAGAGCTCCATGTCCTATCTCACGTCTTCCCGGACCTCTTGATGTTTTAGCTTCACCTGTTGTAAAGCCTGGCATGTTGTAGTGGTGAATATATCTTTTTGAAACTTCAGATGTATCAAGACCGTCAAGCTTCTGAATTTCAGCCATAGCGCCTAATGTTGTAACTGTAAGGCACTGAGTTTGACCTCTTGAGAAAAGTGCAGAACCGTGTGTTCTTGGAAGAAGGTCTATCTCTGCATGAAGCGGACGAATTTCCTCAAGACCTCTGCCGTCAGGACGTCTGTGGTCACGAAGTATCATATGGCGAACTGTCATTTTCTCAAACTTATAAATAGCGTCATTTACAGTTTGTTCTACTTTTTCTTCATCGCCAAGTATTTCACCTATTTTTTCTGAAAGGCTTGCAAGAACTTCTTCTGTTATTTCGTTTATCTTAATATCTCTTTCCTGTTTCTTTTCAGCAACAACAGCATTTTCCATTCTTGGAGTTGTAATATATTCGCTTATAAGGTTATAAACATCTTCATTTACGTTATATTCCTCATACTGCTGTTTTTCAAGGCCTTCTGCCTCTACTATAGTATCAATAAATTCAACTATCTTAACGTTTTCATCGTGAGCAAGACGTATAGCTTTCATCATAACATCGTTAGGAACCTCGCTTGCACCGGCTTCAATCATCATTACTTTGTCTTTTTTAGAAACAACAGTAAGTGAAAGTTTGCTTACATCTCTTTGAGCAGAGTCTGGATTAACAATAAGTTCACCATCTACAAGACCTATATTCACAGAACCTACAGGGTCTGTAAAAGGTATGTCAGAGATTGAAAGCGCTATTGAAGCACCCCATAAAGCGGCAATTTCAGGCTGGCAGTCTTGGTCAACGCTTAAAACTGTAGCAACAACTGCCACATCGTTTCTGTAGTCCTTAGGGAAAAGCGGACGAATAGGCCTGTCTATACATCTTGCGGCAAGAATAGCTTTTTCACTTGGGCGGCCTTCTCTTTTAATAAATCCGCCAGGTATTTTGCCTACTGAATAAAGTCTTTCTTCATAATCAATACTAAGAGGGAAAAAGTCAATACCATCTCTTGGCTTATCAGAAGCTGTAGCTGTAACAAGCACTACAGTATCACCATAGTGCACAAGTGCCGCACCGTTAGCCTGCTCGGCAACACGTCCTATATCAACACTGAGTGTACGGCCTGCTACTTCTGTTTTGTAAGTTCTATACATTCCAAAATCTCCTTTTTAATCCGCACCATGGATGTTCAGCTTTAAAAACAAATAAAGCTTTTTGTTTGCAAAGCTAAATATCCATAGTGCTTTACTAAATTAAATACAATAATTTATACAACAATAGAGAGGAGCTATCTCCTCTCTATTATAGTTAAAATAATTACTTTCTAAGACCAAGTTCGTTAATAAGGCTACGATATTTTTCGATATCCTTATTTTTAAGGTAGTTAAGAAGACCTCTTCTCTGACCTACCATTTTAAGAAGACCTCTTCTTGAGTGATGGTCTTTCTTGTGTGATTTAAGGTGCTCTGTAAGAAGGTCAATTCTTGCTGAAAGAAGAGCAATCTGAACCTCTGGAGAACCTGTGTCATTAGGTGTTCTGCCGTATTTCTCAATAATTTCTGCTTTGTTAATCATTTTTGTTTCCTCCTAAAAATACATTTAATATTACTCCGTCAGCCAAGTATGGGATGGAGAACCCACATGCTGGGCTGCGGAATTACGACTTTTACATTCTATCACAAATAAAAACATATTGCAATACAAATGTTATAATAACTTAATATCTGTCAGCCCACTTTTTAAACTCGTTGGAAGAGAAGTATTCCTTTGTAATTGATTTATCCTTTTCAAGCCTTTTAGAAAGTTCTTCAATTCCGGAAAACTTTTTTTCTCCTCTTAAGTATTCAAAAAAGTATGTTTTAATATTCTTACCGTATATATCACCGCTAAAGCCAAATATATTTGTTTCAACAGTGCGTTCACAGCCGTTAACGGTAGGATTTGTGCCAACATTTGTCATACTTATATATGTTTTATTGTCCACAACAGTTTTTGTAGCATACACGCCGTCACTTGGGAGCATTTTTTTAATGTCAGGCCTTATATTAGCTGTAGGAAAATTCATTTTGCGGCCTATTCTGCGGCCTTGGCGCACAAGACCATAAACAAAATACGGCTCTGATAAAAGCTCATTGGCTAGTTTAATATCATGGTTCGCCAAAGCCTCTCTTATTCTTGTTGAGCTTACTCTTTTGCCGTAAAGCTCTACAGCAGGAACCTTTATAACCTCGGCACCATATCTTTCGCCTACTTTTTTAAGGAGCTCATAATCACCTTTTGCACCTCTGCCAAAGTGATAATCATACCCTACAACAAGTACACGGCATTTCATTTTCTCAAATATAATTTCAGATGCGAATTTTTCAGGGTCAGTTCACGCAAATTCACTTGTAAATGGATACTCGACATATAAATTAATGCCAAGCTTTTCAAGCATCTGCATTTTTTCTTCAGGACTTAAAATAAGAGCCAAATTTTTTCTGTTGCCGAACAAAAACATAGGATGCGGCGAAAATGAAAAAACCACTGACTTAATATTTAATTTTTCTGCATACTGCTTTGTAATGCCTATTAATGCCCTGTGGCCCAAATGAATGCCGTCAAAATTACCAAGGGTTATAACAGTAGGCGTATTTTGTGTAATTTCCTGATTAATAATATGTTCCATTTTTTCGCACCTTTACAAAAGAATAGTAATGGGTCTGATTAAAATACAGCGTTTTTCCTCATCAAACTCAGTTCTATAAATACCATTTAAGTTTAAAGTACTGTCAAAAGCCGTAACTGTTTCGCCGGGATTTATAAAATCACTCTTTTTATCAAAATAATAACTGTATATTTTTGCTCCGTTATGCATAAGTTTATCCGCTTTTGGATTAACATAAACACGTTTGTAGCCCTCAAGGGCATTTTCCATAGTAATAATGGCCTGTGACAAATCACCGTTTTTGCTAAGCTCTTCAAGCCTGCTTAATTTTATGCTGTTTTGGATATTAAATTTACCGCTGCGAGTTCTAGTTAAAGAAGACATATAGGCGCCACAGCCGAGTTTTTCACCTATATCGGCAGAAAGAGCTCTTATATATGTTCCCTTAGAACAGTCAACAGAAATTCTTATTTTATCAGGCGGCAAAAACTCAATAATTTTTATTTCGTTTATATCAACTTTTCGCGGCTTTCGCTCTACTTCCTGACCTTTTCTGGCTAATTCGTAAAGCTTTTTGCCGTTTATTTTTATAGCTGAATACATAGGCGGAATCTGCATATAACTTCCCTTAAACGAAAGAACAGCTTCAGTAATTTTATTTTCATCAAACACAAACTCCGTTCTGCTTATAATTTCGCCTGATGCATCCTGAGTTGTTGTCTGTGCGCCTAAAGTTACTTCAGCTTCATAAGTTTTGCCGGAATTCATTATATAATCAGCAAGCTTTGTAGCTTTTCCAACACAAATAGGAAGCACACCTTCGGCATCCGGGTCTAAAGTACCAGTATGACCCACCTTTTTTTGATTTATAGTCCGCCTTACAACGGCAACAACATCATGGGATGTATACCCTTTTTCTTTAAAAATATTTAAAATACCGTCCATTTATTTCTCCGGTTACTGGCATTATGCCAGTGATTTTTCAATTTCACAAATTATATTATTTAATACTGTTTCAACATTTTCACTTTCTATTGTGCATCCGGCTGCTTTTGCGTGGCCGCCGCCGCCAAACTTAACGGCAACAAGTGAAACATCAACTTTATCCTCACTGCGCATGCTTACTTTAAATATACCTTTTGTTTTTTCGTAAACAAACACAGCAGTTTCGCAGCCTGATATTCCTTTTAAATAGTTAACTATTTCAGAAAGCCCATCGCTTGTTGTACCACACTGAGCAATTTCATCCTCTAAAAGATAGGAATACACCACACTGCCGTTAATGCAATTTTTCATATTGCATAGAGCCTTTCCCATAGCTTTGGCTTCCGAATACTTTCTGGTATTAAAAATAGTATTATATATTTTATTAAAATTAAAGTTATATTTAATAAGCTCAGAAGCGAATAGGAGCGTCTGCGGCCCAGTTGATGTATGTCTGAATCCGCCTGTATCAAATACTATGCCTGAATATATACAGGCCGCTATATCTTCCGGGTTTAAAAATTTACTGAATAAATCCCGTATCATTAAATATATTATCTCGCTTGTTGACGAGCTTTCAGCATCTACATAATTATACATACCAAAATAAGTATTACTCTTATGGTGGTCAATATTTATTCTAACAGGCGTGTTATTGTATACTTCAGCAAAATCGCCTAAGCGTTGTATGTCTCCACAGTCTACTGCAACATAAATATCAGGCTTAAAATCTGTTATGTTATGTTCAACAACACCATTTACAGGTATAACATCAAAAGTATCAGAATATTCCTCAATAAATACTTTAGCTTTTCCGCCTGTTTCATTTATAGCCATAGCTAAGGCACTTGAAGCCCCAATAGCGTCGCCGTCAGGGCTTGTATGAGCCGAAATAGCTATATTTTTGCCTGAAAAAATTATATTGCGTATATCTTTAATATCATTATTCATCATCAGAATCACTGCTTCCGCTTGAAACTTCTTTAATAAGTTTATCCATTCTTATAGCGTATTCCACAGAATCGTCAAGCTTAAATATAAGCTCAGGTGTATTTCTTAAATTAACCCTTTCGGCAAGAAGATGGCGTATAAAACCGGAAGCATTTTTAAGCCCAGCCATAACACTCTGCTTATCCTCATCGTTTCCAAGTACTGATATAAAAGCTTTGCAGTATTTTAAATCAGCTGTTGTTTCAACTCTTAAAACACTTGTCATGCTTTTAATTCTTGGGTCTTTCACCTCTGTGCGTATTATGTTTGCAAGCTCTCGAGCAAGCTCGTCATTTATTCTTATCATTCTTGTGTTTGGTTTTCTCATAATATCACCTTTATCTTGGAACTTCCTCCATTATAAACGCTTCAAGGTTATCGCCAACTTTAACATCATTAAACTTTTTAACAACTATACCGCATTCATAACCTGTATTAACTTCTTTAACGTCATCCTTAAAGCGTTTAAGGCTTTCCATTTCTCCTTCGTAAATAACGATACCGTCACGAATTACTCTTATTTTTGAATTTCTTATAAATTTACCGTCAAGAACATAGCTGCCGCATATAGTGCCTACACCAGAAGCTTTATAAATCTGTCTAACTTCCGCATGGCCTGTTACTTTTTCTACGTAAACAGGGTCAAGCATGCCCTTCATAGCCGCGCTAATATCTTCAATAGCATTGTAAATTACTCTATATAAACGAATGTCAACTTTTTCATTATCGGCAAATACCTTTGCAGCTGGCTCAGGACGAACATTAAAGCCAATTATAATAGCGTTTGACGCACTGGCAAGCATTATATCCGACTCAGTTATTGTTCCAACACCGCCGTGAATTATGCGTACACGAACTTCTTCATTAGAAAGCTTTTCAAGACTCTGCTTAACAGCCTCTACTGAGCCCTGAACATCAGCCTTAACAACTATGTTAAGTTCTTTAACATTACCTGACTGTATCTGGCTGAAAAGGTCATCAAGTGAAACCTTATTAGGTGTGTTTTTAATAAGCTCAGTTTTGTTTTTAGCAACAACGCTTTCGGCAACCTGACGAGCCTGTTTCTCGTTTTCAGCAGCATAGAAACTGTCTCCGGCTGAAGGTACTTCAGAAAGACCAAGAATTTCTACAGGTGTTGAAGGGCCAGCTTTTTTAACTCTGCGGCCTTTATCATCCATCATTGCTCTTATTCTGCCGTAAGCACTTCCAGCAACAATAGGGTCGCCTACATTAAGTGTACCGTCCTGAACAAGTACAGTAGCAACAGGTCCGCGTCCTTTATCAAGCTGAGCCTCTATAATTGTACCTCTTGCCCTCTTATCCGGATTAGCTTTAAGCTCTTTCATTTCAGCAACAAGCGTAATCATCTCAAGCAGTGTGTCAATACCTGTTTTCTTAACAGCTGAAACAGGAACACAAATTGTTTCGCCGCCCCAATCTTCTGCCATTAAGCCGTATTCAACAAGCTCCTGCTTAACTCTGTCTGGATTAGCACCCTGTTTATCTATTTTATTTATAGCAACTATAATTTCTACACCAGCAGCTTTTGCATGGTTAATAGCTTCTACAGTCTGTGGCATAACACCGTCGTCTGCCGCTACTACAAGAACAGCTATATCAGTAACCTGAGCGCCGCGCATACGCATAGCTGTAAATGCCTCATGTCCCGGTGTATCAAGGAAAGTAATAGGTTTTCCGTTAATCTGAACTGTATAAGCACCTATATGCTGTGTAATACCGCCAGCCTCACCGCTTGTAACATTACTGTGACGGATAGAGTCAAGAAGTGATGTTTTACCGTGGTCTACATGACCCATAACAACAACAACAGGCGGTCTTTCTTTAAGCTTTGTTTCGTCTTCTTCTTCCTCAGAAAATACCTGCTCAAATATATCTTTTTCTTCTTCAAGCTCAAGAATAACATTGTATTTTTCAGCTATTTCCGAAGCTGTGTCAAAGTCAAGTGTAGAGTTTGGAGTCATAACCTTGCCTTCAAGGAAAAGCGCTTTTACAAGCTCAGAAACTTTTTTGCCTAATGTTTCAGCCAACTCACCTAAAGTAAGCTCAGCTGGAATTTTCTTTATTTTAAGTTCGTCATCGGCTTCTTCTTTTACAGGCACAGGCTTAACCTCCGGAGCTTTTTGTTTAGGCTGATTGTTTTTATTATTTTTATTTTTCTGGTTGTTTTGATTATTTTGATTGTTTTTATTATTTTTTGAACCAGACTGATTAAATTGTTTTTGGCCATTATTCTGATTGTTTCTTTGCTCCTTAGCTCCATTAAATCCCTGCTGTTTGCCGCTTGATTTATCAGAATTTTTATTCTTGTTATCGTTCTTGTGGTTATTAAACTTTTGATTGTCGTTGTTTTTATGGCTCGAAACATGTTTTTCGCTTGAGTCATCTTTTTTATTTTCTGAAATTTTTGCAGCTTCTGATTTCTGCTGTACTTCTTTTGATTTTTGATTAACAGTATTGTCAGATGTATTTTTTTCTTTAGGTGTTTCGGCTTTATCCGATGAAAAAGCGCTTCTAAGTTTATCCGCCAATTCTGCATCAACACCACTTAAATTTGTTACTGTCACCCCAAATTCCTTTGCCTTTTCAATAATGGTTTTACTACCAATGTTTAACTCCTTTGAAAGTTCATATATTCTAACTTTTGACAAAGGCTCCACCTCCTATACAAACACATCAGACACGCTTTTCGTACAAATTTTTCAGCTGTTGCGCAAACCCCTCATCGATTATAGCAACAGTTGAGCGTAAATCTTTGCCTATTGCCCTGCCGATATTTTCCTTTGTTTCCGTACAAATAATATCTACATTTTTAGACAACGCCGCATTTTTAAACTTCTTTTTTGTATTGTCAGACGCGTCTTCTGATATAATTAATAACTTTACTTTATTGCCTTTTAGCGCTTTTTCACACGGAAGCTCGCCAGAAACAAGTTTACCTGCTCTTTGGCACAGCCCTAAAAGCGATAAAAATTTATTGTTCTCCACCGGCATTTAAAAGCTCCTCTCTAAGCTTTTCGTATACCTCAGCCGGAACAGGTGTTTTAAAGCTTCTTTCAAGGCCTTTTGATTTTTTAGCCTTTTCAAGGCACTCAAGATTAGGGCATATATATGCACCTCTGCCCGGTTTTTTGCCTGTAAAATCCACACTAAACTCACCATTTTCACTTCTTACAACTCTTACAAGAGTACGTTTGTCTTTCATTTCTTGGCAGCCAGTGCATTTTCTAAGAGGAATTGATTTTTGTTTCATGCTATTTCCTCCTTTAATTAATTATTCTTCTTCAGGCATATCAGTTGTTTCATTAAGCTCTGTTTCTTCATTTATATTTTCGGCATTTTCTTTTGTTTCAGGTAATTCTATTTCATCATCAAGAAAACCTGTTTCAGCAGCCTGTGTTTCACTCTTAATATCTATTCTCCAACCTGTTAATTTAGCAGAGAGTCTTGCATTTTGGCCTTCTCTGCCTATAGCAAGTGAAAGCTGATGGTCAGGAACTACAATTTTAGCACTCTGGTCAGCCTCATTTACTTTAACAGCAACAACTTTTGAAGGGCTTAAAGCAGACGCAATAAATACCTGCGGGTCTTCATTCCATTCAATAATGTCTATCTTTTCGCCGTTAAGCTCGCTTACAATTACATTTACCCTGCAACCGTTTTGTCCAACGCATGCGCCAACAGCATCAACATTAGGGTCTTTAGAATAAACAGCAATTTTTGTTCTTGAACCTGCTTCACGGGCTATGCTCTTAATCTCAACTGTGCCGTCGTGAACCTCAGGAACTTCCTGTTCAAAAAGTCTTTTAACAAGCTCTGGGTGTGTTCTTGAAACATAAATCTGAGGACCTTTAGTTGTCTGTTTTACCTCAAGAACGTATACTTTTATTCTGTCAGGGAAATTATATTCCTCACCGGCAATCTGCTCATTAGGAAGAAGTATAGCGTCTATTTTACCAAGCTGAACAATAACGTTTTTCTTTTCATGTCTCTGAACAATACCAGTAACTATATCTTTTTCTTTAGTTATATACTGATTGTAAAGTATTTCTCTTTCAGCCTCTCTGAATTTCTGAACAACAACCTGTTTTGCTGTCTGAGCTGATATTCTTCCGAAATTTCTTGGTGTAATAACTTCGTTATAAGTATCGCCTATGTGGTAGTTAGGACCAAGTATCCTTGCTTCAGCATAAGAAAGCTGTGTAGCCGGGTCATCTACTGTTTCAACTATTTCTTTTTGAGCATAAACGGCAACTTCGCCTGTTTCACGATTAATTTCCACTTTAATGTTCTGTGATGAGCCAAAGTTCTTTTTGCAAGCAGATACCAGCGACGCTTCTATGGCGTCGAATATAACTTCTTTATCAATGCCTTTTTCTTTTTCGATAGTGTTAAGAGCTTCAATAAATTCAGCCTTATCAACTTTATCCATTTTAAAACCCCCTTAAAATATCACTGCAAGCCGCACGGAAGCAACGCTTTTTCTATCAAATGCCAATTCCTGCCCGTTATCATCGGTTATTACTATGTTATTGTCAATAAGCCCTTTAAGAGTTCCTTGGTACTCTTTTGAGCCGTTAAACGGTTTATAAAGCTTAATATCAATTATTTCGCCTGAATATTTTTCAAAATCAGAATCTTTTTTGAGCGGTCTGTCAATTCCAGGTGAGCTTACCTCGAATATATAAGCCTGCTCAATAGGGTCTTCCTTATCAAGAATTTTTTCAGCTGCTTTGCTGAAAACTTCGCAGTCATCTATAGTAATTCCGCCTTCTTTATCAAGATATACCCTAAGATAATAATTTTGACCTTCTTTTACAAACTCAACATCCGCAATTTCAAAATTCATTTCTTCAGCCGTTTTGGAAAGCAAAAGCTCTACCTTTTTAGCTGTGTTAATTGTGTTTGCCATTAAACTCACCCCTTTTCAAATATAAGTAAACAAAAGAGTGGGTAAATACACCCACTCTTGCTTAAACCGCTATTCCATCTACTGCATTATACCACTTACGGTAAAATGTTGCAACAAAAACTTTTATCTGTAAATAATCTCGTTTCTCTTTGGTCCGTTAGAAACTATAGTAATAGGATAACCTAATTCTTTTTCTATAAACTCAATATAATTTCTTGCATTTTCAGGAAGGTCCTCGTATTTTGTAATACCGCGAATATCTGATTTCCAGCCAGGAAGAACCTTGTATACAGGTTTTGCCTTTTCAAGAAGCGGTGTTACAGGGAATTCCTTAGTAACCTCTCCGTCTATTTCGTAACCTACACAAACTGGTATTTCATCAAGATAGCTTAAAACATCAACTACTGTAAAAGCAATATCTGTTGTACCTTGAAGCATACAGCCATATCTTGCTGCAACACAGTCGAACCAGCCCATTCTTCTTGGACGGCCTGTAGTAGCACCAAACTCGCCGGCATCTCCGCCTCTTACTCTGAGCTCTTGAGCTTCATCACCAAATATCTCACTTACAAAAGCTCCGCCGCCTACAGCACTTGAATATGCCTTAACAACTGTATAAACTTTCTCAATCTTATGAGGAGGTATTCCGGCACCTATAGCACCAAAACCAGCTAATGTAGAAGAAGAAGTTGTCATTGGATAAATACCGTGGTCAGGGTCTTTAAGAGCACCAAGCTGACCTTCAAGAAGTATTTCCTTACCTTCTTTAATAGCCTTATTAAGGTATTCAGCTGTATTTGTTATGTAAGGTGCAACAAATTCTTTGTAACCCATAACCTCATCAAATATTTTCTGAGGGTCAAGAAGCTCATGATGATAAAGATGCTCTAAAAGCACGTTTTTAATTTCGCACGCAGCTTTAATTCTTTCCATAAGTATATCTTCATGGAAAAGGTCGCAAATCTGAATGCCTGTTTTAGCGTATTTATCGGAATAAAAAGGAGCAATTCCGCTTTTTGTTGAACCAAACTGCTTGTCGCTTAATCTGGCTTCCTCAAGTGTATCAAAAAGTATATGATATGGCATAAGAAGCTGAACTCTGTCTGAAATAAGAATTTTAGGCTCTTTTATGCCGCTTTCCTTAAGGTAGTTAAGCTCTTTTATAAAATATGGAACATTGAAGGCAACACCGTTTCCGATTATATTAACAGTGTTCTCATTAAAAACACCTGAAGGCATTTGGTGAAGAGCATGTTTTCCATAATCGTTTATAATTGTATGACCTGCATTGCTGCCGCCCTGAAAACGAATAACTATATCAGCATTTTCAGCCAGCATATCTGTAATTTTGCCCTTACCTTCATCGCCCCAGCAGGAACCGACTATTGCTTTAATCATTGAGTATCACTCCTGTAAAATCAATTAAATTTATTTGTGTATTAACAATTACACTTCATATTACTTTATAATTATATTCTATTTTCTACTATAAGTAAAATAAATACTTTTTATACTTGATATAATTTGTTATTATATATCGTGCTATAAAATACAGTCTACCAAATATAAATTTTTCAATGATTAATAAACAAATGTATATCCACAATAACCTCTTTTATATCAGCATATAAAAAAACCGCAGATTATAAAAACTGCGGTTTTATCATAAAATTAAACTCTTATTTCTTCTGCATCACTGCTTAAAAGGTCTTTGTTGGCCTCAAGAGCAGGCTTTACAAAGTTTTCTATAAACTCCTCTGTTTGCTGTGGTGCGCGGCCTACAAAATTCTTTGCGTCCATTATTGAGTTAAGCTCGTCTATTGTAAGACCAAATGATGGGTCAGCAGCTATTCTTTCAAGTAAATCGTTAGACTTTCCTTCTGCCTTAACAACTTTTCCGGCAGCCATAGAATGAACACGTATTTTTTCGTGAAGTTCCTGTCTGTTGCCGCCTTTTTTAACTGCATCCATCATTATGTTTTCAGTAGCCATAAATGGAAGCTCATTATTAAGGTGCTGCTCAATTACTTTAGGATATACAACAAGGCCGTCTACAACATTCCTGTAAAGACTAAGTATAGCGTCTGTTGCTAAAAATGCTTCAGGTACGCTAATTCTCTTGTTTGCAGAATCGTCAAGTGTTCTTTCAAACCACTGTGTTGAAGCAGTTACAGCAGGGTTTACAGCAGTAGAAATAACATATCTTGCAAGAGAACCTATTCTTTCACTTCTCATAGGATTTCTCTTATAAGCCATAGCCGATGAGCCTATCTGGCTCTTTTCAAACGGTTCCTCTACTTCTTTAAGGTGCTGTAAAAGCCTTATATCATTGCTGAACTTATAAGCGCTTTGAGCTATTTGAGAAAGAAGGCTTAATATTTGGTAATCAAGCTTTCTTGGATAAGTCTGGCCTGAAACGGCAAAACAGCTCTTAAAGCCCATTTTTTCGGCAATCATGCCGTCAATCTTTTTAACTTTTTCGTGGTCACCGTCAAAAAGTTCTAAAAAGCTCGCCTGTGTTCCTGTTGTACCTTTTGAACCAAGAAGTTTTGCTTTTGAAAGCTGGTGGTCTATATCTTCTAAATCCATTATAAGGTCTTGAAGCCATAAAGATGCTCTTTTGCCTACAGTCGTTGTTTGCGCCGGCTGAAAATGAGTGAAGCCAAGAGTAGGCATATCTTTATACTCCATAGCGAATTTAGAAAGCTCGTTAATTACGTTAACAAGCTCTTTTTTAATAAGCTTTAAAGCCTCTGTCATAATTATTATATCAGTATTATCGCCTACATAGCAGCTTGTAGCGCCCAAATGAATAATAGGCATAGCCGATTTTGCCTGCATACCAAAAGCATATACATGACTCATAACATCATGACGAACAATTTTTTCTCTTTCTTCAGCTACTTCATAATTAATATCGTCCTGATATTTTTTCATTTCAGCTATCTGTTCATCAGTTATATTAAGTCCCAGCTCTTTTTCTGTTTCAGCAAGAGCAATCCATAATTTACGCCATGTTTTAAATTTAAAATCCGGTGAAAAAAGATAGCTCATTTCTTTACTGGAGTATCGTGAATTAAGCGGACTTTCGTACTTTGTTCTCATTATAATCCTCCTGTTTGGCATTAAAAAACATATTAAATAACACTTCATCAATTAACGCCAATTTACAAAATTTAAGCGGGCATAGAAATCAGAATATATTAAAATCTGCCAAATACCCGCTGTTAAACTATAATACAGCAAATTCTGCTAATTTATTTTGTTATTCTTCTCCAAACTTCCTGATAAGCTTCCTCTACATTTCCAAGGTCACGGCGGAAACGGTCTTTATCAAGCTTTTCGTTTGTTTCTGCATCCCAAAGTCTGCATGTATCAGGTGAAATTTCATCAGCAAGAATTACCCTTCCGTCATAACGACCAAACTCGATTTTAAAGTCTATAAGCTTAATACCTACGTTAAGGAAGAATTTCTTAAGAAGCTCATTAATTTTAAGAGCCTGCTCTGAAATAGAATCAATTTCTTCTTTTGTTGCAATACCAATAGCAAGAGCCTGAAGCTCGTTAATCATAGGGTCGCCAAGTTCATCGTTTTTATAAGAAAACTCAAGTATAGGATTATTAAGCGGAGTACCTTCTGCAACACCGAACTTCTTGGAAAAACTTCCGGCAGCTACGTTTCTGATTATAACCTCAAGAGGAACTATTGAAACACGTTTAACAAGTGTCTCCCTGTCGCTTAATTCTTTAACAAAATGAGTTTCAATGCCATTATCAGCAAGATACTGCAATACAATGTTTGTCATTTTATTATTTATAACACCTTTGCCCATAATTTGACCTTTTTTAAGACCATTAAAGGCTGTGGCATCATCTTTGTAATCTACAATAAGAAGTTTCTCGTCATCAGTTTTAAATACTTTTTTAGCTTTGCCCTCATAAAGCATTTCAAGTTTTTCCATAAAATAAACCTCCCGCAAAAATCATTTGTCTAACTGATACTAACACCTAAAAACAGGCTATTAAAATTAATGCCTGTTTTTCAATAATCTTATTTTAAAAGCTGTTCAAGTTTCTGGCTGGCTTTTTCAAGTGGTTTTAAATCAGCCTTATAAACCATACCTTTATCACAGTAAAGAGCAGTTTCTGGATTAATAGGCATTTGACCTATAACATCTATGCCATATCCGTCAGCTACTATATCTATTTTGCTTTCGCCGTAAAGATAAATTTTTCTGCCGCAGTCAGGGCAAGCAACATAGCTCATATTTTCAATAATGCCAAGAATTGGCACATTCATAAGTTTAGCCATATTAACGGCTTTGCCTACAATCATGCTTACTAATTCCTGAGGTGATGAAACAATAACTATTCCATCTATAGGAAGTGACTGGAATACAGTAAGAGGAACATCACCTGTTCCTGGAGGCATATCAACAAAAAGGTAATCTACATCTTCCCAAATTACCTCTGAATAGAACTGCTGAACAACACCGGCAATAATAGGTCCTCTCCAAACAACAGGGTCTGTGTCGTTATCTACAAGAAGGTTAACACTCATAACCTCTATTCCATTTTCACTTTCTACAGGCAGCATACCGTATTGATTGCCACCTGCTTTTTTATTAATTCCAAACATTTTAGGTATTGACGGACCTGTAATGTCAGCATCAAGTATACCAACTTTATATCCTTTGTTTTTCATGGAACAAGCCAGCATTGAAGTAACAAGAGATTTACCAACGCCGCCTTTGCCACTTACTACGCCAATTATTTTCTTAATATGGCTATATTTGTTAGGCTCAATTATAAGACTCTCCTGAGTTCTCTCACTGCAATTTTCTGAGCAGCTTGAGCAGTTATGTGAGCAATTTTCACTCATTAAAATCAGCTCCGTTTCTATTTTCTATTTTTAAATTATAAGCTTTTCAATGTGTAAATGTCAATAAAAGCATTAATAAATAACATATTGCCGCTAAATTAAAAGCTTAATTACAAAAACCCTTCTTAAATTCCAGAAGGGTTTTGTTGATTTAGTAATTTACATTAGCTACGCCTAAATATGGTTCAGGACTTACTGCTTTGCCGTTAACTCTAACCTCAAAGTGACAGTGATTTCCTGTTGAGTTACCTGTTGAGCCGCATTTTGCAATTACTTGTCCTCTTGTTACAGACTGGCCCTTTGAAACAACAAGGCTTGAGTTATGTCCGTAAAGTGTAACAAGTCCGCCGCCATGGTCAATCATTATTGTGTTTCCGTAACCACTCATCCATCCGGAATAAATAACTGTTCCTGCCTCTGCCGCTACTATATTTGAGCCGTACGGTGCTGGTATATCATAACCTGTATGTAATTCACGTCTTCCGCTTATAGGGTTATTTCTGTTTATAAATCCACTGCTTAAGCTTGAAGATGATGCGGCTTTTGCAGGTACAGGCCAGTTAAGCTGACCACCTGTATATACATAGCCGGATGAATATGAAGATGATGACAAAGCTTGGTTTATAAGAGCTTCAACCTGACGGCTTGCTTTTTCATCATTGGCAATCATTTCTTCATACATAGCCTCATCATTCTGATATTGAAGCAGTTTTTCTTTCTTTTCAGCCATTGCTGCGTCAAGCTCTTGCTTTTTCTGTTCATTTTCTTTAACAAGCTCCTCAACTTCTGCTTTTTCCTCGGCTATTTCCGCTGTTTTAACCTTTATTGTGTTTTCAGCTTCCTTAAGATTTGATAGTATTTCGTTGTCATATTCCATTATATCCTCTACATACTGAATTCTTGCCAGCATGTCAGATATACTTTTAGACTCAAATATTACATCAAGATAGCCTGTAGTTCCGTTTTCATAAAAAAACTTAATTCTTTCGCCAAAAACATCAAACTGCTTTTCTTTTTCTTCAGTAGCCTCCTGAAGCTCAGCCTCAGACTGTTCAAGCCTGCTTGAAACTTCGTTAAGGTCTTCCAATGATTTATTGTATTCCTCACTTGCCGCAGAAACAACCTGGTCAAAGGCGTCTATCTCCTGCTGCAAAGTAAGTTGCTGCTGTTTGGCATTTTCAAGTGCCGCTTTAGCCTCTTTAGTTTTCTGGGCCAGAGCATCTCTCTCGTCTTGAAGCTGCTGTAATGTTTTAGCTACGGCTGTAGTATTAGGAGTAAAAACCATAGCAGCAGTAAACATTATACAGCATACAGCCAACATTTTTTTAGCCTGAATAACGTATCTTTTCATGTACTGCCCTCACAACCTTAATATAAATGTAGTTACACATAAACAACTTAAAGCAGACAGCAGGACTAACCCCCACCGTCTGCTTATTAAAGCAAAATTATCTAATTACACGTTTTGCCATTACATATGTTCTGGCACTGTAGTCATCAGCCAATGATGATATAGTAACACCATAAACCTTGCCTGATGAAGAATGTATGTACTGGTCACCGCCTATGTAGATACCTACATGTGAAATGCCCCCGTCATTAACACCGTCTGTGTCAAAGAAAACTAAATCTCCAGCTGTAAGCTCACTTCTTGAAATTTCAACACCATCTGAATAAGCCATTGATGCTGAACTTCTCTGTAAGCTGATACCAAAGTTTTTAAATACCGAATAAACAAAACCTGAACAGTCAACACCTGAATTAAGGTTTGTACCACCCCAAACATAAGGTGTGCCAATAAACTGCTGAGCGTACTCAACAATGGCTTGTCCCTTTTCTGATGAAGAAGAACCTCTTGAAGGTTTTTCGCCATCTCTGATAGAAACATACTCAGCACTAACATAGCCTGTAACATTTCCGTCAGTAACTTTAATCCAGTCGTTGCTTATTGCAAGTACATCAACATAATCGCCATACTCTAATGTTGTAAGAACATCAAAGTCTGTTCCGGCTCCGCTTCTTACTCTAAGACCGCTTGTAGCAGTTACAGCAGCGTATTTATTTGAAACTTCGGTAAAGTTATCCTCTGAATCTACCGGAGAAGCAGATAAAGCAGAAGCTGCCGCAACAGTTGTGTCTGACTCAGCAGCACTGCTGTCAGTAGCTACTTTATCTAATATTTCACCGTCAACAAATTCTTTGCTAACGTAAGCGATGTCACCATTAGTTCTTACTATTTTATACCAGCTGTCGCTGCTTGCAACAACTGTAACTGTATCACCTGTGTTAACAGTGCCTACAATCTCAGATTGAGAAGAAGCTGAACTTCTTACATTAACTTGGTCTGCCTCAACCTTACCTTCAGCCTGTGATACAATTATGTAGTCAGAAAAAACATAAGCTTCCTGATTGTTGTAATTAATTTTATACCAATTTCCTTCATTAGAAAGAATATCTATTTCGTCCCCTTCAAAAAGAAGACCAAGTTTTTCAGACTCGGTATCAGCCGACTGTCTGACATTAATTTGATTTGCGTTTACAACACCCTTGTTTTCCGCAAAAGCGGCCATACTGCACCCGACAGCTAATAATGTACCTAAAACAGCTGCCGAAGGTAATATCCCCTTCACTTTCATGAATAGCCTCCAATCAAATGTTACATTTTTGTTACAGACTTAGTATAAAAAATAATCCTATAAATGTCAATAGGTTTTTATTGATTACAAGTCTTTTACACATATTTTGTTATAAATGCACAAAATATACCAATATATAACTTAATTATGACGATTTTATTAAATTATATTGTTTTATTTAATGTGGCATTTATTAAATAATTGTTACACAAAAAGTTATTCATGAAACAAATTTTAAATTAATGTTGAGGTTAATTTAACATTTTATTACATGTATTAAAATTAATACACGTAACCGAAAAAGCAGATACCCCTTGAACAAAGCAGTAACCTCATGCCAAAATTAAATAGTTCTATTACTTTTAATCTCGGCATATACTTCATACAGAGGAACGTTGAATCTTTGAGCGATTTCTCTTACGCAATCATATTCAGGATACATTCTTGGCCCTTTTTTAGTATACACGCATTTTACCCTTACAGGGCCATAAGGTGTATCTATTTCCTCAAATGTTCTTGTAAGGCAAGTTCTTATTTCGGTACGGCAGCGTATACCAATGGCAGTAGTTTCTTCAAAAACTATATCTTCCATGGTTTCTTTTAAGCTGTCATCACAAATTATAGTAAGCTTATAAGCCGGTCGATTCTTTTTCATATAAATAGATGTATAAAAAGCATCTTTTGCACCGGCCTTAAAAAGCCTTTCTAAAACATAGCCTAACATTTCCCCTGTAGAGTCATCAATGTTTGTTTCAAGAATTGTAATGTTATCTGTATATCTTTCAGGCATAATTATTAACCCTCGGTTTCTCCAATCATAACCCTAAGAATATTTGGGATAGAGAAGTTTCTTTTACCTGCGCCATAGCCTGTAGCTTTAAGCTTCATAGGCGGACACATTCCAAAACTTTCCGAAAGTTCCGCTATTATTGCGGCACCAGTCGGCGTAACCATTTCGCTCATAACGTCTATCTGGCGATATATAACGTTGGAATCAGCAAATATCTCAGCTGTTGCAGGTGCAGGAACAGGCATATGTCCATGCTGGCATTTTACAAATCCATGTCCGTCATTAACAACGGATGAACATATAACATCCGGTTTAATCATATCGATTAAAATAGCTGTTCCTATAATATCAACTATTGAGTCAAGAGCGCCAACCTCATGAAAATGCACTTCATTAAGAGGTTTTGAATGCACTTTTGCCTCTGCCTTTGCAACACGCATAAAAATTCTTTTGGCCAAATCCTTTGCCGTTTCCGAAATTGTACTGTTATCAATAATAGCGTTTACATCATCTATATTTCTGTGAACATGAGCGTGATGATGTTCATGGGAATGAGCATGTTCATGTGTATGCTCATGACTATGCTCATCATGAACATGTTCGTGGTCATGATGATGTTCGTGCTCGTGCTCATGTTCATGGTGGTGTTCATGTTCGTGGTCATGGTGATGATGTTCTTCGTCCAAATACTCACCGTTGGTAAGTATAACATCAACATCCTGTGCACCTATGCCGCTTTTTTCTGTTCTTGAAAACTTAATTTCAAAGCCTTCAACATTGAGCTTATTCATTTCGGCCAAAAAAGCATCTTTGTCTATACCAAGGTCTATTAAAGCAGCAAGAGTCATGTCCCCACTTATACCCGAAAAGCAATCAAAATAGAGAACTTTTTTCATTAATTTCCAACTCCCAACTTATTAATACTGTTAGCTGTATAGCCGGCCCCAAAGCCGTTATCTATGTTTACAACAACTACACCATTTGCGCAGCTGTTAAGCATACAAAGCAGCGATGAAAGACCGTTAAAATTAGCCCCGTATCCTACTGATGTAGGAACAGCAATTACCGGCTTATCAGTAAGTCCGCCTATTACGCTGGCAAGAGCCCCTTCCATTCCGGCCACGGCTATAACCACATTGGCTTTAGTAATAACATCAAGCCTTGATAACAGCCTGTGAAGCCCTGCCACACCAACGTCGTACAATCTTTCAACATTGTTGCCAAGATATTCACACGTAATAGCCGCTTCTTCAGCTACCGGTATATCACTTGTGCCGCCGGTTGCCACAACAACCGTTCCGCCTGTTTTCTTAAGCGGCTCACGCTCGATTTTAATTATTCTTGCAGCCTCATAATAAACAGCGTCATCATAGACAGCTTTAACAGCATTATACTTTTCTTTGTCTGCCCTTGTTCCAAGTATATTTTTAGTTCCTGCTTCAAGCATTCTGCCTATAATACCCACAATTTGTTCTGCGGTTTTACCAGCACAGTAAATCACTTCAGGACAACCGTTTCTCATTTCTCTTTGATGGTCAATTACAGCATATCCTATGTCTTCAACCGGCGCTATTTTAAGTTTGCGCTCAGCTTCATCAAGTGTAATATTTCCGTTTTTGTAATCGTCAAGTAATTTTTTAATGTCCAATCTGAGCACCTCAATCCATACTTCCACTTCTAAAGCCCTCTAAGTCGAGAGTTACATATTTATAGCCTATATCTTTTAAAAAGGAAACAATGGAATCATCGTTTATAAAGTCGTTAAAGTATTTTCGCGGAATTTCAATTCTGGCTATATCACCATGCACACGTACCCTGCCAGATAATATGCCTTTATCTGCTAAAAACTTTTCCGCCTTTTCAACATTTGAAAACGCCTCTTTGGTTAATTCTGTGTTATACATAAACCGCGTTGCCAAGCACGAATTAGATGGCTTGTCCCAAGTTTCAAGACCCATTTGTTGCGCTGCCTGTCTAATTTCGTCTTTTGTAAACCCAGCCTCATAAAGCGGGCTTACAATGCCTATTTCTTCAGCCGCTTTTGCTCCCGGCCTGAAATGTTTTGCATCATCAGCGTTTTTTCCGTCGGCAATTAAACTGTATCCCTCTTTGCCGGCTCTTTCAATTACGGCCTGCATAATATTCTTTTTGCAGTAGTAGCACCGCTCTTTAGTGTTGTTTCTAAATTGGCTAACGCTAAAGACGTCTACGGTTTCCAAAAATACTCTAACACCTGCCTTCTGAGCAAGGCGCAAAGCATCTTCTACATCTTTAGAAGCCACATTATCTCCTTTAACCATAACGGCTATAACGTTGTTGCCTAATGTTTTTGCCGCCACATTAAGAAGAAAATCCGAGTCCGTGCCGCCCGAATATGCTATGCATACTTTGCCATAGCCTTTAAGAATATCACTTAGCCTCTCGATTTTTTTTTCAATACACATTGTTCTCCTCCATGCCTACTGTGAAATAACACTGCCATTTCCATCTATCTGGAAATAAGTCTGAGGCACAACACCCTTAATAATTGTATCTATGAGCATAATTTTTCTTGTTGCTGTTACATCTGTGCTCTTTAAAGGGTTTACAAGCCTCATAGTTACTTCAACTGTAAGCCATACCTTATAATTAGTTTGATTAATACCTGCCGCTGTAAAAGATGTTTCATAGTCAACGGAGGTATCATCCTTGTATACCAGAGTAAAACTTACGTCAGGTCCGGTATTGGATAATATGTCAACGCCGCTGGCGGCGCCGAGAGGTATCGCTATTTTCTTTTTGCCCTGTTTTGAAAAAGCTTCATCCAACTTGCTGTCTACAACTGAACAAAGATTATTAACAAGCACTGTATCAGCTGATACGGTTTTTGTTTCATTATGTACGCTGATGAAATCGGATGATTTCAAATCCATTTCGTCAATGCTTTGCCTAACCACATTGTCAATAGTTTTATCAGCAAAAGATTTAACTTCAAGACAGGATGTTTCAATAAGAACGGGCATAATTCTTTTATTAATGCCCGATAATATTATAACAGAAAATAAAATAAATACAAACATAATGAGCAATTTTTTTAAATTTTTTTTAGTTTTTTTGTTTATAATCAGCATAAGTATCACCTTTAAGTATTTTATGCTTTAAAGCTTGTCATAATTTATCAAAAATAAAGCTTAAATTCAGATTAAAAATATGAAATTCAATTAAAACAAAATATAATTATTAATTTTTTAATATTTTCTTTTATTTTACTTTATTAAATTTGGTAATTCTGTTATAATCCTTTCTTGAAAGGAGGCATACTATGAACTACTCTCAGGATGCCAATCACAGACGCAGAAACTCTAAGAGAAGAAAACGCAGAAAAAAGAAAGCTACGATAGGTATAATTATTTTAAGAATAATTGTAGTATTAGCAGTAGTTGGATGTTTTGCCGTAGGCGGTGCTTTTATTGGCGCATACACCGGCATTATAGAAAGCGCTCCTGCTTTAAGCTCAATAGACGTTACACCTGAGTCTTATACTTCAATTATTTATGACGAAAACGGTAATGAAATTGATACCCTTCACGGTGAGGAAAACAGAGAATATGTTAAACTCTCGCAAATACCTCTTGATTTACAGCATGCTGTTATAGCAATAGAGGACGAGCGGTTTTATGAACATAACGGTATCGATATAAAAGGTATGTTCAGAGCACTTTTTGTAAATATCAAAAACATGGAGTTTTCCCAAGGTGCAAGTACAATTACTCAGCAGCTTATGAAAAACGAAGCCCTTAATCCAGAGAAAAAGCTGAGCAGAAAAATCCAGGAACAATACCTTGCCGTTAGCTATGAAAAAGAGCTTACAAAAAAGCTTGGTTCAAAAAAATTGGCTAAAGATTATATTCTTGAGCTTTATCTTAATACCATATCATTAAACCATGGTCTTAATGGAGTTCAGGCCGCAGCCAAGTTCTATTTTGGTAAAGATGTTAGCGAGCTGTCTCTTGCTCAGTGTGCATCAATAGCAGGTATTACAAAAAATCCTTCGGCATACTCGCCTTTAAGCCATCCGGACCAAAACAGGGAAAGAATGCTGCTTGTGCTTGATAAAATGCTTAGTCTTGGCTATATAACACAAGCCGAATACGACGAAGCCTGCGCTGAAGATGTGGCAAGTGAAGTTATAGGTATAAATGATACAAACGAAGGTACAGAATCATATCACAGCTACTTTGTTGACTCCGTAATTGTAGAATTAGCAAATCAGCTTATGGAAGAAACACCTGGCTTAACAAAACAGCAGGCATATAACCTTATATATAGCGGTGGCCTTCAGATTTATACAACAATAGACACTTCTATACAAAACCAAATGGAGGAGTCATATGCCAATGACTCATTATTCCCGCCTAAATGCAGTACATTAACAGCAAGCTATACTATTTCTGTTTCTGACGATGCTACCGGCGAACAGGAAAATATATACCGCGAGCAAATTGTAGCAAGTTATGAGGAAGCTGAAGCTTTTGCCCAGTCTGTTAAAGACGAAGTTTTAAGCCAAGGCAAAACTATGATACTTGATAAACTTAATGTTGCTAAATCCCTTCAGTCCGCAATGGTAATAATAGATTATCATAACGGCCATGTTAAAGGCATTATAGGCGGACGTGAAAAAACCGGTGACCTTGTTTTTAACCGTGCAACTCAGGCCTTAAGGCAGCCTGGTTCATGCTTCAAAATACTTGCGTCATACGCTCCTGCAATCGACCAAGGCATTGTTATGCCAGGTACAGGAATTAGAGATGAATATTTTGAATATAACGGTTGGGTTCCTAAAAACTGGTACAGCTCAGGCTACAGAGGCATGTGTACCGTACGCGAAGGTGTTGAAGATTCTCTTAACATACTTGCAGCTAAAGTTATAGTTATGGTAGGTGTTGATACGGCTCTTGACTACCTTGAAAACTTTGGCTTTACAACACTTGTGACAGAACCAAACGAGGACGGATTAAGCGACCGTGGCCCTGCTATTTCTCTTGGCGGTATTACAAACGGCGTTTCCGTTTTAGAACTTACAGCAGCTTATAGCGCTATAGCAAATGGCGGAGAATATATAAAACCGATATTTTACACAAAGGTTCTTGACCACGACGGAAATGTTCTTATAGACAATACAACGCCTGAAAGCCATAGAGTAATAAAAGAAACTACAGCTTATATGCTTACTGACATGATGGAAGGCGTTATTACCCGTGGTACTGGAACACTTGCAAGATTTACAAATATAAGTATGTCACAGGCCGGCAAAACCGGTACAACAAGTGATGATAAAGACCTTGTATTTGTTGGTTATACTCCTTATTACTGTGCTGGAATTTGGATGGGATACGATAACCCTAAAAAGATAGAATACGATAAGAGCTATCACCTGCTTTTATGGAAAGACATTATGGAAAAAATACATCAAGGCCTTTCTGACCCAGGCTTTACTAAACCAGCAGGCCTTACAACAAGCAGTATTTGTTCTGTTTCAGGCAAATCACCAAGTGACCTCTGCTCACAAGATTACTATGGTAATACAATAGCTTCCGATATTTGTGCAGCTGAATATGTAAACAATACAGGCACATGTGATATGCATAAGCAATTTACTGTATGTTCAGAAACAGGCAAGCTTCCTGGTCCAAACTGTAAAACAATGACCGTTGTTTTAGCAGTTGAAGGAGAAGAAGGCAGCTATGAAATTAAAAACGCTCCTTCTGAAGCACCTGAAGGCAAAGTTCTTATTAATCTTAACGAAACATGCACAGAAAAACATGAACCTGACATAAGCGATATTATGTCAGAAGAAGGCGGAGTAATTTCAGGTAATGCTGAAAATAATGGTTCTTCGTCTTCTCACCCATCTGAAAACAATGGTAGTTCAGGAAATACAGAAGAAAATACAGGCGGCCAAACCGGTGAAATAACCGGAAACGGTGAAAGCACACAGACGCCTGACACTGAACCGGACAATACAACGCAGGACAATGAATCTCAACAAAATGAAAGTTCAGATACAACCCTGCTTCCGGGTATAATTGATGAGTAATTCTATAAAAACAACCGTCGGACAATCCGGCGGTTGTTCTTTTTTTGTGCGCATAAGCAAGATAAAAAAATTAACTTTACATAATATTTTTATTGTAAAGTTAACTTTTACATATCAGCTTTTTTATGTAGATATAACATACGGCTTTAAAAATTATAATCATACTCCTAGAGTGGATAAAAATATATTGTTAAGTTCTTCAATATTCCGTTCGTTTTCATTTGATAAATTTCCAATCTGTTTTTTAACATTAATAATATTTTGTTCTAAGTACTCATTAAGTATATCAATACGTTTTATCATTTTTACTTCAGGTGAATTTATTTTCAAATTTAAAAGCTCTTTTACTGTATACTTTAAACTATCTTCCAACTGGCTTTCCATAAGAGTTGAAAACAGCATAGGCGGCGGTGTTCCATTTTCTAAAATCCACTTACATGCAAGCACAGGACGTAGAACATAAAAATATTTTTTTAATTTAACCATGTCATTACGTAAATATTCCCTGTAATTCCCCTCTGCCATACTTACATAATGCCAAAGGCTGTTCTTTTGCGAAAAATATCTGTTCATTACACATCTAAACATTTCAGCAAAATAACTGTCTTTATAAATAATTGGAGATGAGAACCATTCAAACACTGTTGGATTTGATTTATAAAGAAGCCGCAATGCTTTATTTATATCCCATCCGTTAATGTCCAGCATATCATTAATAGGCAACTCTATTACATCCCTAACCTTTTCAAGTTTTAAATAATGTTCTTTTGGTCTTACATATATAAACCTAACATCATAGTCACTGTCCGGCGAGGCAAAGCCCCATGCACGGCTTCCGGATTCCACAGCTAAAAGAATTTTACAGTTTTCTTTTTTCTCAATTTCCATTAGTTTTTCATTTATTAAATTTATCATATTACACCTCCTCAAAATTAAAATCAGTCTTTAGACTTAAAATTATATACCGGATGAATGTGCTTAATTATATCTGCTGTAGGTTCAATTAAACTAATAATTTCATCAATACTTTTATAAGCCATTGGCGATTCATCAATGGTTTCCGGTAAAACACAAGTTGTATATATGCCTTCCATCTCTTTTTTAAATTCATCCATTGATAATGTTGAAAATGCAGCGCTGCGGCTCATAAGTCTTCCAGCTCCATGAGGTGCAGAATAATTCCATTGTTCATTTCCTTTGCCTATGCAGATTAAACTTCCGTCGCGCATATTAATAGGTATAAGCAGTTTTTCGCCTTGCTTGGCAGATACTGCACCTTTACGAAGTATCATATAATCAGTGTCAATATAATTATGTATAGTTGTAAATCTTTCATTTACAGTAAGATTCATACCTGTAATAATTACATCTGCCATTGCTTTTCGGTTAAGTAATGCAAATTTTTGTGTCAGTCTCATATCGTGTATATAATCATCAAACAGCTTACCCTCAACATAAAACAGTTCTTTAGGTATATTAATTTCGTGTTCTTTTTTCAAAACTTCAATTGTTTTTTGTATCTCTTTATAGCGCCCTTCTTCTTTAAGCTTATTTATACTTTCCTGAATTTGATAATCAGCACCACAGCACAATTGAAGACTCGCCTGATTTTGATAAAATTCAGCAACTTCTCTTCCAAGATGACGGCTGCCGGAATGTATAACTAAAAATAATTTACCATCATCACAGCGGTCAATCTCTATAAAATGATTTCCGCCACCAAGAGTACCTATACTTAACATTGCCCTGCTTAAATTCACATGTTTGGCACAGCGCAGCATATTTAAATCAATTTCAGCGCTTAATGGATGAACCTCTTTTCTTATGTTTCGGCCATATGGAATATTATTTCTTATAAGCTCATCAAGCTTATTAAAATGTTTTTCTCTGCTATCTCCACTGTTTCCATTCCGCAGCCAATATCAACTCCAACCATATTGGGCACTACTTTGTCATTAATTGTCATTGTAGTACCTATTGTGCAGCCTTTACCGGAATGCACATCAGGCATAATCCTTATTTTGCAGTTGCTAAATTCCGGTTGGTCACATACAGATTGAATTTGTTTTTCTGCATTAGTATCTATTGTAGAAGCATAACAAGTTGCTGTATTATATAAACCTTTTATTGTAACCATCACAACTCTCCTTTTAAATTTATTAATTTATAATAAAGCTATAATAAAAGGCAACAGCAATTTTGCCATCGCCTTTTACACTGCTATGCGGCAATCACAGCATATCTCTCTGATTCAAGCACATTCATCATAAAATCATATGGAGAAATAATACCCTCTTTAAGCATAGAAAATACCCTTGACGAACAGCCCGAAACAAGTGCAACTCCGCTTTCATTTAATTTTACTGGCTGCTGTTTGTTTCTGCTTGCCACATTCCAAAATACTACCTCTGGAAGTTTATATCCAAAATTATTAAAAAGCCTTTTAGCGTATTGGAAATTGGTTAAAGAACTGTTTTCTGTGCAGTAATCAAATTCCATATCTGAAATTATATATATTTTTTCAGGCATATCTTTTTGAGGTACATTATTTTTTACGGCAGTATTTAATATAAGTTCAAATACCTTTTGGATATTAGTGTTTGCCACTTCATTAAATTTGCTGCAATATTTAACCTTTTCATATATGTCTTTGCCTTTAATTTCAACAAGCTGAGGCTTTTCGGAAAAAGTAATAAAGTGGTTTTTAAACTTACCTGTGTTTCTTTCTGCAAAATATATACCTAAAGATAAAGCCACTGTTGCCGGAATAGGGTCACATCCACCATACATAGAACCTGAACCATCAATAACAACCAACGCATTTTCATTTTCTGTAAAGCTTTCCTGTGCTGACCATGTTATATCAATAGCTTTCCTCTCTTCATTTGTGAATTTACTTTTGCAGAAAAATGGCCGTATAATCTCATAAGGCATTAAACTGCCGGTATTAATATTTTCCTTTCCTTCAGCAACACAATCCATAAAAACATTATATCTTTCACCATCATTGCGCATAAATGCTTTTCGATATTTAAACAATGCCTTTGATGGCTGTTTTGAATAATCAAAAGTATAATCTTTTTCACGGATATTATTTTCAATAATGGCAATTTTTTTACGTAAAGCACTAAGTGTTTTACGATACTTAGCATCACTCATGCCAAGTAAGCATGCGATTTTTTTCGCATTTTTAACTGTATCAGCATTTGATGCATTAACTGAAGGAAGCCATTTTGCCATAAGGGATACTGGTGTATCTTCATTAAGAGCTTTCATATCCTTCTCCAGCTGTGCCTTTATATATATTACAGCTATATTCTCACAAGGTGTACCTATAAGAGATAATATATCGTCATAGCGGCCATATTCCGCAATATAACCTATATTTTTCTCAACTGACTGAGGCTCATTATTTGCCAACCATTTAAGTATAACCCTAAAGACACGGCGCTCCCCTATTCCGCCACGAATATCACGGGCAAAAAATAATATTTTCATAGCTAAATCCGCATTTTCCATATAGGCTTCAATAAAGCGGTCTATTATTTCACAATCACTTTCTTTGCGCAACGCTCCAACTGTTGCAAACAAATCAAGACATTTGGAATTTGTGGAGCGATATGTAACGGCGCCATTTTCGGTATATGTTTTATTCATTTCTTTTTTTAAAAAATTAAGCATAAAATCACTCCTTAATAAATTAATAAAAAACAAGGCACCTTTTGAAGCAGGATTCGAACCTGCGAAAAAGGATATTCTCCTTATGCTATAACCACTTAGCTATTCTTAGTTTGCTGTTGGTGCCTTTAAATAACAAGACGCATTTGTTTGCAGATAACTAAAGCAGTTTTATGCCAAGTATCTGGCAATTAATATAATCTCCTAATTAAATATTGCTGTTAGCGTCTTTCCAAAGCACATTTTTACTGCATATATTTCAATGCTTATGAAAAACTCCTATAGTTTTTAATATTATTTGCTGTCTGTGCTTTTGTGATTTAAGGATACCAAAATAAATATGGAAAATCACGGAAAAAAAGTTGCGAACATAGTAATGTTAAGAATTCATTTTCTTTTATCAAACCATGTTATATGGTAAAATTTGTATATAAATGTTTTTAGAGGTGAATTTTGTGGCATACAGCGAGCTTATTAAAAATTTTGAACGAATACGTGATTACATGCGTGAATTTTATGTATACGGCTTTAAAAGCCGAAATGAATACACTGCCAAAAGCGCAAGAAGCTACGATAACGAGCGGCGCCGAATTGAAAGCTGGCTGGGTGATTTTATGCTGTTTAAACAAAATGCTGCTGGAAAAAATGTATTTCTATCTGTTGACAGCAGACAAATTCCACATAATCCGCTTTATAAAGCCTTTAAAGCAAAAAGCTTTACTAATAAAGACATAGCTCTGCACTTTTATATTTTAGATATTCTTTATGGCAATAGTAATTTGTCATTACAAGAAATTGTTGAAGCTATAAACGACCAATACCTGTCAAAACTCAGCTCTCCATTTTCAATTGATGAATCTACAATACGCAAAAAATTAAAAGAGTACGAATCCCTTGGCATTCTTTCTTGCGAAAAAAAAGGCCGTGAAGTATTTTATAAAAGAACGGATTATAAACAGTTCAATATTAAATCTTGGGCAGATGCGTTATCATTTTACTCAGAAGATAACCCCCTTGGTGTAATAGGCTCATTTCTTATTGATAAGCTTGACAGCCAATCAGATATCTTCAGATTTAAACACCATTACATGCTTCATGCACTTGACAGTGATATTCTATGCCAGCTCCTTACAGCAATATCTGAACAGCGCTCTGTTGAGCTTGATTTAAAGGGTATAAGAACAGGCCGAAAATATAAGCGAAATATCTGCCCTCTTAAAATATATATAAGCACACAATCCGGCCGGCAATATATTTTGGGGTATCATTACCACAGCTGTCAAATGCTTTTTTTCAGATTAGACGCTATTAAAAATATAACTATAGGAAACAAAGAAAATAAATATAGTTCATATATTGAAAATCAAAAAAAATTCGATAAACATCTTTGGGGCGTATCTTCCGGTGTAGGCCGTTCTTTAGATTATATTGAAATGACAATTCATATTGAAGATGGGGAATCATTTATATTTCAGCGTTTAAACCGAGAAAAACGCCATGGAAAAGTTGAAGTTATTGACGAACATACATGTAAATTTACTGCTGAAATATACGATGCAACAGAAATGCTACCATGGCTTCGCACATTTATAGGCCGAATATCTGATTTAAAATGCAGTAATAAGACTGTTATAGACATATTTTATGACGATATTAATAAAATGAATGATATGTATGGAGGTGAGAACAATGCTCTTTAGTGAAATATACGGAAGTTACTTTAATGTTGTTGCGTCCATATTGAAAGAAGCATTAGACGGCTCTTTAACAGATAATAAAATTACACAGCTAGTCCATGAAAAAGCGTTCGCCGAAAGTGTAATATCCATACCAACATCATTAAAAAATAACGATTGGTTATTGTTTGATGATGACTTCAAACCTATAATAAAGCATAACCCAACAATGCCATTAACCACACTTCAAAAAAGATGGCTGAAATCATTGCTTCTTGACCCTCGTATTATGCTTTTTGAGCCTGATTTTACCGGTCTTGAGGACGTAATGCCTTTATATAATACAGATACATTTGTTTATTTTGACCAGTATACAGACGGTGACCCTTATACAGATGAAAATTACATAAAATGCTTTAAAGAAATACTTAAGGCAATAAAAGAAAAAAGAAAACTGAAAATTTATTTTAACAGCAGAACAGGCGCTAAACATTCAATAACATGTATTCCTTATAGGCTTGAATACTCAGCTAAAGATGATAAATTCCGCCTGCTTGCAACTGACAGATGTCATATAAATGTTGTAAACCTTGTACGCATACATTCATACGAAATACTTGATGAATACGACATAAACAGCTTTAAATTGCCCCAAAGGCATTTAAAAGAGCTTGTTATGATGCTTTATAATGAGAGAAATGCTCTTGAAAGGGTTTTGCTGCACTTTTCACATTTTGAAAAAGAAACTTTAAAGATAGATGAAAATACTTATGAGATTAAATTGCTTTACGATAAAGATGATGAAACAGAGCTTCTTATAAGAGTTTTGTCTTTTGGACCGGTTTTGAAAGTAAAATCTCCCATTGAATTTGTTGATTTAATCAAAGAGCGTATAAATAAGCAAAGGGCATTTCAAGTTATACAAAAACAAAAAAATCAATAAATCATATTGCAAAATTTTTTATTAGAATTTAAGTCACTTTGTAAGTATTAAATTATAAATTAATGCAGCACCTAATTTTAATATTCTAAATAAATTTAACCACAGATAAATATTATTAAAAACTATGTAAAAGCATATAAACGCCTTTACATAGTTATATTTTATAAAAATAAATTTAATTATTTACAGATTAAAATATATATCGTCAGTTACAGGCTCCAGCCACTCATTAGATGTTTCTTCTCCCGGAACCTCAAAAGCAATGTGCGAAAACCAGCTATCTTTTTTAGCTCCATGCCAATGTTTTACATTTGCCGGAATTGTAATTACCATCCCTGGCTCCAAACTTACGGCCTTCTTTCCTTCTTCCTGATACCATCCTTCTCCAGCTGTGCATATAAGTATCTGACCTCCGCCTGATTTAGCGCGGTGTATATGCCAATTATTACGACACTTAGGTTCAAATGTTACATTTGCTAAAAACACAGCGCTTTCTCCCGGAACGGTTAAAGGGTTTAAATATGAATTTCCTACAAAATATTTGGCATAAGCAGTGTTTTCATTTCCTAAACCAAAAATATTAATATTGTCAAATAATTCTTTGTCCTCTGTCTTCATAAAATTTATCCTTTCACTTTTGATTTCATAAAATTTAATTCATACAACTGTTATTTGTTTAAGACTAATTTAAGGATTTGAAGTCTTAATTTTAAATATAAACAAATGGACGAAGCATATTTCAGCTTCATCCTTTAATAATAAACAAAAATTCTTATTGACTTTTATTATATTAATAAGTCTTTTCCAGCGTTTAATGCATTAAACAACCTTGGTATTCCCATGTATCCACTGGCATGGACAAGAGCACATACAATTTCTTCTTTAGTGTTGCCAGCCTTTAAGGCACCAGAAATATGGCTCTTTACTTGAGTATCTGCTCCACCCATAGAGGCAAGCAAAACTACAATAAGCAGCTCACGAGTTTTTATATCTAACCCTGTACGTGTAAGAAAATCACCAAAACACAGTTCTGTTAATAGTTGAGGTACGAATTTTGAAAAATCACTTGGAAGATAAGAATAGCGTTCTTTAATTTCTGTGCCATATATAGGTTCTTGTATTGCCAATCCCCTTTCATACCTCTCGCTTTCTGAACAAATTGTACTTTGCTTTTCTAAAGGCAATTTAATTTCATTTTCTGTAAAAACTTCGTTCATGGTACTAATGGCATTAAGTGTTTTAGGAAAACCTATAAAAGGTGCACATTGATAAACTGCTTCTCTAATTTCAACAGGAGTACATCCTGAATTAAGGCTTGCTTGAACATGAGCCTTAAGCTGCGGAAGTGTACTAAGTACAGTTAATACCGTAACAGTAATTAACTCACGCATACGGTTATCTAAACTGCCTACATAGCAAACATCCCCAAAAATATATCCCTGAAGTATCTGCATAAATTCCCCATCAGTTCCTTCATCGCCTGATGCATGGATATGAAAAAGCTCCTGTACCTTTTTTTCTGTTCTATCCTTTCTATTCATAATGTAATTAGTCACTTCTTTCTTTTTATAGTAGTTCTTAAAATTTTTCTGCCCACTGTTTTAATTTTTCTTCTGAAACATTTACATTAAATACGTTTCCGTCTTTAATCATAGCATTCGGGCAGCTGGAAGAAAGCTCTTTTGCAGTATTTCCAAGACCGCTTCCGCCTGAAGTTGCAAACAAAATAATAGTTTTGCCTGAAAAATCATAGCTTTCCAAAAAACTGCGTATTATTGTTGGCGCTGTATACCACCAAATAGGAAATCCAAGAAAGATACGGTCATACTCTCCAATTTTAGCTGAAGTATCTGCCAATTCCGGACGGGATTTTGGATTATCCATTTCAATTGAGCTGCGGGATTTTTTATCCATCCAGTTTAAGTCAGCCTTTGTATATGCTACAGCAGGCTTTATTTCATATATGTCTGCACCAACTGCCTTTGAAAGATTTTCAGCTACTTTCTTAGTTGTTCCGCTTGCCGAGAAAAAAGCTACTAAAGTTTTACTCATATTATAAACCTCCCATACCATAAAACTGCTAATTATTTAATTTCTATGTTTTAATTGTAAAATATTATTTTAAATATGTCTAATGCCTATATTAAATTATTTTTAATTCATTTTTTGAATAATAAAACTAAGAGTCATTAAAAAGATTATCTCTTTCTTTTAAATAAAATTCTAATCAATATTTTTTATTACACCAATACATAAAAACAGGTAAAAGCTTTTCTAAGCTTTCACCTGTTTTATTAAAATCCCCTAAATTAATAATAACTTATTAAAAAGTAACATTATTTGGGTCAGCACCAGTAATGCTGTTATATTGATTTTCGTTCATATCATCTATTGTTTTCATATCCTCAGCAGCCAGTTCAAAATCAAATATATCTATATTCTGTGCTATGCGCTGAGGGTTTGTTGACCGTGGTATAGTCACTATATCTTGCTGCAAATCCCACCTAAGCATTACCTGAGCCGATGTTTTATTATATTTTTTGCCTATTTCATTTAGTATAGGATTATTAATCAATGTGCCTGAGCCAAGTGGCGACCATGCCTCACAAACTATACCTTCTTTTTTACAATAAGCTATAAGCTCTTTTCTGGTATTCTTAGGATGTATTTCAATTTGGTTAACCATTGGAGCTATGGACTGAATTTTTTCAAGTTCTTTTAAATGATGTATCTCAAAATTACAAACACCTATTGCGCGTACAAGCTTTTCTTCATATAGTTTTTCTAAAACTTTCCAAGTTTCACAAAAGCATCCTTCAATAGCCCAGTGAATTAAATATAAATCAACATATTCCATATTAAGCATTTTAAGGGAATTCTCAAAAGCCTCTCTTTGCCTATGTTCTCTCTGAGCATCATTCCATACTTTTGTTGTAATAAAAATATTTTCACGGCCTATACCTGATTCTGCAACAGCTATTCCAACTTCATTTTCGTTTTTATAACGAGTTGCTGTGTCAATGTGCCTATATCCGCTCTCCAAAGCTGCATTAATAGCGGAAATCGTTTTGCCTTCCATATTATATACACCTAATCCCAAATATGGAATTTTAACATCGTTTCGCAAAACAGCACATGAACTTGAATTAAGCATACACATCACCCTTCCATAAACAATTAGTGATTATGATTAATCCTCAACCCTTTCAATAAGAAAGTACACTGGCCTTAAACCGTCTGTACAACAGGTTATCTGTTTGCCCTCGCCTTTAATCCAAGAAAAATTACCGCCTGTAACAAGAGCTACTATATCCTTATGTATGTCAGACCATGCAAAACCGCAAAAGCCTTCCGGCATTTTACTTACTTTTTCTGTATAAAATACCTGCCCTTCTTTAAATGTTTCGCAATAATCTAAGTTAGGCTCTTTTGAATAATTTTCAATAAGGTCTTTCATAAGAGTCCTTTTTAAAACAGTAATTTTAACCTTTGCCATAATTGCCTTCCTCCTTTGTAAATCAGCATTTTATTCTTTGCCATTTATTAATTAATTCTGCCATTCTAACCATATCGTCTATGCCATAATTATGATTTACTGGCAGAGCAAGAATTTTTTCACTTCGTTTTACTGAAACGGTATTTTTGCAAAGCTGAGGAATATTTTTAATGTTCCAGTAGACAGCAGTAAATATTTTATTTTCTGCTAAATACTTCTTAAGTGAATCTCTGTTATCTGTATATATAGGGTATATAAACATACATTCATTATCGCTTATATTGTTAAAGACAGGCTTAATAGTATCAAAATTTATATTTTCAACAAGCGCTTTTACGTTGCTTATTCTTCTATTTTTAATTTCCGAAACACTAAAACACGACAGAACGAACTTATCAAAGTCTGGCATTTTAGTTAAATAGTTGGTTTTGTTATACTTTTCAGTTAGCTCTCCATCAAATTTATCAAAATATTCACTAATTAATTCTGTATTTTCTATTAGACCATTCCTTTGAAAAAACTGCATTATCATGGCATAAACTCTTTGAGGGTCATGTCTTTGGTCTAAATTTTCATACAGTTTATTATTAATACTTTCATTGCTGTATAAAACACCGCCGCAAGGTGCTGGAAACCATTTATAAAGCGCACATATGCCATAATCACCAAAAGTAATGGGAGCAGACAGCAAAGAGTGTGTTGCATCTTCCACTATTTTAAAATTATACTTATTTTTCAGTTCTAACAGCCTTTTAACTTGTTCTTTTGGCAAAAGTTTACCGCCAAACTGTACCACACAAACCAATTTTACTTTAGGTGTAATTAAAGCTTCAAGGGATTGGAAATCTATTGTAAAATCATCGTTAACATGATAAAAACCCAGTTTGCCAGCAGAAGAAAACCCTTGTATTACAGAAGAACAAGTATAATCTGGTAATAAAACTTCTGCGTTATTATAAAGCATAGCCACAGCCTTAAGACATGCCCTTCCGCAGTCTAAATACAGTGTATTATATTTAGAAAGATAATCAAATACAGAGTCTTTGGCTATGGTAAGATTGCCGGGGTCGAGGTCATAATAATAAGAATAATTAATTGTTTTAGCCATTTTACTGTCATCTCCCCCAAAAATATATTAATACCGTTTTGTTATATTTAATTTATATGATAATAAAATAAATTTCATTTTTTAATAGTCACATAAACATATATTTTTATGCATATGCACATTAAAATATGAACCCATAATTCCGGCTAACTTTAATAAAAACTGTTTATTTTCGATATTTTATAAAATACTGAATTGAATCTAAATTTCTTTATTTTGCATTATAAAATATACGTTTTTAGCGATTTTAATTAAAAATTTCAAAAACCTTTGTTCTTAAAATTACGTCTTTATATCTAAATTTATATTTTTAATCTATTTTGTAACTATAATTAAACAGATTTAATTTAAAACTAAATTTTTATTCATTCAAATAATTTAGTCATAATAACTTTTATATAGCATTATGTATTTTTGGATATATTCTGCCAACTAAGTATAATCAGTATTATTATGTTTGATTGGTAGAATATATAAATTAAATTTAAAAAACATATAGTAATTTGATTTAATTAATGTTTTAAATATCTGATATAATTATTTATTGCCTTATGATAATTGAAATATTGCTATAATCCAAATTCCTATAAAAGCTGCTGTTGACAAACAGAATATCACTCGAAGTAGATTTTTATACCACCCTGAAAAACAGTCTTGATAAAAAATTGTTTCATACATAAAAATAATATGTATTACAGCCGGCAAAGGAGAAAATCCCAAAATAAAAATTCTTGAAAGTGAGCCGGGAATGAAGTCTATATCAAAAAGCAAAAATATGTATCTAACAAAAATTATCATTATATATGCTTCAAATAAAAACAAAAAAATATTTATAAACTTCCATCTTTCTTCACGCTCTTTCAAATTTTTCTCACCCCTTAATTGTAATGAAACATTTTACTGATAAATTTAAAAATTTAAAAAATAGCTGCAACATACATAATGTATCCAAATAAAAAATCAATAACTGTTCCTACAAAACAAAATCTGCGCATTTTTTTCCTATGGCTTTCTGTAAATAAGTTTTGTAAAAAAACCGTTTCAACAATAAATAAAAATTTAAGTAAAACTATAATGGGAATATTAGTCATATTATCAATGAAGTCAGGAAAAAAAATGTATTCATAATTAGGCATTATTAAACTAAAAATTAAACACACAATAATAAATGGAACATATAACTGTAAGATGAAGAAGAAAACATTAACTTTTTGAAGAATTTTAATTAAAATATTCATATTATCCACCATACTTTTATTCCTTAATAATTCATTGATAATTTTACTTCTTAAATTATTATAGAATAAATCACTGTTAACCTCAAACATTGATTTCTAATCATTTCAAAAGCTTTTGTAATTGTATTAAAAGCTTTTCTTAATGCTGTTGTAATAAAGTAGGCTTTAATAAAATAAAAAAAGCTTAAATCTCTTGCACTTTGAAATATTCCTCAAATTGTAGTTTTATTATTGAAGAATTTACAAATTACAGAGAATTAAGCATTTTTTGTTGTTTAGATTATTTTTATTGCTTTACAGAAAGCATATTAACCTTTCTTTTTATACAGAGCAGCAATCATATCAACACTCTGCTCTATACCTATTTTTCCGCTGTCCAAACACAGTTCATAATTATCCGCCTGACCCCATTGTGTGCCTGTGTAAAGCTCATAATATGCCTTACGTTTTTTATCTTTGTCATGCAGTCTTTCTGCCGGCGACTCTGAGCGCTGGCCATAAACCGAAACAATACGTTCTGCGCGTTTTTCGTCTGAAGCATGAATAAAAACAGTCAAACAATCAGCAATGTCCCTAAGTATATAATCTGCACAGCGGCCTACAATAACGCAAGGCCCTGCTTGGGCTAAGTCTGTAACAACTTTTTTCTGTGCGAACCAGATTTTATCTACAAATGACTGACCATCATTGCTACGTCCAGCAACTGCGTTATCATACAGTTTATCTGAAAGAGCGTACTCTCCATATTTTTCAATATATTCTTTGGCAAAACCACTTTCAATGGCTATTTTTTCAATCAGTTCACTATCGTAGCATGGAATACCAAGCTTTGCAGCAACTTCTTTGCCTATTGTTCTTCCACCACTGCCAAATTCACGGCTGATAGCAATAATTCGATTAGATGTAAACTGAGCTGGGGCAGGCTCCGGCTGAAGTGAAATTTCGCCCATAACACTTCTTTTGAAACGCATATAAAGATACATAGCCACAAGGCATGATGCTGTATCTGTAATAGCCTGAACCCACATTAAACCTGTTACACCAAAAAGTGCATCCAATACAAAGCACAATACTGAGAATATAACACCTAAACGCAGTACAGCCAAAAGCAATGATGTTTTCCATTTTCCAACAGCCTGAAAAATAGAATTATACATATTAAATAAACTCATTCCTATAACGCACCATGACCAACAGCGCATAAAAACACTGCCTACTTGTATTGTTTCTTGATGGTCAATAAACAGTCTTACTATTGTTCCCGGAATAAGCTGTACTATTACTAAGAATATAAGAGAAAAAATCAAAAGAACTATAAACGAAAGGCGGCATACTTCATGGATACGCTTATGGTCTTTTGCGCCATAACTATATCCAATTAAAGGCATAACGCCCTGAGCTATACCTATACTTATATGTAACGCTATAGTTCCGCATTTAGACGCAACGCCATAAGCTGCTGAAAGAATATTGCCGTTTTCATGCCTCAAAAGCAAGCCATTTAACAAAGAAATAGAAACGGAAACAAGCAATACAGAAATAGCAGCCGGAAATCCTACCGACAATGTTCCTAAAGATACCTTTTTAGTTAAAGAAAAATGTTTAGGTGAAACTGTAAGAACTGTTGTTTTTCTAATCTTTGCCAATACCACAAAGAAATACAGCATAGAAATTACATTAGAAAGCATGGTAGCAACGGCAGCACCGGCAACCTGCATATTAAAAACAAAAATAAATATTGGGTCAAGAATAATGTTCATTATGCCGCCAATAGTCAAACCTATTCCGGCTTCTTTGGTTTTGCCAACAGAACGGACTAAATGCCCCAAAACAAGGCCAGCAACAGTTGGAATACCGCCTATTACAAAAACCCAAAAAAGATAATCAGTTGTAAACCCAAATGTATATTCATCTGCACCAAACAAGGTGAGTATGGGTTTCATAAAAACAGCAAGCAAAATTGCTAAAACGGCTGTTACAGCAATGCTTCCCCAAAAACTGAATGATGAAGCTTTTTTAGCTGTTTCCTCATCATTTTGCCCCATACTGCGAGCAATTACGCTATTAGCGCCAATACCAAAAAGATTAGCAACTGCTGTTAAAAGAGTATAAATTGGAAATGTAATAGAAAGAGCAGCTATCTGATTTGGGTCACCAATCTGTCCTATAAAAAATGTGTCTGCCAGACTATAAAGAATAACTATAATCTGGCTCACTACCGTTGGTATTGCAAGTTTTGCAACTGCCTGACCAACAGGCATTGTTGTAAATAATTCATTATTTTTATTCATTGAAATACGGTCCTTTCTGTATTTGTTTTAATAACGCACACGGTTCATATTATCTAATGCAATTTGGAGCAACCTTATAAATTCAGCCTGTTCTTCATCACTCATACCTTCAACAAGAGCATTCTGTGTTTCCAGAGCTATTTCTTTTAAGTGCCCCTCCAGCTGCAACCCTTGCTCTGTAGGTGTTATAATAGCTTTTCTTGCATCTTCTTCATCAGTTGACTTAGAAATTAATCCTTTACTTTCCAAACGCGCAATAATTCCTGCAACAGTAGACTGTGATAAACGCATGTGTTCTTTAAGCTGTGAAGCAGTTATGCCGGGATTTCGCAATGTGGCAATAATGGCATCACTTTGAACAGATGTAAGGTCAATACTTTTCATTTTAAGATTTCTATAATAAGTTACTGCGTTTCCAAGTTTAACAATTAAAGAAGCTGTTTTAAACTGACATTGCTGAATCATATTAATTCCTCCCAAAAATAAATCGCATGCGAAACATCGTATGCGATTTATTATACTATCCTTTATTACCAAAATCAATAGATTTATTTAAAAACTTTATTTATTATAAAAAATTTATTATAGAAAACACATTAAATTAATTTATTATCAAATAATATCCAATACAATATTGTTATAATTATAATTGATATAATTAATTTTTTATTTTTAATTTCATACAAGCATTAATAATAAAATCTTATATTTTAAGGTTTTTTCAACTATTCAATATTAATGTATAAAAAAGCCGGATGAAAATTCATCCGGCAAAAATCTTTTATTATTAAGCAACAAAAAAATTAATGTATTTGAAATAACAAAATTATTAAGCTATACTCTATAAATTTTTTAGTACATAATTAAAATATATTTATTGTTTTTGTTAGATTAATTACATCTTTTTTATTTGCTCCATATCGAGCATAAATACAGTAACACCGCCAACCTCTTTTTCCAAAGGCACTGACATACTGCTTCCAATGCAATGGTCTCCTGAAACAGGCGTTGGCAAAGCATATACTGTTTCTTTACGCTTTCCGGCCATTTTTTCAAGTATTCCCATTACTTCATCTACTCTTTCTTTTTCAACACCTATCATTATTGTTACATTCTCTTTTTTCAAAAATCCGCCGCTTGAACAGAGTTTTGTAACAAATATCTTATTTCTGCCTAATTCTTCAACAGTATCATCATAATCATCTTTTTGCAATATTGCCATTATAAGCTTGTAAGATTTATCATTATCAAACATAATATTCCTCCATTCATTATGTAATCAATAATATTTACTGCTAAACAACTCTGCTTTTAATTAAAATCAATACAATATAACTTTATTTTATATGGATTTATATGTCAACAAAAATATGTATTTTAAATATAATAAATAAAGTCTTAAAATTCATTACCTAAAATAAATAAAATATTGACAAATATAGTACAGTTGTTATATCATATCTATCGTTAAGTTATTTTGCTGTTGTAGCTCAGTAGGTAGAGCACCGCATTGGTAGTGCGGAGGTCACGGGTCCGAATCCCGTCAACAGCTTTTTTGATTTACACTGGTTGACCCAGTGTTATTTTTTTATACTTTTGCCAAATTACTCAATTCGTGAAATCAATGTCGAATTATCACGTTTTTTCAACTTTTCTATTGACATCTTGGTAAAATAAATATAGAATCAAATTAGAAATTAATATTATTACACTCAAAAGAGGTGTGTTTATATGTATTTAACTAAGCCAAGTATTTTAGAGGGAAATCAAGAAAACGACTCTTACAGCGAAAGCCTCAGCGGCTCAAATCTTTTCAAACAACTTGATGAAAATTCAAAAGATATAACTTTAAATTTGGCAAGGTATCTTAAATATCAACAGGATAATAAACATAATTCTAAATAAATATTAATTTACATATTTAATTAATTAAATTATTTATAAGGCAGCAGTTAAATATTGCTGCCTTTTTTGAAATAAATAATAAATTTTTAGTTTACACTATATTTTACACCCAGCGTATAGACTTGTCTTGTCCTATAATTTTTATGTCATGGTGCAGACCATATAACTTATTGTTAATTTCTTTGTCTACATGCATGTGTCCAAAATACCATTTTTTAAATCTATCAGATTTTGTTAAGATATTATACCAGTTTTCCAGTACTTCCGGAAAAATGTAACCTTCATCAATAGGTTTTTGTCTTGAAATATATTTTCTAGCAAAAAGAGGCGTTTCGTGTGTTATAACATAATCAATATTATTAATATTGTTTAAAATCTGCTCTTTGCCATACTCCATTTCTTTTATGCTTGGTTCTTCTTCTTTCCACCAGCTTACGCCTTCTTTGCGTCTATCCTTGTCAACAGAGCGTGCTCCACCGAAAGTAAAGAAATTATTTCCATATATAGAATATATTTCTCCTCTCATTAGATGATAAACCCTCTCACCTACCTGATGCACCTTCCCGCCATTCCATGTGCTTACTTCCATGCTGTTTAAAAGCTCATGGTTTTCATGGTTTCCGTCAATAAACGCTATTATACCGGGAAAAATCTGCTGAAGACTGTTTATATCATATATGTAGCTTTCATCCCATACATATCCTGCATCACCGGCAATTAATAAAATATCTGTTTTTCTAAGCTCATTTTTTTCAGCCAAACCAAACAGCGGCACAAACGTCCTATGTTTATCACCTGTAATAAAAACTCTTTCTGTCATTAAATTCCTCCAACAATAGCTCTAACAGCAAAACAAATTATACCTTGAAATAGTATATTCCGTCTTTTTCTATTCTCTTAATTTTTTCCGAAAAATAAAGATACTGCAAATGCGCAATAGCCTCACCTGTAGCAAACCACTTTTGCGGTGCCGGAAAATCCTCCCAGTTTTTGCAGTCTATTTCCCAAGTCATATCCCTTGCCACCATATAAGCCGTTTTTTCTTCATCTGCCAATATGCGAATTACTTCTTTAAGCCTGTCTTCGTGATGTTTGTATAACTCCTTAATTCTGCCATACATATCTTTTACAGGTGTTCCATGAGCTGTTAATAATAATTCTACATCTAATTTTTCTACTTTTTTAAGGCTTTCTAAGTAATCATTCAGCGGATTTTCCGCACTTATTTCAATACAAATATTAGGAGTTATTGTGCCAAGTATATGGTCACCACAAAACAGTAGTTTTTTCTCACTGTCATACAAGCACATATGTCCCGGAGTATGGCCCGGAGTTAATATGCATTTAAGTTTATAACCGCCATACTCCAGCACATCGCCTTCTGATAAATACGTAAAATTAACACGTTCTTTATGGCAGTATTTTCTTCCCGGGTGTATATCTGTGTTTCTGCCAAATGTAGCTTTTGGAAAACCGAATTTTATAAATAAATCATCCAGCATACGCCAATACAGATTTCCTACTTCAAAATTAATTAATTCACCGTCAGTTTCGCCTGAATAAACAGTGCTTGTTTTAGCCGCAAAATCAGGCACAAGTCCGCAATGGTCAGAATGAAGGTGTGTTATAAAAACATCTGTTTTTTCTATTCCCAATTCATCAAAAGCGCTTTGAAGTGCTTCTTTACATTCCGGTCTGTTAAAGCCTGTATCAATTAAAAGATTTTTCTCACCTGTAATTATATAGGCGTTAATCTCACGCAGAGGATTATTAGGCAGTGGCACAACTTTTTTATATATATTTTCAGCAACTTTTGTAAGCATATAAATTCTCCTTATTTTAATAAAATACATATTCCAATTACACATGGCCAGTATAGCATATTACAACATTATACGTCTATAATTAAAAGGCAGAAGTAACAAACAAAATAAAAAAGGCAGGCACTATAGCTTTTTATAGCTTAAGTCCTGCCTATTATCCATATAGTTATTAAATTATGTAACTAATTAATATAAATTAAAGCATACCTTCTACTGGTTCATCATTAAGTATTTTACCAATCATATCAATATCCCAGTTGCCTGATGTAAGTATGAAGCATACATTTTCATCTGGAGAAACTTTAACTTCTCCGCCAAGAAGTGCTGCTATACCAACACATGAAGATGGTTCAGCTACAAGTTTTGCTTCAGAAGCCACAAGCTTAACTGCTTCTTTTATGTCTTCTTCTGTTACTGATACAAAATCATCTACATATTTTTCACAAATAGGATAAGGGTTTTCACCAGGTTTACGGCATCCAAGTCCGTCTGCAAGGCTTGGGAAGCATTCAACTTCAACTCTGTGTCCTGCTTTGCGGCTCTGAACATATCCATCGCTGGCTTTAGCCTGAACGCCTATTATACGTACCTTAGGGTTAATTTCTTTAATAGCTGTTGCAACACCGGCAATAAGTCCGCCGCCGCCTACAGGAACTAATACAGTGTCAACATATGGTAAATCCTCAAGTATTTCAAGGCCTATTGTTCCCTGACCTGCCATAACTGTATAGTCCTCATAACCATGAGCCATTGTGTAACCATTTTTCTCTTGAATTTCTTTAACCATTTTCCATCTGTCATCGTAATATCTTGGTCCAAGAACTACTTCTGCACCAAGTGCTTTAGCTTTGTCTATTTTAACATGAGGCGCATCTTCTGGAAGAACAACTACTACGTGTGTGCCTGTCATTTTTCCGGCTAAAGCGCATGCCTGACCATGGTTTCCAGATGAACTACAGATAATTCCTCTGTCTCTTTCTTCCTGTGAAAGAGATAATATCTTATTCATAGCACCTCTCATTTTGAAGGCTCCCGTAATCTGTAACATTTCCGGTTTAAGATATACTTTACAGCCAAGTTTTTCGTCCATTGTTTTCTGTCTTATAAGTTTTGTACGAACAACATAAGGCTTAATTCTTTCAGCAGCTTCACAAACATCATTTAAAGTAACAGTTGTCTTTTCCATAAAATTACCTCCTAATTGCGGTTATAAAACATTTTTTATTAAGTATAATATTTTATAGGTGTTGCTCTTTAATGATATTATATTACTGCCTGACTATACTAACAATTATCAGTATATACCCAAAAAGCTATAACAAATTGTTATACCTTTTTTTAATAATCGACATATATATGCATAACTGAATATGTATGTATAATAAAACAGACATGCTAAGCCACATGTCTGTTTATTTATTAAATACTTATAAGTCTTTTACAAATAATGCACGTATGGCATTTAAAATAGCCAGCACCATTACACCTACATCAGCAAATATAGCAAGCCACATATTGGCAATGCCAACTGCTCCAAGTATAAGGCATAAAACCTTAATTCCTATTGCAAAGTATATATTTTCGTGTACTATTCTAAGGCACTTACGAGATATTTTAATAGCTTTAACTATTTTCAGTGGGTCATCATCCATAAGTACAACATCAGCAGCTTCTATTGCAGCATCTGACCCCATAGCCCCCATTGCAATTCCTATATCTGCCCTTGAAAGTACCGGCGCGTCATTTATGCCATCACCTACAAAAACAACTTTTTCTTTATCAGAAGCCTTCTCTTTAATCAGTTCTTCAACCTTCAAAACTTTATCTTCCGGTAATAATTCAGAATATGCAGCATCAATTCCTATTTCTTTTGCAACTTTATCAGCAGCAGCTTTTGAGTCGCCTGTAAGCATTACAGTTTTATTTATTCCTGACTTTTTAAGCCTGTAAATAGCATCTTTTGATGTAGGCTTTACAACATCTGAAATAACTATATGGCCGGCATAAACTTCATTTATCGCCACATGTATTATTGTTCCTGAATGACTGCATGGGCTCCATTTAGCTCCTATTGATTCCATAAGTTTAGTGTTTCCAACATGAATAATATCGTTGTTGACTTTTGCTTTTATTCCGTATCCAGAAATCTCCTCTATTTCGGACACATTACAGTCGTCAGCCTCATTAGGATAAGCCGCTCTTAAAGAATTGGCTATAGGATGAGTTGAGTACCTTTCTACATGTGCGGCTAAGTGTAAAAGTCCTGTTTCGTCTATATTTTCCGGATGCACAGCCGTAACTTGAAAAACACCTTTTGTAAGTGTTCCTGTTTTATCAAAAACAACCGTTTTTGCCAAAGAAAGTGTTTCCAAATAGTTTGAACCTTTAATCAATACGCCCTCTTTGCTGGCTCCACCAATACCTGCAAAAAAGCTAAGAGGAATACTTATAACTAATGCGCATGGGCAGCTTATAACAAGGAATGTAAGGGCTCTGTATACCCAAGTCTGCCACATGGGTTCACTGCCTGAAATTATCAATGCCAAAGGTGGTATAACAGCCAAAGCTATGGCACTAAATACAACAGCAGGTGTGTAAACTCTTGCAAATTTAGTAATAAAATCCTCTGATTTTGACTTTCTTGAGCTTGCATTTTCAACTAAATCAAGTATTTTCGATACTGTTGATTCTCCAAATTCTTTTGTTGTTTTTAGTTTTATTACACCGTTTATGTTTACACATCCGCTAATTGCCTCATCCCCCACATTTACTTCTCTTGGAAGGCTCTCACCTGTAAGGGCTGATGTATTTAAGCTGCTTGTTCCTTCTGTTATTATTCCATCAATAGGTATTTTTTCTCCCGGCTGAACAATTATAATAGAACCTATTTCTACCTCATCAGGGTCTACTTTATTAATTTGGCCGTTTTCATCTATCAAATTTGCATAGTCTGGTCTTATATCCATAAGCTCACTTATGTTCCTGCGGCTTTTTCCAACAGCATAACTTTGGAACCATTCGCCTATTTGGTAAAAAAGCATTACAGCTATGGCTTCTGTATAATCACCATCAGTATATACTGCTAATGCTATAGCTCCTATTGTAGCCAATGCCATAAGCAGACTTTCATCAAATGCCTGTAGATTCTTTATTCCTTTAAAGGCTTTTATAAGAATATCATAACCTATTATTAAATAAGGAATCATATAGAGTATAAATTTTAAAGCGCTGTTAACTTCAACAAAATTTAATGCTATAACTAATGAAGATGAAATTATAATTCTAATAAGATTTCTTTTCTGTTTTTTATTCATAAGCTAAACACCTTCTGAAAATATGTTAACCAACCTTTTAAAAAACTGCGCCAAAAAAGCGCAGTAAAAATTGATTAAAAGAATATATCACAATCACTTTCTACCTTTTTGCAGTTCTTTCTGACTTCCTGCATAACTGCCTTTGGTTCAAATCCTTCTTCAAATTCAACATTCATTTTTAAAGTCATAAAATTAACAACAGCATTTTTTACGCCTTCTGTTTTATTTGCTGCTAATTCCATTTTGCTAGCGCAATTTGCACAATCAACATCTATTTTATAACTCTTTTTCATAAAAACCATTCCTTTCTAAAAACAATTTAAAGATTATTTAATCGTTAAATATAATATAAAACATTTTATGTTTAATGTCAATACAATTAAACAATTAAATATACTTTTAATCTTATTATAATATTGATATTTGTTTTTATTTCAAATATAATAAATATCGTGGAGGTGCAATTTATGTTAAACAATGAAAATTCCTGTGCACTGCCGCATAAACATGCGGAAAACGAATATAAATTAATTAATGATATGCCATCTGATGACACAATTCGTTCAGTTTCCGGTATATTAAAACAGCTTGGTGACCCTAGCCGGCTTAAAATATTTTGGCTTTTATGCCATTGCGAAGAATGCGTTATCAATATTGCTGCTATTACAAATATGACAAGCCCGGCAGTATCTCACCATTTAAGACTTCTTAAATCCAGCGGGCTTATTATATCCCGCCGTGAAGGCAAAGAAATGTATTACAAAGCCGCCGATACAGAAATGGCAAATTCCCTTCATTTAACAATAGAAAGTATAGCAGACATATCCTGCCCTAATTAATTTATACATAAATAATATATTCCCGAAAAACCAATTATGACATTGGTCTCGGGAATATAAAGGGAATTTTTTTTATTATTTAAAAGTATTTTTTATTCTATTCATTACATCTTCCAGTGTTTTTCTTGGGCAGGCAACATTCATGCGGAAGAACCTCTCTCCCATATGGCCAAACATTTCGCCTCTGTTAAACCAAACACCAGCTTCATTTAAAAGTTTATTTTCAATTTCATCAGCACTAAGTCCAGTTTTTCTGAAATCCAGCCATAAAAGATACGTAGCCTCAGGTCTAATCATGTTAACTTCTTTCATAGGCTTAATAACGCTTTCAGCGTATAATATATTGTCATAAATATAAGAACGCATGCAGTTATACCATTCTTCACCTTTAGTGTACGCTGCCATACATGATATAAGGGCAAAAACATTTAACTCATCATAACCAACACTTTTCTTAAAACCAATAAATCTATCACGTATTTCTTTATTAGGTATAATTATATTTGCCACCTGTATGCCTGCAATGTTAAATGTTTTAGACGGAGATTGGCATACTATAATTCTGTCTTTTAATTCCGGAACAGCTTTTAAAAGAGATATAGGCTTGTTTTGACCCCATACAAAATCCGCATGTATTTCATCACTTAACACAATCATATCATGCTTTAAAAGCACCTTACCAAGGTCTTTAAGCTCTTGCTCTGTCCAATAACGTCCAACCGGGTTATGTGGATTGCAGAGCATAAAAAGCTTACAGTTATGTTTTACTATTTTATTTTCCAAATCCTCAAGGTCCATTGAATAATACCCATTGTTTTCTATTAAATCATTGGACACCATATTTCTTGCGTTTTGAACAACCATATTATTAAAAGGATGATATACCGGCTGCTGAATAATAACACTATCACCAACTGAAGTAAATCCCCTTACTGCTGCGCTTAAAGCAAATATAATTCCCGGAGTTTTTACAATCCAATTGTTTTCAATATCTATGTCATAGTGCTTTTTAGCCCAATTTACAACAATATCCTCATATTCTCCTGTAGTATCGGAATATCCAAATATTCCATAATCCACTCTTTCTTTTAAAGCCTCAATTATTTCCGGCGCTGTTCTAAAATCCATGTCAGCCACCCACATAGGTATGCAGTCTTTAGGCTTTTTATTCTTTTCTTTAAAATCATACTTATAACACATAGTGTTTTCACGGTTAATTTGTACATCAAAATAAGTTTTGTCCATACCTGTCACTCCTTTTTTAAGTCTGTTTTTTGAAGAACAAAAACGGCTCCAAATATTAATAAAAGTCCAGCCATTTTTTCAATATTAATTGGTTCATTAAATATAGCTATTCCAAGTATAGTAGACATAGCCAAATCTGTTGTAGCCAGCATTGAAGCTTTGCTGCTTTCAACAAATTTAAGACCTTTAGCAAACAAAAAACTTGGTAAAGCTCCGCTTACAATTCCTAATGACAGAGCCCAAAAAATATCCATAGGGGTTTTAAGTGTTTTTATTATCCCATTAACATCACTAAAAGCAAAAAGCATAAGTGACGCAAAAACAAGAGAATAAAAAGCAAGGGATTCAGATGTAGCACCTTTATTTATAGCTACTTTTCCCAACAAACTATAAAAAGAATATGCAATTGCTGCTGTTAAACCAAGGAGTATTCCCACACTTGAGTAAGAGCTGCTTCCACTGCTTAAAAGTTCTGTTACAAGTATACACCCCAATGCAATCATTAATAGCGCTGCTACTTTTTTAGTTGTTATTTTCTCTCCAAACATAAATCTTGACAGTATTAATACAAATGCAGGAGAAGTATATAAAAGCGCTGCAGCTAAAGAAACAGATGTTTTAGTAATTGCGCTAAAATATGTAAAACTGAACATACCTATGCCCAATATGCCAACTCCCGCAGTAGGCAGTATAGCCTGTTTATTTAGCTTAAAAGCTTTCCTGTCGGTAAAAATATAATATATACCAGTTAAAACAGCAGAAACAGCCAAGCGAATAAATGCAGATTGAATAGACGTAATTCCAAGTATTTCCAGCTGTTTAACAAATGTCCCCATACAGCCCCACATTATACCTGAGGCTATTATACATAAATAAGCTTTTCGCATTAAGCGGCCTCCTTTAAACGAAAAAAAGACGGATGAATATCCGTCCCGAATTTACAATAGCACAACGAGACAAATACTTTGCCGCGTCGAAATATTCCGTTTAAATAATTTTAACGGTTAATAACCGCACTAATTAAGAAGACCAGTTTTATTATATTATTCTTTATATTCTTTGTCAAACATTTTCTGCTACACTATATCCAAAATCTGTAAGAGCCGTCCCCCCTCTGCCTACGCTTTTAACAACTATACCTTCATTTTGCAAAACTGTCAAAACACTGCGTATTAAGCTTTCTGATGTATTAAAATTTTCGTTAACAGACATTTGAAAAAGTTTTCTTCTGCCACAGCTTCCGTTGTTATAAAGATATTTTATAATCCAAATTGCACACTTTCTTTCAGCAGCAGGTATGTTTTTTAAAAATTCGCCATTAAATTTTGTTTCATTTATTTTAATATCATGTTCAGGAACATTAACATCATCTGAAAAATGCAGTATCCTTTTTAAGTCGTCTAAATCTATCGTGCTTTTTTCAAGACAGCATAAATAATCTACACAGTTTTTTAATTCTCGAACATTGCCATACCACCTATAACTTAGCATCAACTCTTTTGCTTTATTGCTTAAATTAAATTTTTTTCCGTTTTTATCCATTATATATGAAAAAAGCAGCATAATATCATCTTTTCTTTTTCTAAGTGGTGGGAGCTCAAAAGGAAACACATTAAGCCTGTAATAAAGGTCTTTTCTAAAGCCTCCGTTATTAGACATTTCCCATAAGTTTCTGTTAGTGGCTGCTATAACTCTAATATCAACAGGTATAACCCTGTCTCCGCCAATACGCATAACTTCCCTTTCTTCTAGAACTCTCAAAAGCCTAGCCTGTAAAGCACTGTCCATATCCCCTATTTCATCAAGAAATATTGTACCTCTATGGGCCATTTCAAAAAGACCTATTTTACCGCCCTTTTTGGCACCTGTAAATGAACCTTCTTCATAACCAAATAACTCACTTTCAAGTAAATTTTGAGGAAGCGCAGCACAGTTAATAGCCACAAACGGCCCATCTTTCCTGTTTGATGCATTATGTATAGCCTGTGCAAACATTTCTTTTCCTGTTCCGCTTTCTCCTGTTATTAATATTGTTGCATTGTTTTTAGCTTGGGTTTGTGCAAGCTTTTTTAATTCATAAAAATTTTTATTCTGAGTAATTATGTCGTTAAAGCAATATTTGGCAAAGTGTCCCTTGCCCATTATTTGCCGTCTTAATTTATTCTGCTTTTTCTCTCTTTCCTCAAAATAACTCATCTGTAATATAAAACCATAATCCATGCCATAGTCATTTACTTTTACAATTCTTAATGAAATGTACCTGCCGCCTCTTTTAATAAGAAGCTCCCCATCAGAATCAGGATTTAATTTATTTATTTCAGGCATAAATTCCGAAATATGTTTTCCTATAATAGTGCCGGAATTAGTTAAAAGCCTGTTAGCATCTTTATTGCTTTCTATTATAATGCCGTTTTCATCAGCTATAATTACGCCATCATCCAACATAGACAACAGCCCCTCTATCCTGCTTGCGGCATGTCTGCTTTTGTCAAAAAGCTGATATAACTGTGATTTAATAGGCATTAAAGAATCAAAGTATTTTTTTACTCTGTCAGAATATAGCTGTTTTTCAAGACCCATATACATAGCTATTTCAGTAATAGAAGAAGAATCAATAAGCCTTTCACCAATATCAACAACATTTTTAATGTAACTTGGAACAAGACTCTTTTCTCCCGGCGTAATAGCAGTATCAATATTTTTGTTAATTTCAACACCTTCAGCGTAAGGAACAAAATCAATATGGTTTATACCCAAAGCGTGGAAAACTTGAATAGTTTCAATAATTGACATTTCAGAATCATTAACAACCAAAACTTCTTTACCGGCAGGAATTGCACATATTTTTTTATACTGTTCTTTTGATATTGTGTGCGATATACCAATAACAGGCGTTTGAAGCTTTATATATTTTTGGGCAAGGCAGAATAATATTGGTTTAGAAAATATTACAAGCTGTGCGTCTATTGGTTGAAACAAAGTATTATTGTCACTGCCATATATTTTTATATCAAAACTTCCTTCAAATATTTCTTCCAATAAATTTTTTAAATAAACACCCCACATTGAGCGTCCGGAAATAATAGCAACTGTACCATTCATTCCAATTCCTCCCATTATTGCATTTTGTAACCCATTTTATTAGAATTTAATCCCATTTTTTAACCCATTTATTACTTATTTTCTCCAAATGTACTCAAAAACCCTTCTTTTACGCAGTATATTTTTTGGCACGGTTTTTGCTCTTTATATTAATACAAAACATCACAAACAATAAAGGAGGTTTTTATCATGTACAGCAGAGAAACTAGTTTAACAGAAAAAGGACTTATAATTGACAACAGGCCTATGGCTACACCAATTGTTCCGCCTGTGTATTTTTCAACAGCATTTTGCGTTGATGACCTTGATGAGTTGGAAGATTACTATTCAAAAAAAGGATACAGCTATATAAGGACAAGAAATCCTAACCGAAACGAGCTTTCAGAAATGATAAGCTATTTGGAAAACGGCGAAGCATCATGTGTATTTTCATCAGGTATGGCCGCTATATCAACTACTCTTTTTGCATTGCTCCAGCAAGGCGACCATATAGTAGCCGACCATGTTCTTTATGGCGAAACGCTTATGTTAATAGAAGAAATATTGCCTAAATATGGTATTTCTTCTACAGTAGTTGATTTTTCAGACAAAGAAGCTGTTAAAAATGCAATTCGACCAAATACAAAAGTTCTTTACTCAGAAGTGGTAACTAACCCAACAATATGCGTTATAGATGTAGAAGAAATTGCAAAAATAGCACACCAGAGCAATGCTCTTTATGTTGTAGATAATACATTTACAACTTCCTATACTATTTGTCCGTTAAATTTGGGAGCTGATGTTGTTATATTAAGTCTTACAAAGTTTGCTAACGGCCACAGTGATGTATGCGGCGGCTCTGTAACAGCATCTAACGAATTATTAAATAAAATAATGGCAAGACAAACCGTAATGGGCCCAATACTAGACCCTTTCAGCTCTTATATGTGTTTACGCTCATTAAGAACACTTGATGTTAGGCTTGAGCGCCAGTGTAAAAATGCCGCTCTTTTAGCAGAAGCACTTGATAAAAATCCATATGTTGAAAAAGTTAATTATCCAGGGTTAAAAAGCCATCCACAGTATAAAATCGCAGTTAAACAATTCAAAAACGGTTTTGGGGCAATGTTAAGTTTCCTTATGCCTGAAGACATGGATAAAATTAATGCATTTATGAGACGCTTGCATATACCACATTACGCTATGACTCTTGGTGGTTTTAAAACATCTCTTTCATACCCTGTGCTTTCTTCACATTCAAATCAATCAAGAGAAGAACGACTTAGAATAGGTATTACCGATGGTATGATGAGGGTATCTGTAGGTATGGAAAACGCAGAAGAACTTATACAAGATTTTAATCAGGCACTTGAGGTTTTTAAATAAACATAGACCGAATTTACAATTATTACAACCGCACTATAGTAAAAAGACCAAACAAAGAGTAAAATAATAAAATATAAAGGAGGAAAATAATTAATTTTTTTATTGAAAAAACTAAAATAAGGAGGAGTACATATGCTGTTTATAGAATTTATCGAAAATCTTGCCAGTACACTTTGGGGAATGCCGTTTATAATTTTTGTAATTGTTGTCGGCTTATATTATATGGTTAGAAGTGGATTCTTTTCTGTATTTCATATAGGCCATATTATGAAGCATACTCTTGGCGCTATGAGAGCCAAGGAATCAAACAGTAAGCGCAAAGGCCGAGTTTCACCATTTGAAGCTGCGTGTATAGCTATAGGCGGCTCCGTTGGCGGAACAAATATAGGCGGTGTAGCCACAGCCATTGCTACCGGCGGACCTGGAGCTGTATTTTGGATGTGGGTATGGGCGCTTTTTGGAATGATTATTAAGTGTGCAGAAGTTTCATTAGCAGTTTATTACCGCTCAAAAAACGAAAAAGGAGACTATTTCGGCGGTACTACAGCAATGATAGAAAAAGCTATGATTAAAGTACGCGGCTGGAAATGGGCTGCAATTATAATGTGGGTATTTGGTATAGGCTTTATTGCTCAGTTCTTAGGTGGTTCACAGGCGTATACTCTTTCAGAAACACTCAACACATGCTTTGGTTTTAACCCTATAGTTGTCACATTATTTTATACAGCTCTTATATATTACATAATATTTAAAGGAATTCCTAGAATAGCAAAATTTTGCTCAGCAGCAGTTCCATTTATGTGTATAATATATGTTCTTGGCGGTATAGTTCTTATAATAGCAAACTGGAAAAATGTACCTTCTACATTTGCAATGATATTTTCTTATGCCTTTACTCCTATGGCTGCCTTTGGCGGATTTGCAGGCACTACTGTAACACATATGATGAGAGTTGGTATTTCAAGAGCCATAAACTCTAATGAAGCCGGACAAGGTTCTTCACCTCTTATTCATAGTTCAGCACACACAATACACCCTGTTAGACAAGGTTTATGGGGAGCAACAGAAGTTTTTGTTGATACAGCTATTACCTGCTCAGTATCAGCTCTTGCAGTTCTTGTTACTGGTCTTTGGAGTTCAGGACTTGACGGGGCAACTCTTACAGTTGCAGCTTTTGAAACATTTTATGGCTATGGCGGAGTTGTATTTATAGGTGTAATGATGTTTCTTTTTGGTCTTACTACAACTGCTGGATGGTTTTCATACTACAACAACATATTTGAACATCTTTTAAGAAACCATCCAAAAATTAGGGATACTTGCATATCTGTTTTTAAATTTGTATTCCCAATACCTAACGTATTTCTTGTAACAATTATTACGCTTACAGGCGGCGGCGCAAGAATTAACTGGGCTATTGCCGATATATGCCTTGTAATACCTGTTTTTATTAACCTTGTTGTACTTGTACTGCTTAATAAAGACTTCTTTAAACTTCTTAAAGATTATAAGGCTCGTTATATGGGCATAGGTACTGTAGACCCAAATTTCAAGCCATTTTTCGATACACCTCCTACTAAAGAAGAAATGGAAGAATTAGAAGAAATTGCAGGGTAAACCCTATTAATTAAATAAAAACTGATATACACAAAAACCCCTTTTTAAAACTACTTGTTTTAAATAAAGGGGTTTTCCATATAGTATTAAAATCTATTTTACACACATAAATACAAATTATAGAATGTAAACAGTAAAATAATTCAGTTACAGTATTTTATTATTATTTGCAGCTAAATACAACTTAAAATTCTTAATACTAAAATAAATATACTATTGATTATAAGCATAAATTTTTCTTTGCTTATCAAATAAAAAACAGACTGCATATTAACACACAGTCTGTTTTTATAATAATTCTTAATTACTCGTTCTCGTCAGACTCGCAGCCGCAGCAATCGTCGGCACACTCGTCTTCAGTATCCCAGTCGTCATAAAAATCATCTTCATTGCATTCATCACAATGCTTTTTAATAAATAAAGCTGCAATGCCTATAGCAACAGCAGCTACAGCCACAAATACTCCAAGAAGAATATAAAGAGATTTTTTCTCCTCTGAGTTTCTAATGTCTTTAATGATTGAACTTACATCTTCTACGCTGAAATTTTTCATTTCGCATCCCTCCTTAAACTTTTAACAGTAGTTTTTGAAAAAGTTTTTATCTTCAAAAAAACTGTCTTTGTTAATTTCGCTAAAAATTTGATACGCTTTTTTTAGTATTTGTCTTTCATCATTAAATTTAAGCAGATGATAGGCTTCATGAAACTTGTAAAAGCCGGAATCTGCAAAAAATTCCTCACTCTGCGGCCTGCTGAAAAATGAATTTGTCTCCATAAGATACCAATGAACTGTTTTATTTATTATGTCATCATCTCCATGAAAACTATACTGCGTTTTACCTACATATTTAATAATATTAGCGCTTGAGCCTGTTTCCTCATGGACTTCCCTAAGTGCCGTTTGAGCATGGCACTCGCCTTCTTCAACTGTTCCTTTAGGAAGAACCCAGCCCATATATTTGCCATTTTGATTTTTGTATAAAAGCAGTATTTTCCATTTGTGAATTACAATGCCGCCGCAGCTGACTGCCTCTGTCACATTTAATACCCCCGTTAATTTCTACTACGACTGTTTTTAGTATATCTTATTTGGCGCTTTTTTTCAATAACTTACTTACTATTAAGATTAATTATGCATCAATAATTATAAACAACAAAAAAGGCCTTCATTTAATCCCGCCTGATAAAAAGTTAGACAAACATCTATCTTTTAACATTCAATGATTTAATGAAAAGCCTTTTTTAATATAATCAAAGCATTAAATTACTGTTCTTTTTATTTCTGAGTAAAAGAAACTGCTCCAGAAGCATCTTTTACCATGCTGTAAGTTTTAGTTACACTGTAGCCGTTTGAAGCTTTAAATACAACCTGAAGTGTGTGTTCACCAGCTGAAAGAGAAGCTGTATCAATATTTACACCAAAAGGCATAGCCGAAGATGAGCCCTTCTGTGCTCCATCTATTGTGTATGTAACTGTAACACTCTGATTAGGCACATCACAATAAGCCTTTAATGTAATATTGCCTGTTAAACCGCTGGCACCGTTGAGCTTTACAAAAGAAGGTGCGCTCTGTCCAACTGATTTAACAAGTGTAGGGTTATCAGCTGTAGCTTTGTCATAGGCTGCTTTTACTGTGCTGTTGCCATTTAAAGAATACATAAAACCGCCTAAATTATTGTCAAAATGGAGTATTGCCTTAACCTGAGGATATACCATATTAATTGTTCCATAAAGCTCTGTTAAGCGGTTTGCAGCAAATGCAGATAAATCCTCTCCACCGCTTGAAGAAGCATATCCGCTGCCTGATTCTGTTACAATTATAGGTTTATTGTACTTAGCTGCAATATCTGCTACATGCTCAAGGTTTTTAACAGCATCAGCATATTGGCCAAGACCGAAATACATATCGTTGGCATCCCCTGCTGAACTCATATTATTTGCAAACTGGTATTTATTCATATATAACGAAGCGCCAACCCAGTCAACAAGTGATGAGTCTGGGTAAAAGCTTTCCATGTCTTCTCCCCAAGGTGAAGCATAACTTGGAGAAAATACTAAAGCAACATTAGGCGCCTTGCTTCTTGCCATACTTGCTATATGTGCATAAGCTGTTTTAAAATCAGCCGGTGTTGTTTTATTTGTCCAAACATTCATTTCTCCGCCTATACGTAAGAATACAGGACCTTTAAGGGTAGCTAAATATGAAAGTGTTTCATTAATTTCTCCGTCAAGACTGCCACTGTTTACCTGAGAAACTGTTCCACCTTCGCTTGGGAAGTTTAAATTAATTAATATAGCTCTGCTGCCATTATCAAACTCATCTATCTTCCAAGCATAGTCCTGAGCCGAATTATGTCCGCTTCCAAGCTCTACATAAAACGAAACTATAGAACAATCGTATAAACTGCTTTCAGCTGCTTCTGTATAGCATCTTCCGTATAATGTACCGCTTTTTGGCTCATTTTTAGCTCCGTAATATGGCGCTGTTTGAGTTGATGAAACAGTATATACCTCAGCCTTAGGGTCAATCTTTCTAATTCTTTCTTTAGCCATAATTACAGCGTCAGTAAAGTTAAGATATGTACCTGTATCAATAACCCCCTGAAGAGCTTCTTTAGCCTGCTGCATTTTGCCCATGCCTTCATAAATGGAATAATTGTTGTAATAAACATTATACCTTACTCCAGCTGTATCAGTATCCATAGGGAGCCCTGAGTAGTAATTAAGCAGTGCCTCACCTGTTGATACCATGGCATTTTTATCCCCCGATTGCTGTGCCTGCTGAAATGCCTGAAGATATGGCCAATATCCTGCCGGATGTGCTCCGTATGCTGCAACTGAGCCTAACAGCGAAAAGCCAACAGCTATTGCAGCAGCTCTTTTAGAAAATAATTTCATAAAAATTCCCCCTTAAATGCTTCTTATTAAAGCATATTTTTAATATGATTAATTAAAAAATTCAGCAAATTCATAATTAAGCCCTATAAAAACTTTTTCTGGCTTTAGAAGTATTTATTTTGCTTCTGTACTTTCCGAAACTTCTTCAACTTCAACATCTATAAGTCTTGTAATGTCAAAAAGCCATTGTGAAAACTCGTCCTGTGAAGCAACATTTGATAAATCATCATTTATAATAAAATATCCTGTAGAGGAAACTATATTGTTTTCTCCCGGAATAAATGTTACACATGCAGAATACCCACCGTCATAAATATAGAAATACATACTGTATTCTTCATTTGAGCTGCTTATAAAGCTTTCACTTTTTGTTAAAATACTTGTAGATGCTAAAGCATAAGAGCCTTCCATAGCGTTTATTCTTGAAGGAAAAGACAAAACTAAACGCATTCTTGCTTCAGATAAAATCTCATCAGGTAAATTAATATCTTCACCTAACATTTCAGTAATAATATTATCTACTTCTTCTGGCGTAACTGTTACTTTATAAACGGCTTTAGGCTTAGAGTAGTCATTGCCCCCAATTTCTTTAATAATACTGCTCATATCCTGTGATGATGAAAGCAAAGCTATATAATCAGCACATTCAGCCATATCATCCATTTTTTCAACTAAACTTAGACCTTTTTTATAAAAATCCCCATCTGAAACAGAATTTACAGTACACCCTGCCGCAGCAAAAGCAAAAGCCAAAGGTAAAATTAAACTAATAATACGTTTTTTCAAATCTTCGCCTCCTTTTAAACATTTCCACATTATAACTAAATCAATATACATTTATAACCATATATTCATATTTTTATTATATACCTCTTATAAAACAAATTCAATATATACATAAATAAAACAAAAAATATACAATTTAAGTGATAATTTTCACAAAACAATCACAATTATATATTGTTTGAAAGTAAAAAAACAGCCCTGTTTTTAATATCTAATCAAAAACAAGACTGTATATGTATCAAAGTATGCCTATATCTTTCATTATGCTTATTAACTTTTCTTCCTGTTTGTCGTTAATAGGCAAAAACGGTGGTTTAACATACTCATTTATATTTATACCGCGTAAATTAAGTGCTCTTTTAATTGTAGGTATAAAAGGTTTGTTTATAGCATATATTTCCATAGCCTTATCTATAACTTTCTGACCTTGAGCTATACCCTCTGCATCACCGCTGTTTACTGCTTTAACCCATTTTGAGAATATATCAGGTATAAGGTTTGATAAGCCACCTATAACGCCAGCTCCGCCTGAAAGAGCTACATAAGCAAAATTCTCGTCAAAACCGTTATATATTTCAAAATCAGGATATTCAGGCAGTATATTATTAATTAAATCACGTGTATGTGAAACAAGGGCTGTTGTATCTTTAATGCCTTTAAGGTTTTTATGCTTTTTTAAAAGCCTTAAAACCACATCGTAATTAATTTGGTGCCCTGTTATGTCTGGATAGTTGTAAAGGTAAATATCGCCTTTTATGCCGTCACATACCAAGTCATAATAATATTCAATACTCTCATCAGAAAGCTGAAAATAATAAGGAGATATAATCATAACTCCATCAGCGCCCTTTTCAACGGCATAATTTCCAAGCTCTATTGTTTCATCGGCTATCATACGGCTTGTACCTATTAAAAGCCTTGTCCTGCCTTTGCAGTGCTGTGTAGAAATGTCAATGAGCCTTTTAATCTCATCCATTGTCATTTCAAAAAACTCGCCCGTACTTCCCATAACCACTATTCCGTCAATGCCGCCAGAAATTAAATGGTCATAAAGCCTACAGCAGCCTTGTTCGTCAACATTGCCGTTGTTATCAAAAACCGTAACAGCCGGCGTCAGATACTGTGCCTTCATATCTACACCTCCAAGTTTTAAATACGCATAGAAAAATACAGGAAACGCCAATTAAGGCATTTCCTGTTTCATCACTTTTTCATATTGTTTAAGGCGTTTTTAGCGGCATTTTGCTCAGCTTCTTTTTTACTTTTACCGAAGCCTGAACCAAGCTTTTGCCCATGATGAGAAACCTCAGCTTCAAACAGCTTACCGTGGTCTGGACCTGTTTCTTTAACAATGGCGTAGCAAACAGGCTCTTTGCTGCTTTTTTGTATCTCCTCCTGAAGCCTCGTTTTGTAATCCATAAGCATAAAGCTGCCCCTGACAGAATCGATTACATTTTGCATCAGTCCCATTACATACTTTTGAGCACAGTCAATACCACCGTCTATTAAAACAGCGCCTATAACAGCCTCAAAAGCATCTGCCAATATGCTCTCTCTGTTTCTGCCACCTGTAAGCTCCTCGCCTTTACCTAAAAACAGATAATCACCTAAATGAATATCATGCGCTTTTTTAGCAAGAGACCCTTCACAAACCACACTGGCGCGCAGCTTTGTAAGCTCGCCCTCAGGCAGTTCCGGATATTTTTCGTATATATAAGAGCTAACGAAAAATTCCAATACAGCATCACCCAAAAACTCAAGACGCTCGTTATACTCAAACTTTCCGAGTTTATGCTCGTTAGCATATGAACTATGAGTTAATGCAAGAGAAAGAATACTTTTGTCTTTAAAACTGTAGCCAATTATACTTTCAAATTCTGTCAGTTGATTGTTCATATAATTACTCCACCGCCGCTTTAATATATTCCATAGCGTCGCCTACGGTCTTGATTTTTTCAACCTGCTCATTATCAAACTCAATATTGAACTCTTCTTCAAGAGCAGAAATTATCTGGAATAAATCAAGAGAATCTGCGCCAAGATCAGCAAATGCTGTTTCCTCTGAAATCTCAGACTCAGAAATTCCTAACTGCTCAGCGATTATTGAAATAACCTGCGCTTTATCCATAACAATACACCCTCCAAAAAATAAAATTGATATAAATTACTAATACATTATAGCTGTTCTTCTATTTTTAATACAATATCTTTTTCAACAAAAATTTCGCACTGTTTTATGGCATTTTTTATGCCTTTTGCCTTAGAACTTCCATGAGCCTTGACAACAAGGGATTTTAAGCCTAAAAATGGTGCTCCGCCGACTTCTTCTGAGTCGAATCTTTTTTTAATATTTTTAAAAGGCTTAATTAAAAACGCTGCCGGTATTTTATAAAGTCCGGCTGTAATCTCGTCTTTTATAATGCTTATAAGTGCCGAGCTTAAGCCTTCAGCAAATTTAAGTACTGTGTTTCCTGCAAAACCATCGCATACCAAAACATCCGCCTTCTGGAAAGGTATGTCCCTTGGCTCTACATTGCCAATAAAATTAAGCTCCGAGCCTTCTAAAAGCTCATAAGTTTCTTTAGTAAGCGCGTTGCCTTTTTCTTTTTCAGCGCCTATGTTAATAAGGCCCACAGTTGGGTTATTAACACCCATAACATGCTCAACATAAACCGACGCCATTTTTGCAAACTGTAAAAGATAAGTGCTTTTACAATCCACATTAGCTCCACTGTCTAAAAGAAATGTAAACCCGCTAACTGTAGGAAGGCATGTACCAAGAGCTGGCCTTTCAATGCCTTTAATCCTGCCAATTATAAAAGTTCCGCCTGTTAAAACAGCGCCTGTGCTTCCTGCCGAAACAAAAGCCGAAGCCTCGCCATTTTTAACTAAATTAAGCCCTACAACAATAGATGAATCTTTTTTTCGTCTTATGGCATTTGTTGGTGACTCATCAGTTGAAATCACCTCTGTGGCGTTTTTAATGGATATTTTAGATTTATCAAATGTATACTTTGCAAGCTCTTTTTCAACTGTTTCTTGCGGTCCTACAAGTATAATATTGGAGCCAAACTCATTAACCGCCTCAACAGCGCCTTTAACTATTTCAAAAGGAGCATTATCGCCGCCCATGGCGTCTACAGCTATTTTAACATTATCCATAAATTATATACTCCTGAAATAAAAATTATAAAAAAGACAGCATCAAGATTAACAAAATCTTAAAGCTGCCTTCCTGATGTTTAGATTATTCAACGTCTAAAACTACCTGTTTGTTGTAAGAACCACAGTTCTTGCAAACTTTGTGAGGTACCATTAATTCACCGCACTTGCTGCAAGCTACTAATGTAGGAGTAGCTATTTTCCAGCTCTGTGCCTTTCTTCTATCTCTTCTTGCTTTTGATACTTTTCCCTTTGGTACAGCCATTTCTACACCTCCTCATCACACTTGAATAGAGAACGCAGACTTTCAAACTTAGGATTTATATAAGAAGTATCGCAGTTACACTCACCTTCGTTTAAATCCTTTCCGCATACAGGACAAAGACCTTTACAGTCCTCGCTGCAAACAACCTTCATAGGAAGGCTGAATAAAATGCTTCTTCTAACAACAGAGGAAAGCTCAATTATACTTCCATTAAAAGTTTCTGCCTCTTCTTCATTGCCTGTATTAGTATAAATTTCATCAATGTCAAATAAAAGCTCCTGCTCAATATCCTTAAGGCATCTGCTACAGCTTAAAAGCACATTAACAGAACCCTTAGCTTTAAGCTCAAACTTTCCGTCAACATTGGTAACTGTTCCTTCAACCTTTACAGGCGAGAGAAACTTATTTATATTGGGCTTATAATCGTCTGATGATAAATCTTTTGAAATATCAAAAGTAACACTTTGGCCCTTTTTCATTAAAATTTCAGAAATATCAACAAACACACTATCACCCCGAAAGTCACACTTTTATCATTATATACAATGACAATAAATTTGTCAAATATTTTTTATATTTTACGCCAAAAAATACAAAACATTATATAGCCGGAGAATAAATTCTCCGGCTGAGTTTAATTAAGCCTGAGCTTCAACAATTTCCTTTGTATCTCTTGCAATAACAAGCTCTTCATTTGTAGGTATTACATATACCTGAACTCTTGACTGTTTTGTTGTAATTTCAACAGCCTGTCCTCTAAGTGAGTTCTTGTAGCTGTCAAGCTCTATGCCTAAATATCCAAGGTAATTGCAAATAAGCTGTCTTGTAGGACCGCTGTTTTCGCCAAGACCTGCTGTAAATACGATAGCGTCAACACCGTTCATTGTAGCAACATACTCACCTATTGTCTTAGCTACTCTGTAAGCAAATGTCTCAAGGGCAAGAG